>NZ_MQTQ01000035.1:29687-51134 GCF_020532805.1 Arthrobacter sp. SO5 | reverse complement strand
CGGCCGCCCCACCCCGGCCGCCATCACCCCCGACTACGCGGGATAAATCGCCACCGCGGCAGCTTTCACCACGAAGTAGACCCGGAGGCCGGGCACCAGGCCGAGATCCGCGGAGGCCGCCGGCGTGACGTCTGCGGACAAGTCGCCGGCGCGGACACGGATCTGGTCCCCGTGCGGCTCCAGATCCGTCACGGTCACCTGGTAGGAGTTCCGCGGGCTGCCGTGCGCCTCGTCAAGGAAAACGGACACGGCCGACGGCGGGAAGGCCGCCACCCCTGCCTGCCCGCCGGTCAGGGGAGCGTCGTGCTGGCCGGCTACTTCAAGCCCCTCCGCGGAGCGTATCCCTGCCTCGGTCACCGTCCCCGAGACCAGGTTGAGCCCTGCCAGTCCGGCCGCGAAGCTGCTGCGGGGCCGTCTGAGCACTTCGCGGGTGGGGCCTTCCTCGGTGATCCGGCCGTCCTCCATCACGATCACGCGGTCGGCAAGCATGTAGGCATCCAGGACATCGTGGGTGACAATGATGGCCCGGCGCCCGGCGAGGACCCGTTTGAGCAGCCTCCGCAGCAGCGGGGCGGCTTGGATGTCCAGGGCGGCCATCGGTTCGTCCAGCAGCAGCACCCCCGGGTTGGCCGCGAGGGCTCGGGCGACGGCCACGCGCTGCGCCTGGCCGCCGGACAGCTCGCCCGGCCGGCGCTCTTCGAGGTCCGCGGCGTCGACCTCGGCGAGCCAACGGCGGGCGGCCTCCCGCGCCTCGGCTTTGGCTACCCCCGCGCTCCGGGGCCCAAAGGCGACGTTTTCGAGCGCACTGAGGTGTGGAAAAAGCAGGGGTTCCTGGGCCAGCAGGGCGGTCCCCCGGCGGTGCGGCGCGGTCCACGTTCCCGCGCTGTTCGCCGGCAGATCGAAGAGTACCCTGCTGTCCACGGCAGCCCGGCCGGAGTCCGGCCGGAGCAGGCCCGCGATCACGGCGAGCAGGGTGGACTTGCCGGCGCCGTTGGGCCCGAGCACCGCAACCGTCTCGGCCGGTCCCAGGCTCAGCGAAACCTCAAAGCCGCGGGCGGCGAGGGCGGCGTTGACGGTGAACGTCATGACGGCACCCGTCCGGTTTTGCCCCCACTGAGGGCGGCGTTGCTGCCGGACCCCGCGGGGCCGGGACCCCGGTAGGAGAGCCCGACGACGGCGACTGCCACCGCGACGAGCAGCAGGGAGAGCGCGACGGCGGCGTCGGCGTCGGTCTCGCGCTGCAGGTAGATCTCCAGCGGAAGGGTGCGGGTGACCCCCTGCAGGCTGCCGGCGAACGTGAGGGTGGCGCCGAATTCGCCGAGGCTGCGGGCGAAGGAGAGCACGGCGCCCGAGGCCAGGCCGGGCAGGACCAGCGGCAGGGTGACGCGGCGCAGCACCGTGGTGGGGCGTGCACCGAGGGTTGCCGCCACCGCCTCGTAACGGTTCCCGGCTGAGCGGAGCGCACCCTCGAGGCTGACCACGAGGAACGGCAGGGCCACGAAGGCCTGGGCGAGCACCACCGCCGTCGTGGAGAACGCGATCTGGATTCCGGCGAGCTCGAGGCTCTTCCCCAGCAGCCCCTGCCGGCCGAAGGTGTAGAGCAGCGCGATGCCGCCCACCACCGGAGGCAGGACAAGCGGGAGGAGGATGAAGGAGCGGAGCAGCCGCTGGCCGGGAAACTCGCCGCGGGCCAGCACCAACGCCAGCGGCACCCCGAACACCACGCACAGCACGGTGCTGGCCGTTGCGGTGCGGAGGCTGAGCCCCAGGGCCGCGAGGGACGATTCCGACGTGATGAGCGGGAGGAACTGCGGCCAGTTCACCCGGGCCACCATGGCCGCGAGCGGCAACACCACGAACAGTGCTCCCGCGGCCGCGAGGGTCATGACCCAGCGCGGAATCCCGTTGTAGGCGCTGACGCTCCGGTGGTTCATGCGCGGCCTACGGAGTGCCGAAGCCGGCGTCGCCGAGGACAGCCTTGCCCTCCGGCCCGACCACCGTCGCAATGAAGGCCGCCGCCAGGTCTTTGTTCTTGCTGGTCCGTACCGCGGCGATCGGGTACGTGTTGACAGCCTTGGCCGACTCGGCGAAGGGGACTTCCTTCACCTTGTTGCCAGCAGTCTTGACGTCCGTGACGTAGACCAGCCCGGCGTCGGCCTCTCCGGAGGTGACCTTGCCTAGGACATCCGTGACGGACGACTCTTCACTCACCGGCTGCAGCGCGACGCCGGTCTCCTCCTCCAGCGTCTTCGTGGCCGCGCCGCAGGGGACCTGGCCCGCGCAGATGACCACCTTCACGCCCGGCCTGGCGAGGTCCGCAAAGGAGCCGATCGACGCCGGGTTGGCCGGAGGCACGGCAATGGTCAGCACGTTGGTGGCGAAGTCCCGGGGGGATCCGTCCACCAGCGAAGCGTCGGAGAGCTTGGCCATGTTCTTGGCATCGGCGGAGGCAAACACGTCCGCCGGTGCCCCCTGGCCGATTTGGGTGGCCAGGTCCGAGGACCCGGCGAAGCTGAGCATGATCTTCGTTCCCGGGTTTTTCGCCTCGAAATCACCGGCCAGCCGGGTGAAGGCCATCTTGAGGGACGCGGCGGCGAAAACCGTGATGGTCCCGGAGGCTTGGGAGCCCTCCGACGCGCCGCCGGGAGCGGGAGACGATGCGTTGCCTGACGATTCGGGGGCGGCACACCCGGCGAGGCCGGCGGCCAGGACGCCGGCGAGCAGGAGCGCCGGGATGCCCCGGCGGGGAGTCCTCATAGAACGCTTTTCCCCTTCGGCGTCTCGATGATCACGGTGGTGGCTTTGACGACGGCGGTGGCCACGGAGCCGAGCTCCAGGCCCAGCTCGCGCACGGCCTCGCTGCTCATGAGCGACACGACCCGGAAGGGCCCGCACTGCAGTTCCACCTGCGCCATCACGGTGTCCGCGGTGATGGCCGTGACCAGGCCAACAAAGCGGTTCCGGGCAGAACTGCCCACCCGGGCCGGGTCCTCCGGAAGCTGGGCCTGCTCGCGTGCGAGCCGTGCGAGTTCGAGCCCGTCCACGGCGAGCCGCCCGGCGTCGTCCTTCACGGGCGTCAGGCTTCCGTTCTCGGTCCAGCGCCGGATGGTGTCGTCGCTGACGCCCAGGAACCGTGCAGCCTCGGAAACGCGGATATTAGGCATGAGGATACCCTAACCCGCATATGCGGGTATTTTCCAGCAATTTGTCCGTAAAACCGAGAACTATGCCCACCTCGGCGCGCCCTGCAGGCCGCCGGAAACCGGGACCCCTAGCTCCGGCGCACCAACCGGACTTAGACTCTTTCTGCGAGGGGTGGAGCCGCGGTCGCCTAGGAGCACCGCCATGAAATGGGTCTGGCCGGATAACCCGGACTACGACGAAACACGCAGAGTTTTTAACGCGATGATCGACCGGCGCCCAGCCGTCATCGCCCAATGTGCGGACCCGGGCGAGGTGGCCGAGGCCCTGCAGTACGCCAAGGACAACAGCCTGGCTGTTGCCGTGCGCGCTGGCGGCCATTCCGTTGCCGGCATGTCGACCAACGACGACGGTTTGGTCGTTGACGTCCGGCCGATGAAGTCAATCTCGGTGGACCCGGACAACAGGACGGTAACGGTGGGAGCCGGCGTGACGTGGGGCGAGTTCGACAGGGCCACGCAGGAACACGGCCTCGCAAGCACCGGCGGGCGGGCTTCCACCACCGGTGTCGCGGGATTCACGCTGGGCGGCGGGTCGGGGTGGCTGGAGCGCTCCTACGGCTTCGCGTGCGACAACCTGCAATCCGTCAAGCTCATGACAGCCTCCGGAGAACGGGTGACCGCGAGCGCCCGGGAGAACCCCGGGCTGTTCTGGGCCCTCCACGGCGGCGGAGGCAACTTCGGGGTCGCCACCGAGTTCACCTTCCGCCTGCACCAGCTGGGACCTGAGGTGCAGGCGGGCCTGATGCTCTGGCCCGGCGACGCCTCGACCGAGATCAGCCGCGCCTACCGGGAGCTTTCCCTAGCTGCCCCCGACGCCGTGGGCACCGCCCTGGTGCTCCTGACGGCACCGCCCGAGCCGTTCGTTCCAGCAGGGATGGTGGGGGAACAAGCAGTCGGCGTCGCCTATCTCTTCGCGGGAGACCCCGCCGACGGCGCAGAACATGCTTCGCCGTTCCGGGAGCTGGGCCCGGCGGTGGATCTGGTCAGCACCATGAATTATGCCGATTTCCAGTGCATGATCGATGACCCGCCGAACCTGTACAACTATTGGAGTGCCGATTACCACGACGAGTTGCCGGACACCGCCCTGGACGTGATCGTGGAGTCCGCCCGGAACCTGCCAGGGCCACACTCGCAGCTCTTGATGGCGCGCTGGGGTGGGGCCGTGTCGGGGCCGGCAGCTGCCCAGACACCATTGCAAAACCGCAACGCCAAATGGGTCACGCACCCGTTCGGGCTGGAGGAAACACCGGAAGGGGGCCAGGTGGCAAAGGCCTGGGTGAAGAAGTTCCGCCAGGACATCTCCCCCTTTGCCACCGGCGGCGTCTGGCTGAACTTCGTCGGCGACGAAGGCCAGGACCGGGTCCGGGCAGCCTTCGGCGAGGAGAACTACGACCGGCTGGCCCAGGTGAAACGGGAGTTCGATCCGGAGAACACTTTCCGCGGTAACCAGAACATCCAGCCCGCCGCTTCCTGATCACCGGGCGAATCACGGGGGTTGCACCCTCCGGCTGTGAGACGGTTGGTAAGTAACATGACCATCCAACAGTGGGAGACACATCAGCATGGGCAGTCCGGAAAAGACAACCCCCTGGGGCGACAGCCTGGGCCGCGCCAGCACCAGGACCGCACAGGTCCTCCTGCTCCTGGTCCTCTCGGTGGTGGTGGTTTACGCCCTGATCCAGGTGCGGCTGGTGGTGATTCCCGCGCTGCTGGCCCTGATCCTCGCCGCCGCGATCGCACCCTTCGTCCACTGGCTGCGCCGCCGGGGCTGGCCCAGCACCGCCGCCACCACCGTGTCCTTCCTGGTCCTCCTGGCCGCGTTCGGCGCCGTCATCACCGGCATCGTCCTCGCCGTCATGAGCCAGGCCGACCAGCTGGCGAGCAAGGCCACGGAGGGCTTCGACCGGGTCTACGCCTTCATTCGCACCGGCGCCCTTCCCGTTGATGACCAGCAGATCCAGCAGGCGCGCGACGCCGTCATTGACTTCGCCACCAGCAGCACCGTCGGCGCGGGCGCCATCTCCGGCCTCAGCGCGGCCGGCAACTTCATCGCCGGTGCCCTGCTCATGGCGGTGATCCTGTTCTTCTTCCTGAAAGACGGCGAGAGTATCTGGGCCTTTGTGCTGCGGGCGTTCAAGGGCAGGAACCTGGTGAAGGCACGCCGCGCCGGGGAGCGAAGCCTGAACGTGCTCGGCGGCTACGTGCGCGGAACCTCCATCGTGGCTCTGGTGGACTCGTTCTTCATTGGCCTGGCGCTCGTGTTCCTCGGCGTTCCGCTCGCCCTTCCGCTCGCGGCGCTGACCTTCATCGGAGCCTTCATCCCGCTGATCGGCGCCACCCTGGCCGGCATCCTCGCCGCGCTCGTCGCGCTCGTGGCCAACGGTCCGCTCGCAGCCTTGATCGTCATCATCGTCGTGATCGTGGTCAACCAGCTCGAGGGCAACTTCCTGCAGCCCGTCGTCATGGGCCAGGCCCTCAGCGTCCATGCCCTCGTTATCCTGCTGGCCCTCACCGCCGGCACCATCCTCGCCGGCATCATCGGCGCCATCCTCGCAGTTCCCCTCGTGGCCGTGGGCTGGGCCGCGATCAAGGCCTGGAACTCAGGGGACGACATCACCCCCGCGGCCATCGCGGAGGCCGAACATGAAACCCGGCTCAACGAAAAGGGCGAAGGAGTGCGCTCCAAACCGCGCCGCACCCGGACGCGGCAGGAAGAGCAGTCCGAAACCGCGGACGTTGACGCCCAACAGGGCTGATCCGGGGCCGGATTAGACTTCCCCCATGGCCATCTACGTCGATCCGCCGCTCTGGCCTGCGCACGGAACGCACTTCTCGCACCTGATCTCGGACACCTCGCTGGCGGAACTTCACGCGTTCGCGGCAGCGGCCGGCATCCCGGACCGGGCGTTCGACGGCGATCACTACGACGTCGCCGAAGCCCTGTACGACGCGCTCGTGGTGGCCGGGGCCGTCCCCGTCGAGGGGCGGATCCTGGTCCGCAAACTGATCTCCAGCGGGCTGCGGATCCCGGCCCGGCGGCGCAGCAGCTCACTCAAACTACCCCTGCTGACCCGTTGGAACGACGTCCTCCCAGGCCACGACGCCCTCTTCCTGGACCTGCTCGACCGCTGGGGCGAGGAGCACCGGAAGTACCACGGCCGAACGCACCTGCTGGCGGTCCTGGAGGCACTGGACCGCCTCACCGGACCCGCCGACCCGCCGCGCACGGTACTGCTGGCCGCCTGGTTCCACGACGCCGTCTACCGAGGCATCGCGGGCCAGGACGAGGAGGAGTCGGCCCGGCTCGCCGAGGACCGGCTCACCCGCGCCGGACTTCCCGCAGGGGAGGTGGACGAAGTGGCCCGCCTGGTGCGGATGACCGCGGAGCACCGCCCGGAGCCCGGGGACGACGCCGCCGCGCTGCTCAGCGATGCCGACCTTTCCGTGCTGGGCAGTGACCCTGCAGCCTACGCCCGGTACCTCGCCGCCGTCCGGCAGGACTTTGCCCACATCGGCGACGACGACTTCGCTACCGGACGCGCCGCCGTCGTCCGCAAACTGCTGGCGCTGGATCCGCTCTTCCACACTCCGCAGGGACGCGGACTGTGGTTCGAAGCGGCCCGCCGGAACCTGGAGGGCGAGCTCGGCTGAGCCGGACGCGGGCCTAACCCGGCAGGCAACAGCAACGCGGGGTCACGTAGCGCCCATAAATCCCGGTGGGATGGGCGCTACGTGACCCCGCGTTGCCTGGTTGCTCAAGCACCCCTGCGGAGGTGCTCGGCAAGCCGGTCGAACGACTCCCGCCAGCCCTGGCCCTGGCCGTCGCGGTTTTCGAGAGTGTCGAACGGGCCCTGCCTGAACGTCATCCGGGTGCCGCCGTCGATCTCCACCAGCTCGAACGCCACCTCGGTCTCAAAGCCGCGGGTGCCGTCCAGTTTGTCCCAGGCGTGGGTGAACACGAAGAGGTTCGGGGGCTCGATGTCGGTGTGGACCCCGCTCCACCAGTGTTCCTGCCCGGTGGCGTCCTGGATCATGCACGCCCGGTACAGTCCGCCGATCTCCAGATCCGCATCGATGCTCTCCCGCGGGACGTGGAAGCCGCGCGGCCCCCACCAGGCCGGGGCCTGGTCCGGATCTGTCAGGGCAGACCACACCCGGGTGACCGGGACCTGGAATTCGCGGGCAATGACCAGCATCAACTCATTTTCCCGGGAAACCCCCCGCGCAGGGATGGCAGCTTCGGCCGCGACTTGATCAGACATTGCGTTGCTCCTTCTGGGAAGTGCCGGGCTGGGAGTGCCGGGCTGGACTGCCCGAGGCAGCCCGGCCTAGCGGCGGGAGTTGTTGTACCCCGTCACGAAGGGCCGGTCGCTGGGAACAATCTGCTTGCCCAGCGGCATGAGGGATACCGGGATGAGCTTGAGGTTGGCGATGGCCAGCGGAATGCCGACGACGGTGAGCGCCATGGCGAAGGCGGTCAGCACGTGCCCAATCGCAATCCAGATCCCGGCCACGAGCAGCCAGATGATGTTGCCCAGCAGTGCGAACAACCCCGTCCCGCCGGGACGGTCCACCACCGCGCGGCCAAAGGGCCACAGCGCGTACGACGCGATGCGGAACGACGCGATTCCCCACGGGATGGTGACGATCAGCAGGCAGCAGATGATTCCGGCCACGAAATAGCCGAGCGCCAGCCACAGTCCGCCAAAGAGCAGCCAGATGATGTTCAGGAGTGTCTTCATGACTCCATTCTCCCCGCCCCGAACCGATCCGGACTAGGGTTTGTCCCTGAACGTCCCCTGAGTTATCGTCCGGGACTCCGCGGCAAAGGCCCTGACTTTGCGAACCCGGAAATCCGCACGATACTTGACCCATGCCTGCCCTCCTGAAGTTTGCGCTGATCGTCGCCGTCGTCCTGCTGGCAGTGGGCCTGGCCGTCAAAGCCGTACAGTTCCTGCTCTACGTCGGGCTCCTGGTCCTGGTGGGCGCCGGCATCATGTATTTCCTGCGCCGCGCGCGCAGCATACGGTGACGCCGCCGTCGCGGTCCCTCAGATGACCCCGGGGGGAGGCGCCTTTGGCGCGATTCTGGAAGTCATGACCTGGGTGGGGTTCGTCCTGGGCCTGCCGTTGCTCGCCTGGGGCTGGCTTTCCTTCCGGCGCCAATGCCAGTGGGCCGAGACCACCGGCACTGTGATCAGCGCCGGAGGGTTCACGGGGTACAGCTGGACTGATCACGACGACGCCGACCACCGCTCGCTCCTGCCCTTGGCGGACTCCGGCGGACTGGTGGTCGGGGCCGACGTCGTCCTCTTCTACGATGTATGCCACCCGTCCCGCTGGGCACTGGCGCCGCCGAAGCGGGACGGACCTGCCTGGATCATTGGCTGGATCTTTACCGGGGTAGGTGTGCTCGCCATGGTCGGGGGCTTCATCCTGCTGCTGTTCTGAGGCTCAGGACTCCGCCTGCTTCACCATCGCGGCCTCGACACTGATCTTGACCTTGTCGCTGACCAGCAACCCGCCCGCTTCCAGGGCCGCGTTCCAGGTCAGGCCGAATTCCTTGCGGCTGATGTCCGTCTCGGCGCTGAAGCCCGCGCGGGTGGCACCGAAAGGATCCACCGCGACGCCGGTGAACTCGACTTCCAGGTCCACCGGCTTGGTGATGTCACGGATCGTGAGGTCGCCGGTGAGCACGTAGTCCTCGCCGTCGCCCCGGATCGACGTGGCCCGGAAAACCATCTCCGGGTACTTTTCGACGTCGAAGAAGTCGGGGCCCTTGACGTGGGCGTCCCGGTTCGCGTCGCCGGAATCGAAACTGGCGGTCTTGACGTTGGCATGCAGGCTGGCCTCCGCCAGCGAGTCCCGGACCCGCGCCTCCGCAGAGGCCTCGTTGAACCGCCCCCGGACCTTGCTGATGCCGGCGTGACGGACACTGAAGCCGACCTCGCTGTGGGACATGTCCAGCGTCCAGACGCCGGGGGTCAAACCTTCGGGCAGAGTCACAATGGTCTCCTTCACGCGGTTGGCGGGCCGGGCCCGCCTGGTGTTTGGGGTACTCCCCCAAGGTGCCATGCTAGCCACGGCGCATCCGCCCGGCTAGCGGTCCGGGGTGGCCGTCGCCCCGTGGCGCCGTGGCGCCGTGGCGCCGTGGCGACCAGCCAATAGCCGGGCCAAGTGCCGGACCACCGTGCCCAGCAGCTTGGCGTTGAAGTCCACGCCCAGCTGGTTGGGCACCGTGAGCAGGAGAGTGTCCGCGGCCTGCGCGGCGGCGTCGGCGGCCAGCGCCCCGGCCAGGGCCTCGGGCTCTCCGACGTAGCTCTTGCCGAAGCGGGCCACGAGTCCGTCGATGACTCCCTCCTGGTCCCGTCCCCCGCGGAGCGCGCTGAGACCGAAAGAATGCCGGTCCTCCTCGTCGGCGATCGGCAGGACACTGCGGCTGACCGAAACGCGAGGCTCATACGCGTGGCCCGCCTCGGCCCAGGCCCGCCGGAACAGACTGATCTGCTCGGCCTGGAGCTGGTCCAACGGGACCCCGGTATCCTCCGTCAGCAGCCCGCCACCGATGAATTCACAGACTGCCGCCCGCGCCTTGACTCCGTGTCCCGGCGCCGCCCGGCGGCCGCCTGAACAGCCGCTGCATGAAGCTGAACGCCCGCCGCACGGTGGGAATCCTGCCGACAGAACGGATAAACGCCGCTGCACGAAAAGGCCCCTCTCCAGAGCCCAGGAACTACTTCCTAGGCCGCGAGAGGGGCCTTTTTGTTTGCTACAAGTGGGCTCAGCGCCCGACTGGAAAAGGTCAGAAGCTGACGAGCTTGCCGCCGAGCTCCTCCTGCACTTTGGCGGCCGTTGGGCTGTTGATAACCCAGTTCTCGCCCACAAGCCATGAGTTACCGCCAGTCGACTTCACCTGTGCGTTCAGCTTCTTCACGTTCTGAATGAGCTGGCTGATATCGCTACTTGAGACATACGTTGAGATAACAGTGTCCTTGGAGCAATCGGCAGATTCGGCGGCGAGAGTGACCTTGTTGGTCTGCGAGAATTCTGGACACGAACCTCCCGCTTTCACGTAGGCGGACTTCAGGGCAACCACCGTTGAGTACGTGCCGCCATTAGCAGGCGGCGCTGTCACCGTCGGCGTTGGCGTGGCTGTCGCCGAGGTGGCGGCTGGCGCTGTCTCTGCATTAGAACTTCCGCAGCCGGAAAGAGCGAGCGCTCCTGTGAGAAAGACGGCGAAAGCCATACCTTTTGAAATCATTTTTTGAGTTCCTCCCAATTTTTTGACGCCGCCGCATTCATCGGGGCGGCACTGCGGCCTCACAGATACTATGTGTTGTGGAGAAAATGCCCGGTTTTGCGAGTAGAACCGCCATTCGCTCCTGTCACAAAGCGCCCCCGCTCCGAGCGTAGGAAATTGCTCTTGGGCCGCGAGAGGGGCCTTCTTGCATTTGACAGTTAGGAAACAGACACGACTTCGTTTCAATATTGGGGGAACCTTGAACAAGCTGGCCGTGAGCAGCGTCGCTCTCATACTCATTACTCTTGTATCCGGCTGTAGCAGCCCGGGGGCAAGCGCTAACTCGGCGACACCCTCGACGAGTGCAACGGCCTCGCCGACACCGACAGTTACAAAAACCGTCACACTAAAGGCGACTCCGACGCCCTCCACCATCGCGACTAAAGGCTCCTACAAGGCAGACCTTGCGGCCCTCGGCGTCGTGCCCGACAACGTGACGAGCTTCGCCGACTTCATGAAGCAGCAAGTCTGCGAGGAAACCGGCACTAGCCTCGGCGCTTCAGTACGCTCCGTCGGCGGCAATCCGACCAGCGGCGGCGTGGATGGCGTCCGGCTCGCCGTGGCCTACTTCTGCCCGCAGAAGTCCAAAGAGGTCGAGTCCTACTTGGACTACTTCAAAAAGTAGCGTCCGCACGGTGGATACTCCCCGGCCCTGGAAAGCGGCCTGACCGCACGAAAAGCCCTCCCTAGCACTGAGCCGGGGCTTTCCGTCGTCTCAACAATCCCCTTGGCCGCTCCGGGGCAGCCACTGCTTCGGCGTGAATCAGGGCTCGCAACTCGTCCGAGACGGCCATGAGCGCGAGCTGAGCCTCTACCGCCCGACGCAGCCAGTCTTCCTGTGCTTCGTCCTCGACGAACTGCCTAAGTTCATCAGGCGTCTGAGCGACCCGCTTGTCCCAGTTTCTCGGAAGCCGCCCCGCTCCCAAGGCCCCTATCAGAGCCCCGGCCTCCGCGCCCATGTCCTTACTTACGTCAGTGTCCGTATGGCCGCCCCGGCGTAGATTCTGCGAGAGCCTGAGGAGCGCTTCCAACTCGAACATGAGCTTCCCCTGGAGGAGCGCCGTCCGCCGATCTTCGGCGGCGATCCTGCGAGCATTCCTCCGGTCCAGCGCCGAAACGACTAGAGCGACGACTGAGGCCCCGACAGCCACCACGACGGCGCCGACCTGAACCCATAGAGCAATTTCTTCCTGATGCATACGCCCAACTTACAGTCGGCAGCCGACACGCAACACGAAAGGCGGACTCAAGTAACGTCCTACCTGCCTACTAGGATCGAGCCATGACAGGTGGAGAAGTCGCAGCGGCGGCAATGGTGGGAAAAGTAGTCAAGCATGCCGGTGAGCAAATGGCCGAGGAAAATCGATCCATCAACAAAGAACTCCTCGCGGGTGCGAAGGATTCTCGATACATGACCGATGCCTCGGATCAATATGCGAAACGGGTTGCCATTCGCCAAGCCATTCTGACGAAAATGTACTTGCCCATTGCAAAGCTGTTTGGTGTCGCCAACGAGTATTTCGAGGGCGACTTCGATAAGGACATGACAAAGAAGCTAGAGGATGTCCCCGAGGAGAACCTGGTCCCACCAAAAGCGTCCCTGGCGGCGCCCGCTATGCAGCAGTTGGGCTTCAGCCTTGACGAGCCCGACCTCAAAGAAATGTACCTGAATCTGCTGGCTACAGCTTCAGACAATCGAAGTCAGGGCTCGGCCCATCCGTCTTTCGTTGAGGTGATCAAGCAGCTCAGCTCTGACGAGATCAGCGTGTTGAATCAGGTACTGACCGCGCCGGCCGGTGGCTATACGCCTACAGTCACGATCAATCTTCGGACGGAAGGTGAAGAGGGCTGGCGCGTCTTGCAAAAGAACCTCATTCCGCTAAATGACAGCTCATCCGGTCAACCAATTGTCCGGGACAACCTCGGCACATACATCGACAACTGGATTCGGCTTGGGCTTGTGGAAGTCAGCTACACAAACCATATGACTGGCGAGAACGCTTACGTTTGGGCTGAGCAAAGGCCAGAGCTGATCGCCTATAAGCAGGCTCTAGAGACGACCGAGGGCCGCACGGTTGAGTTCGACAAGGGAGTTATGGCTTCGACTTCATTTGGCAAGTCCTTCGCCAAGGTTGTCGGCATCACTAGCTAGATGTGTCATCAACTCGACAACGGCTGGGCGATGTCTGCCTCGACTTCGGCGCTGACTCGTCCCGCCCTGACAGCGACGCCCTGGACCTGGTTCGCGGGGCCTTCGCAGATAAGCATGGATGCGCAGTCTGAGGATGGCGCCAGCGCGTAGGTATTCCGCGCTGCGGCGTGGTGCGGCAGGAAAGAGGCCAGGGCCTCTTTGAATTGGTAGCGACCAAGCAACCAAAACCAAAAAGAGACCCTGACATGAATAACTTTATGTCTTGTTCTGCTGGCCGCTGGTGCATGCGCGCGGATGCGCTGCTCGGTGTCGACGGCGTCCACGTCAGCTCCGTCACGGCAACCGGGACCGGCCTCTTACTGGGCGTCGAAACCGGTGTGGACCTCGCCGGTTGCCCGGACTGCGGCGTCGTTGCGGTCGGCCACGGCCGCCGCCAGATCGGGCTCCATGACATTCCGTGTTTCGGCAGGCCGGTGCGGCTGCTGTGGGCCAAGCGTGTCTGGCGCTGCCCGGATCCGGATTGCCCGAGGGCGACGTTCACCGAGGAGCACCCGCTGGCCGGGCCGCGGGCGAAACTCACCACCCGGGCGGTCTGCTGGGCTACCGACGCGCTGCAGCGGTTCGACACCTCGGTCTCCGCTCTGGCCCACCAACTCGGGGTCTCCTGGCACACCGTCTGGGACGCCATCAAGGCAGAAGCCACCCGCCGCATCAAAAGCTCCGATCGGCTCGCCGGCGTTGACGCGCTCGGCGTTGATGAACATGTCTGGGCCCACACCGGCCCGCCAGGATCCGGCATGGTCACCGGAATCGTGGACCACACCCGCGATGACCACGGCGTGGTGCACGCCCGGCTACTTGACCTGGTTCCGGGCCGGTCCGGGAAGGCCTACGCCGACTGGCTCAAAGCCCGTGGCCCCGGGTTCACGGCCGGGATCAAGACCGCCGCGCTGGATCCATTCCGCGGCTACGCCAACGCGATCCGCGACGAACTGCCCGAAGCAATCACGGTGCTGGACGCGTTCCACGTCGTGAAGCTTGGCTCCGCTATGGTCGATGAGGTCCGCCGCCGGGTCCAGCAGGACACTCTCGGGCACCGCGGACGCAAGGGTGATCCGCTCTACGGGATCCGCCGGACCCTGCAGATCGGAGCCGAACACCTCACTGACAAGCAGTCCGCCCGACTGGACGCGAAGCTCAATGCCGGGGATCCCGACCACGAAGTCACCCTGGCCTGGCAGTGCTACCAGAAGCTCCGCAACATCTACCACGCGAGGCCGGAACGGGGCCGTGAACTCGTCACCGAAGTCATTGCATCATTCCCGTCCTGCCCGATTCCGGAAATTGCGCGCCTCGGTCGGACCCTCAAACAATGGAAAACCGCGATCCTGGCCTACTTCGACACGAACGGCGCCTCCAACGGCCCTACCGAAGCAATCAACGGCGTCATCGAAACCACCCGCAGAATCGCCCGCGGCTTCCGCAACTTCACCAACTACCGGCTCAGATGCCTACTCGCCGCCGGCGGCCACCGCCACTACCGGATCAAACAAACCAACCATGCCCAAATACGACGGTCATAGTCTCCGAAACCACCGAAAAATCATAACCTCATACCCGTCGACCAGCCCCGGCTGCTGAGGATAGAGTCGTATCGTGGCCACGCCTTCACAAGATCCTCGACCCGAGATCCTTATCGACGTCGATTACGGGTATACCTGGCCGATGTCCACCATATTCTGGGCGCTAGAAGATGTGCCTGATTGGAAGAGCGAACTTCCAGAGGCTCTGTACGAGGATCTTGTGGCCTGGGCAAAATTCTTCAACGAACATGCCAATCCAGAGACAGGGCTGTTTGGGAGTGAGGAACGCCGCAAACACTTTGACCTCGAAGGGGTTCGCCTCCGAGATGAACTCGAAAAAGTTCTCGGAGATAGATTTCGATTCCGTCTCCGGCTGTGGTTCTAGATAACAGTCAAATGATGCAACATTTTTTGCGCACTCCGCTTGAGAAAGAACCAGGATTGGCCGGGCCTCCAGGGGCAACAAAGAAGAGGGGCGGCAGGCCGCCCCAACCACGCTAATCTGCGAAGGGCCGGTTCGCGGGCTGCTTGGCGCACGTTAGTCATTACGGCCCTTGCGTTAGCTCAAACTTACGTTGCGGGTTCTCGTAGCGCATGTCGATCACGCCGGTGCCCATTTCGATCCGACTGGTCCGGGCGGCGACCGCCGCCAGCAGCGGGAGCGGGAAGCCTGCTGCCGGGCGAAGTGGTGCACGCGGAAGTGGGGCCCGTCCACGCCGAGCTCTTCGGCGGCGACGGCCAGTTCAATGCCCTGCAGCAGGGCCTCGCGCGCGGTCCGGGTCCGTGATCCTTCGCCGATGTCCAAAGGACAAAAATCCGATGCGCTTCATGGCCGCGTCAACGCGGCGTGACCCGCCCGCATTCCTGCGCGGCTTCAGGACTTGGCGGCCCGGACGAAGTCGCGGATTTTCGCCAGGTCCTTCACGCCGCGGGAGGACTCGACGCCGGAGGAGACGTCCACGCCCCAGGCACCGGCCTGGCCCGCAGCCGCGGCGACGTTGGCGGGATCCAGTCCGCCGGCCAGCAGCCACTGCCGGCCTTCGAGCCCCTTGGCCCGCACGGAGCCGTAATCCCAGGCCTCACCCGAGCCGGGGACCGCGGCGTCGATCAGCAGCAGGTCCTCGCCCCAGGCGCCGAACGCCTCCGGGCCCGCGGCCATGGTGACGGCGCGGATGAGCTGCAGGCCGGCGTCGTGCACGGTCTGCACGTCCGCGGGCGTGCGGTCGCCGTGCAGCTGCACCCAGGCCAGCCCGGCCTCGCGGGCGGCCACAACGGCGTCCGCGGCCGGTTCGTGCCTGAAGACGCCCACCGCGGGAACCCCTTCGGGGACAAGGGCCAGGAGCGCGCGGGCCTGCGCCGGGGCCACTTGGCGGGGGCTGGCGGTCAGGACGAAGCCGACGGCGTCCGCCCCGGCCTCGGTGGCGGCCCGGACCGACCCGGGGGTACTAAGCCCGCATACCTTGACGAACATTCGGCTCCTTCTGCAGCGTTCCTGCCACTGACGTTAGCAAGGACGCTGCCAGGATGCCGACAGGGCGCAGCGGGGGGCCCAGCGGGGGGGCGCAGGGGCGCCGCGGCCCGGCGATAGGCTGGAGGCATGGAGATCATCCGCTATGCCGAGCTGAAAGCCCAACCCTGGCCCAACGGCGGCGGGGTGACCCGCGAACTGGCCAGCCGCCCAGGGGCAGCGTCCGGACAGGACGGCGGCTGGGACTGGCGGGTGAGCATCGCCGAGGTCTCCAAGGCCGGCGCTTTCTCCGCTTTTCCAGGAATGGATCGAGTGCTCACCGTGATCGAGGGCGAGCTGCTGCTCCTGACCGTCGGCGGCGCCGAGCATCCGCTGGAAAAGTACCGGCCGTTCCGGTTCTCCGGAGACGCCGACTCGGCCGGGGCGCTGCCCACCGGCAACATCCGGGACCTGAACGTCATCACCCGCAGCGGGGCGTTCAAGGGCTATACCTCCATTATCGAGCTGTCCAAGAAACGGGCGCATCCGGTCTTCGAGGGCCAGCTGGGGATCCTCCTGCAGGGCCAGGCGACGGTCAGTCCCGGCGGCACCGCCGCCGAACCCGCGACGCTGGACCGCTATGACGCCGTCGTCGGTTCCGACGCCGACTCCCCCGAGATCCTGGGCCGCGGCTTCCTGGCCGTGGTGTCGATCGACCCCGTTGTCGACCCCGTCGCGAACTAGCTCCCCTGCGCCTTCACCCGGGCCCCGCTGACGCCGACCGATTCCCCCGAGAGCCGTTGGGCGAGCCAAATGGGAACGATCGAGACGACGATCAGCACGACGGCCACCACGTTGACCACGGGCGCCTGATTCGGACGGAAGAGGTTCTGCAGGATCCAGATCGGCAGCGTGGTCTCGCCGGCCCCGATCGTGAACGTGGTCACGATGATCTCGTCGAAGCTCAGCGCGAATGCCAGCAGACCGCCGGCCAGCAGGGCAGTGCGCATCTGAGGGAATGTCACCAGGCCGAAGGTGGTGAAGACACCGGCGCCGAGATCAGCGGAGGCTTCCTCCAGGCCGGCGCTCATTCGACGGAGCCGCGCAATGGCATTGTTGAACACGGTCACCATGCAGAACGTTGCGTGGGCGATCACCACCGTCCACAGGCTCAGCGGTACGCCCAGGATGGTGGTGAACATGTTGTTCAGGGCAATGCCGGTGACAACCCCGGGCAGTGCGATCGGCAGGATCACCAGCAGGTTGATGACGTCGCGGCCGAAGAACTTGTAACGCTGCAGTGACAACGCCAGCAGCGTGCCCAGCACCAGCGAGATGACGGTCGCCACCACCGCCACCCACAGGGAGGAAAGGACGGCCTCCCGGACACCGGTCGAGTCAAAGGCCTTGCCCCACCATTCCAGCGTGAAGCCCTTGGGCGGCCAGCCGAACGTCCGGTCCGCGTTGAACGAGTTCACCACCACCAGCATCAGCGGGATGTAGATGAACAGCAGCACCAGCCCGGAAATGACGCCAAGGACGACTTTGGCGCTACGGGAAAGTCTCATGATGCTCCTTGCGCTACAGGTTGTTCAGGGCGCCGGAACGGCGAACGATGAAGAGGTAGAACATGATGATGGCGATCGGAACCAGCGATACAGCGGCGGCAAACGGCAGGTTGTTCGCGGCGCCGACGTTGGCGTAGACCACCGTGCCGAGCATCTGGGTGGTCCCGCCGACGATCTGCGCGGTGATGTAATCTCCCAGGGACAGCGAGAACGTGAAGATCGTGCCCGCGATGATGGAGGGGACCAGCAGCGGAAGCATTACAAGGCGCATGGTAGTCAGCGGCTTCGCGCCCAGGTCCCCGGAGGCTTCGAGCAGGGAGTCGGGCACCCGGTCGAAGCCCGCGTAGATGGGCAGGATCATGTACGGCAGCCAGATGTAGGACAGGGTCAGGATGACGGCGGTCTCGCCGTAGCCCGGCGACGACAGGCCGATCGGCGCCCCCAGCCATTCGAGCAGCCCACCCTCGGCCAAAACATTCCGCCAGGCGTAGGCCTTGACGAGGTAGCTCGCCCACAGTGGCATCAGCACCGCCACGACGAGCAGTTTCTCCCATCGGGCACCGGCCACCTTGGCGATGAAGAACGCGATGGGCAGGGCGAGGACCAGGTCGATCACAGTCACCGCCACGGCGATCCACAAGGTCCGCAGGGTGATCCGCTGATACACCGGATCGGTCAGGACCGTGACGATGTTTTCGGTGGTCCAGACCGTGGACACCTGTCCGGTGAAGGTGTCCACGGTCCAGAACGCGGTGATCAGCAGTGCCGCCAGGGCGGCGATGTAGACCAGCACCAGCCAGCCTGCCGGCGCGGTGAGCAGCGCGGCAAGCCTCAATCGGGGCGAGCGGTGAAGCAGCGCCGAGAAGGCGTTGGCTTTCGCCCGGGGTGCCCCGGCATGTGGGGGTGAGCCGGGCGGAAGCTGTTGCGTCTGTTGTGCCATCTCGCCTTAGTTTCTACCGGCCGTCGCGGCCGGCTGTCCTTTTTCGGAGTCGTTGTGGTCTGCGGCCCGGAATCAGCCCTTGATTTCAGTCCAGGCCTTGGTCCATTCCGAATAGTCGGTGCACTTGACGTCCTTGCGGCCATCGAGGCAATCGGCCACCGGGGTGGTCCAGTACCAGATCTTTTCGGCATAGGCCGCATCACCGGAGTGGTACGTCTGGCAGTGATTGGGATCCTTGGCCAGATCGCAGGCTTTGGCATTGGCCGGGGATTCGCCGAAGTACTCCGCCACCTGGGCGTTCACCGTGGGGCTGGCGATGTAGTCGAGCCACTTGTAGGCACAGTTCTGGTTCTTGGTCTTGGACCCGATCATCCAGGTGTCCGACCAACCGGTGGCGCCCTCTGTCGGCAGGAGGGTCGCTACCTTGGCGCCGTCGGCCGCCGCGATGTTCGCCCCCACCTGCCAGGTGGTGCCGACCACGGTGCTTCCGGACGTGAAGGCCTGGACTTCTTTAACCACATCGCTCCAGTATTCGCCGATGTGCGTGCGCTGCTGCTTGAGGAGATCGACGGCGGCCGCCAGCTGGTTCTTGTCGAGGGCGTACGGGTTCTTGATGCCCAGCTCCGGCTTGTGCGTCATGAGGTAGACGGCGGCATCGGCGATGTAGATGGGCGAATCGTAGGCAGTGACCTTGCCGGTGTTCTTGGCGGCGTCGTCAAACACAGCGCTCCAAGACGTGGGCGCCGGGGTGACTTTGTCCGTGGAGTACATCAGCAGGTTGGCTCCCCAGCCGTGGGGCATTCCGTAGTTAGTGCCGTTGACGGTGTTCCAGGCCTTGTCCTTCAGGAAGGGGTAGATATCCGGGTAGTTCTTCAGCAAGCTCATGTTCACCGGTTGCACGTCCTGGCCGGCGATCAGGCGCAATGAGGCATCCCCGGAAGCCGAGACGACGTCGTACTGACCGGTGCGCATGAGCGTCACGGCCTCGTCCGAGGTGCCGAAGGGCTTGAAGCTGACCTTGCACTGCGTCTCATGTTCGAACGGATGCACCCAGTCCACCGCCGGGTCATTGCTGCCGTCCTCGACGTACCCGGGCCACCCGAGGATGGACAGCTGGCCTTCGCCGGTGCCGATCTCGGTCTTGACCGGCTGCGCCGACGGCGAGGAGCCGGCTCCGCCGCTGGTTCCGCAGCCGGACAGCGCTAGCGCCGCCGCCGCAACCACCCCGACAATGAGGGAGGCCTTCGTTGCTGGTGCCATGATCCTTACCTTTCGATGTGGGGTGAATCGATGTGTGGGTTCGGCCCCGCGTCAGGGGCCGTACCCGGAAGCCAGACGACGGCGTCGTCGTCCCAGCTGACCGAGACGGGCCGGCCCGCGAGCTCCGCGTCGCTGCCGGGCAGCTTTTCCGGGACGAGCGCGACGACGGCGGGACCGCCGTCGAGCTGCACCCGGACCTGGGTGGCGTGCCCGACGTACACGAAGGAAATCACCGTTCCCGGCCGGGAGGTGGTGCCCGAACGACGGTCCGGTTCCCCGGTCCAGGCGACACGCAGCCGCTCGGGACGAACGCACATGGGCTCCGCCCGGCCATAGACGGCCCGGGCCTGGCCTGCGTCGAAGATGTTGGAGGTGCCGACGAAATTGGCCACGAAAATGCCGCCGGGTCGCTCGTAGATCTGGTGCGCCGTACCGATCTGCTCGATGCTGCCGTTATTGAAGACGCCGATCCTGTCGCTCATGGTGAGCGCCTCCTCCTGGTCGTGCGTGACGAAGATGAAGGTGATGCCCAGCGAGCGCTGCAAATCCTTGAGTTCGACCTGCATCTGCTGGCGGAGCTTCAGGTCCAGGGCGCCCAGCGGCTCATCCAGCAGGAGGACCTTCGGTTCCACAACGAGCGCCCTTGCCAGGGCAACGCGCTGCCGCTGGCCACCGGAGAGCTGCGCGGGTTTGCGGCCGACGAATTTGCCCAGCTGCACACGGTCCAAGGCCTCCCTGGCCCGCTCCCGGCGCTGGTTCCCGGGCATCCCGCGCACCCGCAGGCCGTACGCGACGTTGTCCACGAGGGACATGTGCGGGAACAGTGCGTAGTCCTGGAAAACGGTGTTGACGTCGCGCTGGAAGGGCGCCATTGACGTGACGTCCTTGCCCTCAAGTTCAATGGTGCCGGACGTCGGCAGCTCGAAACCTGCGATCAGCCGCAGGACCGTGGTCTTGCCGGAGCCGGACGGACCGAGCATGGAGAAGAATTCCCCGTGGCGGATGTCGAGGTCCACTGCATTGACCGCGACGGTGTCCCCGAAGACCTTGGTGAGCTTGCGCAGGCGGATTGCTGGAACCTCTTCGGTTCCTGTGGAGGTTCCGGCGGCCAGTGTTTCGGTCATGCGGTGCGCCTTACGTCGTTGCCGGATTGTCCAGGGGAGAGCCACGTAGCGGAGTGTGATCCAGCGCACACCCGGCCGCTGGCCCAAATGCTATTACTTCATAGGATTTATGTATAGACCCCTCGGCAAAGTCCGGATTAGGATGTCATCAGCCCGGGCGACGCACGGCGGCGCCGCTCCGGACCCGGCGCCCGGACCCGCACGAATGCCCGGGCCGGGGTGGCCGAAGCCCGCCGCAGCGAAGGGAGGCACTGTGATGTTGCTATCGCCGAAAAGCGCTTCCCGGAGCCTGGCGGCCGTGTTCACGCCGATCAAATCCCGCGGGCTCGTGGACGAGGTGTGCTGCCGGATCGAGCAGGCCGTGGAGACCGGGCTGCTGACCAGCGGCCAGCGGCTGCCGAACGAAACGGAACTCGCCGCGGCCCTCGGAGTGTCTGCGGTGACCGCCCGGGAGGCCCTGTCCCAGCTGCGGGCCTCGGGAATCATCCGAACCGCTCGCGGCCGCAACGGCGGAAGCTTCATTGCCGACGACGTGCTGCCCTCCAGGGAACGGGCCCTGGCGCAGTTGCGCGAGCTGAGCCGGCTGCAGATCCGGGACCTGGCGCTGCACTACGAGGCGATCGCCGCGGCCTGCGCCGGAGTCGCGGCCCGGCGCTCCGACGCCGCCGACATCGCCACGCTGCGCTCGTTCATCCCCGCGGCGGACGACGACTCCCTGAGCTGGCGGCTGGCGCTGTCCGAGTTCCTGCTGGAAGTCGCCGCGATTGCCCGCTCGGCCCGGCTCGCCCGGGAGCTGATCCGGCTGCAGGCCGATCTTGGCACCCTCACCCTGTTGCCCTGCGCCGACGCCGGCTACCGCGGGCGCACC
>NZ_MQTQ01000035.1:0-29643 GCF_020532805.1 Arthrobacter sp. SO5 | reverse complement strand
AATTTAACGCACCTCCCTGACCCGCTCAGCTGAACCGCCGCACTGGCAGGATCAGCTGGCCGCGCACGGCGCGCGTTTTTCACCGCACCCATCCGGAACCTTCGAGCCAAGGCGGCCACCATGTCCGAAACCACCTCCCCGGCAGGTCTCCCCGCAGCGGCTGCCCAACCCGGTGCCGCCGGGCGGGCCGCCGCCCACCTCGACTCCACCATCGCCGGAATCGAGCACCAGCTGGCGGTGTGGGCCGCTGGGACCGGTGCGGCACTGGCCTCACTGTCCGGCAAGGTCACGGGCACGGCAGTGGACAAGCTCATCCGGCCGGTGGTCGAGGACCTGGTGCAGTTGCCCGGCGGCTATGCGGCGGGCGCGGGGTTCATCGCCAATGCGGGGTTGCTGGGGCCCGAGCGCAGCTACATTGCCTGGTGGCAGGGCCCGGACCTGGAACCCGTGGACGCCCTGGCCAACTTCAGCCCCAACTCCATCAGCCGCTATGTCAAAGCCGAGTGGTTCCGGATCCCGGTGGAAACAGGTCAGGCACATGTCACCGGGCCCTACGTCGATTTCCTCTGCACCGACGAGTACGTCCTGACCTTCACGCACCCGGTGTTGACCCGCCCGGAGGGTCCTGTTGCAGGAATCGTGGGCATCGACGTCACGGTTCAGCGCCTTGAACGCGGGGCCATGCCGGCTCTGCGGCGGATCGGCGGCCGCGCCACCCTGGTCAACGCCGAGGGCCGGGCCGTGGTGTCAGCCGCGGCCGATATCGACGCCGGGGACCTCACCGCGCCGGACGAACCGTGTCAGCACTATTCCGTGGGGCGCACCTTCAGGGTCTGGAGCGACGCCACCGGACTGTGACGCAGGGCTGTGTCCTCCGCCTTGCTAAACTTGGACACGAGGGCCCTTCCGGGGCCTCCGGACGACGGTTCAGTACCCGGCACGCGACAAGACTGGCCACAGGAGCTGTCATGGCGTGGATCATTCTCATTCTTTCCGGAGCGCTGGAGGCCGTCTGGGCCGCCGCCTTGCACCGCACATCGCAGGCCACGGGCCGCCGACGGCTAGTCCCGGGCCTCGTCTTCCTCGTCGCCGTCCTCGCCAGCACCGGAGGCCTGGCCGTCGCCATGCAGTCCATCCCGACCGGCACCGCCTACGCCGTCTGGGTGGGGGTCGGCGTCGTGCTGACCTCCGCGTACGCCAACATTACCAAGGTGGAACGCGCGACGACGGCCCGGCTCCTGCTGCTCGGCGGGATCGCCGCGAGCGTGGTCGGCCTGAAGCTGGTGGCGTAGCCATGGTCGAGAACACCACAACGAAAATGGCAACCAAGACGCCGGCTACCACCCTGGCCTGGCTGATCCTGCTCGCCTCTGCCGTGCTGGAAGCGGTCTGGGCCACGGCCCTGGGCCTCTCCGACGGGTTCAGCCGGCCCCTGCCCACGGCGGTCTTCGCGGTGACGGCCACGCTGAGCATGGTGGGGCTTGGCCTTGCCGTGAAGCGCATCCCGCTCGGCACGGCCTACGCCGTTTGGGTGGGGATCGGCGCGGCGCTGACGGTCGGCTGGGCCATGGCAACCGGCGTCGAACCGGCCAGTCCGCTGAAACTGCTGTTCATAGCCGGCATAGTGGGCTGCGCGGCGGGGCTGAAGCTGCTGCCGGCCGGAGACACGGCCGTCACCACCGCCGGCACCCAGACGCTCCCTCCCGGTTAGTCCTGGCCCGGAGGGGCTTTTCAGAGCGGCACGCCGTGGCTGCGACCCGCCCGCGGGAAGCGACCGGGCAGGAGCGCTGGAATACCCCTGAGCGGCCCGGGGTTGGGGGTAGAAACAGCGAATGGGAGATCCAGATGATGGCAGCACCAGTCCGTCTCGGCGACGGCTTCGACGTGAGTCCCTTGGGGTTCGGCGGCATGGCCCTGACCCCCGTGTACGGGGACGTAGACCCGGCTGAGGCCCTGAAGACCCTGCACCACGCAGTGGATGCCGGCGTCAGCTTCATCGACACGGCGGACATCTACGGCGGGGGCAGCAATGAGGAATTGATTGCGCGGCTGCTCAAAGGGCGCCGGGACGAGGTGCAGCTGGCCACCAAGTTCGGCCTGGTGGGAACACCGGGAACCGGCTACACGGACGTCAGGGGCGATGCCGCCTACGTGAGGCAGGCGGTGGACCGCAGCCTGCAACGCCTCGGCACGGATGCCATCGACCTGTACTACATGCACCGCCGGGACCTCCGCGTTCCGATTGTGGAAACCGTGGAGGCCATGGCGGAGCTGGTGCAGGCCGGCAAGGTGCGGCATCTTGGCCTGTCCGAGGTAACGGCCGAGGAGCTGCGTGAAGCCAGCAGTATCCACCCGATCGCCGCGGTCCAGAGCGAGTGGTCCATCTGGAGCCGCGATGTGGAACGCAACGTTGTTCCTGCGGCGGCCGAACTCGGGGTGGGCTTCGTCCCCTATTCGCCGCTGGGCCGGGGATTCCTCACCGGCACCGTGGACGCGTCCAAACTGGGAAGTAACGACTTCCGCCGCAACATCCCGCGTTTCGCCCAGGACGCCGCGGGCGCCAACCAGGCCGTGGTGGCCGCCGTGCAGGCCGTCGCCGCCGAGCTGACCGTCGCCGGCAAACCGGCGACGCCCGCCCAGGTTGCCCTCGCCTGGCTGCTGGCGAAGGGCCGGACACTGGGCCTGCCGGTGGTCCCGATCCCCGGCACGCGCAAGGCGGCCCGGATCGATGAAAACTGGGGAGCCCTGGCCTTGGCGCTCGACTTCACCCCAGCGCAACTCGAGACGCTCGACGCCGCCGCGGACGCCGTCGTCGGCTCCCGTTCGGCGGACCCCAACTGGGTGTCCCAGGGCCGTGAATAGCGTCTTTCGTAGACTGAAGCCCATGGACTCGCTCATTCACTCATTACGTGACATCACCATCCGCCGGATTTCGGTCAGCGAGATGGACAACAACGTGTATCTGCTCACGGCCAAGGCGTCCGGAGCGCAGCTCCTGATCGATGCGGCCGATGATCTGGCCGCCATCCAGGGGCTGCTTGCCGACGCCGCCGCGGATACCTCCGCGGCGCCGAAGCTGGCGCTGGTTGCCACCACCCACCAGCACTGGGACCACGTCCGTGCGCTGCCGGGCCTGGTGGCGGCCACCGGGGTGAAGACGGCGTCCGGGACGGATGACGCCCCGGAGCTGCCGGTGCCGGTGGATGTACTGCTGGATCACGGGGACGTCGGCAACTTCGACGGCTTCGACGTGAAGGCTGTGCACCTGCGTGGCCACACACCGGGTTCGATCGCCCTCGTGTACCGGGACCCCGCGGGGCCGGCGCACATCTTCTCCGGCGACTCGCTGTTCCCCGGCGGGGTGGGCAACACCCAGAATGATCCGGCGAGGTTCGCCCGGCTGATCACCGATGTGAGCGAGCGGCTGTTCGACGTGTATCCGGATGACACCGTGGTGCATCCGGGCCACGGCAAGCCCACCACCCTCGGTGCGGAACGCCCGCACCTGGAGGAGTGGCGCGCCCGCGGCTGGTAGCTTATCGCTGCGCCGGGTGGTTTGCGCTGCGCTTAATGCCGATCGCTGCGGGAATTCCCGTAGCGACCGGCATTTTGCGCATCGCCAGCCACTTTAGGTAGCGAGCAGGCTAATTATTAGCGGCTGCGGCGTTCGTTCGACGCCGGGGCTGACGCGCGGCGGGGTCCGCCGGTGCGTGCCGGACGGCCTTCGCTGGAGCGGTTGTTGCCGCCGCCGGCGTAGGAACCGCCCGAGGTGCCGCCGGTGTTGGAGGACCAGACAGCCGCGTTGCCACCGGCGTTGCCGGACTTGGCGCCGGCAGCTGCACGCTGGCCGGTTGCCGGACGTCCGCTGCGCTGGCCGCCGCTTGCGCCACCCGTGCGGGGGGCACCACCCGTGCGGGGTGCGCCGCCGCTGCGCGGTGCGCCGCTGCGGGGAGCCGAGGCGCCCCGGGCGTCGCTGCGTCCTTCTGCGGCGCGTCCGTCCGAGCCGCGGCCGGCCGCGGCACGGCCGCCTGCAGCCGGAACATCGTTCCGGTGCGCGCCATACGATGTTGAGCGGGCACGGGCGCTGCGGCGCTCGGCGCGCTCTGCATCCTGCCGGTCCTCGTTGCGCTCGATGACGCGCTCTGCAGCGTTGCGCGCGGCAGCCTGGCCCTCGTAGGCCACGGCACGGCGCTCGGCACGCGGAAGATCGGTGCGGGGAGCCTCGGTTCCGACGCGTCCGCGTCCGCCACGGCCACCCCGGCCACCCGCAGTGGGTGCCGCCTGGGTGGTGCGGCGGGCGCGCTTGCGCTCGGCATTGGCACCGGTGGAGTTGCCGCCGCCCTGGTTGGACTTGGCTGCCAGCAGCGCGGCGCGGGTGCGCGGATCGATCTTGTCGGCGATTTCGCCGACCAGCTGGGCAACCAGCGGGGAGTTGGCGGTAACGCGCTCGAAGTTGACCTCGACGCCGGCAGCCTTCATGAGCTTCTTGACGTCGGACTGCTGCTCCGGGAGCGTCAGCGTGACCACGGTGCCGTCGGAGCCTGCGCGGGCCGTACGGCCTGAGCGGTGCAGGTACGCCTTGTGCTCCGTGGGCGGATCCACGTGGATGACCAGTTCGACGTCGTCGACGTGGACGCCGCGGGCGGCGACGTCGGTGGCGACCAGAACGCGGACCTCGCCGGAGGAGAACTCGGCCAGGTTGCGGTCACGGGCGTTCTGCGAAAGGTTGCCGTGAAGATCGACGGCGGGGATGCCGGCGTCGGTCAGGGTCTTGGCCAGCTTGCGGGCATGGTGCTTGGTGCGCATGAAGAGCATGCGGCGGCCAGCGCCCGAGGCGAGCTCGACGATCAGCTGCTTCTTGACGGTCTGGTCGTTGACGACCAGCACATGGTGTTCCATGGTGGTCACCGCGGCCTGCGGATCATCCACGGAGTGGGTCAGCGGGTTGGACAGGTAACGCTGGACGATCTTGTCCACGCCGTTGTCCAGGGTGGCGGAGAAGAGCAGGCGCTGGCCCTGGGTGGGGGTCATGTCCATGAGCTTCTTGACCACCGGCAGGAAGCCGAGGTCGGCCATGTGGTCGGCCTCGTCCAGGACGGTGATCTCGACGGCCTCGAGGGTCAGGATGCGCTGGCGGATCAGGTCCTCCAGGCGGCCCGGGCAGGCGATGACAATGTCCACGCCGGCACGCAGGGCCTTTTCCTGGCGCGCCTGGGAGATGCCGCCGTAGATCACGGTGGTGGTCAGGCCCATGGCCTTGGCCATCGGCTCGATCGTGGCGTTGATCTGGGTGGCCAGTTCACGGGTGGGGGCAAGGACCAGGCCCATGGGACGGCCCGGCTTGCGGAAGTGCTTGGCCTCCCGCTCAGCGAGTCGTGCTACAAGCGGGATGGCGAAAGCGATGGTCTTGCCGGAGCCGGTGCGGCCGCGGCCCAGGACGTCGCGTCCGGCCAGGGTGTCCGGGAGAGTCTTGACCTGGATGGGGAACGGTTCCAGGATTCCCTGAGCGGTCAGGGTGTCGGCGAGCGCCTTGGGCGTGCCGAGGGCAGCAAAAGTAGTCATGTGGTTTAAGGTCTTTCAGGCGGTATCCATACGGATATCGGCCCCAGGTGCCGGTTGGCCCAGGGGTTCGCCGAAGAAAAGTCAGGTGATCAACCGGGCTACCACTCGCCTTGCGGAAGCGGCGGCCGGGACCAAATAGAACGCGTTCATCGACGCAGGATGTGCCTCTCACATGAAAAGACCCACTCCCTGCCATCGGATTCCGGGTGGAATCCAGCAGGCGAACCGGTTGATGAACCGGACCGATCATTCAAGATCAAAGTGGGCAT
Source organism: Arthrobacter sp. SO5 (assembly GCF_020532805.1). Taxonomy (GTDB): domain Bacteria; phylum Actinomycetota; class Actinomycetes; order Actinomycetales; family Micrococcaceae; genus Arthrobacter. The sequence continues at coordinate 23,812 of NZ_MQTQ01000035.1, read as the reverse complement.
CACTGCACATCAAGTTCCACCAGCCTACCATCCGGGACCGGTCCGGCCCGCATCGCGCGGATCGGGCGCCTGGGGCAGGACACCGCTCCCACTGCGCACGTCCGGAGTTCCCGCACCTGCTCGACTTCCGCCCTCGCCGTTCGAATCGTCGCCTGCAATGATGAGGTGAACCACCATCAGGAGGAGAACACATGGCGGAGCACCAGCACTCCGACGGCGGGACGGCGGCCCAGCTGTGGGACGAGAAGTACCGCAGCCGGGCCAGGATTTGGAGCGGCGAACCCAATCCGCAGCTGACCGCGGAGGCGGCGGACCTGCCGCCCGGCACGGCCCTGGATCTGGGCTGCGGCGAGGGAGCCGACGCCATCTGGCTCGCCAGCCGCGGCTGGACGGTGACCGCCGTCGACGTCTCCGCCGTCGCGCTGGAACGGGCTAAAGCGCATGCCCGGGAGCGCGGGCAGGCCGGGAGCATCACGTGGGTGCAGCAGGATCTGGCCACCTGGGTGCCCGGAGAGCTCTTCGATCTGGTCACGGCCCAGTTCCTGCATTCCACCGTGATGCCCTGGCAGCAGGCCCTGCAGCTGGCCGCCGCGGCGGTGCGGACCGGAGGGGTGCTGCTGATCGTGGGCCACCACCCCGACGGCCTGCCGCCATGGGGGCAGCACCATGATCATGCGGCGGAGAGGTTCTACACGGCCGAACAACTGGCCGGCGAACTGGGGATTGCGGCACCCGAGTGGCGGCTCGACGTCGTCGACACGCGGCACCGCAGCGCCTTCGGGCCCGACGGCGAGGCCGCCGCCCTGACGGACGCGGTGCTGCGCGCCACCCGGCTCGCCGCCCGCTGAGCCCCGGCGCCGGCAGCGAAGGCCAGTAACCGACGCCGTGATCCGTCATATCCAGTATTTTTGAAGCTATGACATTCATGACGTCGGTGACCCTCCCGCCAGGGGTGGGCGCATGCTGATCGTCTCGCTCCTGCTCAACATCGCAGTGCTGGTTCCGGTCAGCCTTGTGCTCATCCGTCAGGGGCGCCCTGCGACGTACGCGTGGGGTGGGCGCACGGCGGGGCGCGACATCCTGCTCGCCATTTACCTGTCGATCCTGTTCGTCTCCTGCTCGCTGCTGGCCGGCGTCGCGGCCGCCGGCGCGACTCCCCTGCTCGAGACCGCCGCGGCCTCGTTGCTGATCGTGCAGATCATCTACAAAGTCCTGACGGTCATCACGGTGCGGCACTCCCTGCGCAACCCCGTCGTGCTCTCGAACCTCGGCATCGCCGCCGTGCACGCGGTGACCGTGGCAACACTCGCGCCCGCGCTGCTGGCCTAACGCGCGCCGGCGACTCCCTGATTTCCGCCTTCACCATCGTGACCTCCGTGGCCTGCCCTACGCTCGCCTTCTTCGGCGTCAGCTGGACCGCGCGGACGGACGCCCCGCGGTGACGCGCGGGGCAACCACGACGGCTGCGGCGCCGATCAGCGCGGTGAGGGCGAAGACCCCGGCGAAGGACGCCGCCGTCGTGCCGGCCGCGTCCGTCGCAGTGTAGGCAGTAAAAATGATCCCCGTGGTGGCGAGGGACAGCGCCGCGCCCAGCGAGTCGGAAATGGACATTGCCGAACTGTTGAAGCCCTGGGCCTCCTTGCTGGACAGGGCCAGGGTCATCACGCTGAGGCGCGCGTACATCAGCCCCATGCCGCCCCCGGCCAAAACCCAGGCAGCGATCGCAACGGCGCCGGGCCAGTTGAGTACCGTCGTCGCGAGCACCAGCACGACGGCGGCGAGCACCAGGGCCGCGCCGATCCGGATCGCCCGGCGGTGGTCCAGGCGTGCCCCGAGCCGGCCCTGGACTGCGGAGGCTGTAGCCCAGGCCACGGCACCGCCGGTGAGGGTCAGTCCGGCGAACGTTGGCGAGAAACCGTACCGCTCCACCAGCAGGTACGGCAGGTAGACCTCGGCCCCGAAGAACGCGGCCGCGGCCAGTCCGCGCGTGAGAATGACGCTGGGGAGGCCGCGGCGGGCTGTCAGGGTTCCCCGCGGCACCAGCGGGCGGACGGCGATGAGCGCAACGACGACGGCGGCGACGGCCACGATTCCGCCGGCCGTTGGCAGTTGGGAGGAGAGGTTCAGGCCGAGCACGGCGAGCGCCGCAAGGGCGGCCCAGGCCAGCCTGCCGTAGCCCGAGGACCCGCGCGGGGCGGGGGTGGAGCCGACCGCCGGGCCGGAGTCGTCCGGGTTCCCGGCGCCGGGCCGGGTCCCGGCGTCGTCCCGGGTCCCGGCGTCGGGTGTGCCGCGCAGCCCGCGCAGGGCCGGCACGATCATCAGCAGGGCCGGGACCACCAGCCCCACCACGCCGAGGAACACCCAGTGCCAACTCGCGAGCTGCGCCACGAGGCCCGCGGCGAAGGGACCCACCAGGGAGGGAATCACCCATGCCGCGGAAAACGCGGCGAAAATCTTCGGGTGCAGCGCCGGCGGATAGACCCGGGCGATCACCACGTACAGCGCCACCGTCATGGCGCCGCCGCCCAGTCCCTGGACCAGCCGGCCGGCGACGAGGGCAGTCATGCTCGCGGCTGTCCCCGCGATCAGCAGGCCCAGCGCGAACAGGGCCACCGAAGCGTACAGGGGGCCAACGGGGCCGCGCCGGTCGGACCAGTTGCCGGCAGCCACCATGCCGATGACGCCGGTGGCGAACGGACCAGCGAACGCCAGGGCGTAGAGGCTTGCGCCGTCCAGCTCGCGGCTGACCAGCGGCATGACCGTGGTCACTGCCAGCGATTCGAAGGCGGCCAGGAACACGAGGGCGCAGGCGCCCAGGGTCACCAGCAGGTAATCGCGGTGGAAGATGCCGGCTGATTCCAGACTCGGAGCGGGGGCGGTTCGGGGCAAGATGGCGGCCTGATCGGTAGTGATGGACGGAACTGCGACGCCTAAGCAACGTTGAGGTCCAGGCCCGTTGCCGGGCGGCGCTTCCCGGCCGAACCGGGAAGTTGACTCAAGGGGAAGCATGCCACAGCCGGCGGCCGGGGCGCACCCCTTCAGCGTCAGCGGGGCGTCCGGTCGCAGCCGCGCCGGAGGCGGCGGTCCCGACTCAAACCAGCAGCGCGACGCCTGTGGCGACGAGCCACAGGGACCAGATCACATAGGCAACCGGCGTCAGTGCCCCGGCGAGTTTCCACCCATACGGCTCGAATGGCCCTACGAATTCGAGGGAACAGAGCACCAGGACGGCGCCGACGGCGATGCCCGCCATTCCCAGCCAGCCCGGTACCGCCGTGCCCTGGGTCATGGCGGCGCCGGCCAGAATGCTCCAGGCGCCGGTGAAAAGGAACCCGAGGTGTTCGCCGACCGCGACACCCAGATACCTGTTGAAGGACTGGAAGACGACGTCTATCGCTTCCCGGCGGGCGGGCGTCGCACCGGGTTCGGCGTCGGCCCGAGCGAGGTAAGGGACGAGGAAGGGCCAGCGGATCAGTCCGAGGAACTGCACGCCGGCGGCCAGCACTCCCACGGTGACTCCTGCATCGAGCAGGACCGGGTCGGCGCCGTCAAGGGAGGCGGCCAGCAGCACGGCCAGCGGCGCCAGGAGCACGGCCGTCAGGGCGAATGCCCACCACAGGAGCACCAGCCCGGAGCCGCCTTTCCGGAAGCGATCAAGGATTTCGGCCGTCGGCCGGCGCAGGATGTCGGGGTAGTCGAACGTGGCGGCCAGCACTGCGAAGGCCGAGTTGAACGCGAGCGGCAACGCGATCAGCAGCACGGCGGCTGTGACGGTGGCGCTCATCGGGCGAACCCGGGCTCGGTCGCCGAAGCGGGCGGCACGACGCGCTTACCCGCCGGACCGAGGATGCGGCGGAGGACCAGTCCGGTCAGCATGGTGGCCACCACGGCACCGCTTGCTCCGAAGACAGCGTAGCCACGCTCCGCGTCAACGATGACGTTGGCGGTGACAAACCATCCGGCCCCCCAGGCCAGCCCCACTGCGAGGGTCCAAACCGCGGCGGCACGAGGTCCCCCGCCCAGGGTGAGGCCCTGGCCGGCGCCCACGACGAACCCGGAAACCAGGCCGCCCAGCGCCAGGGCACCCGGAGTCGTGGCGGCTCCGGTGGCCACCACGGCGAGGGCACTTCCGGCTGCCATCCCGGAGGCCGTGACGACCGGCCAGCGCCAGCCGGCGCGGGACCGCAAAGCCCACCACTGGGCCAGGCCGATCACGGCGCCGGCGATGGCCCCGGCCGCAGCCGCCGCGGCCGGATCATGAACCGGGCCCACCAGAACGGCCGCCAGCCAGCCCCCCAGCGGAAATCCCAAGAAAGTCAGCAACCAACGGTACAGCGACATCTTCAGCCTCCTACGGACGAGTTTGTATACGTTGTACGTTATGTCATAACATACACTGTACGCAAGAGCCTTTGTGAAGAAAGCGGCACGATGCCCCACGATGTCCAAGCAGCCCCCCGGTCCCGCCGTCCCCGCAACACCCTCACCGTGGAAGCAATCCTCGACGCGGCAGAAACGGTCGCGGCCCTAGGATTCGAGAGCCTGACCATCCGGGCTGTCGCCACCGAGCTGGGGGCCTCGCCCATGGCGCTCTACCGCTATTTCGGCACGAAGGGAGAACTGGTCGATGCACTGCTGAACCGGGTACTCGGACGCTTCCGCCCGCCGCCGGAGTCCGGCGACTGGATCAGCGAACTGCGGGGCTTCGCCCGCCGCCATCGCGAGCTCCTGAACCGCCACCCCTGGGCCATCGGCGCCCTCATCGGCCACCCCTACCCAGGCCCGAACGCACTGCCGATCGGCGAAACGGCCCTACGGATCCTCGGCCGCGGGGGCATTGCCGGGGACGGCGCCGTCGCAACCTTCAGCGGGATCATCGCCTTGAACTATGGCTGGTCATCCTTTGTGACGGCCCGCGGCGGGGACGGACACGCCCCGGACCCGCTGCCGCCGGCTCCCCCGGAGTATCCCCTGAGTCTCGCGGCAGCCGCATCGCTGGCCGGTTACGGCAGCGCAGCACACTACGAGCGTGTTCTGGACCAACTGCTCGCCGGCGTCGAAGCGGCAGCCGCGGAGCAGGCCCGCGACACTCCTCTGCGCTAACGGCCCCGTGACGCAGCCGTCAGCCGCCGATGACGCGGTTCCTCCCGGCGCGGAAGCCGAACACCGCGGCCAGCGAGCCGACGGCGAGGAACAGCACGCCCGCGGCCGCGAAGGACCCCGTGGCCTGGTGCAGCTGGCCGACCATCAGGGTGCCGGTGGACCCCACCCCATAGCCCACCCCCTGCATCATGCCGGACAGGTGCGCGGCGGTGTGCCCGTCCCGGGTCCGGACCATGATCATGGTCAGCGCGACGGCGGTCAGGCTGCCTTGGCCCAGGCCCAGCAGCCCGGTCCACAGCCAGATCAGCTCGAGCGGGCCGAAGATGCTAAGCGCGAAGCCGCCGCCGGTCATCAGTGCCACCACGGTGTTGATCGCGCGCTGGTCCCGGAACCTGGTGGCGAGCGCCGGGGCGAACAAGGACCCCAACATCTGTAGCACGATCGAGACTGAGACGATCACGCCGGCCGTGCCGCCGTCCACCCCGCGTTCGCGCAGGATCGGCGCCAGCCAGGCGAAAACACTGAAGGACATCATCGCCTGCAGCACCATGAAGATGGTCACCTGCCACGCGACCGCCGAGCGCCACACATTCACCCCGGCCTGCACACTCTGGTGCCGGCCCTGGCGCTGCCGGATGGCCAGCGGCAGGAACAACAGCAGCACGACGCCGGCCGGCAGCGCCCAGATCCGCAGAGCCGCCGTCCACTCCCCCGTCGCGCTGAACACCGGATAGGTGAAACCGGCACCAAGGGCAGCGGAGGCACAGATCGCCGTGGTGTAAAGGCCACCCATCAGGCCGAGCCGATGCGGGAAGTCACGCTTCACCAGGCCGGGCAGCAGGACGTTGCAGAGGGAAATCGCGGCACCGCAGGCCGCCGTTCCGGCCAGCAAGGCAGGAAGGTGCCCGGCGTCCCCGGCCTCCAGGGGCCGCAGCAGGAGCCCGGCTGTGAGCACCGCCATGGCGCCCAGCAGCACCCGCTCGGCCCCGAAGCGGCGGGCCAAAACGGGGGCCAACGGGGCGAAGACTCCCAGCAGGGTCACCGGCACGGTGGTCAGGACGACGACCGCCCAGCCCGGCAGCCCGGCGTCGGCCGTCACCTCCGGCAGGACCGCGGAGAAGCTGGAGAAGACGGTGCGGAGGTTGAGCCCGATCAGGACCAGGCACACACCCAGATAGGCCAGGGTCCGGCGGCTGCCGACCCGGGTGGGCTCCGCCGCGGGGACGTCGTCGATCTCGGCGTCTACCAGCAGGATCCGGCGGTCCGCGGCCTCGTTGCCGTCGGCGGTGAAGGCCTGGGAGCTTTTCGGTACAGTCACGGACCCCATTCTGGCAGGCCCCGTGCCGCCGGAACTCCACTATTCTGGAAGGGATGAATGAATCCCCAGAATCCCCCCAGCCGCCGCAGCCATCGCGCCCGGTGACCCCCGGCACGCAGGCCTCCTTCGGCACCTACGGCGGCCGCCCGGTCAGCTTCGTCCGCCGCGGAACGCGCCTGCAGGGCCGGCGGCAGGTCGCCTGGGAGGAGCACTCGGACCGCTGGGCCATCGACGTCCCGCGCCATATCGCCAATACTTCCGTCCACCCGGACTACGAGTTCGATGCCGAAGCCGAATTCGGCCGCACCGCCCCGCTGATTGTCGAGATCGGCTCGGGCCTCGGCGACGCCGTCTGCCACGCCGCCGAAGAGAACCCCGATGTGGACTTCCTGGCGGTGGAGGTCTACACCCCGGGACTCGCCAACACACTCATCAAGATCAACAGCCGCGGCCTGGGCAACGTCCGCGTGGTGGAGGCGAACGCCCCCGAGGTGCTGGCCACCATGCTGCCGGCCGGTTCCGTAACCGAACTGTGGGTCTTCTTTCCGGACCCGTGGCACAAGTCCCGGCACCACAAGCGCCGCCTCATCCAGCCCGCGTTCGCGGCCCTCGCCTCGCGCGCCCTCAAACCCGGCGGGATCTGGCGCATCGCGACGGACTGGTCCAACTACGCGGTCCACGTCCGCGAGGTCCTGGCGGACTCCCCCGACTTCGAGAACCTGCACGATGGCGAGCGCAGCGGCCCCGACAGCCCGCTCACGCAGGTGTGGGAGTCCGGCGTCGAGTCCCTCGTTGGCGGGGCTCCCGTCAAGGAGGGCCGCGCCCCGGTGAGCACCGAACACACCGGCCCCAACGAGGGCACCGACGAGGTAGGGGGCTGGGCGCCGCGCTTCGGCGGCCGGGTCCTGACGAGCTTCGAGAACAAAGCGCACGACGCCGGCCGCCTCATCTTCGATCTCAGCTACCGGCGGCGCTGACCACCGGAACGCAGCACGCCAAGGTGCTGTCGGCAAGCGGATCCGCGTGGCACCATTACGGGAACGAATGCGCCGGGACTCGCTTCCGGCTGACGAGCAGAGCCATCTGAAGGACCGACCATCAAAAGAGAACTCAAGGGTGCCGCTGATGCGGCGGAAGACCTCACCAATTCCAGGCCGCTGGAGGTGGTGGCGCGGGCGGGCTTCGCCGTCAGCGGCCTCCTGCATTTCCTGATTGGCCTGGTCGCGATCCGGCTTGCCATGGGCGGCCAGGGCCAGGCGGACGTCAGCGGGGCCGTGGAACAACTGGCCAGCCAGCCGGCGGGGCCCCTTCTGCTCTGGGTCTCGTTTGCGGCTTGCGTGGCCCTGGCCCTCTGGCAGACCAGCGACGCCATCTTCGATTTTGACCATCTGCCCGCCAAGAAAAAACTCGGGAAGAAACTCAAAGCCGCCCTCCAGGCCGTGGTCTACGCCGGGCTGGCCGTGACTTTCGCGTCCTTTGCCATGGGAGCGGGCAAGGAGAACAGCCGCTCCACCAGCGACCTCACCGTCGCCGTCATGCAGGCCCCCGGCGGATACGCGCTCCTGCTCGCCGCCGGTGCCGGGATTGCCGTCACGGGCATCATCTACGCCGTCCGGGGCTTCCGCCAGTCCTTCCTCAAGTACCTCCGGCTTCCGGCCTCGGAAAAGGCACGCACGGCGCTGACCGTCCTGGGCGTGGCGGGCTACGTGGCCAAGGGCATCGCCCTGCTGCTGGCGGGGCTGCTGGTGGTCCTCGCCACGGTGACAGCGCACCCCGAGGACTCAACCGGACTCGACGGCGGGCTGAAGGCCCTGCGCGAGCAGCCGTTCGGCATCTACATGCTGGCCGCCGTGGGCGCAGGACTGATCTGCTACGGCGTCTTCATGGTGGTCCGCGCCAAACTCGCCAAGATGTAGCGGCAGACGGCGGAGCCACCGCCACCCGGTATGGCCGCGCGTCGGACCCGAAAGGCCCCCATGAACAGCCCCGTTCCCTCCGAGGCCGCACCCCGTGAAAGCTACATCCTGCGCGGGACAATGCTGACAGACGGGTTCAGCTACGCTGACGCTGTCGTGGCCGTGGCCGGCGGCCGGATCGCCTATGCCGGGCCCCGGACCGGCTTCAACGCCACCGCTCAGGCAGTGTTCGACGGCGCAGTGTTCGACGGCGCAGCGTTCGACGGCGCAGCGTTCGACAGCGCAGTGGAACTCGATCTCCCGCCGGATGGCCTGATCCTCCCGGGCCTGATCGATCTCCACTGCCACGGCGCGGCCGGCGCCGGCTTCCCCACCTCGGACAGCGAGGCCTGCCGGGACGCCGTGGAGTTCCTGCACCGCAGCGGGACCACAACCCTGCTGGCCAGCCTGGTCACCGCTTCGGGTCAAGAGCTTCTGCGCGCACTCGGCGTGCTGCGGGTCCTGGCGTCCGAAGGCCTCATCGCAGGGGTCCATTCCGAAGGCCCCTTCCTGTCCCCCGCCCGCTGCGGAGCGCAGAACCCCGAGTGGCTCCGCAACCCCGATTTCGAACTCCTCCGCGAGATGCTGGCGGCGGCCGGCGGAACCCTCAAGACCATGACCTACGCTCCCGAACTGCCCGGCGCCGGCGAACTGGTCACCATGCTCGCCCAGCATGGCGTCACGCCCTCACTGGGCCACACCGACGCGGATGCCCGCACCGCCGCCGCGTCCCTGACGGCGGCAGCACACCTCCTTGCGGTGGCCAGCGACGCCGGCAGGGCCGGGCCCTTTGGGACGTCCGCCCGGCCCACTGTGACCCATCTGTTCAACGCGATGCCACCCCTGCACCACCGGAGCCCCGGACCTGTCGCCGCCTGCCTGCGCCTGGCCGCCGCCGGCGCCATCGCCGTCGAGCTCATCGGCGACGGCGTCCACCTCGACCCTGAGACCGTCCGGATGGTTTTCGAGCTGGTGGGCGCCGACAACATCGCCCTCGTGACGGATTCCATGGCAGCAACCGGGCTGCCCGACGGCGACTTTGAACTCGGGCCCTCCGCCGTTGTGGTGCGCGACGGCGTGGCGTCCCTGCCGGGGAGCGGCGCCCTCGCCGGCGGCACGGCCACGCTGCTTGAGGTGGTGCGCCGGACCATTGCAGCCGGCGTGAGTCCCGCCGATGCGGTGAAGGCAGCAACCCTGGTCCCCGCCAGGATTCTGGGGCTGGACGGTGAGGCCGGGAGCCTGCGAACGGGAAGGCGCGCCGACGTTGTGGCGGTGGACGGCGGCTTCGGCCTGCACACGGTCCTGCGCGCGGGCCGGGTCCTGACCCGTCCCGGCATCTGAGCTGTGTACGTGCCGTTAAGGCCTGCAGTCGTCGTGGACCACGACGCGCGAGAGCTCAATGGTCCCGTCCGGAAGCCGCCAAAAGTGCAGCCGCCGCGCCGATGCCACCTTCTTTTCGACCGCAGCACGGAAGCATCTGGCACCGTCCGCCCGCACGACCTGGGGAGAGTCGCCGCCGGAGTTCACCCGCAACGCGTGGAGTTCCCGGGCCGGGTTCCGCTCGGCAGCACCGGTGAGGACCTCGGCCACGGCCTTGAGCGCCTTACTCACGACGCCGGGCTCGGTGAAGGAATAGAGCGTGTCCGCGAAGTCCGGGCCCGCGGTCCAGTGAAGAGGCAACGCCAGCCGGGCCTTGTCCGCCGACGGGGTGCTCTTCACCCAGGAAAGGTAGACGTCGTGCCTCAGGCGTTCCGCCGGAGTCTCGAACAACCCGTCCGATTCGGCGGCCGCACGCTGGAGCGCCCGCTGTGTTTCCCGTTTGCGCGTGCGCAGGTTCCTGAGTTCCTCCAACTGCTTGTCCGCGCGGCTCCCCTCCGCCTCCAACTGGCCATGGAGCTCGTCCGCAAGCGCCAGTTCGGCCTCCAGTTGCTGCCTCAGGTCATCATGGGACTGATGGAGGCTCACGAGCTCGGCCCCGGCTTTGCCGGACGACGCCACGAGTTCCTGGAGGCCGGCCACCTTCCGCCGTTCCGCGTCGAGCTGCAGCAGCGCTGACCTCAGCGCAGTTGCGGGTTTCGCCGCGGGCGCGGGATCATCCCTCGCGGCGCCTGTGTCAGGAGGCGTCACGGCAGTCACGGCGGCCCGTTCGGCCAGATGCCGGCCGGCCCGCAACCAGGGGGTTCCGCCCGTGAGCAGCGCTGGCGACTCCTTAACGTCCTCGTCATCGTCCACATCGATGAGGGACAGCGCCACTGCCCCCTTCTCGCGAAGGAACCGGGCCACCACGACTTCGCCTTCCGTGACGAGGCTGTCCACGGTGTCGAGGGGATTCGAGGATATCCGCAGCGCGCCCACGGTCCAGGTGGAACCGGGGTAGAGCGTGAGTTTCGCGCTGGAGGCGCAGACTTCCTCGGCCAGTGCCAGGACCAGATCCCCGGGCTGGTACAGGGCAGCTAGCCGGGGCGGGGTCAACAGGGCGTTGATGTCCAGGGTCCTGGCTTCTTCATTGAGGAGACCTTCAACATTTTGTCCCTGGGAGAGCATCCAGTCGAGTCGAACAGGCGGGACCACGTGTTCGCGTTGAATGGTGCAGCAACTGCCGTCGCCCAGTTCGACAACGGCGCGGGACCCGGCATTCGTGAAGAACTTGACGGCGCCCCGGACACGCCGCGGCAAAGTGCGGACCGGCGCTTCCTGCTGCGGAACCACGGCAATCAGGCTCAGGACGTCCTCGATGATGTCTTCGGCCGCGCGGACCGCGGACTGGCCGTCCCGCGCGATCCGCAGCGGGCTCCGGTGCACGTCGCGCAGCCAGCGAAGGTCCTCCGAGTAGACCCGTGCGGCGTTTCCGAACACGTGCGCCCCGGCCGGAAGGCTGTCTCCAAAGGCGTAACTTTCCGGCCCGTTTTCCAGCCAAAAGACGTCGGCCAGACCCCCGACTTCCCGGGCGATGTGCTCGACGTCGATCTGGTCACGACGCTGCTCCGGATGCCAGGAGACCACGGCCGCAGGTTTGGTCCGTCCGTTCGCCATCAGGCGCAGCGCGAGGTCTTTCCCCGAGGTGACAACCACATATGCCTGTTCCATAACGAATCCCCCATCGCCGGTGCGGCCCTGCAGCCACAGCTGAGGGGAACCTGATCGCTCCCCCACCATCAGTACAGCAGCGGGGTCAGACAAAATAGGGGAATCCGGCTATCCCTGCGGCACCGCGATGACGGCGACGGTCTGCTGTTCCCCGTTCCGCATCTCGACGCCGGCGATGCTGGCGAGCTGCACAGGGGTGGCGCCGGTGATCTTGACCTTGCCGCTGGGCGTGGCCGTCCAGGCGCAGGCGCGGTCCTCGCCGCCGTCGCGGTCCTTGACCCAGAGCGAGAACGTGCCGTCCACCGGCAGGCTGCGGCCATCGACCGCGAGTTCCGTTCCCCAGGTCTTCTTGACCAGACCCACGGTGACCTGCAGCCCGTCGCTGGCCTGCACCGAATAGCTGGCGTCGGGTTTGGCCGGCGGGCTAAGCAGCGGTGCGGACAGGACCCCGAGCGCGAGGCACGCGGCAGCAGCGGCGGCCGCCGCCGCAGCCCACCGGCGACGCGCTTTCCGGCGTCGGGCGGAGAGTTCATCGAGCAGCCTCCGCGGCACCGGAACCGGGACGGGCAGGGCCGTTCGCGGTTCACGGCCGGCCGCCGCAGTGGGGGCAGCGCCGAGGGCGACGGCGTCGGGCACGGGGATCGCATCCAGCAGGGCCGGGAGGCTTGCCAGCTCATCGAGCTCCTGCCGGCAGTCCGAACACGTCGTCAGATGCTGCTCGAATTGGGCGGCCTCGGCAGGCTCCAGACCGCCCAGCAGGTAGGCGCCGAGCAGTTGATGCAGTCCAGTCTGGTTCACCGCTGCACCCCCATCTCCTCAAGGATCGTGCGGAGCGCCCGCACGGCGTAAAACGCCCTGGACTTCACTGTGCCGCTTGGAATGTTCAACCTGATTGATGCCTCCTGGACCGTATGACGGCGGTAATGAAGCGCGATGAGGACATCCCGGTGCTCAGTGCTGAGCCGCAGGAGCGCTTCCTCCATGAGGACCCGGTTGAGGAGCTCGTCAATGCGTTCGGCACCATCGGCCGGGTCTGCCAGATCACGCTCGGTGGCTTCACGGGGGCGCCGCTGGGCCTTCCGGTAGTTGTCGATCATGATGTTGCGGGCGGTCCTGAACAGATAGCTGCGCAGGCTGCCCGTGATCTGGGGCGCTTGCTGCCAGACGCGCAGCACAGTCTCCTGCACAACGTCATCGGCCAGCTGCGGATCCCGGGACGCGCTGAGGACGAAGCGCCGGAGGGCGGTCCCGTGGTCACGGTACATCGCTGCCACCACGTCTTCATCCAGCGCCATGCCAACCTCCCCGACTCCTGGCGTCCTGCCCCACTGCCCCCTAAGACGTACGGGCCGCCGCAAAAGTTCAGCACTCTCCAGCAGCGCCAGCACGTGCCGCCGAAGTCGACGCCACCCGCTGTGAACCATTCTTCACCGCACGGCGTCCTATCGGTTAGCGCCGGTCTTTGAGTGGGCCGGTACGAGTCAAGGAGCAGCAGATGAAAAAGCACCTCAGCATTGGCCTGTCCGCTTTCGCCCTCGCCGGACTACTCTCCGGTTGCGCCGGCAGCACCGGCACCTCCACCTCGACCCCACCGGCTGCGGCGGCGTCCGGCAGCGCGGCTCCCAGTTCGGCTCCGGCGGCCAGTTCGGCTCCGGCGGCCTCCTCCGCGTCAGCGGCGGCGGCGGAGCTCAAGGTCGCCTCGTCCAAGCTCGGCCAGATCGTGGTCGCCAGCAACGGCCTGAGCGTCTACTACTACACGAAGGACCTCAAGGACTCGGGCGTCAGCGCGTGCGTCGGCGGCTGCCTGACCGCCTGGCCCCCCGTCGTCGCCACCTCGGCCACCCCCACGGTCGACGGCGTTACGGGCAAGGTGGGAACCATCACCTCCCCTGACGGCAAGATGCAAGTGACCATCAACGGGATGCCGGTGTACTACTACGTCAAGGACAAGGCGCCCGGCGACATCCTGGGCCAGGGCGTCGGCGGCGTCTGGTACCTAGTGGCACCGTCCGGAGAGATGATCACCACGCCGGCAGGGTCCTAGGGACGGCAGGCACCGCTGCCGGGTTCGGCGGCCCCCGGCGTGGGGATCAGCGCTTCACAGCCGGGGCGCTGCCCCCCGAGCAGCTAGCCGACAGCGTCGCTGTCCGCCTCGGCGAACTCGACTGCGGCCACAATCTCCTTGCTGTCCGGGTGGATCATGAATGCTTCATCATCGTCTTCCACCATCAGGTACTCGCCCTGGTCCGTGGTGAAATGCCAGGCCAGGGCGGTCTCGCCGTTCCGGTCATAGTTGGGGTCGCCCATAGTGATCTTCACCAGCGTGTGGCCGGCCACGTCGCACAGTTCGCGGATGATTAGCTCGAACTCCGGGGCGTTCATGAGCTCGTCTTCCGCCGCCTCGGCCTGGCGCTCGGCCAGGTTGGGAATCCGCGATACGCGCTCGGCGATGTGCTGCTCGAGGTCCTCCTCGGCCATGACCAGAAGATCGGGCAGGCCCCGGAGCCATGCCGCGTTGAGCGCGGTGAGGTCCTCGGTTTCCAGCAGCGCCTCGAAGTCCGTGTCGAGTTCTTCGAGCAGCTGTACCGCCGCGGCCGGCGCCGCGCCCGCGGCTTCTTCCAGGTCCGCGTCGCCGTCAAGATACGCGTCTTCCTCCTCCTCGGAGAGGGAGTCGAAGGCCTCCACCGTGCGGTTGAAGAGATCGAGGTGCGCAGCCGCGCCCATGTCCGCGAGCCCCGCCCGGATGTAGCTGTCGATCTCTTCTCGTTGCGGTGCCGTGAAGACGTACTGCGCGAAGCCTCCGCCTAGGGACTGGGTCAGGTAGAAGTCCACGTAGTAGCTGCGCAGGGCGCTTGGGGCGATTTCCCCGATGTCCAGCAGCTCCGCATACATGGCGTTGACCACGTCCACATTTGCGTCCACGACGTCGGCGTCGCTGCCGTTGATGCCCTCACGGGTCAGGACCGGTGCGTAGTTCGTAACGGGAGGTGTAGTGGAAAGGCCGTTGCTCATGGAAAATCCTCACTGCGTAAGGCGGGTGGCACTTCAGACCCCTTCAACGTACGTCGCACCGGCCGGCCCACGGTTGAGCCGGAGCTGAACGTCCGGCGAAGTTTTGGTGTCCCGCCCGTCCCCGTACCATCCGGCATCGTTCTCCACATAGCCGGGCCACGAGGTCCGGGGCCTCTTCCAAGCTCGCTAAGATGGAGCAGATGACCAACTGCCGAAAGTAGCGCGCACCATGCCATCCCATCCGGACGAGAGTGCGGCCCTGGCAATTCAGACCCCCGCGATCAACGACCGCTCCCTTGCGGCCGGACTTGCCTACGCCATGGGGAGCCGCGTTTCCGGTATTTCCTTCGACGCCGCCACCGGACTCATGCTCGGCAAGGTGCGCGGCGGCTCCGAGGTGCCGTATTCGACGACGGCGAAGCTGGTCCGCAAGGCAGGCGGCTGGAGCTGCACCGTGGGCGTCTGCAGCTGCCCGGTCCGAAAGGACTGCAAGCACGTGGCCGCACTGTTGTTCGCGGCCGAGGACAACCCGGCCACCCGCGTCCAGCTGCTTGCCCCCGCCGATACGACGCGGCTCTCCCGGCAGGCCCCGGCGGTGGCCGTTCCCGACTGGGAGCTGGCCCTGAACCCGCTGATCGTCCGGCCCGGGATCACCCAGTCCACCAACGGCATCCCGCTGGCCCTCCAGTTCGAGGTCGAGGAACCCGCCCCGCACTTCTCCTACACCGGCCGGCGGGACCCGCTCCGCAGCGTCCGCCAGCTCAAGGCCCGGCCCGTGATCATGGGCGCCAAGGGCAAATGGATCCGCGGCGATGTCTCCTGGAACACCCTGAGCTACCTGAATTACCGGCGTGAGTGCAATGAGGCACATGTCGAGTGGATGCAGGAGTTCCTGGCCGCCCACACGGCGCTGGCCAACCGCCAGCACACCGGTACCGGACTCTGGCTGGGGCTGAACACCTATGCCGGCAAGAACCTGTGGAGCCTGCTGGCCGAGGCGCAGAAAATGGGCGTCGCGCTGGTCCACAGCCGCGGCAACGAACCCGTCCGGCTCGTGGAGGAGCCGGCCGCCGTCGGGCTGAACCTGGCCCGGTTCGGCACCGCACCGGTTCCCGCCGAAGACACCGGCTCCGCTATACCGTCCGCTGCAGCCGGGGACGACGACGGTGGCCTGTCGCTCGCACCCACCATCACGGTCGAGGGCGTCGTCGTGGATCCGGCATCCGTCGGCACCATCGGCCGGCCCGCCCACGGGATCTTCCTCACCTCCGGAGGAGACGCCCTGCCCGGCGTCGCCCCCGCCGACTCGGTGATCACCCTCGCCCCGCTCGAAAACGGGCTCAGCGAGGAACTGCTGACGTTCGTCACCGCCGGCACCACCCTGCACATACCGGCCCGGGATGAAAGCCGCTTCCTGACCGGCTTCTACCCCAAGCTCAAG
Source organism: Arthrobacter sp. SO5 (assembly GCF_020532805.1). Taxonomy (GTDB): domain Bacteria; phylum Actinomycetota; class Actinomycetes; order Actinomycetales; family Micrococcaceae; genus Arthrobacter. Next base: position 7,896 of record NZ_MQTQ01000035.1, on the reverse strand, counting down.
CAGAGCGCCCGGGTCACAGCCTCCGATGAGTCCGTGGAGCTGCCCCAGCTGGCCGTTCCCACCCTGTCGCTACTGGCCAACTACGGCGCGGACCACCGGGTCCGGCTGCACTGGGAATGGCATTACAAGGCCGGCACCCTCGTCACGGCCCAGCCGCTGTGGCGCCACCCCGGCGATCACGGCTACCGGGACGACCCCGCCGAGGCCCGCATCCTGGACGCGGTCGGGCAGCCGTGGGACGTTGTGGCGGCCCTGGGCGAGTCGGCCACCGGCGGCTGGGGAACGCCGAGGCTGGCCGGTTCGGCGGAACTCAGCGGACTCGACACCCTGGCCTTCACCGAAGAGCTGCTCCCTGTGCTCCGCGACGTGCCCGGCGTCGCCGTGGACACTGCCGGCGAGATCGCCGATTACCGCGAGGCCGAAGAGGCGCCGGTGGTGTCCATCTCCACCAAGGCCACCGAGCAGCGGGACTGGTTCGATCTCGGCATCCAGATTTCCCTCGAGGGCCAGCCGGTGTCCTTCGCAGCCGTTTTCTCAGCCCTGGCGGCCGGCCAGACCAAGATGCTGCTCCCCAGCGGCGCTTACTTCTCCCTGGACCTCCCCGAACTGCACCAGCTGCGGGCCCTGATTGAAGAGGCCCGGGAACTGCAGGACAACAAGGACGCCCCGCTGCAGATCAGCCGCTTCCAGGCCGGGCTCTGGGACGAACTCGCGCAACTGGGCATCGTGGATGAGCAGGCGGCGGCATGGCGCGAGGCCGTCGGCGGATTGCTGGAAGGCGGCGTTAAGGGCCTGCCGTTGCCGGCAACCCTCAATGCCGAGCTGCGCCCCTACCAGCTCGAGGGGTTCAACTGGCTCAGCTTCCTCTACCGGCACGGACTGGGCGGCATCCTGGCTGACGACATGGGCCTGGGCAAGACGGTGCAGGCGCTTGCACTGATCTGCGCCGCCAAGGACACGGCCGTGGGGCAGGAAGCAGCGTCCGACGCCGGGGCTGCAGCCGCCACCGCTGCCGGCGCCGGCGCCGGTGCTGCCCCGTTCCTCGTCATTGCCCCCACGAGTGTCGTGGGGAACTGGGTGGCCGAAACGGCGCGGTTCGCCCCCGGCCTGACGGTACGCGCCATCGGCGAGACGTTCGCGAAGAGCGGCTCTGACCCCACCGAGGCGATGGCGGGCGCAGACATCATCATCACCTCCTACGCCCTATTCCGGATCGACTACGACGCCTATTCCTCGCGGGAATGGGCCGGCCTGGTCCTGGACGAGGCCCAGTTCGTCAAGAACCACCAGTCCAAGGCCTACCAGTGCGCCCGGAAACTCCCCGCGGTCTTCAAACTGGCCATCACCGGCACCCCGCTGGAGAACAACCTGATGGAGTTCTGGGCACTCACCTCGATCGTGGCGCCCGGGCTTTTCTCCAGCCCCAAGCGGTTCGCAGAGTACTACCAGAAGCCGGTGGAAAAGAACGGGGACAAGGCGCAGCTGGACAAGCTCCGGCGCCGGGTCCGCCCGTTGATGTTGCGGCGCACCAAGGAGCAGGTCATCCACGACCTGCCGCCGAAGCAGGAACAGATCCTGGAAGTGGTACTGAATCCGCGCCATCAAAAGGTCTATCAGACCCACCTTCAGCGCGAGCGGCAGAAAATCCTGGGCCTGATCGAGGACGTCAACAAGAACCGCTTCACGATCTTCCAGTCCCTGACCCTGCTGCGGCAGCTCAGCCTGGATCCCTCGCTGATTGATCCCTCGCTCTCCGGGGTGCGCTCCAGCAAGCTCGATGTGCTGTTCGAGCAGCTGGAAGACCTTGTTGCGGAAGGCCACCGGGCGCTGATCTTCAGCCAGTTCACCGGGTTCCTGGGCAAGGTCCGGGAACGGCTCCTCGAGGAAAACATCGAGTTCTGCTACCTCGACGGCAGCACCCGCAACCGCACCGACGTCGTCAACGAGTTTAAGAACGGCGCCGCGCCCGTGTTCCTGATCAGCCTCAAGGCCGGTGGTTTCGGGCTGAACCTGACGGAAGCGGACTACGTCTTCCTGCTGGATCCGTGGTGGAACCCGGCCTCAGAAGCCCAGGCCGTGGACCGGACGCACCGGATCGGACAGGCACGGAATGTGATGGTCTACCGGCTGGTCGCCAAGGACACCATCGAGGAAAAGGTGATGGCGCTGAAGGCCAGGAAGTCGCAACTGTTCGCCGACGTCATGGAGGGCGACTCCCTCACCGGCGGCGCGCTCACGGCAGAGGACCTGGCCGGGCTCTTCAACGACTGACGCGGTTCAGCCGCCGGCCCGGGGCCACATTCGCTGCGGATCCGGGCTGGTGACGCGCAAAAGGCCCAGCGCTGCGGGTATTGCCGTAGCGCCGGGCCGTTGCCGCGTCATGGGACGTTTCCCGCAGCGGAGACTACGCTCCATCCCAGCTACCGGCGGCCGGACCCGGACCCGGCCCCCGGGAGGGTCCGGGAACCGCGTCGGCGCTTAGCCCGCCTGCTCCTGGAATTCGGGCGCACGCCCTGCCCGCAGGAGGGGCCCGAAGAATGCGCCGAGCTCCGCCGTCGCCGTCAGAGGCAGGACGTTGGCCACATACTGGTCCGGACGCACCACCACGACGACGCCGCCGCGGTCGATCCCGCGCAGCTCGAAGATGTCCGCCTCTGGGTCGGCGGCGTAGACCTTCTCGTAGTCCGTGAGCTGGAACGGCCCCACCTGGGGCTTGAACGCCGCCGGCACCGCCCCGATGTCGATGCCCGTGTGGTCCTGCTGGTAGATGACCTTCACGTCGAACCACGCGTCGCGGTCGGCCCCTTCGGGCGTCTCAGCGAGCGGCGAGTCCGGTGCCCCGGCGATCCATTCGGCGAACTCGGCGGCGGGCGACGCCGTTGTCTGTTGCCCGATACTCTGCCGACCGGTGCTCTGCTGACCGGCGCTGGGGGCCGCGGCATCGGGGGCCGCGGCATCGGCGAAGACGTAGATGCGCCACCGGCCGTCCGCCGTGGCGTGATGGCCGAGGTGCACCGGGTTGGCGTCGCACACCCTGACGACCGGCGCCGACTTGAAGCGCTTGCCGATGGTGAACCCGGTGGCCAGATCCTGGTGGGCGGGCGCGGCGATAAGCATGGAGGGGGCGTACTGGGTCATGAATCCGGCCGGGAACTCGGCGGTACTCACGTAGAAGTCCTCCAGCTCGGAGGGGCTGTTGAACTCCTCGGGCCGCTTCGCCATCAGCGTCGACCACTCCTTGTCGAAGTCGATGAGGTTCTTCGCAATAACCTGGCGCTCGGCCGAATATGTGGACAGCAGGCTCTCCGGGCCGCGGCCCTCGAGCACGTGCCCGAGCTTCCAGCCGAGGTTGAAGCCGTCCTGCATGGAGACGTTCATGCCCTGGCCCGCCTTGGCGCTGTGCGTATGGCATGCGTCGCCGGTAATGAAAACACGCGGCGTGCGCGTGCCGCGCTGGTCCGGCAGGACGTCGTCGAACCGGTCCGTGAGCCGGTGGCCGACCTCGTACACACTGTGCCAGGCGACGTTGCGGACGTCGAGTGTATAGGGGTGGAGGATCCCGTTCGCCTGGGCGATGATCTGCTCGATGGTGGTGGCGCGCACGGCGCCGTTGTCGTCCGGGCCCACCTCGCCGAGGTCGACGTACATGCGGAAGAGGTGGCCGCCTTCCCGCGGGATCAGCAGGATGCTGCCGCCCGTGCCGGACTGGATGGCACATTTCGTGCGGATGTCGGGGAAGTCCGTGACGGCGAGGACGTCCATGACACCCCAGGCGTGGTTGGCCTGGTCGCCGGCGAGCGTGCAGCCGATCGACTCCCGCACTTTGCTCCGGGCGCCATCCGCGCCGACGACGTACTTCGCCCGGACTGTGCGCACCCGGCCCTCGTCGGGGCCGGCGGTGTGGACGAGGGTGACCGTGACGGGGTACTCCGCTTCGTCGTCGACCTCTAGGCCCCGGAATTCCAAGCCGTAGTCGGGCGACATGCGGGCGGGGGAGTTTGCCATGAACTCGCCGAAGTAATCCAGGACGCGGGCCTGGTTGACGATGAGGTGCGGGAACTCGCTGATCCCTGTCGCGTCGTCGACGGCGCGGGCGGCACGGACGATCCGTGACGGCTCGGCGGGGTCCGGCTTCCAGAAGGCCATCTCGGTGATGCGGTACGCCTCGGCGGTGATCCGCTCGGCGAAGCCGAAGGCCTGGAAAGTCTCGACACTCCGGGCCTGGATGCCGTCGGCCTGGCCGATCGGGAGCCGCCCGCCGCGGCGCTCCACGATCCGGGTGGTGATGCCGGGGAACTGGGACAGCTGCGCGGCGGTCACAACGCCAGCAGGTCCGGTGCCCACAATGAGCACGTCAACCTCGTCAGGCAGCTGGGCGGGCCGGTCAATTCCGACGCCGGCGGCCGGCTGGACCCGCGGGTCACCGGATACGTAACCGTGATGGTGAAACTGCACGGGCTTTCCTCACTTCGTTGTGTGGCGTCTGCCGCCGTCGGGGTGTTCGATAATAGAACTTGATGTTCGATAATAGAAATAGCGTGCTGATCCCACACTGTACGGCAGATATGACGTGGGTTACAAGCACGTTGAGCAATCCGGAAGCGCGGGTTGACGTTCCACAGCAACGCGGGGTCACTTCGCGCCGGTAAAACCCCTCGGGATGGGCGCGGAATGACCCCGCGTTGCGGTTCAGGCCGCGGCGGTCGCTGTCACGGACCGGGAGGCGGTCTGGCTGCGGAACCAGATGGCCAGTTTCTTGCCCCTGCCCGTCCACCAGCTGTCCTCGTCGGTGGTATCGCGCCACCGGTAAATGACGACCACCAGGATAAAGACGCCTGCGGCCACTTCCAGCCATGCACCGCGGGCCGCATCGATCAGCACGTTGGCCGCCATGCTCAGAATCGCCGGCAATACGAGGGTCCTGAATACGGTGTTGGCCACATAGCGCCGGTGGGACCGCGGTAAGGACACCACGCGGACCATGTCGAAACAGACGCACGTCAACACCAGCGTCTGGCCCAGCGAGATCAGAATCGAGCCGGGCAGGGACCCAGCGAAGCCGGCGACCGCCTGCAGTCCCGAGCTCACGATGTCACCGCGACGGCAGCCGCTGCGGATCCGGACGTGCGTAGACTCTTTGGATCAAACACTCATTGCCCCCCGACAATTGGACGTAGCCCAATTCAAAGGCCCTGGATGTCGGGAAGTCACGCGGTGGCGGTACTCGTCTTTTCGGCCCGGGACTACTTGGACGACGGCGCTAGCGTTTGTCGCGGTCGTCGAATTCTTCGTCGAGCTCGTAGTGGCGGAACTCTGTTTCAGGGTTCGGTTCGCCTTCGGCCACGATTTCGTAGTCGAGCTGGCGCTGGACCTGGCTGTCCAGCACCTGGAGTTCTGGATCCGGGACCTTGTCCAGGTCCTCCGGGAAGTCGTCGTCCGGGGTGAGGTGCAGTTTCTCGGTCATCGTGCTCTCCATGCCCTTCGTGCCGGGATCCGGCCATGCGCTGCGGATGGTCACAGTTTAGCGGTTCGGGCGGGCTGGGGATCGTATCTGGACTTCATGGGTTCGCGGGCGGTCCTCTGAGGGTTCGATGTCAGCGGGAAACCGCGAGGCCGGTGAGAGCGAGGATGACCATAACGAGGATGACCAGCAGCTCGGGGTAGACGAGGAAGAACAGGCACACGCGCTGGAAAAACGGCGCTGTCCTGTGCTCGCGGTCGTCTTGTCCTGAGTCTTCGTGGAGCATGTATCCCCCGTGGTGCCGTGTCCCGCATGCGGCCGATGCTGAACGCCTACGGTCATCGTAGGCGTCTTTCGACCTACCCGCAGGAGATCCTCGCTCGGCGAAGCCGGCGGCTGTACCTTGGAGGCCTATGACCTCTGCACAGCAGCTTCTGGCGGCGTACGACCACCAACTCCGGACAGATGCGGAGACTCCCGGCGCGATCGCCGTTGATCGGCTCGGGCCCCTGCGCCTCGTGAGGTTCGCTGGCGGCCGGGGTTTCGTGACATATCAAGACCTCGACGGAGCCGGCGCTCAAACAATCGCGCAATGGGTGGGCGAAGCGCTGAATTCCTACCGCCTGGATCCCGCAATCGTGCGGGTGGAGTGGAAGACCCGGGGTCACGATCATGCTCCCGGACTCCATGACGCACTGATGGAGAACGGATTCGAGCCCGATGAGACTGAGTCGGTCATGATCGGTCAAGCCAGCGCCCTGGATGCCGCTGTGCAACTTCCCTCCGGGGTCACGCTGCGCAGAGTCACCGATGAACCGGATATCCGCGCCATGAGCGCCATGCAGGACGAAGTTTTCGGTGATCCTGTGTCCGATCACAACGCCGAAACACTGCTGCATCGAATCGAAGTCGACGGCGGGATGGAACTCTGGGTTGCCGAACACGAGGGGCGGATTATCAGTGCGGGCCGACTCGAGCCTGTCCCGGATACGGAATTCGCGGGAATCTGGGGCGGGGCCACGCGCGCGGAATGGCGCGGTCAGGGGATTTACCGGGCCGTCACCGCGGCCCGGGCCCGGGCCGCGCTGAAACTGGGAAAGACACTCATCCACAGCGATTCAACCGCATGCTCACGACCGATCCTGGAACGGTACGGGCTGCTCAGAGTGTCAACAACAACCCCTTATCACTGGCGGCGCTGAAACCAGGACCATGGCGGCGGGCGGCGTCCGGCGTCCGGCGTCCGGCGTCTTCTCTCCGCCCGGACAGAACTTGCGAGCGTCGTTGAGCACTGCCGGTCGTCACTCGGTCCCGCGGGGACGCCACACCATGAGGGCTTGCGAACGGGCGCGGGGGCGCTTGCCGCGGGCCATGCTGACGACGTCGCCGGCGGTTCCGGCGGCGAAAATGCGGGAATCCAGGGCCCGCGGGCGGCGTTCTAGTTCCACGGTCAGCTCACTGACCCGGCGCTGCAGGGCCGCCACCTGGTTCTCCAGCTGGAGGATCCGCTTGATGCCCTCGAGCGAGACGCCCTCGTGCGAAAGGCGCTGGACCTCGCGGAGCAAGGTCACGTCACGCTGCGAGTACCGCCGCGATTTTCCGGGCGCGCGGCTCGGCGAGACGAGGCCCAGCCGGTCATACTGTCGCAGCGTCTGGGGGTGCATGTCCGCCAACTGCGCGGCGACGGAGATGACGAAGATCGGCTGGTCAAAGTCGAACTCGATGGCCATGGCTGGGACGCGTTCCTAGAGCCGGGCTTTGGCAGCCAGTTCGGCGCGGACATCCTCGCCGGCGGTGGCGGCGGCGAACGCCTTGACGGCTTCTTCCGCTTCCTTGCCCAGCTTCCGCGGAACGGCGACGTCGATCGTCACCAGCAGGTCGCCGGTGGCCCGGGAGTGCCTGACGCCGCGGCCCTTGACCCTGAGGGTCCGGCCCGACGGCGTTCCGGCCGGAACGCGGACCCTGACGGTATCGCCGTCGATGGTCGGGACCTCGATGTCGGCGCCGAGGGCCGCCTCGGGGAAAGTGACCGGAACATGGATGCGCAGGTTGTCGCCGTCGCGCACGTAGAAATCGTGTGCCTTCACCGAGACTGTGACCATGAGGTCGCCGTAGCCCGCGGGCCCGTTCTGGCCCTTGCCGCGGACACGGACCTTCTGGCCGTCCTTGATCCCGGCCGGAACGCGGACGTCGATGACTTCGCCGTCCGGCTCGCGCAGGCCTATGGTGGTCCCGCGGATGGAACCGGCAAAGGAGATGCTGGTGGACGCCGTGCGGTCGGCACCCTTCTGCGGGGTGCGCTGGAACGACTGGCCGCCGCCGGCGCCGCCGAAGAGGTCTGCGAACTCGGGCGGAATGCCGCCGGAAGTGCTGTAGCCGCCGGACTGGCGACCCCCGCCGCCGGTGAAGAGCCCGCCGAAGAGGTCCTCGAAGCC
>NZ_MQTQ01000034.1 GCF_020532805.1 Arthrobacter sp. SO5 | reverse complement strand
ACCCTCCCCCGCGGGACATGCCCCACCCTCCCACCAGCCACTGGACATAATCCCAAGGTGCCCACTCCCAGGCACGAAAAATGGGCATGTCCGGTGGATGGGACCCGGTGCCGCACGGCCCGATTCGGGGCACACTCAAACGTCGGGTAAACTTGGTGACGACCCCTCATGTGGCGTCATCCTGTTGAACTCCCCCAGGACCGGAAGGTAGCAAGGGTAAACGGGCTCTGGCGGGTGCATGGGGGGTCTTTAATGTCTGTGCCGATTGGTAGGGTTTATTTGTGACTGTTACTACCGCTCTCTACCGCAGATACCGCCCCGATTCGTTCGCGGACGTTATCGGGCAGGAACACGTCACCGAGCCGCTGATGACGGCATTGCGCAAGAACCGTGTGAACCACGCCTACCTCTTTTCGGGCCCGCGCGGCTGCGGAAAAACAACCTCCGCCCGAATCCTGGCCCGCTGCCTGAACTGCGCCGAAGGTCCCACGGACACTCCCTGCGGCAAGTGCCCCAGCTGCGTTGAACTCGCCCGCGGCGGCTCCGGCTCCCTCGACGTCATTGAGATCGACGCTGCCAGCCACGGCGGCGTGGACGACGCCCGCGACCTCCGCGAACGCGCTACCTACGCCCCGGTCCGCGACCGCTACAAAATCTTCATCATTGACGAAGCCCACATGGTCACCTCCGCCGGCTTCAACGCCCTGCTCAAGATTGTCGAAGAGCCGCCGGAACACATCAAGTTCATCTTCGCCACCACGGAGCCGGACAAGGTCATCGGCACCATCCGCTCCCGCACGCACCACTACCCTTTCCGGCTCGTGCCGCCGGAGCCGCTCATGGCGTACCTGGAACTGCTCTGCACGCAGGAGAACGTCCCCGTGGCGCCCGGGGTGCTCTCGCTCGTTATCCGGGCCGGCGGCGGCTCCGTGCGCGACTCGCTGTCCGTGCTGGACCAGCTCATGGCCGGCGCCGGTCCGGCGGGCCTTGACTACGAGCTCGCCGTCGCCCTGCTCGGCTACACCCATGCTTCCCTGCTGGATGATGTCGTGGAGGCCGTCGCTGCCTCCGACGCGGCCACCGTGTTCCGCGCGGTCGACCGGGTCATCCAGACCGGCCACGACCCCCGCCGCTTCGTCGAGGACCTGCTGGAACGGTTCCGGGACCTCATTATCGTCCAGGCCCTGCCCGAGAGCGCGCAGTCAATCCTCCGCGGCATGCCCGCGGACCAGATCGCGCGGATGCACCATCAGGCCCACAACCTGGGCGCGGCCGAGCTCTCCCGTGCGGCCGACGTCACCAATACGGCACTGACTGAGATGACCGGGGCCACGTCCCCGCGCCTGCACTTGGAGCTGCTCTGCGCCCGCATCCTGCTGCCCTCCTCCGAGCAGACGGAGCGCGGCATTGCGGCCCGGATCGACCGGGTTGAGCGGCGCCTGAACTACGCCGGGAACGACGTCGGACATCCCGCCGCCGTGTCCCCCGCACCGGCTGCCGCCGTTTCCGGCCCTGCAGCAGCTTCCTCCTCTCCCGTCCGGGAGGTTTCAGCCGCACGACCTGCCGCTTCCCCGGCAACCCCGGCGCCGGACACCTCCCCGGTGCCCGCAGCTGAGGCCGAGGCCGAACCAGTGTCAACTGCTCGCGTCGAAGCGTCCAGGGAACCGCTCACTGCGCCGCGGGTCAGCACCCGCGACTGGCCCGTCGAGGAGCCCGCCGCGGCCAGCCGCGGTATATCCGGCCATGCCCCCGCAGCCCAGGCTTCCCGGCCGGCGCGGTCAGCACCGTCGGGTCCCCAGCCGTCCACGCCGGCCCAGCCGAGCCGTGTGCAGTCCCAGCAGGCCGACATGCCCACTCCGGCGGCGGCTTCCGCACCGTTCCCGGTTTCCGGTTCCGGGCCCGACGTCGAGGTCCTCCGCCGTGCCTGGCCTGAAATCCTGCAGACCCTGACCAAGATCAAGCGGAGCACGTGGGCGCTCGTCGAGCCCAATGCACAGGTAGGCCACTTCGAGGGCCAGGTCCTGACCCTCGCCTTCACCACGTCAGGCCTGGCCGGCGCGTTCGGCCGAGCGGACCACGCCGAGAACCTGCGGCAGGCGATCCACACGACGATCGGCATTGACTGCCAGATCAATGCGGTCGCCGGCGGCAGCAACAGCACAGCGAGCTCTGACCCAAACCCAAAAGCACCAGATAGCCGGGACGTCCCGGCACCGACCACCGATGCCGACTGGGGCCTGCCCCCAGCCACCGGGCAGACCGGCCCCCAGCCGGAGCCGGCACCGGAACCCGGCCCTGCCGCCGGACCGTCTGCTGTTCACGCGCCAGTCACGCCGCCGGCTCCGGCGCCTGCACTGGCTGCCGAACTGGATGGCGAACTCGACGCCGGGGCACCGACGCCCCCGACGGAGGCCCCTGTGGCGGAAGCGGCTGCCGCGTCGGCCCCGCAGCCGCCGTCGGGCCCCGTGGCCCCGGCGTCCGGCGCCCCAGTGCCCGCTCCTTCCGCAGAACACTCCGGATCTTATGCCTACACCGACGACGACTGGGGTCCCCCGCGGGACGAGGACGCTCCGCCGCTGGACGAGGAGCCGCCCCTGGACTGGGAACCCTCGGCTCCCGTCGTACGCCGGCCCGCCCAGGAGCCGGCCGCGGCCCCAGCCCGCAAGAAGTCCGCCGTCCCGGCCGGTTCCGGAGCGGCAACCGGCGCGCCGTCGGCCGTCTCCCCTGAAGCCAAGGCCCCGGAGACCGCCAACGATCCGTGGGGAAGCGCCGTTGAAGAGTCCTCCGGGATCTGGACGATCGGCACGGAGTCCAACGTGGGGAAGTACCCGCCGGCTGAAGCCGAGGCTCCCGCGTACAGCCCCGAGCCGGAACCGCAGCACTACGAGCCCGCGACAGCCCAGATCCCGCAGTACGCGTCGCCGGTGTCGGCTTCGGCCGCCTACGAAGCTGCCCCCTCCTCGTCCAGCGGCTGGGGCGAGTCCGCGCAGTTGGTGCCCGCCGGGGCCGGAGCCTCTGTCTCCGCTGCCGGCGCCCAAACGGCCGCAGCGCCCGCGGCACCGGCAGTACCTTCGGCGACGGCGCCCGCAGCTCCTGCGGCGCCCGATGCTCCGGCCGATGCCGGCATGACGGCCCGTCAAAGCCTGTACCAGCGGCTGTCCAACAGCCCGGAGGCCGAGGCTGGCCGCGCAAAGGCTCCCGCCCGCGCCTCGGCCCTCACCACCCATGTCCAGGACATTCCCAGCGCGGATGACGAAACAATAGAGGAATCGGGTGTTTTCGGCCGTGCCGCCGTCGAGCGTATTCTGGGCGGAAAGCTGGTCGAAGAGCGCTCCTTGGACGGAAGTCCGCTGCCGCCGCGCTTCTAGCCAGCCCGCCCGGCACTCCGCCGGCAACCACTCCAAACGAACGAGGACATTGTGTACGAAGGTGCGGTTCAAGAGCTGATTGACGAGCTCGGACGCCTTCCCGGAGTCGGGCCAAAGTCTGCCCAGCGGCTGGCCTTCCACATCCTTGAGGCCGATCCGCAGGACATGAAGCGGCTCGTCGAGGCCATCACCTCAGTCAAGGAACGGGTCAAGTTCTGCACGGCCTGCGGCAACGTCACGGAGCAGGAGCTGTGCAATATCTGCCGCGACCCGCGCCGGGACCCGTCAATCATCTGCGTGGTCGAGGAATCCAAGGACGTCCTGGCGGTGGAGCGCACGCGCTCGTTCCGGGGCCGCTACCACGTGCTGGGCGGGGCGATTAACCCGATTGCCGGGATCGGCCCGGAACAGCTCCGGATTCGCGAGCTGCTCACGCGGCTGAACGACGGCGCCATCCAGGAAATCATCATCGCCACGGACCCCAACCTTGAAGGCGAGGCCACGGCCACGTACCTGGCCCGGATGCTCAAGTCGATCGGCATCGCCGTCACCAGGCTCGCGTCAGGCCTGCCCGTGGGAGGGGACCTCGAGTACGCCGACGAAGTCACCCTGGGCCGCGCCTTCGAAGGCCGCCGCAACGCGCTCAGCTAGCCGCCGCCGCGGACCGGCCCACTGGCGCACGCCGTCGTAGTGATTCCCGGTCCGATCCGCTGGACATGCCCAGCCCCTGCGCCCGCCATTGGACATAGCGCCCATATGTCCAACCCCGGGCCCGAGCGGAGCGCATGTCCAGCGGGGCCACGGCATATGTCCAACCCCAGGCCCAAGCGGAGCGCATGTCCAGCGGGGTGTCTGCCATTCGGTCACAATTCAGCACCCGGGCGGTCCCGGCGATAAACTGGGCTCAGAAGATACGCCGTCGCGCCGTTTTGGTTGCCTGGCCCAGAACCCCGATGATCCAGTGAGGGTGCGCGCATGAGTTTGCCCACTACCGAAGCCCAGCCCGGGCCGCAGCAGCAGGAGCTGCCCGCCAGCGGCGCCGCCACCAAACACCTCGTCGTGAAAAAGTTCGGCGGATCCTCGGTCTCGGACGCAGAAGGCATCCGGCGTGTTGCCAGGCGCGTGGTCGATGCCCAGAACGCCGGCGACGAAGTAGTTGTGGTTGTCTCCGCCATGGGCGACACCACCGACGAACTCCTCGACCTCGCCGCGCAGGTCACCGACTCCGCACCGGCGCGGGAAATGGACATGCTCCTTTCCGCTGGCGAGCGGATCTCCATGGCCCTGCTCGCCATGGCCATCAACAAGTTCGGCGCCTCCGCCCAGTCCTTCACCGGCTCCCAGGCCGGCATGATCACCGACGGCATCCACGGCAAGGCCCGGATCATCGACGTCGACCCGCACCGCATCCGCACCGCCCTGGACAAGGGCCACATCGCGATCGTCGCAGGCTTCCAGGGCATGAGCCGGCACACAAACGAAGTCACCACCCTGGGCCGCGGCGGATCGGACACAACCGCGGTGGCGCTGGCCGCCGCCCTCGACGCCGACGTCTGCGAAATCTTCACCGACGTTGACGGCATCTACACCGCGGATCCGCGGGTGGTCCCCTCCGCCCGGAAGATCGACCGCATCTCCAGTGAGGAGATGCTGGAACTGGCGGCCTCAGGAGCCAAGATCCTGCACCTGCGCTGCGTCGAGTACGCCCGCCGCTTCGGAATGCCGCTGCACGTCCGTTCCTCATTCAGCCAGAACGAAGGCACCTGGGTCCTGCCCAGCGCCGACGACAAGATCACCACCCAAAAGGGAGTTGCCTTGGAGCAGCCAATCATCTCCGGCGTTGCCCACGACCGTTCCGAAGCCAAGGTAACGGTCGTCGGGGTTCCGGATATCCCCGGTAAGGCCGCAGCGATCTTTCAGGTCATTGCCGACGCCCACTCGAACATCGACATGATCGTCCAGAACGTCTCCACGCACGGGACCGGCCGGACGGACATCTCCTTCACCCTGCCGATCGTCGAGGGCGCCGAGGCCCTGGCGGCCCTGCGCGCCGCCCAGGACCGGATCGGCTTCGAGAGCATCGAGTACAACGAGAAGATCGGCAAGCTGTCGCTGATCGGCGCCGGCATGCGCTCCCACCCCGGCGTCTCGGCCCGGTTCTTCGCAGCGCTCTCGGAGGCAGGAATCAACATCAACATGATCTCCACCTCCGAGATCCGAATCTCGGTGGTGACGCACGCGGATCTGCTGGACGACGCCGTACGCGCCATCCACAGGGCCTTCGACCTGGACAGCGACGATGAGGCAACGGTCTACGGCGGCACCGGCCGCTAGACAATGGTGTAGGGCAGCACCAGCCGCCCCCTTTCGCCCACCCTCGCGGGCTCTAAAGCCGCCCACGCGCCGTTCAGACCGCCTCTTTCGGGAGGTCTTCCTTTCGGACGGCGTAATGATGCCCCTGCGCGTCAGTCTCCACTTCAAACCCGGCGAGGTCCACCTCGGATGCCCGCTCGAACTCGTCATGCTTGTGCGAAACAGGCACAGAGTAGTCGCCCCGCGAGGCGGGTCCGAAGACGAAGGGCGCCCAGAACGACGGGTGCAGCCGTCTCAGTGCACGTGCCACAATTCCCACCCCCTCTCCAACGATCGGGTCAGGAGGAGCAGCCGTGGTCCCGGCCGTTCCAGTGCCCTTATTTTACGCCCGACGGCGGGAAAAGGCATGGGTGCCGACGCCGCGGATCGGGACCGGATGGTGCACAAAGGGCTCAGCGGAGGGACTTGTCCCCGGGGTTCCGGGGTACCACGTAGGTGCTCCCGTCGGGCCTGTGCAGGGTCTCCCATTGCTGGGTCTCGGCCTCGCGCTGCGCCAGCAACTCCCGGTTCTGCGCTGTCATCTCGTGGCCGAGGGAACCGCGGTTCGCCGGTCCGAAAATCATCCGGAGCTTTCCGGTTGCCCGCATGAACCTCTGGGCCCCTTTTTCCTTGGCCATCGCTATCCGCTCCTCATCCCATGACGTTTCCATCAGTGTACGCTAATCATTAGCACACTAACTATCCGAGGAGGACCCCGTGACGGATGTGACCGAACGAAGAGGAGCCGGCACCGGCCGCGCAGATCCCGCAGCAGCAACCCCGGCGGCCGACGAAGCCACCCGGGATGATCTCCTGCTCGAACACCAGCTCTGCTACGCCCTGACCGTGGCCTCCCGCAGTGTGGTCGGCGCGTACAAGCCCGTGCTGGACGCGCTGGGCCTGACCCACCCCCAGTACCTCGTGATGCTGTGTCTCTGGGAATCGAGCCCCCGCTCCGTGCGGGACATCAGCGAGTCCCTCGCCCAGGAGCCGGCGACCATCTCGCCGCTGCTGCGACGCCTAGAAACGGCCGGTTTCATCACACGACAGCGGATGGAAGGCAATGAACGCGCCCTGGCCGTGCGTCTGACTCCCCGCGGCGCGGCGCTGCGGCAGCAGGCCACGGCCGTCCCCGGCACCATGATGGCCCGGCTGGGCCTGACGCGGGAACAGGTCAGCCAGCTGCACGCATCCATGATGGACCTGATCGCGGCGACAAGGTCCGCCCCTGCCGCCGCCGATGAGGCGCTCCGGCGGTAGACTGGGCGAAACAGAGGAGGACAGCCAATGCGCAAGCAACTCAGGCACGCGGCGCTGGTCCTGATGGCAGTGGCCGGATTGGCTGCCTGCACGCAGGGCGGCGGAACCGCGCAGACGCCGTCGCCGGGCACGTCCAGCAGCTCCGCCCCGGCGAGCGCCAGCCCCTCGGCCACCACTTCGCCGGACACCGAGACAACATCCCCGGCCCCTTCCCCCTCCGCCGCGCCGGTGACCTCCGGGCCCGGCCAAGGCAATGCTGAACTGGCCATCATGGTCAAGCCCTCCGAGACGGGGGCCCCGGCCAACTTCACCCTCGTGTGCCAGAACGGAACGCCGGCGGCCGAAAGCCAGCACCCCAGCGCCGCGACGGCGTGCACCGCCCTGAAGAACAACGCCGCGCTCCTGAGCCCCGCCCCGCGGGCGAAGGACCAGTCCTGCACCCAGCAGTACGGCGGCCCGCAGCAGGCGACCGTCACCGGCGTCGTGGACGGCAACCCCGTTGAGGCGAGCTTCAGCCTGCGCGACGGCTGCGAAATCTCCGCCTGGAATGCCGCCAAGGATGTTCTGGGCTCCACCGGCGGGGCTGTCTAAACTGCAGCACCTCCCCCAGGATGACTGGCTGCAGCGCCAGGAAGCACACCAGGAACGCGTCCGCCGGTACTCGGATCCCTACCTTGCGCGAAGGTCCGCCGGGCAGAAACACCCGGTCGAGGACTTCCTCTTCACCTACTACACCCAGAAGCCCGGACAGCTGCTGCGATGGCATCCCGGCGCCGGTGCCGTCCTCTCCGGCCCGGCCGCTGCGGAGCGCACCGGGTGGAAGTACTACCGCGCTCTCGACGGCGGCGAAGTTGCCGCCGCGGGGCTGCCGGCGGGCACCGCCGTCACTGTCGACGTCGACGCCTTCGTGCGCGACCGCCGGGACGCCCTGCAGTTCGCCGGGATCATCCTCGCGGGAACCGCGGCACGGCCGGCCCAGTTCGGCTGCTTCGGGCTGCACGAATGGGCGATGGTCTACAGGCAGGACAAATTCGAGCTCCGCCACGAGTACCTCCGGCTGCGGCTGGGTTCCGAGCGGACGGACCAGGTGGTCGAGGACAACCGGATCCGCTGCTCGCACTTCGACGCATTCCGCTTCTACACCCCCGATGCAGTGCCGCTGAACAGTCTGGAACCGAGCAGGGAGAACCAGCGGACCATGGAACAGCCCGGCTGCCTCCACGCCAACATGGACCTCTACAAGTGGGCGTACAAACTGGCTCCCCTGCTGCCCAGCGAACTGGTCATGGACTGCTTTGAGCTCTCTTGGCGGATCCGGGCGATGGACATGCGCGCCTCGCCCTACGACCTGGACGAATGGGGCTATCCGGCCATCAGGATCGAGACACCGGACGGCAAGGCCGAGTACGTTGACTACCAGCGCGCCTTCGCAGCCGAATCGCAGGAACTGCGCCGGCGCCTTCTCCTTGAGCTCACACCTCTGCTCCGGGCTCTGGCCGGCGACGCCCGGCCGGCCGGCACGCCGCATCCCCACGAAAGCACGAAAGGACGGCCATGACCGTTTCGCACAACCCCGACGGCCGGCACGACGTCGACCTCACCGTGCGGCTGACGGAGGCGCCGGGAGCCCCGGAGTACACCTTCCGCCTGGCGGCCGACGGCGGCACGGTCTCCCCGGCATCCACCCTGCCGGACCCGGCCGCAGCCCTGGAGGCCGTCCAGCGGTTCGGCGAGGATGTCTTCTTTCCCCAGCCGGGTCCGCCGAAGATGTGCACGCAGCAATACGGCGGCCCGCAGGTGGCTGTGGTGACGGGCTGGTTCCTGGGGCGCGAAGTGCGCAGCGCGTTCAGCCGCACTGACGGCTGCGAGATCGCCCGGTGGCGTGCCATGATGCCGCTGCTCGGCGGGCTCGCGGGTTCTACCGGCGCGATCTAGGACGCGCAGGCCGGGACGGGCCGGGCTCGGGTTAAACAACATTGGCCGGCGGTGGAAACCGCCGGCCAATGCCATGGTTGTCACGTAGCTGGATTCCGCCTAGATGGCGTTGTTTGGAGCCTCGAGCAGATCCTCATTCTGGAACTTGCCCTTCTCCATCTTCACCTTCTTGCCCTTGTCCTTTTTGTCTTTCTTGTCCTTGCTGTCGTGGCTGGTGTCGCCGCTGTCGCCGGGGCCGTCGTTGCTGCTCTGGTCCTCGGACGTCGGCGGAACCACCACGGTGCCGGCCGGAGTCACGATCACGCTGACGAACGTCGGCTCGCTTGCCCCGGCGTACGTCACCCGGCCGATGTAGGAACCAACGGCCAGGCCCTTCCAGTTCAGCGTGACTTTCCCGGTCTGGCCGTTGGCGAGGCGCAGCGGGTTCGGGGTCAGCGTCGCGTTGCCTACGTTGGCGCCCAGAATGGCCGCATCCACGCTTGCCTTCGTGGGCTGCCCGTTCGGGCTGGCGTACAGGTTGATGAAGATCCGGTACGTTCCCGGCGCCGGGTTGGGGATGGACAGCGACTCGCTGGCGGACGAGGTTGCGACCTGGATCAGCTGGTTGGCCGGATTCACCACGAACATGTCGAAGTCGGCATTCGGGTCCGCTGAGTACACGGAGAACTTGGCCAGCTTCACGCCGGCCGGGACCTGGACTTCCTTGGCGTAGTTGGAGGCGTTGGTGGCCCCCAGGACGGCTTCGCCCGGGACCAGTTCGATGCCGGCGGAGTCGGCCTTGGACAGGCCGTCCAGGGTCATGTTGATGGGCGAGTTGCTGCCGGAGACCAGCTTGATGTCACCGGAGCCGGTGCCACCTTCGGAGGTGAAGGCAACATCAGTGGCCGCCATGACCGCCTGCGGCCGGACCGCGATCGGAGAGGCGACATTCTTGTTGGCGCCCTGCCAGGTGAGTGAACCCATCGCGAACTTGCCGAGGGCGGCGTTCTGGTTTTCGAAGGACACCTTGAAGGACTTCTTCTCACCGGCCGCGCCGAAGGTCAGCACGGACGGGGTCACGGTGACCTTGACGCCGGGAAGATCGGTCTTGGCCCGGTAGGTGCCCGGGGTAAGCGCCGTCAGCGTGCGGGTGACCTCGATCTTGCCGGTCAGGTTGCCCAGCGCAAAGGAGGGAACGTTCATGTCACGCGGCTTGGTGGTGGCGAGACCAGGAATGCCCAGGTCAACCCCGGTGCCCTGGATGAAGGCCAGGTAGTCGTCTGCATTTGCGTCGTACACGAGGCCCGGATCCAGCACGCGGGCCGGGTCCACCTGACCCGCGCCGGTCGCGAAGACGTCCGTGTCCTTGCTGCCGTTGGCGAGTTTGACGTCGCTCGCGGTGGTCATCATTGCGGACTTGACCGCGGCCGGGGACCACCCCGGGTTCTTGCCGAGGATCAGGGCGCCGAAGCCGGCCACGTGCGGCGCGGCCATGGAGGTACCGGACAGGAATCCGAAGTTGTCCCCGCCCGTACCGATCGGCGAGACACCTGCCAGCACGGCGACACCGGGAGCAGCAACATCGGGCTTCAACAGGTCGGAGCCGGCGGCCAGCAGCGGGCCGCGGGAGGAGAATCCGGCGATCTGCGGCTGCGCCTCAAGGGCCAGGCCCGTGGTGTCCTTGTTAACCAGGGAGACCTTGATCGCCGGATTGGCCGTCACCTTGGCCTTGATGGCTTCGGTGGCCGGCGGGTTGACGTGCACGGTGGGGACTGCGTGCTTGTCGGTGTCCAGCGAGGAGTTGGTGAGGTTCACCAGGATCATGCCGACGCCGCCGCCGCGGGCAACTTCCGCGCTCTTGGAGACTCGGTCAAAGACGCCGCGGTCACAGACCACTACCTTGCCTGTGACCTTGGCGGGATCCAGGGTGCCCGGCCCGCACAGGGACGCGTTGGCGTCCCCGGCGGTGGCGGCCGCGGTGGCGGCCAGCACGACGCCGGCGTTGGTGACCTGACGGTTCATGATGCTTGCACCGCGGTATTTGGCGCCGTCCGAGAACTCGACCGTGCCCTGGAGCTCCTGGGAGAAGCTGCTCGCGGCAACGGTCGTGAGCCAGGGGGCGCCGTGGTTGACCGTGCTCGCGGTCGGGCCCGAGTTGCCGGCCGAGACGGATACGAAGATTCCGGCGGACGCGGCCGAGAGGAAGGCCATGGAGACAGGGTCGGTGGTGGTCGTGGTGGATCCGGAGATCGAGTAGTTCAGGACGTCGACGCCGTCACTGATGGCCTGGTCGATGGCCGCCACGGCGGAGGAGGAATAGCAGCCGCCCGTGTTGGGGTTGGTGTCTTCCCAGCAGACCTTGTAGACAGAGAGTTTTGCCGCCGGCGCAATGCCGCTGGTCAGGCCGAAGCTGCGGCCGTCAACGAACGTCTCGACGTTGGCGTTGCCGGCGGCGGTGCTGGCCGTGTGCGTGCCGTGGCTGGCGGCGTCAACGGGGGAAATCTTTTCCAGCGGCGACCGGCCTTCCGGCGGCACGAACTTCAGGAAGTCATCGGCGAAGTAGTGAGCGGAGAGAACCTTCGAGTTGCAGGCAGAGCCGTCGAAACCCTCGCCCTTCTGGCACTCACCAACGAAAGTGTCGCCGTCGGACTTGAGCATCGCGATCTTGCCGTCGCCGGTGCGGTACGGCACGCCCACAACGGGGTCGCCGACGAGGGGCTGGACCTGCTCGCCTGCGAAGAACGCACTTCCGGGGGTGTAGCCGGTGTCGATGACGCCGACGACGACGCCCTTGCCGGCCCCAGCCTGGCCGCCGAACTTGGTGTTCCAGGTGCCGTTGGCGCCGCTGAGCTTCAGGAAATCGGTGCTCGAATAGTCCGGCGCGTTCTCAGTGTCGGGGGCGACCACCAGCACACCGGGGTTCTTGGCGAGCTTAATGGCCTGGTCCGAGGTCAGGTTAGCGCTGAAGCCGTTGACCGCCGTCGTGAACTGGCGCCTGATCGCGACGTTCTGCTGTCCGGCCACCTCGGCCTGCTTCTGCTCGAGGTGGGCCTCGTATTGCTGGACTTCAGGCTTCTTGGCGTCCAGCTTCTTGCCCTGCTCCGGCTTGGTGGCCGCAAGGCCTGCCGTTCCGCCGTCGTAGGTGGCCGCCGGCTTCTCTGCCAGAACGACGATGTAGCGGCCATCCTTGTAGCTGTTCGGATCCAGATTTTTTTGTGCCGGAGTGTTCTGCGCAACCCCGGCGAGCGCCGGGCCCTGCAGCTGGGCAGCTGTGGCGGGCGCGATGGCGACCGTTGACAAGAGAACCGGCAAGCCCAGGGTCAGTGCCGCGGCCCTCCGGAGTCCCCCGCTTCGAAGGAAGCTCTTTCCTGGTGATTTCACGTGTGGTTGGACCTTTCATAAGGAACGGTCCCGGCGTCATGTGCCGGGCTCAACGGACTGGCGGGGCGAAAGAACCGTTGATCCCCCTGCCCCCGACGGATACCAGCCGATTCATACAGTACAGACTGAGAGCCGGATATGACATAGAACACATCGAACAAATTTTCTTTTGTCACACAATTCGACAACCCGCCCGGAAGCGGATGACGAAGGGTCCCTCCGGCATCACGGAAGCCCGCCACCCGCGCGGCTCCTGCGCCGGTGGTTCTCCTACTGCCGCGGGGTCCTGACCACTTCACTGATCCAGGCCCGCGTCTTCTCATCGAGAGGCCCGGCAACATTGCTGCTCCGGGCTGCGCGGTCCGCCGTGATCTTCTGCAGGACCATCCGGCCAAGGCCCGCGAAGACAGCGGCTGCGACGACAGGCAAAAGCACTGATTTCGGTTTCCCAGACATGGGCACATCCTACTGACGGGGCAACGGCGAGGCCATAGCCGGTAGAATGGGCGTGCAAGCTCGCGGAGCGCCCTTCATGCCGTCCTCACTACAGGGCGGATCGGCGTGAGACGGCACCACTCCGCTGCGCCCTTACCCAACGCTCACGCACAGGAGTTGCCGGATGCCCCGGATCGTTGTCGACGTCATGCCCAAGCCCGAGATCCTCGACCCGCAGGGGAAGGCCATCGTAGGTGCACTCCCCCGCCTGGGTTTCACAGCCTTCAGCGCTGTCCGCCAGGGCAAGCGCTTTGAACTCACGGTCGACGGAGAGGTGACCGAAGAAATCCTGGCCCAGGCCCGGAATGCCGCGGAGACTCTGCTGTCCAACCCGGTGATCGAGGACGTCGTCAACGTCGAGGTCGTCGAGGCCTGAGATGACTGAACTCCCCCTGATCGGCGGAACCGCCGATGCTCCCGGTCCAGGCACGCTCACCGGTGCGCGGATCGGCGTCATCACTTTCCCCGGCACCCTGGACGACCGCGACGCCGCCCGCGCCGTGCGCCTGGCCGGCGCCACCCCGGTGGCGCTCTGGCACGCCGACACGACCCTGGGCGACGTCGACGCCGTCGTGATCCCCGGCGGCTTCTCTTACGGAGACTATCTCCGTGCCGGCGCCATCGCCAGGTTCGCGCCGCTGATGTCCGTAATCATCGACGCCGCCAACTCGGATGCGCGCCTGCCGGTGCTGGGCATCTGCAACGGCTTCCAGATCCTCACGGAGTCGCACCTGCTTCCCGGCTCGATGATCAAGAACGACCACCTCAAGTTCATGTGCCGCGACCAGATCCTGCGGGTGGAGAACACCACCACCGCCTGGACCCGGGACTACGCCGCCGGCCAGGAAATCACTGTGCCGCTGAAGAACCAGGACGGCCAGTACCTCGCGGATGAGAAGACCCTCGATGCGCTGGAGGCGGAGGGACGCGTGGTGTTCCGCTACGTCGGCTTCAACCCGAACGGGTCCCGGCGCGACATCGCGGGCATCTCCAACGCCGCCGGCAACGTGGTGGGCCTTATGCCGCACCCGGAACACGCGGTGGAAACAGGGTTCGGCCCGGAGCTCGGGTCCAGCACCGACGGCCTCGGCTTCTTCACCTCAGTCCTGAACAAAATCGTGGGAGACAACAAATGACGGAGACGTCAACTGGCCGGACGGCAGGCACCGCCGCCGGGACCAAGAAGTTCAACATCGACACCGTGGAGAACGCGGCCAAGACCCCGGACACCGAACTCCCTTGGGCCGAGCTGGGCCTGAAGCGCAATGAGTTCGACGAGGTCGTGAAGGTCCTGGGCCGTCGCCCTACCGGCGCGGAACTCGCCATGTACTCCGTGATGTGGAGTGAGCACTGCTCCTACAAGTCCTCCAAGAACCACCTGCGCCAGTTCGGTGACAAGGTGACCGAGGAGATGAAGAAGGACATGCTCGTGGGCATCGGCGAGAACGCCGGCGTCACCAACCTCGGCGACGGCTGGGCCGTGACGTTCAAGATCGAGTCCCACAATTCCCCGTCATTCGTGGAGCCCTACCAGGGTGCCGCTACCGGCATCGGCGGCATTGTCCGCGACATCATCTCCATGGGCGCCCGCCCTGTTGCCGTGATGGATCCGCTGCGCTTCGGCGCCATCGACCACCCGGACACCGCGCGTGTCATGCACGGTGCCGTGGCCGGCATCGGCGGTTACGGCAACTCGCTGGGCCTGCCGAACATCGGCGGCGAAATGGTCTTCGACTCCGTGTACCAGGGCAACCCGCTGGTCAACGCGCTCGCCGTCGGCGTCATGCGCCACGAGGACATCCGCCTCGCCAACGCCTCCGGCAAGGGCAACAAGGTGGTCCTGTTCGGTGCCCGCACCGGCGGTGACGGAATCGGCGGCGCCTCCGTGCTGGCCTCGGAGTCCTTCGATGACACCAAGCCCTCCAAACGCCCGGCAGTCCAGGTGGGCGACCCCTTCGCCGAGAAGGTCCTGATCGAATGCTGCCTGGAGCTGTTCAAGGCGTCCCTCGTTGAGGGCATCCAGGACCTCGGCGCGGCAGGCATTTCCTGCGCCACGTCCGAGCTCGCCTCCAACGGCGACGGCGGCATGGAAGTCGAGCTGACCTCCGTCCTGCTCCGCGACCCCAGCCTGACCCCGGGCGAAATCCTGATGTCCGAGTCGCAGGAACGCATGATGGCCGTGGTCACCCCGGAGAACATCGCCGCGTTTGAAGCGGTCATGGACAAGTGGGCCGTGGAGTACTCGTGGCTGGGCGAGGTGACCGATACCGGCCGCCTCATCATCACGTGGGACGGCGCTGTGATCGTCGACGTCGACCCGCGCACCGTGGCCCACGACGGTCCGGTGTACGACCGACCGTACGCCCGCCCGGAGTGGCAGGACGCGGTGCAGGCGGACTCCTTCACGGGGTCTGTGCAGGACGCCGGCCGCCCTTCCGCCCCCGCGGACCTGGCCGCCGCCATCACCGAGCTCGTCGCCTCGCCGAACATGTGCAGCAAGTCCTGGATCACCCAGCAGTACGACCGGTACGTCGGCGGCAACACAGCGATGGCGTACCCCGACGACGCCGGCGTGGTCCGGGTTGACGAGGAAACCGGCCTCGGCGTGGCCCTGGCCACCGACGCCAACGGCCGCTACACCTACCTCGATCCGTACCACGGCGCGCAGCTGGCGCTGGCCGAGGCCTACCGCAATGTTGCCACGTCCGGCGCCGTGCCGATGGCCGTCAGCGACTGCCTGAACTTCGGCTCCCCGGAGGACCCGGACGTCATGTGGCAGCTGGCCGAAGCCATCCGCGGCCTGTCCGACGCCTGCATGGTCCTGGGCATCCCGGTCACCGGCGGCAACGTCTCGCTCTACAACCAGACCGGCACCGTCCCCATCCACCCCTCCCCCGTAGTGGCCGTGCTCGGCAAGTTCGACGACGTCGCACGCCGTACGCCGTCGGGCTGGCGCGAGGACGGCCAGGCTATCTACCTGCTCGGCACGACGGCGGCGGAACTGGACGGCTCGGAATGGTCCAACATGCGCGGACACCTCGGCGGCCTGCCGCCCAAAGTGGACCTCGCGGCCGAACGCGCGCTGGGGGAAATCCTGATCAACGCCTCCCGCGACGGCATGGTGGACTCCGCGCACGACCTCTCCGAGGGCGGCCTCGCGGCAGCCCTCGTGGAGTCCTCGCTGCGCTACGGCGTAGGTGCCCGGATCGCCTTGCAGGACGTCCTGGACCGCGACGGCGTGGACCTGTTCACGGCGCTGTTCTCCGAGACCCAGGGCCGCGCCGTCGTCTCCGTGCCCCGCTCGGAAGAAATCCGCTTCAAGGACATGTGCACGGCCCGCGGCTTCGCGCATGTCCGGATCGGCGTCGTGGACGCCGAGGGCGGCACGCTGGAGATCAACGGCGTCGACACCATGAACCTCGCAGCGCTCCGCGAAGCCCACGAGGCGACCCTGCCAAAGTACTTCGGCTAACCTCACCCACCAAGCAACGCGGGGTCACTTACCGCCCATAAATCCCTCTGGGATGGGCGCTAAGTGACCCCGCGTTGCTTGTCAGTCGTCGCTGCGGTTAGTCGTCGCTGCGGAGTTCGCGCTGGCGAGCGCTGAGCAACTCCAGTTCCGGGAGGCCGGCCACGAAGCGTTCGACGGCGGCCAGCACCTCCACGAGGTGGGCCCGGTCAGCCGCGACAAGGCCGACGCCGACGACGCTCCGCCGGTGCTGGTCCTGCAGCCCGGCCTCGGCCACGGATACGTCGAACCGCCGCTTGATATCCGCGACCAGGCGGCGCACGACGGAGCGTTTCTCCTTCAGCGTATGAACGTCGCCGAGGAGGAGGTCGAATTCAATCCAGCCGATCCACATGGCCCAGTCCTCCCAAGCGGTACGGTCAGATGGTGAGCTCGCCCATCCGGTCCCAGCCTTCGCCGTCGAACTGGCGGCTGACGATCCGGGGGGTCTCCAGCAGTGCCTGCGGCATGTCGGCCATGGCCTTCTGGAAGTGCGCGCTGTTGACGTGGTCCCCGGCGGCGTTGTCCTTGAAGGCCTCGACCAGGACGAATTCGTCGGGATCCTCCACGCTCCGGGACCAGTCGAACCAGAGGTTGCCGGGTTCCCTGCGGGTGGCCTGGGTGAAATCCTCCACGAGGCCGAGCCAGCGCCCGGACCACTCGGGCTTGACCTTGAATTTGACGACGATGAAGATCATTGGCTGAAGCCTTTCATTCAGATTCCGGAGGTTCCATTCTTGCAACAGGACAACGCGGGGTCACATCCGGCCCGTTGCGGGGGCGTTTAGGGACCGTAAGTGACCCCGCGTTGAAGTTGGGGGAGCACCCGGACCGCTACTGTCGGCTCGTCGCCGTCGTACGCCTCCTTGTCGAGCGCGGGGCGGAAACGGGGATCCGAGAGCCCTGGGTCCTCAAAGTCGCACAATAGGTCAAGCACCTGCTGATCAAGCATCCAAAGGCTCGCGCTCAGTTCGCGCCCGCAGCCAGTTCCCGTGCACTCCTAATGTAGCGGGACGTGACGTGCCTCCGTGCCCGCCGGGCCACGGCGCCGCCGGCCGCGTAGATCCAGCTGGACGGCTCGCCGAACGCCGTGACAGCGATCGTCACCGTGCCCTTCGCGTCGATCGATATCTCAAACGCCTCTTCGCCGCGGACCGGGTGCCCGGGGAGCGTGCCGTACCCGAATCCCGCGGACTGCGGCCCGTCGCCCGGCACCGGCCGGCGGACCCAGACGACCTCGCAGGGCGCGTTGAGTCGGAACGGACCCACGCCGAAGCCGCTCACCACGCGTGCGCCGGCGGCGACGACGTCGGAGTCCGCGCGGACCCGAAGTCCGGCCTTCTTCTGCAACTGCCAGGTGAACATGCCCTGGACCACGCGCCGGTAGGTGGCGATGCCCTGGCCGACGTAGGCCTGAGTCGTCAGGGTGCCAGGGGGCAGGTTCCCGTGCTCCGTCGAGCCAATCCCCTCGTAGTTCAGCTCGCCGGCGGCGATCCGGGGCCCGCTCACGGCCGCACCGGCCGGGTGCCGCCCTGGCTGAGCCGGGCCCACCCGAGCTGTTCCTGCTGGCGCCGGGTCAGGGTCGCGACGACGAGGTCGTAGGAGTCCTCCACCATGTCGCGCACCATCGAATCCGGCAGCGAGCCGTCCAGCCGGACGCCGTTCCAGTGCGCCTTGTTCAAATGCCAGGCTCCGGTGATTTCGGGATGCGCGGAGCGCAGTTGCTCGGCCAGCGCCGGTTCGCATTTCAGGCTCACGGCGAAATGGGCCTGGTCCATGGCGGACAGCGCGAACATCTTGGCTTCCTGGCGGGCGCCCCCGGACGCGGCGGCGCGGACTTTGAACACGGAAGTCTCCGGCCCGAACGGGAAGTCCTCGAAAGCCCCGGGAAAGCCGAGGCAGATTCCACGGAGTGCTGCTACATCCATAGTTAGAGCCTACTTCCCGCAACCGACACTGACGACGGGCGAGCTGAGCGGCTTAGACGACGCCGAGGTAGTCCTCGAGCAGGACCACTTCAAGACCGGCGGCGAGCTGGGCCGTGCGGAAGGCAGCCAGGTCCGCTGCGAATTCGGGCCGGAAATGCATCAGCACGATGTCCCCCGGGCGCAGCGAGTTGCCGTACTGGTAGTCCATGCGCCCGACGTTCGACTTCGTTTCCCACGTGACAATCGCTTTCATCCCGGCCGCCGCGACCGCCTGCCGCATGGCAGTGGAGTACGCACCACCGGGTGGCCGGAACAACGTGGGGCGGCGTCCATAGTGTTGCTGGGCGTAATCCTGCATGCCGGTGATTTCCGCGAGCTGCTGCTGGTAGCCCAGTTGGGTGACCATGTTGATGTTGTGGCTCACGGTGTGGTTTTCCACGAGGCTGCCCTGGGCCGCGAACTGTTTGAAGAAGCCCGGATCGGCCTGGACAAAGTTCCGGGTGAGGAAGATCGATGCCGGGTAGTCGTATTCGGCCATGAGGCGCACCATCTCGGGTGACCTCGTCACGCCGTCGTCAATCGTGAGGAACACGACGGGCTGCTTCGTGTCGATCTTGGTCAGGACAGGCGCGAGTCCGTTCTGGACCGGGGGCAGCTTGAAGTCGGGGATGAAGCCACGCCGGAGGTGCTTGTTGCCGGGACGCCGCAGGGCCGACGGCGGCCTTGGAGACGATGCTGTGGAGTGTCCGCCCGCCAGCGCCGCCGGCAATGCCGGCCTGCCGTGCGGGGCGGTTGCCGGTGGCGTGTTTTGCGGAGCCGGAGCCGGTGCCGGTGCCGCGCTTTGCGGAGCCGCGCAGGCGCCCAGGGCCGTCACCAGGGACGCCCCGAGAATCCCCAGTGCCGCACGCCGCCCCGTGGGCTCGGCGAACAGGGCACGATGGTCCTCGCACATAGGTGATCCTGGTTCGAAAGGGGGTGGCTTGTCGGCAGAAGACTAGCAGAGGGAGATGACTGTTCGGCGCGTATCTTTACGGGTGGCCGTCACAGTCCGAAACGCCGGGCGTCCTGCGCCGGGCAGGCGTTCATGATGACGTCCAGTCCGGCGGCCCGGGCGCGGGCGGCCGCCGCTTCATCGATGACGCCCAGCTGCAGCCAAACGGCTTTAGCGCCGACGGCGATCGCCTGGTCGACGACCGCCCCGACCAGGTGCGAGTTCACGAAACAGTCGACGACGTCGATGGGCTGCTTCTCGGCCGGAATGTCGGCGAGGCTCGAGTATCCGACTTCCCCGTGCACGGGGTCGGCGGGAAGGTTCACCGGGATGATCTCCATGCCGAGCCGGTCCCGGATGAAGAGGGAGGTGTCGTAGGCGGCACGCCATTGGTTCGTGGTCAGGCCGACGACGGCCCACCGGCCTTTGGTGCGCATCAGACGTTCAAGGACCACCGGATCGTTCACATGGGACATAACCACAGCCTAACCGCCTCATCGCAGCGCCTGGAGCGGAACCCGCGGCAACGCCATGGTAAGCCGCGCAGCCGATGTGCTCCGCACCCAAGAGTATCTGCCCGGAGTTCCTTAAGGCCCGCCGGGGAGCACCGGCGGCGGTGTGACCCCCGGCAGGGCGGGCGCGAGCCTGTCCGGCACGTCCGGCAGGCCGTTGCCCGCACCGGGGACGCCGGGGAATTTGGGTATGGCGGGGACGGCGGGGACGGCCCGCGTGGCCGCGCGCTGGCTCGGCGTCGGATGATCCTGGCCGGCTGCGGGAGGCACGACTGCGGGAAGGGTGGGTGGCGCTGCGGGCGCAGGTGTCCCCGGTGCCGTCGCGCCGGCTGGGCTCGGCCCTGCCGGGGGCGCCGGGGCTTCGGGTACATCGGCCGGCGACGGCCGTGCGGGCTCCGGGGTCGGCTCCGGAGCCGGGCTGGACTGCTGGAAGATGGATGCCACAATCTTGCTGATGTTTTCGCGGAAGTCCTCGCTGGAGGCCGCGACAGCGCCCGCTCCCAGGGTCATCGCGCCGGCAACGGCGCCGCCGACGAGGGCCAGCCGGCGCTTCCGGCCGCGGTCCCCGGCCAGGCGGGTGACGCCCGCAGGCAGGGAT
Organism: Arthrobacter sp. SO5; assembly: GCF_020532805.1. GTDB lineage: Bacteria > Actinomycetota > Actinomycetes > Actinomycetales > Micrococcaceae > Arthrobacter. The sequence continues at coordinate 1,235 of NZ_MQTQ01000034.1, read as the reverse complement.
TCCGCGGGCCGTAACCCGTCGGTGGAAGCGATAGGCGGCGCCGCCGTCGTCGTGCCGCGCGAACGGCCGGCGGAAGAGGCTCCCGCGGCCAGCAACGCCGCGAGGTCGGCGCGGGGCGCGGGGGCCAGTTCCGGGATGAGGGCGCGGAGCTGGTCGAGGGAGCTGCGGAGCTCGGGGGACGCTTCGAGGCCGGAATCGCGGAGCATCGCCTGGCTGCTGCCTTCCCGCTGGGGTTCGCGTGTTCCGGTCATGATGCTGCGTGGTCCTTTTCGGTGACGAGTTCGCGCAGGGCGCTGAGCCCGCGTCGCTGAAGCTGTTTGACGGCCCCGGGCGACTTGTCCATGACGCGGGCCACCTGGTCGATGGAGAGGTCCGCGATGATCCGCAGGACAAGCACTTCCCGCTGCTCCTCATTGAGCCGGGCGAGCGTGCCTGAAATGCCGCCGAGGGAGCCCAACGCCTCATCCTCGGCGGAGGCCGCATACCGGGTGTCATCCCGCGGATCGTATTCGGCCAGGTACGGCGTGCGTTCGGCCCGCCGGTGGTAATCGACCAGCCGGGCGTGGGCGATGGAAAAAATGAAGGTCCGCAAGCCGGCGTGGCCGCCCGTGACCTTGGCCAGTTTCGGCAGCACGGCAACGAAGACGTCCTGCGTGAGCGCCTCCGCGTCGTCCACTCCGCGGGCCCGGAAGTAGCCGAGCACCGCGGGGGAAATGACCGTGTAGACAGCACTGAATCCTGAGGGTTCGCCAGCTAGAGCCGCTGACAATTCGTCATCGCTGAGCTGTTCCGCCAAGAGGCTGTCCTTCCGTTACTGCTGGGGTGCGGCCCCGGCAAGTCTAGCGGCCGCACCCCCGGCGCCTCCCTGGAGAGGCGTTCAATGCCTACTTGTCGAGCTTGGGCAGCTCGGCGGCCGGCAGCGCCGGAACGGCCGGCGTTGCCGGCAGATCCTTGGCGCCCGGGACTGCGGGGACAGCGACGGTCACGTCGGCGTGGGCCTTGGCCTGGGCAGCACCCTTGGCGTTGGCGGCGCCCTCGGCGGAGACACCATCCTGATCGGCATCGATGGCGCCCTCGGCGGAGCCCTCCGAACCCTCAACGCCGGCGTTGCCCTTGGCGGAACCGTCAACGGACGGAGACGACGGGGACGCCGGGGACGCCGGAACAGCAGGCACGGCGGGAACTGCGGGCAGCTCCGGGGTTGCCGGAACGGCCGGAACGGCGGGGGCGGCGGG
>NZ_MQTQ01000033.1 GCF_020532805.1 Arthrobacter sp. SO5 | reverse complement strand
TGTGTCTGTTGTTTGAGAACTCAATAGTGTGCCAAGTTTGTTGATACCAATTTATTGTATTGGATTGGTTGTTTTGCCGGGCCCGCCACCCCGTGGTGTGGTCTGGTTTTTACAGCTGGTTTCAAATTTTGTGCAGCCTGCGCGTCCCGTTTTCCCGGGGGTGTGGGTTGTGTTCGTTTTTGTTTTACACCAACGGAGAGTTTGATCCTGGCTCAGGATGAACGCTGGCGGCGTGCTTAACACATGCAAGTCGAACGATGATGCCAGCTTGCTGGCGGATTAGTGGCGAACGGGTGAGTAACACGTGAGTAACCTGCCCTTAACTCTGGGATAAGCCTGGGAAACTGGGTCTAATACCGGATATGACTCCTCATCGCATGGTGGGGGGTGGAAAGCTTTATTGTGGTTTTGGATGGACTCGCGGCCTATCAGCTTGTTGGTGAGGTAATGGCTCACCAAGGCGACGACGGGTAGCCGGCCTGAGAGGGTGACCGGCCACACTGGGACTGAGACACGGCCCAGACTCCTACGGGAGGCAGCAGTGGGGAATATTGCACAATGGGCGAAAGCCTGATGCAGCGACGCCGCGTGAGGGATGACGGCCTTCGGGTTGTAAACCTCTTTCAGTAGGGAAGAAGCGAAAGTGACGGTACCTGCAGAAGAAGCGCCGGCTAACTACGTGCCAGCAGCCGCGGTAATACGTAGGGCGCAAGCGTTATCCGGAATTATTGGGCGTAAAGAGCTCGTAGGCGGTTTGTCGCGTCTGCCGTGAAAGTCCGGGGCTCAACTCCGGATCTGCGGTGGGTACGGGCAGACTAGAGTGATGTAGGGGAGACTGGAATTCCTGGTGTAGCGGTGAAATGCGCAGATATCAGGAGGAACACCGATGGCGAAGGCAGGTCTCTGGGCATTAACTGACGCTGAGGAGCGAAAGCATGGGGAGCGAACAGGATTAGATACCCTGGTAGTCCATGCCGTAAACGTTGGGCACTAGGTGTGGGGGACATTCCACGTTTTCCGTACCGTAGCTAACGCATTAAGTGCCCCGCCTGGGGAGTACGGCCGCAAGGCTAAAACTCAAAGGAATTGACGGGGGCCCGCACAAGCGGCGGAGCATGCGGATTAATTCGATGCAACGCGAAGAACCTTACCAAGGCTTGACATGAACCGGAAACACCTGGAAACAGGTGCCCCGCTTGCGGTCGGTTTACAGGTGGTGCATGGTTGTCGTCAGCTCGTGTCGTGAGATGTTGGGTTAAGTCCCGCAACGAGCGCAACCCTCGTTCTATGTTGCCAGCGCGTGATGGCGGGGACTCATAGGAGACTGCCGGGGTCAACTCGGAGGAAGGTGGGGACGACGTCAAATCATCATGCCCCTTATGTCTTGGGCTTCACGCATGCTACAATGGCCGGTACAAAGGGTTGCGATACTGTGAGGTGGAGCTAATCCCAAAAAGCCGGTCTCAGTTCGGATTGGGGTCTGCAACTCGACCCCATGAAGTCGGAGTCGCTAGTAATCGCAGATCAGCAACGCTGCGGTGAATACGTTCCCGGGCCTTGTACACACCGCCCGTCAAGTCACGAAAGTTGGTAACACCCGAAGCCGGTGGCCTAACCCCTTGTGGGAGGGAGCTGTCGAAGGTGGGACTGGCGATTGGGACTAAGTCGTAACAAGGTAGCCGTACCGGAAGGTGCGGCTGGATCACCTCCTTTCTAAGGAGCACCTACAACAACCTCACCAGGCGTTATGTCTGTGTGGTGGTGTTGTCAGGAGTACGCCCGTTGCGCAGACGCTAGTTCTGCGGCGGGTGCTCACGGGTGGAATATCAAC
>NZ_MQTQ01000032.1 GCF_020532805.1 Arthrobacter sp. SO5 | reverse complement strand
CCACCCATCCGGCCCCCCGCACCCGGCGAATAGCCATTGAGACACCAACCAAGGGGCGGTGCCCGACACGTCAGAAGGGCCGGAGCGGCAAGCCCGCCGCAGGCAACGATCGTCACAACAAGGAGAACCGAAATGCAGACCATCAAGCGCACGTCTCTCGCCGTTGCAGGTATCGCCGCGGCGGCCATGCTCAGCCTTACTGCCTGTGGCGGATCCACCACCACCTCCAGCTCGTCGGCGCCGGCTTCAACGCCGTCGGCATCGAGCATGGCGCCGTCACCGTCCAAGAGTGCCTCCGCCGCAGCCATGGATCCCGCCGCCAACCTCGTCGGTTCCGGCTGCGCCGCCTACGCCGCCCAGGTTCCCAGCGGTGCCGGCTCGGTCTCCGGTATGGCCCTCGACCCGGTAGCGGTTGCCGCGTCCAACAACCCGATCCTCACCACCCTGACCGCCGCCGTGTCCGGCAAGCTCAACCCCAAGGTTGATCTCGTGGACACGCTGAACGGCAGCGAATTCACGGTCTTCGCCCCAACGGATGATGCCTTCAAGAAGATCGACGCCGCCACGATCGAAACTCTGAAGACGGACGATGCCACCCTCAGCAAGATCCTGACCTACCACGTCGTCCCCGGCAAGCTCAGCCCGGACCAGATCGTCGGCACCCACAAGACGGTCCAGGGCGGTACCGTGACGGTTACCGGCACCAAGGACGCGCTCAAGGTTGACGACGCCAACGTCGTCTGCGGCGGCGTCATGACTGCCAACGCCACTGTTTACATGATCGATTCGGTGCTGATGCCCAAGTAAGCAGTCCCCAAGCACTCCTGCTCCGGCCCAGCCTGACTCTCTGGACCGACTGGGAGAAACGAAGGCCCGCGCCCACGCGCGGGCCTTCGCTTGTGTCCGGGGACTCTCGCTGCCGCCCCGACGGGCGACCGCCGCCGGCCGGCCCCGTCAACTAGACTGGGGCTGTTCCGCAGCCGGCGGTCCTTCCAGTTCCCAGAGGTGAATACCGAGTGCCCAGGAGTACATCGCCCAGCCACGCGGCGCCCAGCAGAACCGTGCGTCCCGAAACAGCACGGCGCCGGACGGCGCGCCGTATTGCGGCCGGCGTCGGCGCCCTGCTCCTCATGTTGCCACTCGCCTCGTGCACCGGCTCACCGGGCCCGGCGCCCAGCTCGGCAAGCACCGCCAGCGGGGTGCCCGACGTCGGCCCCGGCGCCGTGTTCACGTTCGGCACCGCCTCCCAGCCGCTCGGCCTGGACCCGGCCGTTGTCGCGGACATCGAGTCCTACCGGATCACCCGGCAGGTACTGGAGGGACTCGTCGGCGTGGACCAGACCACCGGACAGCCGACTCCGCAGCTTGCCACGGAGTGGACGTCCAGCGAGGACGGCCGTACCTACGACTTCAAGCTCCGGGGGAACGTGACATTCCAGGACGGGACGCCGTTTGATGCCGCGTCCGTCTGCAGCAACTTCAACCGCTGGTTCAATTTTCCCGAAGCGCTCCGGAAGCAGGCCGCCGGAACCACCTTCAAAGGCGTCTTCAAGGCCCATTCGGACCAGGCCTCGCTCTCCATCTATAAGGGCTGCACCGCCGTGGCCCCGGACGACGTCAAGATCGAGCTCACGCAGCCCTTTACCGGATTCCTGCAGGCCCTGACCCTCCCGGCCTTCGCCATCTCCTCGCCCCAGGCCCTTTCGTCCCACAACGCGGATGTCCTGGACCAGAGCCGCGACGGGCAACCCGTGTCCTCGTACGGCCTCCACCCCGTGGGGACCGGCCCGTACGTCTTCGGAGCCTGGGACGGGGGCCGCATCACACTCTCCAGCAATAAGGACTACTGGGGGGACAAAGGCCAGATCGGGACGATCAACTTTGTCACCTACGACCACGCCCAGACCCGGATGCAGGCGCTCCTGGACGGCAAGATCGACGCCTACGACGCCGTCACGGCGGGAAACTTCGACCAGCTGGTCAAACGCGGAAAGCAGATCATCCAGCGGGACCCCTTCTCCGTGATGTACCTGGGCATGAACCAGGAAGTCCCCATCCTGCAGAACCTCAAGGTCCGCCAGGCGATCGAAATGGCGCTGGACAAGGACACCCTGATCCGCCGGTTCTTCATCGACAACACGGCAGCGGCTTCCCAGTTCGTCCCGCCGAAGCTCAGCGGCTTCAACAACAACGCGCCGTCCCTGGGCCACAATCCCGCCAAGGCCAAGGAACTGCTCACAGAGTCCGGCTACAAGGGCGAGGAGCTGAAGTTCTACTACCCGCTCAACGTCACCCGCCCCTACCTTCCGACGCCAGAGAAGATCTACGCCGAGATCAGCAAGGAACTGACCGCCGTCGGACTGAACATCAAGCCGGTCCCCGTCGAGTGGTCCGAGGGGTACTTGCAGAAGGTCACCTCGTCCGGCGACCACGCCCTGCACCTGCTGGGCTGGAACGGTTCCTACGCAGACCAGGACAACTTCGTCGGCCCGCTCTTCGGCGAGAACACCGGTGAATTCGGCTACCAGGATCCGCAGGTCTTCTCCAAGATTTCCCGGGCCCGCGGACTGCCGGACGGCAAGGAGCGCACGGAGCAGTACCAGACCATCAATGCGCAGATCGCCGCCACTGTGCCCGCCGTCCCGATCGCCTTCCCGATCTCGGCGCTGGCCCTGTCCGACCGCGTGCTCAAGTACCCGGCGTCGCCCGTCCTCAATGAAGTTTTCACAAAGATCGAACTGAAGCCTTGACGGACGGGGCCAATTTCAGTATGCGGGCCCTCCGGGGATATTCTGTGACAGCCGGACCCGCTGAAATCGGAGACTGATTGTGACTTTCATTTCCAAGACCCAACATGCCGACGTCGTCTTGATTGGCGGCGGCATTATGAGCGCCACCCTTGGCGCTTTCCTTAAACAGCTTGAGCCGGACTGGACCATCTCCTTGTTCGAGAAGCTGGATGAGCCGGGCCTGGAAAGCTCCGACCCGTGGAACAATGCCGGGACCGGACACGCTGCCCTCTGTGAGCTCAATTACTCCCCCGCAGCCAAAGACGGCTCGGTGGACCCCGCCAAGGCGCTGCTGATCAACGAGCAGTTCCAGTTGTCGCGCCAATTCTGGTCCCACCTGGTCACGAACGGCATGATCGGCTCGCCCAAGGGCTTTATCAACACTGTCCCGCACATGAGCTTTGTGATCGGCGATGAGAACGCGAAGTTCCTGCGCACCCGCTACGAGGCGCTCAAGCCCAACCCGCTGTTCCGCTCCATGGAGTACTCCGAGGACCACGCCCAGATCGCCAAGTGGGCCCCGCTGATCGTCAAGGGCCGCGATCCGAAGCAGCGCATCGCGGCCACGCGCGCCGCTGAAGGTACCGACGTCGACTTCGGCGCCCTGACGCGCGAGCTGACCACGTACCTGGGCGACAACGGCGTCGAGGTCAACTTCGGCCACAACGTCTCCGGCATCAAGCGTGCCTCCGACGGCGGCTGGGACCTTTCCCTCAAGCACCCAAGGTCCGGCGAGCACGGCTCGATCCACGCGAAGTTTGTCTTTGTGGGGGCCGGTGGCGGTGCCCTGCACCTGCTCCAGGCCTCGGGCATCCCGGAAGGCAAGGGCTACGGCGGCTTCCCCGTCTCCGGCCAGTTCTTCCGCTGCACCGACGAGACCCTCGCCGCCCAGCACAGCGCCAAGGTGTACGGCCAGGCCGACGTGGGCGCCCCGCCCATGTCGGTCCCGCACCTGGACACCCGGTACGTCAACGGCAAGCGGTCCCTGCTGTTCGGTCCGTACGCCGGCTTCTCCACCAACTTCCTCAAGAACGGCTCCTACCTGGACCTGCCGCTGTCCATCCGGCCCGCCAACATCATCCCGATGCTGGCCGTGGCCAAGGACAACATGGACCTCACGGCCTACCTGGTCAAGGAAGTCGCCAAGCGCCACGGCGCCAAGGTTGATGCCCTCCGCGAGTACTACCCTGAAGCAAAAGACGGCGACTGGGAACTCATCACGGCCGGCCAGCGTGTACAAATCATCAAGAAGGATTCCAAGAAGGGCGGCGTGCTGCAGTTCGGCACCGAAGTCATCGCGGGCCGCGACGGCTCCATCGGTGCCTTGCTCGGCGCTTCCCCGGGCGCCTCTACCGCTGTGCCGATCATGATCGAACTGCTGCACAAGTCCTTCCCGAAGAACTTCAAGGGCTGGCAGGCCAAGCTCAAGGAGATGATGCCCGGCTACGGCGTCAAGCTCAACGAGAACCCGGACCTTGCCGCCCGGCTGGAAGCCGAAACGGCCAAGGCACTGCAGCTCGAATCGGTCAGCGCCACCCGCAACTGACGCGGCCCGGGTTCGCGGAAGCTGTGCCCCTTTGAAGTCACCCTTTGAAGCACGTCCGTCGACCCATCAGGAGACCATCAGATGTTCAGGCTCGCAAAGCTTTCGCTGGCAAACCGGGCCCTGATCGCACTGATCACCGTGTTCGCGTCGGTCTTCGGCGTGATCACGATGTCCTCGCTGAAGCAGGAGCTCATCCCGTCCATCGAGTTCCCGCAGATCACGGTCATCACCTCGATGCCGGGCGCCTCGCCGGAAGTCGTGGACAAGCAGATCAGCGCCCCGCTGGAAACGGCGCTCAACGGCGTCGAGGGCCTGGAGTCGACGTCGTCGACGTCCCGCAACGGCGTCTCGCAGATCACCCTGGCGTTCACCTACGGCTCGAACCTGGACCGCGCTCGGAACCAGATCGACCGCGCCATCTCCAACGCCAAGCGGGCACTCCCGGACGATGTGCAGCCGCAGGCGATCGCCGGGAGCATCAGCGATTTTCCGATCGTGTTCCTTGCGGTCTCTTCGGACAAGCCGCTCAGCGAGCTCAACGCCGACCTCGCCCGGCTTAGCGTGCCCCGGCTGCAGAAGATCGACGGCGTCCGCGGCGCCGATGTGACCGGCGGCGCCAGCCAGCACATCACCATCGTGCCCCGCCCCGAGGCCATGGCCGCCTCCGGGGCCAGTATCCAGTCCATCAGCAACGCCCTGAAGAACAACGGGGCCCTGATTCCCGCCGGCACCATCGAGGAGCAGGGCAAGACCCTCTCGCTGCAGATCGGCAGCCCGGTCGACTCGCTCGACGCGGTCAAGGCCCTACCGCTGGGCGGCACGAAGGCTGCCGCCACGATCGGCGGCGTCGCGGACGTCAGCATCACCGAGGACGCCCGGACCTCCATTACGCGGACCAACGGCAAGGAAACGCTGGCCCTGTCCGTGACCAAGAAGCCCGAGGGCGACACCGTGGCAATTTCCCACGCGGTGAAGGATGCCATCCCACAGCTTGAGGCCGAGCTCGGCTCCGGCGCGAAGTTCACGCCCATCTTCGACCAGGCACCGTTCATCGAGAAGTCCATCAAGGACCTCACCACCGAGGGCCTCCTGGGGCTGGGCTTCGCCGTCGCGGTTATCTTGGTCTTCCTGTTGTCCGTGCGCTCCACCCTTGTCACGGCGGTGTCCATCCCGCTGTCCCTGCTGATCACGTTCATCGGCCTCTCCGCCACCGGCTACTCGCTGAATATTTTGACCCTCGGTGCGCTCACCATCGCGATCGGCCGGGTGGTTGATGACTCGATTGTGGTGATCGAGAACATCAAGCGGCACCTGAGCTACGGCGAGACGAAAATTACCGCGATCCAGACCGCCATCCGCGAGGTCGCCGGGGCCATCACGGCCTCGACCCTCACCACCGTGGCCGTCTTCCTGCCGATCGCCTTCGTCGCCGGACTCGCCGGTGAGCTGTTCCGGCCCTTCGCGCTGACGGTCACGATCGCCCTGATCTCCTCACTGCTGGTCTCCCTGACGATTGTCCCGGTGCTGGCGTACTGGTTCCTGCGGACCCCCGCGGACCAGGCCGGCGTCCAGGCAGCGTCCGCCCGGGACATCGCAGCGAAGGCTACTGAGGCCGAACAGCGCAGCGTGCTGCAGCGCGGCTACCTGCCCGTTCTCACCAAGACCCAGAAACACCCCGTGGTCACGCTCGTCGCCGCCGTGCTGGTGCTCGGCGCCACGGCCGCCATGACCCCGCTGCTCGCCACCGATCTGCTGGGGCGGTCCGGTGAAAACAGCATGACCGTCCGGCAGGCCCTGCCCGCCGGCACCAGCCTGGCCGAGGCCGGCAACTCGGCTGTCAAGGTCGAACAGGCGCTTCGGGAGATCGACGGCGTCAAGGACGTCCAGGTCACCACCGGCAATGCCAGGACCGGTTTCTCGGCACTGCTGTCCGCCGGCGCCTCGAATTCGTCCTTCACCGTGGTGACGGACGAGAAGGTCAACCAGGGCAAGCTGCAGGAGAGAGTCCGCAGCGAACTCGCCAAAATTCCTGACGCCGGGAAGATCACCGTGGGCTCGCAGCAGGGCGGCTTCGGCACGACGTCCACCGTGGACATCACGCTCAAGGCCGCGACCACCGCGGACCTGCGCACCGCGAGCGACGCCATGGTCAACGCCATGGACGGCGTTCCAGGCAGCAGCGAGGTCAGCACCAACCTGGCCGCCAGCCAGCCTGTGGTCCAGGTCAGGGTGGACCGTGCCAAGGCCGTCGCCGCCGGACTCAATGAGGAACAGGTCGCCGGCGTGCTGGCGGCCACTATCAGCCCGATTCCGGCCGGCACCGTGCGCATCGACACGAACGACTTCCCGGTCCAGATCGGCGAGGGCACCCGTTTCACCAGCATCGGGGCAGTCCGGGACCTCCCGCTGCCGACGGCGGCCGGTCCCGTGCCGCTGGGCAGCATCGCCTCGGTGGAGCAGGTGGATGTTCCGGTCTCGATCACGGCCAGCAACGGCCAGCGGACAGCGCGTGTGTCCGTCACGCCGTCGGGCGCCAACCTCGGCGCGGTGAGCACCGAAGTGCAGACCAGGCTCAAGACCGTCCAGCTGCCCGCCGGCGTCACCGCCGAGATCGGCGGCGCCACGACGCAGCAGTCCGAGTCCTTCGGTCAGCTGGGCCTGGCCCTGCTCGCAGCCATCGCGATCGTCTACGTGATCATGGTGGCCGCTTTCAAGTCCCTCATCCAGCCCCTGATCCTGCTCGTCTCCGTCCCGTTCGCGGCTACCGGCGCCATTGCCCTGCTCCTGGTGACCGGCGTTCCGCTGGGCCTGCCGTCGCTGATCGGCATGCTGATGCTGGTGGGCATCGTGGTGACGAACGCGATTGTGCTGATCGACCTCATCAACCAGTACCGCACGCCGCGGAACGGCGAACCCGGGATGAACGTGGCGGACGCCATCACCCACGGTGCCCGCCAGCGCCTCCGCCCGATCCTCATGACGGCCCTGGCCACCGTGTTCGCGCTGACGCCGATGGCCCTGGGCCTGACCGGCGGGGGCGGCTTCATCTCACAGCCGCTCGCCATCGTGGTGATCGGCGGCCTGATTTCCTCCACCGCCCTGACCCTGGTCCTGGTTCCGGTGCTGTACCGGCTGGTCGAGGGCCGGCGCGAGAGGAAGGCGCTGCGGAACGCGGACCCCGCGCCAGCGGCACCGCCCTCCCGCGGCCGGCGGGCCAAGCCCAGTCCGCACGATGCCGCGGCCGCCCCGGATGCGGCCGTCCCGGATACCGGCGCCGAACCCGAACACGCCGCCGAGAAGGACGAGGCCCCGGCACTGCGCACCTGAGTCCTGTCCCTCCCTCAAGCCGGCTCGCGCCAGGTGTCGTTTGAGCGACCCAAAACGAGACCTAGTGCAGGCCCGTCGGGGACGTGAGCGGGACGACGGCCTCGTCCGGGGCCGGGTCGGAGAATGCCAGCCGCGGCACAAGGACCAGCACCGCGGCCGCGGCCAGGCCCGTGACGCCGCAGATGGTCCACACGGTGAGGTAGCCGGCCAGGGGCGCCGCCGTCTGCCCGGATTCCGCCGCCACTGCCCCGGCCTCGCCCAGGACGTGGCTGAGCAGGGCGATGCCGAACACCGCCGAGGCGAACGCGCCGCCGATGGTCTTGGTGGTGTTGGTCAGGCCGGTGGCCATCGCTGTCCGGTTCAGCGGGGCCGCCGCGGCAGCCGCCGAAGGAAGCGCCGCCACCAGCGCCCCGGACCCAACTCCGGCGATCGCCATGTTAGCCAGGGCCTCGGCCAGGCTGCCGTGGAAGGGAAGGAACAGCAGGTAGCCCAGGCCCACGAGGGAGGCCGCACCCACGAGGGTCCTGCGCGGGGTCAGGCGGCGGGTCACGAGCGGGTAGAGCAGGGCACCCGCCAGCAGCGCGAGCACGTACACGCCGATGATGATGGAGACCTGCCCGGCCCGCAGCCCCAGCCCGTAGCCGTGCAGTGCCGGGTCGGTCCGGGCGAAGGTGGACAGCGGTGCCTGCGCGCCCAGCACGGAGACGCCGAACAGCCCGGCGGTCAGCTGGACCGGCCACATGGATTTGCCGCGCAGCATCCGGATGTCCACGAGCGGGTCCTCGCGTCCCAGCTCGAAGCGGGTGAAGGGGATGAAGACCAGGATCCCGGCCGCCACAAGGGCCCACGGCAACCAGGCGCCGGGACCGTTGAGCCGCATGAAGGTCAGTCCCGACGTGATCAGCAGGAGCCCGACGGCGAGCAGGGTGAAGCCGCCAGTGTCCACCCGGCCGCCGCTGCGCTCACGGGACTCCGGCACGCCGAAACGGATGGCGAACCAGCAGGCCGTGACGGCCACCGCCGGGACCAGCAGCACGAGCTGCAACTGGCCCGCGAAGGCCTCCACCAGCGCTCCGGCGGCGAGGGCGCCGGCGATGACGCCGAGCTCCAGCGCGCCGACCAGTACGCCGGCCGCGCGCCGGGTGCGGGCGGCGCCGTCGGGCTGCCCGTGGACCCGGCTGAAGACCAGCGCGATCTCCAGCGGCAACCAGACCACGTAGAAGCCCTGCAGGGACCACGCCGCCAGGAACGTCCAGAAGTCCGGCGCGAAGGCCACGCCCCACGACGCGGCGGCGGTCAGCGCGGTGGACACCAGCAGGATCCTCCGGTGCCCGTACATGTCCCCCAGCTTCGCCAGCACCGGCACGGCCAGGGCGCTGACCGTGAGCTGCGCGGCCTCGAACCAGTTGATGTCGCCGTCGTGGATGTTCAAATGACGGGCGATGTCCGTGAGGATGGGCGTGTAGTAGCCCTGCAGGATTCCGCTGGTGAGTTCCACCAGGCAGAGGAAAGCGATGACGCGGCGCATGGCGACCTTTCGGGCGGGCTGATCACCTTGCGGCCAGCCGATTGCTTGCATCCTAGGCCCCGGCTGTCCCTTAAACGGGAAGGCTGACGGGACGGCGCGCGCGAAACAGCGCCGGGAATATCCGCCCGCGCCGGGCGTTATACCGGTCGATAGATGCAAACGCATGTATATCGGCTACACTGGTAAACAGCTCCCGGATCCCACCGGCCACGGAAAGGCACATCATGCAGATCGGCGTATTCAGCGTTAGTGACATCACTACCGACCCCACCACGGGCCGGACTCCCAGCGAACACGAGCGCATCAAGGCGTCCGTGGCGATCGCCAAAAAGGCCGAGGAAATCGGCATGGACGTCTATGCGATCGGCGAGCACCACAACCGGCCGTTCTTCTCCTCATCCCCCACCACCACGCTGGCCTACATCGCGGCCCAGACGGAGCGGATCATCCTGTCCACGGCCACCACGCTGATCACCACGAATGACCCGGTGAAGATCGCCGAGGACTTCGCAATGCTCCAGCATCTCGCAGACGGCCGCGTGGACCTGGTCCTGGGCCGCGGCAACACGGCCCCGGTCTACCCCTGGTTCGGCAAGAACATCCAGGACGGGATCGAACTCGCAATCGAAAACTACGCCCTGCTGCGCCGCCTCTGGGACGAGGACACCGTCAACTGGTCCGGTAAGTTCCGGACCCCGCTGCAGAACTTCACCTCCACGCCGCGCCCGCTCGACGGCGTCGCGCCCTTCGTGTGGCACGGTTCCATCCGCACTCCCCAGATTGCCGAGGTGGCCGCGTACTACGGTGACGGCTTCTTCGCGAACAACATCTTCTGGCCCAAGGAGCACTACCAGCAGCTGATCAGCCTCTACCGCGAACGCTACGAGCACTACGGGCACGGCGCGGCGGACCAGGCGATCGTGGGTCTCGGCGGCCAGTTCTTCCTGCGCAAGAACTCCCAGGACGCGGTCAACGAGTTCCGCCCCTACTTCGACAACGCTCCGGTCTACGGCCACGGCCCCTCGCTCGAGGACTTCACGTCCCAGACCCCGCTGACGGTCGGCAGCCCGCAGGAAGTCATCGAGAAGACCCTCACTTTCCGCGAGTACTTCGGCGACTACCAGCGCCAGCTGTTCCTGATCGACCATGCGGGCCTGCCGCTGAAGACCGTGCTGGAGCAGTTGGACCTGTTCGGCGAAGAGGTCCTGCCGGTGCTGCGCAAGGAATACGCCGCCCTCACCCCGGCCCATGTTCCGGAGCCGCCCACCCACGCCGGCCGGGTTGCCGCCTCACTCGCGGCCGCGGGACAGTCCTCCAGCGACTCCGCCAGCCCCGCTGGCGCTGCGAGCGCCTGATGTCCGCCACCACCGCAGAATCACCCGTACGCCTGGCCGCGGAGACCTGGGAATCCCTGTTCCGCGCCCAGGTGGCGGTGATGCGCCGGCTGCAGGCGGGCCCGGCGTTCAAGGCCCTGCCGCTCAACGAATACGACGTGCTGTTCACGCTCTCCCGGTGTCCCTCCGGCTGGCTCCGCCAGAACGAGCTCAACGACCATGTGCTGCTGAGCCAGTCCAGTTTGAGCCGGCTGGTGGAGCGGCTGGAAAAGCGCGGACTCGTGGAGCGTATGCCCTCCCCCGAGGACGGGCGGGGTGTCCTGATCAGGCTCACGGAGGCCGGCTGGGACCTGCAGAAACAGATCGGCCGCGAACACGTCCGTGACATTGCGGCGCTGGTGGGTCCGGCCCTGACCGCCGCCGAACAGCAGGAGCTGCTGCGGCTGACGGAGAAGCTGCGGTCCTCGGTGGCGAGACGCTAGCCGCAGGGCCCCCGGGCCCGGTGGTCAGCGACCGCTACTGGAGAGTGACGAGCTTCGCCGGATCCTCTTCCGGCAGTTCGCCGCTGACGATCGCGGTGACCCTAAGTTCCTGCAGCGACAGGCTGCCGCCCACCGTGGACAGGAACGCTGTATCGGAGGAATCCCGGCCGGCACTGATCCGCAGCATACTTTCGCGCGGGGCCAGGCCGGTCGCGTCGATGACGTGCCAGGCCCCGTTGATGTAAGCCTCCGCCACGGCATGGAAGTCCATCGGGCTGAGCCCGGGCGCGTAGACGGCGGCCAGCCGGGCCGGGACATTCTGGGACCGCAGCAGCGAGATCGCCAGGTGGGCAAAGTCCCGGCAGACTCCGCGCCGGTGCAGCAGGGTCTCGACGGCGCCGTCGGTCCCCCGTGATGATCCGCTGACGTAGCGCAGTTCGCTGAAGACCCAATTGCGCACGGCGTGCAGGAGTTCCTGGCCCTGCAGGCCGCCGAATTCCGCGTACGCGGTCGGCAGCAACCTGTCGGACTCCGCGTAGCGGCTCGGCCGCACGTAGCGGATGAGCTCCATCAGCCCGGGTTGTTCCGGCAGTGCGAAACCCGTGACGGTGGCGGCGTACTCCACCAGCACGTCGGTGGGTTCGGCAAATTCCATGTAGTGGAAGCGGCCGCCGTGGTGGTCCGATAGCTCGGTCAGCGGAACGGCCTCGCCGCCGGCGGTCACGGACAGTGACTCCTGGAAGCCGCTGTAGCCGGCATTGCGTGCCACCGCCACGGCCAGGGCGACCTTGGTGTCGGCCGCTGTCGTAAAGGCCATGCGTGCGGCGACGATGCGTTCCATGGATCTCCGGGGGTGAGGTTCTGGCGGGCACAGTGACGGCTCCGGACCAGGGGGGTGCGGGACTGGTTTTTGATCTAGTTTTTGATCTTCAGAGACATTAGCATCCGCTGGACGTTGGCGAATTCCGAGCCTTCGTTGACGTATTTGGCCGCCTGGTCGAGGGTGTCGAAGGACTTCGCCGGGGCCACCTTCTGGTCCGGGGCGAAGGCCGTGAGCGAAGTCAGGTCGCCGAAGGAGTAATCGCCCTTGCCCTCGGGGCCGCGGAGCACGTTCTGCAGCGCACAGGAATTGCCGCCGGCACCGCCAACAATGTTGGTGATGCCGTAGGAGCCGAAGTACTTGTAGCCCTGGATGACCCGGAACACGACGTGCGGGTCGATGGTCCCCTCGCCGCCGCGGTGCGGCAGCTCCACCGGGACGCTGCTCACGACGACGTACGGTTTGGCCGCGGCGTCGGCACAGGCCGCGGCGGGCTGTGGCGGGAGTCCGGTCTGCAGGGTGGCGAGGTAGCTGCCGTTGGCGTCCTTGACCTCGATCTTGAGCGCGCCCGGCATGGTTCCCTGCTCCGGCGCCACGGACTGGGCTATCCATTCCTGGGGCAGTTCGAAGCTGACGTTCTTCGCCGGGTCGGTGAAGACTTTCCAGGCCGCCGCCGTCGCGCCCGGTGCCGCTGACCCGGACGCCGTCGCGCCCTGGCTGGCGCCCGGCGCGGGGCTGCTTCCCGCGGACGGGCCGGCCGACGTCGCACTCCCACTGGGGCTGCCCCCGGCGGTCCAGGCCGGCGTGCCCTTCTCGTCCGTGCTGCAGCCCGAAAGGGCGGCGGCGGCGACAGCCAGCGACGCGGCGATCCGGACGCCGCGGGACATACTTCCCGGAAAGATCCCCGTGCCAGTCATGGTGCCAGCCTAGCCGTGAGCGGTGCCGGCTCAGAGCTTCCGGATGAGCGTTTCGTAGAAGCGGACCCCGCGGTCCAGGGTTTCGAGCAGGATCTTCTCGTCGACGGCGTGGATGGAACCGCGGGCCTCGGCGTCCATCGAGAACGGCGCGAAGCGGTACACGGCCCCGCAGATCCCGGTGAAGCGCCGCGAATCCGTCCCGCCCATCATGATGTACGGGGTAATGATTGCCTCCGGGAAAACCGAGGCGATGCAGTCCTCGACCAGCCGCCACGGCGCCCCGGTGGAGGGCGAGACGGGCGAAGGCTCGTTGCCTTCCACGATGCGCAGCTCCACCTTCGGGTCCCTGATGATCTTGCGCAGCCGCTCCACGGTCCCGTCAACGGTCTCACCCACGGCCACGCGGATATTCGCGTTCGCCTTGGCCGTTGCGGCCAGGACGTTGGCCCCGGCGCTGCCTTCGAGCATCGTGATGGCCACGGTGGTGCGGGTCATGGCATTGGTCTCGTTGCCCAGCCGGCCAAAAAGCAGCGTCAGTGGCATCCGGAGCAGGGACAGATTGGCGAAGGCGGTCCGCATCGGCGCAGGGCTGTGCGGGCCGAAGCGCCGGAGCATTTCCGCTGTCACGTCCGGCATCGACTGCGGGAAGGGGCTGCGCTCAATCCGGGTGATGGCCCGGGCAAGGCGCGCCGTGGCGCCCATCCGGGGCGGTGTGGAGGCGTGGCCGCCGGGGTCCCGGGTGAGCAGCTCCACGTCCAGGATTCCCTTCTCCGCCACGCCCACGACGGCGACCGGCCGCTTCACGCCGGGGAACGCCCCTCCTGCCACCGCACCGCCCTCATCCAGCACGAGCCAGGGCGCCACGCCCCGGCCCGCGAGCAGCGCCGCCGCGGTTGCTGCGCTGTCGCCGGCCGTCTCCTCGTTGTTGCCGAAGGAGAAGTAGAGGTCGTACCGAGGGGTGAAGCCGGCGCCGAGCAGGGCTTCGGCGGCCGCCAGGATGGCCACGAGCTGGCCCTTGTCATCGAGCGTGCCGCGGCCCCACAGATAGGTGCCGTCGTTGTGGCCCGAAAAAGGCGGGCGGGTCCAGCCGTCCGGGTCCCCCGCCGGGACGACGTCGTAATGCGCCATCAGCACGGCGGGGCGCGACGCGGCCCCGGCATCGGTGCCTGGCCAGCGGTACAGCAGCGCGTGGCCGTTGACACGTTCGAGTTCCAGGGTGGCGTGGACGGCAGGAAACAGCCGGGGCAGCGCGGCGATGAAACCCTCGAACTCGCCGGCGTCCACCTCGCTGCGGGTCCGGCTCGACACGGTGCGGAACTGCACGAGTTGGGCCAGCGCCGCAGCAGCGCGGCTGACGGTCACGGCGGGGTCGGTGGTCTGCATGCGCGAAAGTCTACGTCCGCGCCGGCCGTTTGCCGGTCCTTCGCCGCCCCGATCCGCCCCGATCCGCCCCGATCCGCGGAAGATCGTGTCCCGAAGAAAGCGGGATACGCTGGGGGACATGGCCGAACAATATTTTGGGGACAGCGTGGCGGACATCTCCGCCGTCGATATCGCGGACTGGCGGCTGAGGACCTTTGCGCTCTATGCCACCGTGCGGAAGATCGCTGCGGAGGACCCGGCGGAGGCGCATGCCTACTGGCGCCAGGAGCGGGACCGGATGTTCGGAACCCACCCCGCCTCGCCGCTGACGGCCGCCGCGAAGTCGCGCTTCGACGGTCTCAAGACGGCGGACTACGATCCGATCTACCGCTTCCACATCCCGCTCACGAACGAGGGCGCGGGGCGGGAAATGAACGTTGAGACGGGCACCGACGGCACGGTCCGCTTCGTCCGGCTGGGCACCTTCGACCTGCCGGAAATGGGCCAGCTCGCCGTCTGGAAGCTCAATGGCTACGGCGGCGGAATCTTCGTTCCCTTCCGGGATGCCACGGCCGGCCGGCCCGGCGGCAGCTACGGCGCCGGGCGCTACCTGCTGGACACCATCAAGGGCGCGTACCACGGCGTGCAGGGGTCCGGCCCGGAGGCCGAGTTCGTGGTGGACTTCAACTTCGCCTACAACGCCTCCTGCGCCTACAACGAGGCCTGGGCATGTCCCCTGCCCGGCCCGTCCAACCGCCTTGCCGTCGAAATCCCGGTCGGCGAACTGTACTGAACGTCACCGCCGCTTCCCGCGCCGGCCCCCACACG
>NZ_MQTQ01000031.1 GCF_020532805.1 Arthrobacter sp. SO5 | reverse complement strand
GCAGGGTCAGCTCATGTATTCGAGTTCGATTTTCTCGACCCACTTGCCCATGTTTGCCTGCACGAAGTTCCAGTCGATGTCCTGCTGCTTGAGCGTGGTGAAGAACTCGACAACTTCCGGCTTTGCCTTGGCCACGGCCGACTTGTTGACCGGCATGGAGTTGAATTGCTGGGCCCAGTCACCCTGGGTCTGCGCGCTGCCGAACCAGTTGATGAATTTCAGGGCCTCATCCTTTTTCTTCGAGCCCTTGACCAGTGCGACTTGCTCGATGGCCAGCGGAACGCCGACGGACGGCATGACCGTCTCCACGTTGACCTTGAACGACTTTTCACGTTCGGCGATGATGGACGAGGGCATCTGCCCCATGTCCGTGTCGCCCGAGGCGATACGGGCAAAGAGGTCCGTCTTGGCCACGGCAGGGGTGCCGTTCTTAAAGTACGCCTCGATCTGCTTCCAGCCCTCGTCCGAGATGCCCAGATCGCCGCCGTCGTCTTTGTACCGGGTCAGGATGCTGGCGAAGACCAGCTGTGAGGTGGCAGTGCCGAGGCCGGTGACCCGCTCATAGCGGGACTTGAATTTATCCTGGGTCCACAGATCCGTCCAGTCCTTGGGGGCCTGGTCCTTGCTGAACTTCCCGGAGTTGTAGCCGAGGAGGATCGCCTGCTGCACCAGCGGCCAGTAAGCCTTGCTGTCGGACTTGTCACCCTTGGCGCCGTCTACTTCCCCGGACCATGACGGGGTGAAGGGTTCAACGGCGCCGGCTGCCTTGACCTGCTCGAAATACATGTTGTTCAGCCCGTACGCGACGTCGGCAATCGGGTTGTTCTTCTCGGCGATGAGCTTGTTGGTGGCGTCCGCGCCGCCGGCCCCGACGATCTCGATCTTGAAGCCGGCTTCGGCGGCCTTCTTCGTGAGCCACTCGCCACGGCCCTCACCATTGGAGTTGGTGTAGACGATCAGGGTCTCACCGGTGGGTGGTCCCGAGGGGGCGACGGCGGCGGGTCCGGCGGCCGTTCCCGACGCCGCGGGGGCTGCGGCGCCCGCTCCGCAGCCGGCGAGCAGGGTGACGGCGACGGCGGCGGCAACCAGGGTTTTCAATCTGCGCACGAGTGAGACTCATTTCTGGACGGGCCCAGGGGGCATTTGTCCGGCCAGCCTATAGGGCAAATCCCGGAATTGACGGTTATGGCTATCGATTCGAGGAAATAGCCTGTCCCCGGCATACGAGTCTTGTCGGCCAGGCAGAACGGAACGCGCCCTCGGCCTTAACCCGCCGTGAACATCGGGGGCGGGCTGCCGCCGTCGAACGCTGACCCCCCATGCAAGCCGCGTCGGCGGGCCCGGGGCGCTTAGGCCATTGCGGTGTGTGCGGCGGTGTGCGAGTCGATGGCTTTGGCATAGCAGTACGAGTGCTCCACGCCCGCGTAGGGCCCGAAGTTCGGCACCGGCGCAAAGCCCGAGGCCTCGTAGAAGTGCCGGCCGTCCGGCTGGGCCGAGCCTGCCTCTGCGGTGACCCTGGTGATCCCCAAAGAATGGGCATGCGCCTCCAGTGCCGCCAGGATCGAGCTGGCCACGCCGGAGCCGCGCGTGTACGGCAGCACATAAAGCCGCTTGATCTCGGCCGTGTGCTCGTCCAGGATCCGCAGACCGCCGCAGCCCACGGGCTGGCCGGAGGCTTTGTCGTGTGCCACGAGGAACACCGCGGTATCGGCTTCCGACGGCGGCGGCCCCGGTTCGTGGTCGCTGCTGCCGAAGCGGGCGTCCAGTTCCGCCTGCTGGGCGGCCCGCAGGTCCGCGCCCACGGGATGGGTCCACGTGACCTGCCTGATGTTCAGCCGCGGGTTGGTCTGCATTGCTGCCTCGATTCGCCGAAGTCGTATGCAGATTTACGCTAGGCGGCTCCCGTTTCCGCTGTGTTTCCTGCGGGTAAGGCTTTGGAGAACTCGGCGGCCGCGGTGGGCGGGTGCTACAGCGTGGGGCCGGTGGGGTCCTCCGCCGTCGGGTCCGCCAGGACCAGACCGCCCAGCGGGCTGCCGTCCCAGTGAATGAGCCGCCAGCCGCCGTCGGGATCCCCTTCCAGTGCCACGATCCCGGTGTTCCCCAGCATGTGGCGGGCGGCAAAACCAGGCTCCCTGTTGGACGCCCGCAGCCCTGCCCAGACGCGGATGGCGGCGCCGTGGCTGACGACGGCGACGGTCCCGGCGCCGCCGGCCGCGGCAACTATCCGCGCGATCGAGGCGTCGTAGCGTTCGAAGAACTCGTGCCCGCCGGGTCCTGCCGGCATCCGGCGGTCCAACTCGCCCTCTGCCCAGGCAAAGACCGTGCCGAGGTAGCGCATGTGCGACGCGTGGTCGGTGGCCTTCTCCAGGGCCCCGGCCTCAATCTCTTGGATGCCTTCGAGCACCTCGATGCCCAGTCCGCGGACGGCCGCCAGCGGGGTTGCGGTCATCTGTGTCCGGATCAGCGTGGACGCGTAAAGCATGTCGATCGGCTCATTCCCCAGCGACCGGGCCAGGGCGGCAGCCTGCCGCTCACCGAGTTCCGTCAGGCCCGGCCCCGGGTGGGCGGTGTCCAGCTGGCCCAGGACGTTCCCGGGCGTCTGGCCGTGGCGGATGAGCAGGAGCCTCATGTGAGGTGGTCCACCAGCTTGTCAGCGATGCCGGTGTACTTGCCGGGGGTGAGTGCCAGCAGCCGGGCTTCGGCGTCCGGGGACAGGCCCAGGCCCTGGACGAATTCCTGCATCCGGGCTGCGTCGACGCGCTGCCCGCGGGTCAGGTCCTTGAGCCGCTCGTAAGGGTTTTCCATGCCTTCGACGCCGGCGATGGCCTCGGCGCGCATGACCATCTGGATGGCCTCGCCGAGGACTTCCCAGTTGGTGTCAAGGTCCGCAGCGAGGACTTCCTCCGCGACGTTCAGGCGCTCCAGGCCCCTCGCCACGTTGGAGATCGCGAGCAGCGAGTGCCCGAAAGCCACCCCGATGTTCCGCTGCGAGGACGAATCGGTAAGGTCGCGCTGCCAGCGGGAGGTGACCAGGGTGGAGCCCAGCACGTCGAGCAGGCCGGAGGAGATCTCCAGGTTGGCCTCGGCGTTCTCGAAGCGGATCGGGTTGACCTTGTGCGGCATGGTCGAGGAGCCGGTGGCGCCCTCGACCGGGACCTGCACGAAGTAGCCGATGGAGATGTAGCTCCAGATGTCCGTGCAGACGTTGTGCAGGATCCGGTTGAAGCGCGCAATGTCGGCGTACAGCTCGGCCTGCCAGTCGTGGCTTTCGATCTGCGTGGTCAGCGGGTTCCAGGCCAGGCCCAGGCCTTCGACGAAGCTCTTGGCCACGTGCTGCCAGTCGGCGCCGGGGGCGGAGGCCACGTGTGCGGCGTAGGTGCCGGTGGCGCCGTTGATCTTGCCCAGGTACTCGGTCCTGGCGATGCGGTCCAGCTGGCGGGTGAGGCGATGCGCGAAGACCGCGAGTTCCTTGCCCAGCGTGGTGGGGGTGGCCGGCTGGCCGTGCGTGCGGGAGAGCATCGGCACAGCGCGGTTGTCCTCGGCCATGGCGCTGATCTGCCGGACGAGCCTGCGGGCGGCCGGAAGCCAGACGTCCTCGACGGCGCCCTTGACGCCCAGGGCGTAGGAGAGGTTGTTAATGTCCTCCGAGGTGCAGCCGAAGTGCACCAGGGCGGTCAGCTGCCCGATGCCGATGCCGGGCAGCCGGCGGCCGATGTAGTACTCGACGGCCTTGACGTCGTGCACCGTGACGGCCTCGATGTCAGCGAGTTCGCGGACGGAATCGGCGTCGAACTCGGTGACGATGGCGCGCAGCTTTTCCTGCTGGCCAGCGGTCAGGGGACCGGCGCCCGGCAGGACGCTGTTGCTGGTCAGGTGGATGAGCCATTCAACCTCGACGGCGACCCGGTCGCGGTTGAGCGCGGCCTCGGCGAGGTAGTCGACCAGCGGCGCGACGGCGGACTGGTACCGGCCGTCCAGCGGGCCAAGCGCAATCTGGGGTGAGGACGCGGCGAGGGCCAGGCGTCCGGACGGCGTGCGGGTATCGGCTGGGGCGGCAGTTTCAGGCATGCCCCGATTCTTTCACGAAGTCCCGCCGCGGCTTAAGCGGGCTTTTTCCCTATGTCTTCGGTTGCTGGCCGGTGCGTGTCCCCTGTCTGTCCCCTCTCCGTCCCCCGGCGGGCGTTGTCCACATAGCCCGGGAGGGCGCTTCAGCCCTGGCCGCGGGCTGCTTAGCGTAGGTGGCATGACCACGGGAACAGCCAGCGCAGCAGGCGGCAGTCTGACAGCCGCCGACGCCGGGGCCTGCGCGTCGCGCGGCTACGAGATCCAGCAGCTGGCGGCCCGCGTTGCCCGGTGCGCCGACCGGGCTGACGCCGCACTCTCCCAGCTTGTCCGGCTGGAATTGCAGACCTGGCAATCGCCGGCAGGTCGGGCCTACCGGACGTCGCTCTCCCTGCACGCGGCAGGTCTCCGACGGGCCCGGAACATGTTGGAGGACGCCGTGCCGGCAGTGCTCCGGCACGCCCAGAACGCGATGCTGTCCGCCGGCAGGCCCGGTCCCTGATGCCGGAGGTGACGCCGGCCGGCTCCGGGGACGCTCCCGTTCCGGTGCCGGCGGTAGATGGAACGCTCCAGATCCGGGGCGGAGTCGGCGGTCTCAGCTTCCAGTTCGAGGAACTGCTCGCCGGGGCCGCGGCCCTGGAAACGGTGGCGAGGGAATTGGCGGCCGTAGAAGCGGAGGCGGACCTGGTGCGCCGTGCCCTGTTCCCGTACCAGTCCGATTCCTACACCAGCGGCAGCAGCGCGATTGTGGCCGTGGGGGAGGGGGGCCAGGCCGTGGGCCGGGTCCGGGCCGAGCTGGAGCGCCTCTGCCGCGAGGTGAGGGCAAGCCACCGGGAATACGAGTTTGCCGAAGCACGGAACACCCTTCTCCTGAGGATCGGCAAGACGGGATTGGGCTACGGGCCGTTGTGGGGGCTGTTCGGCTTGCCTCCGGTCACCGTGCGCGACGTCGTTGAAGATGAGATCTCGCTGGCGCCGGCGAGGGTGGCGGAACTGCTCGGGCTGCCGGCCGCATGGGCCCCGGCGTATGGGGGCGCCAGCGGTCCCGTCGGCGTCCGCGGCGTCCTCCGGGGGCTGGCGTCCGCGCCCGGTCTGGAGTTCCTGCTGCCCCGGCCGGTGCACATCGCGGGCCGGGAAACGTGGACAGAGGACGTCGACGCCTCTCCGGCCGGGCTGCTGCTCCGGGCAGAGAGCGTCGGGGCCACCAGCGGAGACATAGAGGTCCTGAGCCTCGGGGCTGGCAGCCAGCGGGCATGGGTGGTGATAGTCCCGGGTACACAGGACGGACTGCCGGACGGGACAAACCCCTTTGATGCGGCCGGCATCGCGGAGGGCCTCGGATACGACTCCGCGGAGACAACGGCAGCCATCCGCCAGGCCCTGCAGGATGCCGGCGCCGAAGCGGGCGAGCAGGTAGCCGCCGTGGGGTACAGCCAAGGCGGCATCCACGCCATGAACCTTAGCCGGGACAAAGCCTTCCTGGCCCAGTACGATCTGAAGTTTGTGCTGACGGCGGGGTCGCCGGTCGGCGGCATCAGCCCTGAGCCGGGTATCCGCAGCCTGCACCTGGAGCACCAGCAGGACTGGGTGCCCGGTGCCGACGGCCTGGCGAACCCCGATACCAAGGACCGGGTGACCGTGACACTGACTAACGCCCTGGACATTCCGCCACTGGCTGACTTCGGGCTTGGCCCCGGTCACCGGCTCGTCAACTACGCTGGCGGGGCCAGTGCCATCGCCGCGAGCAGGGACCCCTCGCTGCAGTCCTCCACCGCAGCCCTCGCCGCAGTTGTGGGGGCCGGCGGAGCGGCCACCGTCACGCGTTTCTCGCTCCGGCGCGAACCGGGGCCGTCACAGCGCCGGGTTCCTCTGGCGCCGGGGCCGCGGAACAGCAGGGAAGGCAATCCCGCGGACCGCGCGCAGCGGCCTGCGGCGTAGCCGGCGGGTTTCCTGTCCCCGTACCTAGCGGCGGCTGAGCGCGGGAAGAAAGCTCGCGACGAGGGACACACCGCTGATGATGAGGGCGGCGAACACCGCAGTCCAGAAAAAGGTATCGATGGTGAAGTTCACCGTGGTGTAGCTGCTGATCCAGGACGTCAGATAGAGCATCGCAGCGTTGATGACCACAGTGAAAAGGCCCAGGGTGATGATGGTGATCGGCAATGACAGGAGGCTGATGATCGGCTTGATGAAGGCATTGACGAGACCGAACACCAAACCGATGAACAGGTACCCCAGGATGATCGAGACGGTGCCGGTGCCCGGGGTGGAAATATCCAGCCCGGGGAGGAGCCAGCACGCAATTGCCAGGGCCAAGCCGTTGATGATGACCCGCACGAAGAATGAGCTCATGGGGCCCATGCTGTCATATCCCCGCCCGCAGCGGCAGGGACGGAAGTAGGCTTGCTGGCATGACTTCATCAGAGAACACGGCCGGGGGCATCAGGCCACGCCCGGTCGTAGACCTCCTTCCCCGCTATGCGGCCGGTAAACCGCCCGTCCCCGTCGGGGGCCTGACCAGCTACAAGCTGTCCTCCAATGAAAACCCGTTGCCGCCCATCCCTGCAGTGCAGCAGGCCATCGCGGCGCAGACAGACTTCAACCGCTACCCCGATCCGCTAAGCAGCAAACTGCGCGGCGCGCTCGCAGAGTTCCTTGACGTTCCGGCGGAGGACATTGTCACCGGCGCCGGAAGCCTGGGGGCCTTGAACCAGCTGCTGGCAACGTTCGCGGGCCAGAATGACGACGGCAAGTCCGACGAGGTCATCTACGCCTGGCGCTCGTTCGAGGCCTACCCGATCTGCGTCGGCCTCGCCGGCGCCCAGAGCGTCCGGGTTCCACTGACCCCCGACGGCCGCCACAATCTCGATGCCATGGCCGAAGCGGTCACCGCCCGCACCAGGATGATCCTGCTCTGCACCCCTAACAACCCCACCGGACCCATCCTCACCACCGAGGAAACCGAGCGTTTCATTAAGCGTGTGCCCTCTGACGTCGTGGTCGTCATCGACGAGGCCTACCAGGAGTTCGTCCGCGACGAGGACGCCGTTGACGGCATCGAGATGTACCGCAGGTACCCCAACGTCGTCGTCCTGCGGACGTTCTCAAAAGCCCACGGCCTTGCCGGGCTCCGCGTTGGCTACAGCGTCTCGCACCCGGACCTCACCCAGCACGTGCGGGTAACGGCCACCCCGTTCGCGGTGTCCCAGATAGCAGAGACAGCGGCCGTCACGTCGCTACAGCATTTCGCCGAGGTTGTAGAAAGGGTACAAAGCCTGGTGGAAGAACGGGACCGGATAAAGGCCGGACTGCGGCAGCTCGGCTGGTTCGTCCCGGAAGCCCAGGGGAACTTTGTCTGGCTCAATCTAGGGGCCGATAGTGCGGAATTTGCGGCCCTCGCCGGGGAACGGGCACTCTCGGTGCGCGCGTTCGGCGATGAGGGAGTCCGGGTCAGCATCGGGGAGGCCGAGGCAAACACCCGCTTCCTGGAACTCTGTGCGATCTATACAAAGCCGCCGCGGCGTTCCTAGCGCTTAACATGAAGACCGCGGGCTGCGCACTGCGGATAAAGTAGGGACGAGTAACCACAATATATGCCGGATCGGGAATGCATTCCCTTTCTGGCATATATACCAGCGACTGCGGCGCATTCGGATGCGGCAAGCAAGGAGACGGTATGGGCGCCACACATCTGCCCTCTACCGAGTTCGACGGAACCGGCATAAATGACCAGCTCGAGGCTGTAGCCGAAGCCCAACTGGGCGATCCCGCCGTGCCGATGGTGCAGCTGCTGGGCCCCGACGGGAAGCTGGGCTCCGACCCCGTCTTCTCTGATTACGCCGAGCGCATTGATCCGGAAAAGCTGCGCGGATTCTATGCCGACATGGCCAAGATCCGCCGCTTCGACGTCGAAGCCACGGCCCTCCAGCGGCAGGGCCAGCTGGCATTGTGGGTCCCGCTCACCGGCCAGGAGGCCGCGCAGATCGGCTCGGGCCGTGCCAGCCAGCCGCAGGACTACATCTTTCCCACGTACCGGGAGCATGGTGTTGCGCTGACCCGCAACGTGGACCTCGCCGAACTGCTCCGCCAGTTCCGCGGCGTGTCCAACGGCGGGTGGAACCCCAAGGACACCAACTTCCACCTGTACACCCTGGTCCTGGCGGCCCAGACGCCCCATGCGGTCGGCTATGCCATGGGCATCCAGCGGGACCAGAAGCTCGCCGCTGCGGCCGCGACTGGGGCCGCAACCGCGGACGGAACCGTCGGGGATCCGGAGCCCAAGGCCGCCGTCGTGGTCTATTTTGGTGACGGTGCCAGCTCCGAAGGTGACGTCCACGAATCCATGGTGTTCGCCTCCTCCTACCAGGCTCCCGTGGTGTTCTTCTGCCAGAACAACCACTGGGCGATCTCCGTCCCCAGCTCCGTGCAGACCCGCATCCCGCTGGCCAACCGCGCCAAGGGCTACGGCTTCCCCGGCATCCGGGTGGACGGCAATGACGTGATCGCCGTCCATGCCGTCACCGAGTGGGCGCTGGAGCAGGCCCGGGAGGGCAACGGCCCGGTGCTGATCGAGGCATTCACCTACCGGGTCGGCGCGCACACCACGGCTGATGATCCCACCAAGTACCGAGCATCCGCCGAGGAAGGCCGGTGGCGGGCCAAGGATCCGCTGGAGCGCCTCGAAAAGTACCTCCGCGCCGAGGGCTTCGCCGACGACGCCTTTTTCGACCAGGTCAAGGCCGACGGCGACGAGCTCGCCGCGTACGTCCGCAAGACCACCTATGACCTGGAAACGCCGGACATCCGGACCGCCTTCGCGAACACCTATGTGGAGGCCCATCCCCTCGTGGCCGAAGAACTTGCCTGGTTCGAGGAGTACAGCGCAGGATTCGCGGACACGGCCGATTCGCACCACGCAAGCACCGACGGGGCGGCCAACTGATGACCACCATGACCATTGCCAAGGCCGTGAACGAGGGCCTGCGCGCGACGCTGAAGAACAACCCCCGCGCCCTGCTCATGGGCGAGGACATCGGGCCGCTGGGCGGCGTCTACCGTGTCACCGACGGCCTCTTCGCCGAGTTCGGCGCGGACCGCGTTGTGGACACTCCGCTGGCGGAGTCCGGCATCATCGGCACGGCGATCGGCCTGGCCCTCCGCGGCTACCTGCCCGTCTGCGAAATCCAGTTCGACGGCTTCGTCTTTCCGGGCTTCAACCAGATCACCACGCAGCTGGCGAAGATGCACTCCCGCAGCAACGGCAACCTGACCGTGCCGGTCGTCATTCGGATCCCCTACGGCGGCGGCATCGGCTCGATCGAGCACCATTCGGAGTCCCCGGAGGCGCTGTTCGCCCACACGGCAGGCCTGCGCATCATCACCCCGTCCAACCCGCACGACGCCTATTGGATGATCCAGCAGGCGGTCGACTGCCAGGATCCCGTGATCGTCTTCGAACCCAAGCGCCGCTACTGGCTCAAGGGCGAGGTGGACACGGAGTCCCCCGGAACCTCCGCTGACCCGTTCAGGGCCCACGTCCTGCGCGAGGGAACGGACGCCACCGTCGTCGTTTACGGACCGCTGGTTCCGGTGGCCCTCGCCGCTGCCAACGCCGCCGCCGAGGACGGGCACAGCCTCGAGGTGATCGACCTGCGCTCCATCTCGCCGATCGACTTCGACACCATCACGGACTCCGTCAAGAAGACGGGGCGGCTGATCGTGGCCCACGAGGCGCCGACCTTCGGCGGTATCGGCGGTGAAATCGCGGCACGGATCAGCGAGCGGGCCTTCCATTCCCTCGAGGCGCCCGTCATCCGCGTCGGCGGCTTCCATATGCCCTACCCCGTGGCCAAGGTGGAGGAAGACTACCTGCCGGACATTGACCGGATCCTCGAGGCACTGGACCGCGCCCTTTCCTATTGACCACCTGCCGACGCCCTCCCGTCCGCAGACGCAGCCCAAAGCAAGGACATCATGACTCTCCACACCTTCAACCTCCCCGATGTGGGCGAGGGGCTGACCGAGGCCGAAATCGTCTCCTGGAAGGTCAAGGCCGGCGACGCTGTGGCCGTCAACGACGTCATCTGTGAGATCGAGACTGCCAAGTCACTCGTCGAACTGCCGTCTCCGTATGCCGGAACTGTCACGGAACTGCTGGTCCAGGAGGGCGTGACGGTCGACGTCGGGACCCCCATCATTACCGTGTCCGACGCCGTGGCCGGAGACGTCGCAGCGCCGGCCGCCCCGGCTCCGGCAGTTCTGGTGCCAGCGGGCGGTGCGCCCCTCTACGGGACTCTTGAGGCGGACACGTCCGACGACGGCGGCTCAGCCGGGCGCCCGGCCGGCGGCCCGCTGGTGGGTTCGGGGCCGAAGGCCGACGCCGTCAAGCGACGCCCGCGGGTTTCCGCGGCGCAGCCGGCCAAGCCTGCCGTTTCGATCGGCTCAGGCAGCGCAGGGCCCGCCCCGGCCGTCGAGGCCCACGATCCCTGGCTCCGTCCCGACGCCGTCGCCCGCGTCGAACCGCCGGCCGCTGCCGGGAACCTCGACACGCGCCCCACGCTCGGCGGCGCGATCACCGGCCTCGTGGGCCGGGTGCTGGCCAAGCCGCCCGTGCGCAAGATCGCCCGGGATCTCGGCATCGACTTGTCCGATGTCATCCCCACCGGTGCCCGCGGCGAAGTGACCCGCGAGGACCTCATCAGCTACCAGGCCCAGCGCGATGCCGAGGTGGACCAGGCGGACACGTTCTGGGGCAAGACCGGCCGGCCGCAGGAACAGCGGATCGAGCGGATCCCTGTCAAGGGCGTCCGCAAGGCCACGGCGAAGGCCATGGTGGAGTCGGCCTTCGCGGCGCCGCATGTGAGCATCTTCGTGGACGTCGACGCGAGCCGCACCATGGAGTTTGTCAAGCGGCTTAAGGCCTCCCGTGACTTCGAGGGCATCAGGGTCTCGCCGCTGCTGATCCTCGCCAAGGCCGTCATCTGGGCCGCGGCGCGCAACCCCAGCGTCAACGCCACCTGGGTGGACAACCCGGAAAGCGATTCCGCCGAAATCCACGTCAAGCACTTCATGAACCTCGGCATCGCCGCCGCAACCCCGCGCGGCCTGATGGTGCCGAACATCAAGAACGCCCAGGACCTGTCGCTCAAGGAGCTGGCCCTTGCTCTCAACGAGCTGGCCACCACCGCCCGCGCCGGCAAGACCCAGCCGGCCCAGATGCAGGGCGGCACCCTCACGGTCACCAACATCGGGGCCCTGGGCATCGATACCGGCACCCCGATCATCAACCCCGGCGAGGTGGCGATCGTGGCCTTCGGCACCATAAAGCAGAAACCCTGGGTCCTCGACGGCGAGGTCATCCCGCGCTGGATCACCACGCTCGGCGGCTCCTTCGACCACCGGGTGGTGGACGGGGACCTCTCGGCGCGCTTCATGGCCGACGTCGCCGCTATTCTCGAAGAGCCCGCCCTCCTGCTGGACTGACCCCGTAGCCGCTGCGACGCTCCTGCCCGTCGCGGGCCGCGACGCGGGTCATATCCGTGCATTCCTGTCCCGGCACCCCGGACGGCATTAGAGTGGCACCAGCCGCCGCCAGCCGGGCGGACGCGGATCAAAGGAGATGTTGCGTGTTTTCGAGCCCGTTCCCCGATGTGGAAATTCCCGATGTGAGCATGTACGAGTACCTCTTTGGCGGGCTGGAGGAGGCCGACCTGGACCGGATCGCCCTCGTCGACGGCACCGGAGGCGCGGAGATGAGCTACCGGACACTTGTGGCGCAGATCGATGCCCTGGCCGGAGCCGTCGCGGCGCAGGGCCTCGGTGTCCACGGGGTCGCTGCGATCCTCTGTCCCAACGTCCCTGCCTTCGCCGTCGTCTTCCATGGTCTGCTGCGGGCCGGCGCCACTGTGACCACCGTGAACTCCCTGTACACCGCAGATGAGATCGCCCGGCAACTCGCCGACGCCGGGGCACAGTGGCTGTTTACGGTCTCCGCCCTGCTGCCCGGCGCCCAGGAGGCTGCCGCCCAGGCGGGAATCCCGGCGGAGCGGCTCGTCGTGCTCGACGGCGCCGAAGGCCACCCGTCGTTGCGGGATCTGCTGGGCTCGGGCGCGCCGGCCCCCGAGGTCAGCTTCGATCCGGCCACACACATCGCCGTACTGCCCTATTCCTCCGGGACGACGGGCCGGCCCAAGGGCGTCATGCTCAGCCACCGGAATCTGATTGCGAACGCGGAGCAGGCCCGCGGCCTGCTCAAGGTCGCCACCGACGACCGGCTGCTGGCGCTGCTGCCTTTCTTCCACATCTACGGGCTGACAGTGCTGCTGAACCTGGCCCTGCGTGAGCGGGCCTGCCTGGTCACCATGCCGAAGTTCGAGCTCGCCGAGTTCCTGCGGATCATCCAGGAACACAAGTGCAGCTATCTCTTCATTGCACCACCTGTTGCCGTCGCCCTGTCCAAGCACCCGCTCGTAGGGGACTATGACCTGAGCTCCGTGCACACCACACTTTCCGGTGCCGCCCCGCTCGACGGCGAGCTCGGCGCCAAGTTGGCCGAACGCCTCGGCTGCCGGGTGCTGCAGGGCTACGGCATGACCGAGATGAGCCCCGTATCCCACCTGATCCCGGTGGACGCCACGGACCTGCCTGTCAGCTCGGTGGGCTACACCGTCCCGAACATGGAATGCCGCCTGGTGGATCCGGCCTCGGGGGAGGAGATTGAGGTCCCCACGGAGGGCACCAGCGCTCCCGGCCACCTGCTGTGCCGCGGCCCGAACGTGATGCTCGGCTACCTCAACCGGCCCGAGGAAACGGCGGATACCCTCGACGCGGACGGCTTCCTGCATACCGGGGACATTGCCACGGTCCGGGCCGACGGTGTTGTCACCATCGTGGACCGGCTCAAGGAGCTCATCAAGTACAAGGGCTACCAGATCGCCCCCGCGGAACTTGAGGCGCTGCTCCTCACCAACCCAGGCATCGCCGACGCCGCCGTGATCGGAACGCCCGACGCCGACGGCCAGGAAGTGCCGATGGCGTTTGTGGTGCGCCAGCCCGGTGACGACGGCGATCGGCTCGACGAGGCCGCGGTGATGGACTTCGTGGCAGCCAGGGTGGCTCCGTTCAAGAAGATCCGCCGCGTGGAATTCATCGACGCCGTGCCGAAGTCCTCCTCCGGAAAGATCCTGCGCCGGATGCTGAAGACTCCGGCCGTCCCGGGCCGGAACGCGTAGGGCCTAGTCGGCGGTGTCGGTCTTGGCGATGTAGACGTCACAGGGAGCGTTGTGGGCCACGCTGTTCGCAACGCTCCCCAGGACCCGGCCGAGGCCCTTCATCCGCCTGTTTCCGACGACGATCAGCTGCGCGCCGGCGCGTCCGGCCTCGTCGATCAGGGCTTCCGCGGGCTTGCCCCGCGCCGCGGCGTAGGTGACGTCGATGTCCTGCGTCCGGAGGCTGTTGGCGACGCTCTTGGCGACCTTCTCCGCTTCGCCGGCATCGGAGACGATCCACTGGTCGTTGCCGCTACCGAAGACTTCGGTACGGTCGCTGTCGAAGGCGCTGACCACGTGCAGGGTCGCCCCGAGGGAGACCGCCAGGTCCCGGGCGGTGTGCGCGGCCTTGAGGGCAGTTTCGCTGCCATCGACGCCGACAACAATAATTCCGGTCATAAAAGTGCTCCTTGGGTCAACGATCGTCTTCGGCCATGTGCCAATGGTCAGGCTAGCGCCGCAGTTCAGGCTACAGCGCCGCGATGGCTTCGCGCAGGACCGGCGCCAGCCGGCGGATGCCCTCGCGGAGGGATTCAGGCGGCACCGCGCTGAAGGCCAGCCGGATCTTGTTGGACGGCTCATCCGACGCCGTGAATGCCGCCCCGGGGATGAACACCACGCCGGCGTCGATCGCCGTGGCCAGCAGCGGGTAGGTGTCCACCCCGTCCGGCAAAGTCACCCAGACGAAGAAGCCGCCCTCCGGTCGGGTCCAGCTCAGGCCCGCAGGCATGTAGTCGTCCAGGGCCGCGAGCATCGCATCACAGCGTTCCTTGTACAGCCCCCGGTACGTTTCGATCTGGCCGCGCCAGTCGTAGTCCCGCAGGTACGCGGAGACCAGCATCTGGTTAAGGGTCGGCGGGCATAGCGTGACGGCCTCGGAGGCCAGGTAGTAGCGGCGCTGCAGGTGTGCAGGCACGAGCGCCCAGCCGATCCGCAGACCGGGCGCGAAGATCTTCGAGAAGGACCCCATGTAGATGACATCGTCCGGGTTTCCGGCGCGCAGGGGGGTCAGGGGCTTCCCGTCGAAGCGGAGAAGACCGTAGGGATTGTCCTCCAAAACCAAAATATTCGCATTTCGGCATATATCCACAACCTGCTGGCGGCGGCCTGCGGAGAGGGTGATGCCGGAGGGGTTGTTGAAGCTGGGAATCGTGTAGAGGAACTTGATGTTTTTGCCGGCGGTCTGCAGGGCGGCGATCTTCGCCTCGAGGAGGTCCGGGACGATGCCGTCGGCATCCATTGGCACGGTAGCGACCTGGACCTGGTAGGCCTCGAAGGTATTGAGCGCGCCGACATAGGTGGGGTCCTCGACGAGGACCACGTCCCCCGGGTTGCAGAATACCTTGGTCGCAACGTCCTGCGCGGACTGCGAACCGGCGGTGATCACGACGTTCTCCGGCTTCGCGTCGGTGATGCCCTCCGCTGCCATGACCTCGCAGATCTGGCGCCGGAGTTCCTCGGTGCCCTGGCCGCCACCGTATTGCAGTGCGGTCATGCCCTGTTCCGCGATGATCTTCGCGGCAGTCTGGCCAAGCCGTTCCAGCGGCAGGGACTGAAGGTACGGACTGCCGCCGGCGAGCGAGACGAGGCCGGGGCGCATCGAGATGTCGAAGACGTCACGGACCGCTGACTGCTTGATATTTGCTGCGCGCTCCGAGAAGAGTTCCTCGTGGCGGTGGGCGGACGTAGCCGCACGTTCGATTGCGTCGATTGCCTCGGCCGGAAGTACTTCTGCGGCGGCATTAAGTGTTTCGTGGGTCACAATCCCAAGGATACAACCCGTGTTGTCTTAGAGACAACGTTTGTTCACAGATAGGGCATGGAGAGGGGTTGAGCCCGCGGACGACGAACGCCCCCGGCGCTGGCGGCCGGGGGCGTCGATGCCGGGGGCGAAACGGGGCTAGGCTGCGGAAGCAGTCCGGGCCTCGGAGATTGCGTCAAAGACGGCCTTGATCTGTTCGACCACCTCGGCGTCGTCCTTCGGGTGGACTTCGGCGAAACGGACCAGGGAACCGGGCACGGCCAGCTTGACGTCCTCCAGTACCCGAGCGCCGGCGATGCCGGCAGCCTTGCGGGCCTCGTCTTGGGCCCAGACCCCGCCGAACTGGCCGAAGGCGGTTCCGACGACGGCGGTCGGCTTGCCGTTCAGGGCCCCGGCGCCGTAAGGGCGGGACAGCCAGTCGATGGCGTTCTTGAGGGAGGCCGGGACGGTCCCGTTGTGTTCCGGCGTGACCAGGAGCAAGGTGTCGGCGGCATTCGCGGCGGCGCGCAGGGCGGCAGCGGCGTCGGGAACCTGGCCCTCGACGTCGATGTCCTCGTTGTAGAACGGGATGTTGCCGAGGCTGTCGTGGATGACAACCTCCACGTGATCGGGCGCGTTCAGCTGGATGGCTTCGGCGAGCTTCTGGTTGGTGGAATCGGCGCGGAGGCTGCCGACCAGGGTGAGAACGGTGTTCGTGGGCATGTGAACTCCTATGCATCGCGCCGCGGCGGATCCGCGGCTGGCTGATCGTTGAGGCTGTGGGGGCCTTCACGAGTTATAAACGGACTGCGGTCCGTTTATATTTCCGCGGGCTACAATGTGCCGTGTGAGCTTGATCCCCATCCGGCCCGGAGGGCAGGGCGGCCCCCGGAACTCTGCCCAGCCCGCCGCAGACACCGAGCGCCGCGACGCGGCTCGGAACCGCGAGCTGCTGCTCCGGGCCGCCCGGGGGCTCATCGAGGAATGCGGGGCCGCCGGGCTCACCATGGCCGCCCTCGCGCAGCGCGCGGGAGTAGGCAAGGGGACGGTGTTCCGGCGCTTCGGGAGCCGGGCCGGGCTGATGATGACGTTGCTTAGCGATGCCGAGGCCGCTTTCCAGGGCAGGTTCATGTTCGGTCCGCCGCCGCTGGGTCCCGGGGCGGAGCCGCTGGAGCGTCTCATTGCCTTCGGCGTCGAGCGCATTGCCTGGGTGCTGGAGTTCGGTGAGCTGGCGCGGGCAGCCGAAGAGTCCCCGTACAACCGGTTCGATGTCCCCGCCGCGGTGCTCTGGCGCCGGCATCTGGAGATGCTGTTGCGTGAAGCCGGTGTGACGGCGGACCCCTGGCTGATGGCCGCCTCGCTGAGCGCCACGCTGGAGCCCGAGCGCCTGCTGCACGCGGTGGAGGCGCACAACCTCGCCCCGGAGCGGCTCGCCGGATCCTGGCGGGACCTTGTCACGCGAGTCGTACGCGGAGCGTAGGCTGCCCAGGACTCCCGGGCGGTGTCACATCCTGTCACGTGAGTTGTTCATAACAATCTGGTACGTGACTTGCCCGTTGAGCGGCTGTGACGCGGACCCTGGTGCTGCGCATGTGATAGTTTCCTCTGGAATGTGACCCGCAACATAGTCCACCAGGGCTTGCCGAAAGGCGCGCGGGCGGCCAGGCACCCGCTGGCCTTGATCCCGGATGGGCAGCGGTAAACCCCCTGCCCGAGGGGGACTACGGAAGGATCCACTTGTGAATCTTGCTCAGAATCCGGCGGCCGGGCAGGCTGACCAAGTCCGCCCGACGGCGACCGGAACCGCACAGGCCACGGCGATCCGGAACTAGACGCCCCATGCTCCGCTACCTCGCCAAACGTGCGCTCACGTATGCGTTCATGATCTTCCTGACCACCACCGCCGGGTACTTCCTGGCCGTTTCCACCCTCAAGCCGGCGCTCCTGGAGCAGGAGCGGATCCCGCGGCCCACGCCCGAGCAGGTGGCCAACTCCTTCCGGCTCAAGGGCCTCGACCCGGATCTCAGCCCGTGGGAACGGTACGTCGACTGGCTCACGGGCATCCTCACCCGCTGGGACTGGGGGCGCAGCCCCAACGGCGCCTTCATCAATGCCGAATTCGGTGACCGGGTCTGGATCTCGACCCGGCTGTTCCTGGCCTCGATCATCCTGACCCTGATCATCGGCGTCGCCCTGGGTGTGTACACAGCCGCCCGCCAGTACAAGGCCTCGGACCGGGTCATCACGTCCTACAGCTACCTCGTGTACATCGTGCCCGCGCCGATCGCCTACTTCCTGGTCCAGCTCGGGGCCATCAACATCAACGAAACCGTGGGCGAACGCCTGTTCTTCGTCACCGGCATCTCCACCCCCGGACTGGAGGGCGACGGCTGGGCGCAATTTATCGACATGCTGGCCCACTATGCGGTTCCGACCTTCGCGATCACGATCGTGGGCTGGGGCACGTACCAGATCGCCCAGCGGCAGTACCTGCTGGACAACGTCAACGCCGACTTTGTCCGGACGGCCCGGGCCAAAGGCCTCACCCGGAACCAGGCCATCACCCGGCACGCGCTGCGTGTGTCCTTCATCCCGGTGGCCCAAAGTATTGCGTTCACCATCCCCGCCATTTTCGCCGGCGGCTTCTTCGCGGAGAAGATCTTCGCCTGGCACGGCGTCGGCTCCTGGAGCATCGACGCGATCTCGCTGCAGGATGTCAACGCGGCGACGGCGACACTCGCCTACGGCTCCGTGATCTTCGCGATTGGCGCCATCCTGGCGGACTTCGCCACCACGCTTGTTGATCCGAGAGTGCGGGTGCAGTAGCCATGACCAACCTGAACACGATCGACCTGGCCGCCGTCGCCGATGAAGCCAAGATCGAAGATGGCGACGTCGTCATTGCGAAGTCCACGATCATCCTCCGCCGCTTCCTGCGCAATAAGACCGCCGTCGCCGGACTGGTCATTTTTCTGGCCCTGACGCTCTTCTCCTTCGTCGGCGGCTTCTTCTCCAGCTGGGACAAGGAGGCGATCGACCCCTTCAACATCGGTATGCCCCCGTCGGCGGAACACCTGCTGGGCACCTCCCAGGCCGGGATCGACCTCTACGCCCTCACGGTGGAGGGCACCCGGATCTCGATCCTGATCGGCCTCGTGGTCGGGCTCGTCTCGGTGCTGATCGCCGCCGTCTACGGCTGCACCATGGCGTACTTCGGCGGGAAGGCGGACAAGGTCATGTTGTTCATCCTCGAGGCCCTGATCATGATGCCGGCCCTGCTGGTTGTGGCTGTGGCCACGAGCGGCGGCGGCAACGGCCTGCAGGAGACCCTTCCCAGCTGGCTGCTGCTGATCATCGTTTTGCTGGTCTTCAGCTGGATGGGCACTGCCCGGCTCATCCGGTCCCTCTCCATGTCCCTCATGCAGCGCGACTTCGTCAAGGCGGCGCAGTATATGGGCATCCCGCCGCGGCGCATCGTCTGGCGGCACCTTGTCCCCAATATCGGCTCCCTGCTGGTCCTGGACATCACCCGCGGCGTCACCGGCGCCATCCTGGCCGAGGTCGCCTTTTCCTTCATCGGCATCGGCATCAAGGTCCCGGACGTGAGCCTGGGCGTGCTGATCGGCCAGGCCACCTCCCAGGTCGCCACCTTCCCGTGGATGTTCTGGGTGCCGCTGACCGTCATGTTCCTGCTGACCGGCTCGCTGGCCATGATGAATGACGGACTGCGTGACGCGTTTGACCCCAGCTCCGGCTCCATTGGCAGTGCCAAGAAGAAGAAGACGAGCAAATGAGCAGCGAAATGACCGCCAGCGCCGAATCCAGCACCCTCTCCACGGCCGAGCGCCTCCGCGTCGCCGGGCTGCACGCGCCAGATGATGCCCCGGCGGATGCCGTGCTCTCGATCCGGGACCTGAACGTCCGCTTCAACACGGAGAACGGCGTGGTGCACGCCGTCCGCGGCATCGACTTCGACCTCCGCGCCGGCAGGACGCTTGGAATCGTGGGCGAGTCCGGTTCAGGCAAGTCGGTCACGTCCATGGCCGTCATGGGCCTGCTGCCCGAGACCGCCGAGATCTCCGGCTCGGTCCGGCTCAACGGCAAGGAACTGCTGGGCCTCAGCGACAAGGCTATGTGCCGGCACCGCGGCAACGACCTCGCCATGGTGTTCCAGGACCCGCTCTCCTCGCTGACCCCAGTCTACACGGTGGGCAACCAGATTATCGAGGCGCTCACGGTCCACAACCCCACCATGACCAAACGGGCCAAGGAGGCCCGCGCCGTCGAACTTCTGGCCCTTGTGGGCATCCCCAGCCCGAAGGACCGGTTCAAGGCCTTCCCGCACGAGTTCTCCGGCGGCATGCGCCAGCGCGTCATGATCGCCATCGCAATCGCCAACAACCCGCGCGTGCTCATCGCCGATGAGCCGACGACGGCGCTGGACGTGACCATCCAGGCGCAGGTCCTCGAGGTGCTCCACACCGCGCAGGAGGAAACCGGCGCCGCCGTCGTGATGATCACCCACGACCTCGGCGTCGTCGCCGGCATGGCGGATGACATCATGGTGATGTACGCCGGCAAGCCGGTGGAAACCGGCAGCGTGGATGACATCTACTACAACCCCCGCATGCCGTACACGATGGGCCTGCTCGGCGCGGTCCCCCGCGTGGACATCGCTGAGAAGACATCCCTGGTGCCGATCGAGGGCATCCCGCCGAACCTGGTCCACACGCCTACGGGGTGCTCCTTCGCGCCGCGCTGCCCACTGGCCAGCGACTCCTGCCTGCAGGGTGAGCCGGAGCTGTGGGCCGTCGCCGGAGAAAACCTGGACGGCGGAATGCCGCACAAGGCCGCCTGCATCAAGACCGACTCCCTGGGCCTCGAAGTGGACGTCCATGAGATCTTCCGGGCGCCCGCCGTTCCGGTGTCCCGGTTCGACGCGATCCCCCGAGAGGAGCGCCGGACCGTGCTGGAGCTCAGGGACGTGAAGAAGCACTTCCCGCTGCTTAAAGGTGCCCTGCTCAAGCGCCGGATCGGCACGGTCAAGGCCGTGGACGGGCTGAGCTTCGATATCCGTGAGGGCGAGTGCTTCTCGATCGTCGGCGAGTCCGGCTGCGGCAAGACCACCACGCTGCTGGAAATCATGGAGTTCCACAAGGACCAGGACGGCGAGGTGGTCATCGGCGGCCTCAGCAACAAGGAAGCCTCCGACGCCAGGACCAAAAGCGCCATGCGCAAGGAACTCCAGATGGTGTTCCAGGACCCCACCGGAGCACTGGATCCGCGCTTCACCGTCTTTGAAGTCCTGTCCGAACCGCTCGAGAACGCGGGCATGGCCAAGGCCCAGATCCGGAAACGGATCATGGAACTGATGGAGCTCGTGGGCCTCCAGCCGGACCATGTGAACCGTTTCCCCAACCAGTTCTCCGGCGGCCAGCGCCAGCGCATCGGCATTGCCCGGGCCCTCGCCGTGAACCCCAAACTGGTGGTCCTGGACGAGCCGGTCTCGGCCCTGGACGTCTCAGTGCAGGCCGGCGTCATCAACCTGCTGGACAAGCTCCGCGCCGAACTCGGGTTGAGCTACCTGATGGTGGCGCACGACCTGTCCGTGGTGCGCCACATTTCCAACCGCGTGGCCGTGATGTACCTGGGCAAGATCGTGGAAATCGGGGACGTCGACGCCGTCTTCGACAACCCGCGCCACCCGTACACCCGCGCGCTGCTCTCCGCGATTCCCGTCCCGGACCCCGCCCTGGAACGCACCCGTGAACGCATCATCCTCGAAGGGGACCTGCCCTCGCCGCTCGATGCTCCCGCGGGCTGCAACTTCGCCACCCGCTGCCCCGTGTTTGCCGCGCTTCCTCCCGCCAGGCAGGAGAAGTGCCTGACCCTGGAACCCCCGCTGGAGCCGCTGCCGGCCCCCGGGCCCGGTGGGACGCCCGCACCCCCCACAGACCAGCAATTCGCCTGTTTCTACCCGGACGGCGAACTGGACGCGGACGCGCTCGTTGTCCACGAAACCAACTGACTTACCAGTCACACGCACCACAACTCGCACCACAAGAATAATGAAGGGGAACACATGAAGAATCTGACCAGGATCGGCGGCGTTACCGCCGTAGCGGCAGCCCTCGCGCTGACCGCCTGCGGAGGCGGCGGCGCCGCCAAAGGCCCGGACGCGGCCAAGGGCCAGGACGCTGGAAGCGACCTCGCCAAGCTCGTCAGCATCAACGCCAAGGACGCCAAGGACCTGCAGCCCGGCGGCACCCTCACCCTGCCGCTGGGCAACATCGGGCCGGACTTCAACGGTTTCTCCAACAACGGCAACAGCGCGGACAACACCGCCCTGCACCGCCCGATCGACCAGGCCGGCACGTGGGGCTGCTGGAACTTCGACTTCGACGGCACCGCCACCCCGAACAAGGACTTCTGCGAGGACGTCAAGAGCGAGGTCAAGGACGGCAAGCAGACCATCACCATCAAGGTGAACGAGAAGGCCACCTTCAACGACGGCACCCCCATCGACGTCAAGACGTTCGAAAACACCGCGACGATGCTCAAGGGTGAAAACAAGGACATCGACATCGTCAGCTCCGGCGCGTACGAGTTCGTGGAATCCGTCAAGGCCGGCTCCAGCGCCAAGGAAGTCATTGTTACCACCACCCAGCCGGTCTACCCGCTGGACGCGCTCTTCACCGGCCTGATCCACCCGGCCGTGAACACCCCGGCGCTCTTCAACGAAGGCTTCACCGGCGACATGCACCCCGAATGGATGGCCGGGCCGTTCAAGCTGGACAAGTACGACGCCGCCGCCAAGACCGTTACCCTCGCCCAGAACGACAAGTGGTGGGGCACCAAGCCGGTCCTGGACAAGGTCGTCTTCCGCCAGCTCGA
This sequence comes from Arthrobacter sp. SO5, assembly GCF_020532805.1. GTDB lineage: Bacteria > Actinomycetota > Actinomycetes > Actinomycetales > Micrococcaceae > Arthrobacter. The sequence continues at coordinate 18,652 of NZ_MQTQ01000031.1, read as the reverse complement.
GAGCAGTGCCGCAATTGCCGCTTTCAAGAACGGTGAAATCGACGGTGTTTCCGCAAACACCATCACGCCGTACAAGCAGCTGGACGGCACCAAGAACTCCGAGATCCGCCGCGGCCAGCGCCTCTTCGCCGGCGGCCTGAACCTGAACGCCCAGAAGGCGCCGATGAACGACGTCGCCATCCGCAAGGCGATCTTCACCGCCGTCGACCGCGAAGCACTGCGCAAGGTCCGCTTCAACGGCCTGAACTGGGAAGAAACCAGCTCAGGATCGATGATGCTGCTGCCGTTCTCCAAGTACTACGAGGACAACTACCCCGTCAAGGAAACCGGCCCCGAAGCCGCCAAGAAGGTCCTGACCGACGCCGGCTACACGGCCAATGCCGCAGGCATCATGGAGAAGGCCGGCGTCCCCGCCGCCTTCAAGATCAGCAACTTCGGTGACGATCCCACCACCCTGGCCTTCGCGCAGACCCTGCAGAACCAGCTCAAGGCCGGCGGCATGGACGTCGGCATCGACCAGCGCGCCTCCGCCGACTTCGGCAAGGTCCTGGGGAGCCGCGACTTCTTCATGAGCGTCTCCGGCTACACCGTGGGCTCCGATGCGACCGATTCCGTCAAGCAGTTCTACGATTCCAAGACGAACGAGAACGAACTGGGCGACGCCGAACTGGACGCCGAGATCAAGAAGCTCTCCACCATCGCGGACAACACCGAGCGCAACAAGGCGGCCATGGCCGTTGAAAAGAAGCACATGGAGAAGTATTTCTCCATGGGTGTTGTGATGAACGGCCCGCAGATCTCCTTCGTCCGCACAGGGCTGGCCAACTACGGCCCGTCCCTGTTCAAGAGCCTGTCCCAGGTTCCGGACTGGACCACCATCGGCTGGGAAAAGAAGTAGCCCCCGGCTAGGCAGCCCCACAAGCAGCCAGCCGCGGCCGGTACTCCCCGAATCGCCGGGGGGTGCCGGCCGTCGGCGTTCCGCCCGGGAACCGGGGCCGTGCGCAGGGGTAGCGTGGAGCCATGACAACCGAGTCCACCCGGCCCATCCGCACAGCTGTCGCCGGCTTTGGCCTGTCCGGCAGCGTCTTCCACGCGCCGCTGCTCGCGGCCAACCCCGCCTATTCCCTCGACGTGATCGCCACCTCGGACCCCGGCAGGAAGTCCGCGGCGTCCGCCCGGTATCCGGCCGCCAGGATCGTCGACACCCCGGCCGCCGTCCTGGAACTTGCCGGCGAGCTGGACGTGCTCGTGCTTGGGACCCCGCCGGCCACCCACTTCCCGCTCGCGAAAGCGGCGCTGGAGGCCGGACTCGACGTCGTCGTGGACAAACCGTTCGCGGTGCACAGCGCCGAGGCAGAGGAGCTGATCGGCCTCGCCGGGCGGCTGGGGCGGGTGCTGACCGTGTTTCAGAACCGGCGCTGGGACGGTGACTTCCTGACCGTCCGCGCCCTGCTGGACAGCGGCGCCCTGGGCACCGTGACCAGGTTTGAATCGCGCTTCGAACGCTGGTCCCCGGTGGTCGCCAAAGCCTGGAAGGCGGCCGCGACGGCCGACGACGGCGGCGGGGTACTCTTCGACCTCGGCACCCATCTGCTGGACCAGGCGGTGCAGCTGTTCGGGCCGGCGACCGTGACGCACGCGGAACTGACGGCCCGGCGGCCGGGAGAGAAGACCGACGACGACGTCTTCCTCGCCCTGCGGCACAGCTCCGGGGTGACCAGCCACCTGTGGATGAACATGCTCTGCGCCCAGCAGGGACCCCGTTTCCACCTCCTGGGCAGCGGGGGCGGCTTCACCAAGCACGGCGTGGACCCGCAGGAGCCGTACATCGTCGCCGGCGGGAGCCCCCTCGATCCGGACTACGGGCTCGAGGACCCGGACCGGGCCGGGCTGAGGGGCCGGGACGGCCACCTGGACCGCCTGCCCACCGAGCGCGGCGCCTACCCGGAGTTCTACCGCATCCTGGCGGCGAAGATCACCGACGGCGGGGCCGCCTCGGCGTTGCCCGTCCCGGTGGATCCGGCAGACGCCGTGGCGGTGCTGAGGTTGATCGAGCAGGCCCGCGCCCTGGCGACGCAGCGGCCTTAACGTTTGAACGGCAGCCATCCAGAAGGCGTGCGTCAAAGCGACGAAGGAGCAGCACGCGTTGGATGACTGCCGTTCAAACGGCTGACTGAGACCTACGCGGAGACCAGCTCGTGCCAGTCGGCGACGAGGGGCAGGTTGTGCGCCTGGGACACCGAGCGGTGCGCCACCTTGCCGCCGGCGATGTTGAGGCCGGCGGCGAGGGCGGCGTCGCGCTCGAACGCCGCCTTGACACCCAGGTTGGCCAGCGAGACGGCGTAGCGCAGGGTGACGTTGGTCAGCGCATAGGTGGACGTGTTCGGGACGGCGCCGGGCATGTTGGCGACGCAGTAGAAGATCGTGTTGTGGACCTTGTACGTGGGTTCCTGGTGCGTGGTGGCGTGGGTGTCCTCGAAGCAGCCGCCCTGGTCCACCGCGATGTCGACCAGCACGGAGCCGGGCTTCATCCGGGAGACGAGCTCGTTGGTGACCAGCTTGGGGGCCTTGGCGCCCGGGATGAGCACGGAGCCAATGACGAGGTCGGCGTCCACCACGGACTTTTCGATCTCGTAGGCGTTGGAGGCAACGGTCTTCAGGCGGCCCTGATACTGGGCGTCCAGTTCACGCAGCCGGTTGATGTTGATGTCCAGGATAGTGACGTCGGCGCCGAGGCCCAGCGCCATCGCGGCGGCGTTGGTGCCGGCGACACCGGCGCCGAGGACAACCACCTTGGCCGGGCGGACACCTGGGACGCCGCCCAGCAGCACGCCCTTGCCGCCGGCGGGGGCCATCAGCGAGGTGGCGCCCACCTGGACGGACAGGCGGCCGGCAACCTCGGACATCGGGGCCAGCAGCGGGAGGGTGCGGCCTTCCTGGACGGTCTCATAGGCGATCGCGGTGACGCCGCTGTTGATGAGCTCCTGCGTCAGTTCCGGCTCGGCGGCCAGGTGAAGGTAGGTGAAGAGGATCAGGCCCTTGCGGAAGCGGTGGTATTCGGCCTTGACCGGCTCCTTGACCTTCATGACCATGTCGGCGCGGGCCCAGACGTCATCGGCGTCGGCGACGATCTCGGCGCCGGCAATGGCGTATTCCTCGTCCGTGATCCCCGAGCCCAGGCCCGCGCCGCGCTCCACCAGGACCGAGTGGCCGTGGGTGCGGAATTCGTGGACGCCGGCAGCGGTGATGGCGACGCGGAATTCGTTGTTCTTGATCTCTTTGGGGACACCGATGATCATGTGTGGGCTCCAGTGCTGTGGGCCTTGCGGGCCTGGGTTGTTACGGGGAAGTCGTAGTTCCAGAATAGATCCCGCTGTGAGGCAGCTGACAGGCGCCGGCGCGTGGTCTCCGCGGACTTCCGCAGGAAGGCGCGGTTTTCGAATTCACTACGTCGACATTTGTCGAATCGTGAAGCGTCAGGTGTCGCCTGCTGTCCGCGCGTCCGTCGCCGTCGTGCCTTTCGCTCCGGGGACGCGCCGGGCAGTACTCTGGCAGGATGCAGCAGCAGGACGTGGAGCAGCTTGTGGAGCAGGTGGCGCTGAAGCTCCGCCGGGGCCTCTCGCTGGAGGACCTCGACGGCTTGCTGCTCGCCTACAGCTCCCACCAGTCCCACGCCGACCGTGTCCGGGTGAACTTCCTGCTCAGCAAGCGCGTGCCCACGGACGTCAGCGCGTGGCAGCTTTCCCACGGGATCGCGACGGCGGTGCGCCCGGTCGTGGTGCCGGCCAATGCGGACCTGGGCATGCTGGGCCGCGTCTGCGTCCCCCTCCTGGTGCGCGGCTTCCGGGTGGGGTATTTGTGGGTCCAGCTGGACGCCGACGAACCGAACGCGACGTCGGTCCTCGCCCAGCTGCCCGGGGTGGCGCGTGAACTCGAGCAGCTCTCAGCCCTGCTGCTGGACTCCAACACGGCCGAATCGGAGTTCCGCCGCCGCCGCGAGCAGGAATTCCTGGCCGCCTGCCGGGGCGAGGCCAACGCCGTCGCGGCCGTCGCGGGCTGGAAGGAAGTCCAGGGCCGCGGGCCCTGGCAGCTCGTGACCGTGCTGGACGCCGATGGCTGGGCTGAAGGCTCGGATCCGATCGCCGCCACGCTGATCCACCGCTCGGCGGCGCTGCAGGCCACCATCGGGGTGGACGCCGCCCTCTTCAGCGCCGGCACGGAGACCCACGCAGTCGTCTTGTTCAAGGAATCGACCGGCCGGGCTGACCATGCCCAGGTGCTGGTCCACTATCAGCTGGAGCTGGCCAAGCGCTCGGGGAGTCCCGTCCGGCGGATCATCCTGGGCACCTCCGAAGGCGTCGCAAAGCCGCGGGAGCTTGCCGAGGCGTACCGGCAGTCCCGGCAGGCGGCCCAGGCGGCCGCCGTGGACGCCCAGCTGGGCGAACTCGTCGACTGCCGGTCGACGGGCCTGTACCAGCTGTTGGCTTCGGCCGGGGGCGGTGCGGGGGCCTGGGCGGACTCCGGCTCGGTGTACTTCCGGATCCTGGAGGATCACGACCGGAACCATGAGCTGCTGCCGGTGCTTGAGCTGTTCTATGACAACGACGGCTCGGTCCAGGAGGTGGCGAACAAGCTGCATCTGCACCGGAGCAGCATCTACAACCGGCTGGGCCGGATCCGTCAGCTCCTCGGTGTGGACCCCCTCAAGGGGATGGTCCGGCTGGAGCTGCACGCGGCGCTTAAAGCCCGGCGCTGGGCCGGCCGGCCGCGCATCTAGCGGAAGCGGGCGCAGGCCCTAACCGCCGGAGCCCTCGCGTTTGGGCTGCTCAACGTCCAGTGTGGCCCCGTCTTCGGGCTGGCCTGCCGCCTCCTGCGCCTGCCGCGCTGCCTCCCGCGCCGCCTCCCGCGCTCGTTCTCTCCTGCGGAGCGTGATCCGGCTGTCCATCCACATGGCGACCGCCACAAACGCGACACAGCTGGCCATAAACGCCGCCGTGTTGTTCAGCCCCATCACGGTTCCGAGGATGCCGGTGAGCACCATGGCGGCAATGCCGGCCACGATGTGCCACCCTCTGAACTTACCCACCATCCAAGCCTAACCCCGGTGTTATTTGCGTTTCCGTGCAGGGCCGCGATCGTTGCTTGATCCTTATCACGCGGTCACGAGGCGGCGCCCGCAGCGTCATCCTCAGGGCCCGTGGTGCCGCCGGGGCCGCCGTCGGCAGGACTGTTCTTCTTCTGCCGTTCGAGCCAGGCCATGATGTCTGCCAGCCTGATCCGGCGGTGCGTGCCGCGGTATTCCACCGGGATGTCGCCCCGGTCCGTCATGTTCCGCAGGTACGTGTGCGAGATGCCCGCCAGTTCCGCCGCCTTCGAGGTGGTCAGCATTTCTTCGACGCTGCTGACCGTCACGGACTCCCCGCGGCTGAACCTGCCCAGCAGATCAACGACGGCGTCCCGCGCATCAGGCGGAAGCCGGTGGACGGTGCCGTCCACGAAGACCGTGATGTCGTCGCTGCCGCTGAGGGCGTACTTGAGTTTCTGCGCGTCCTCGGCCGGAAGGCCGGCCGTCACCCGGGGTGCAATCAGAGCCATGGCTGAATCCTAACGCCCAGGGCAGGGCCGTACCGCCACTGTTCCTGACGGGCCCGTTAGAGGCCGAGCTCCTCCAGTACCGGCAGCTTCTCCCGCACCAGGGCCCGGGCCTCGGTGGCGGTCGGGGCAGAGAGGGCCAGCCGGGCCAGTTCCTGCGCCTCGGCCAGGGTGACGGTCTTCAGGACGGCTGCCACGGCTGCGAGGGACCGGGCGGTCATGGACAGCGTTGTGACGCCGAGACCGGTCAGGACGACGGCGAGGGCCGGGTCCGCCGCGGCCTCGCCGCAGACGCCGACGGGTTTGTTGTGTCCTTCCGCCGCGGAGCCCTCGACGGTGAGGCGCACCAACCGGAGCACAGCCGGCTGCCAGGGCGTGTTGAGGGCCGCGAGGGGGCCGAGCTGGCGGTCGGCGGCCATGGCGTACTGGGTGAGGTCGTTCGTGCCCAGGCTCGCGAAGTCCACCTCCCGCAGGATCGCCTCGGCGGTGAGGGCGGCGGACGGGACTTCCACCATGACGCCGGGCGTCTTGATCCCCGCCTCCGCGCACAACCTCGCAAAGCGGGCTGCTTCTTCCGCGGTGGAAATCATCGGCGCCATGACCCAGACGTCGGCCTCGGATTCCCGTTCCGCCCGGGCGATGGCCTGCAGCTGGCGTTCCAGCACGCCGGGGGTGGTGAGGTCGGTGCGGTAGCCGCGGACGCCGAGGGCCGGGTTGGGCTCGGTGGCGTCGGTGAGGAAGGGCAGCGGCTTGTCCGCCCCGGCGTCGAGCGTTCGGAGCACCACCTTCTTGCCGGGGAAGGCGCCGAAGACGCCCTTGTACGCGGCAGCCTGTTCCTCCACGGTGGGCTCGGTGTCCCGTTCCAGGAAACAGAACTCGGTCCGGAACAGCCCCACGCCCTGGGCGTTGAGCTTGGCGGCGGCCACAGCGTCCTTGGCCCCGCCGACGTTGGCGAGCAGCGGGACGAGGTGGCCGTCCGCCGTCGCGCCCGTTCCGTTGAAGGCCGACAGCAGCGACGCAGTGGCAGCCCACTGGTCGGCGGCGGCCCGCTGGGAGTCGTCGGGGTCCACGGTGATGAGGCCGGCCGCGCCGTCCACATAGACCTCGGTGCCGTCCGGGAGCTGGTCCACGCCGGTCGCGGCGACGACGGCGGGCAGCCCGAGGGAGCGGGCGATGATCGCCGTGTGGGACTGCGGGCCGCCGCCGGCCGTGAGCAGCGCCAGGATCTTCTCCGGATCCAGGGTGGCGGTGTCCGCCGGGGCCAGGTCCTCGGCGACCAGGATGAACGGGGTGGGGGAGGACGGGATGCCCGGGGCCGGGACGCCGCGCAGTTCGGCCACGATGCGGGCCCGGACATCCAGGACGTCAGTGGCACGCTCGGCCATGTAGCCGCCGAGGTTGTGCAACATTTCCGAGACGGAGGAGCCGGCTTCCCAGATGGCGCGCTGGCCGGAGGTGCCGCGGCCGATCAGTTTGGCGGCCGACTTCAGGAGCATGGAGTCCGTCGCCATGAGTGCGGTGGCTTCCAGTACTGCCTTGCCGTCGCCGCTCGCGATTTCGGCCCGGGCATTCAGCTGATCGTGCACGGTCCTCGAAGCCGTCTTCAGGGCCGCGGTGGCTTCTTCAGCCGTGACGCCGGCCGGCAGCTGCTCCCCGGCGGGCGGTTCGCTGACGGGTTTGGGCATCTGGCGGATGGTTCCGATGATGCGGCCGGGACTGACGCCTACTCCTGGGAAGTTCTGCACTGAAGGTCCTCATTCTCTGCCGTGGGCCGGTAAGCCGGTTCAGGTGCCGCCGCGGGTCCCCGGCCTTCACTGGTGAAGGTGGCTGATGGCTTCGTCAACCGTGGAGCACGGCCCTGAGAGAGATTGTAGGTGATGTACGTCATAGAGCGTCGCTCCGCGTGCCGCGGCAACGCTGACGCGGTGCCTAGGACTTGGCGGAGCCCTTCGGGACGAAGAGCGTCTCGGCCTGCTCCAGCGACATGCCGTTGGTCTCCGGCACCTTGAACTTGACGAAGAAGAACGACGCCGCCGCGAACAGCGCGTACATGGCGTAGGTCATTGGCAGGGAGGCTGCGGCCATCACCGGGAAGCTCAGCGTAATGGCGAAGTTGGCGATCCACTGCGCGGCCGCGGCGAGGCCCAGGGCACGGGCGCGGATCCGGGACGGGAAGATTTCGCCGAGCAGTACCCAGACCAGGGGGCCCCAGGATGCGCCGAAGCTGATCACGAACACGTTGGCGGCGACCAGGGCGGCAGGACCCCAGGCACCGGGCAGGGAGATCCCGTCCCCCGGGGCCGTCGCGGAGCCGAAGGCCAGCGCCATGGTCCCGAGCGAGACGGCCATGCCGATGGAACCCGCCAGCATGATGGGACGCCGGCCGATCCGGTCCACCAGGGCAATGGCCACGAGCGTGACCAGGATGTTGGTGATCGCGGTGGCCACGGAGATCGTCAGGGAGTCCTTCTCCTGGAAGCCGACGGCCTTCCACAGCGTGGTGGAGTAGTAGAAGATCACGTTGATGCCGACAAACTGCTGCAGCACGGACAGGATGATGCCGATCCACACCACGGGCTGCAGGCCCAGGGTTTTGCCGCGCAGGGAGCCCTTCTGGCCCGCCACCTTGTCGTCCTCGATGGCCTTCTTGATCTCGCGCAGGTGGCGGTCCGTGTCCTCGTTCGGCGCGATGGACTGGAAGATCTTCAAGGCTTCCTCGTCCTTGCCCTGGAAGACCAGGAAACGCGGGGATTCCGGCAGGGTAAAGGCGATCCAGCCGTAGACGACGGCGGGCACGGCGCCTGCGAGGAACATCCAGCGCCACGCCTCGATGCCGAGCCACAGGGCCTGGTCCGCGCCGCCGGCGAAGTTGGCAAAAAGCGCGTCCGAGAGCAGGGCGGCGAAGATACCCGTGGTGATGGCCAGTTGCTGCAGCGAGGCCAGGCGGCCCCGGACGTGCCGGGGTGAGATCTCGGAGATGTACGCGGGGGCGATCACCGAGGCCAGGCCGATGCCGAGGCCGCCCACCAGGCGCCAGAAGATCAGGTCCCAGACCCCGAAGGCGAAGCCCGTGCCGACGGCGCTGACCAGGAACAGGAGCGCTCCGAGCTTCATCGCCGGGATCCGGCCGTAGCGGTCGGCGATCTTGCCGGCGAGGTAGGCCCCGGCCGCGCAGCCGAGGAGGGCCACGGCCACGGCGAACCCGGTCACGGCCTCGCTCAGGGCGAACTCGTCCTTGATCGCGTCCACGGCGCCGTTGACCACGGACGAGTCGAAGCCGAAGAGGAAGCCGCCCACGGCGCCCGCCACGGCCAGCCAGATGACCCGCTGGGGGATCTTGGCTGCAGTCTGGTCCTGCGTGGTGGTCATCTGGCTCCCTCGGCATGCATGTTGGCGGTCCGCGGCTCGCGCCGCGACCACCCAGTCTTCCACCGCGGCGCGCGCGGCGCCTGCTCCGAGGGCAAAAGTGAGATGAAGCATACACTTCGCGGGCGCCGCCCGCTGTGCGGCGCCTAGTGGGCCGGGACGGACTCGGCGGCGGCAGCCGCCTTCGGGTCCGTGAGCTTTTTCTTCGGCAGGGCGAAGCTGATCACGAAGGCGATGCCGGTCAGGACGGCGGCTGTGAGCATGACGGCGTCGATCGACTGGGCGAAACCCTCGGTGATGGGGCGCGTCAGTGCCGGGTTGGCCTGGTGCAGCCAGCTGGTGTCATTGAGCGAATCGTTGCCCGCGCCGTTCTTGAAGAACGCGTAGAGCGGGGCGTTGGCGGGGTCGCCGGCCACCGCGGGGTCCTTGAGGACCTTGAGGAAGTCCGCGTTCCGCATGGCCTCCTTCATGCCGGCGGCCACCTTGTCCGCTGCCAGGCTGAAAAGCATCGAGATGAACACGGCTGTGCCCACCGCGCCGCCCATGGAGCGGAAGAACGCGGCCGAGGAAGTTCCCACACCCATGTCCTTCGCCGGCACGGAGACCTGCATAGCCAGGGTGAGCGGCTGCATGCAGAAGCCCAGGCCCAGGCCGAAGAACACGGCGATGGCGCCTGGAACCCACAGCGGGGTGTCCACTCCCAGCGAGAGGCCCATGACTGTGGCGGCCCCGGTCAGGATGGCGCTGCCCAGGATGGGGAAGATCCGGTAGGTCCCCGACGCCGAGATGGTCCGGCCCGCGGTGATGGAACCGGTGAGGATGCCCACGGTGAAGGTGATCATCATCAGGCCGGCCTCGGTGGGGGTCAGGCCCTTCACCAGCTGCAGGTACATCGGGAGCATGGCAATGGCCCCGAACATGCCGACGCCGATGATGAAATTCAGCAGCGAGGACAGGCCGAACGTCATGTTCCGGAAGAGCCGGAGCGGGATCAGCGCGTAGTCGCCGGCACGCCGCTCCGCCAGCAGGAACGCCACGATGCCCACCACGCCGAGCCCGATGCAGAGCAGGGAACCGGCGGAGGTCCAGCCCCAGCTGCGGCCCTGTTCAGCCACGAGCAGCAGCGGCACGATTGCCAGGGTGATGGCGGCGGCGCCCCAGTAGTCGATCTTCTGTTTCACGTGCTTGGCCGGCAGGTGCAGGTACAGGAATACCACGGTGAGGGCAGCGAGCCCGATGGGGATGTTGATGAAGAACACCCAGCGCCAGCCGTCGGTGCCCAGGATGGTCTCCGCACCGGCGAACGCGCCGCCGATCACGGGCCCCAGTACCGAGGAAATGCCGAACACGGACATGAAGTAGCCCTGGTATTTGGCGCGGTCCTTCAGGGCCACGATGTCGCCGATGATGGTCAGGGCGAGGGCCAGCAGGCCGCCGGCGCCGAGGCCCTGGATGCCGCGGGCGATCGCGAGTTCGGTCATGGAGTGGACCGATCCGGCGTAGAGCGAGCCGGCGAGGAAGATCAGGATCGCCGTGAGGTACAGGGGACGCCTGCCGAAGATGTCGCTGAGCTTGCCGTAGAGCGGGGTGCTCACCGTGGAGGTGATGAGGTACGCCGTCGTGGCCCAGGCCTGCAGGGAGAGCCCGTCGAGGTCGTTGGCGATGGTGTAGATGGAGGTGGACACGATGGTCTGGTCCAGAGAGGACAGGAACATGCCGAGCATGAGGCCCACCATGACTGTGATGGTCTGACGATGGGTCAGAACCTCTCCGGCGGCGCGCACAGAGGTGGTCTTGGACATGACTGCTCCCGGGGGAAGGGTGGGGATCAAGCAGGAAGGTTGCTTGCAGTAACTATGTTAGTTGCTGAATTGTTCCCGGTTGGACGGCCAGCTTCCACTGCGGTCCCTGCAGGAGCGTCACCGCTCCAGGAGGATCCCGTCCGGATCGCACCAGATCATCGCGCCCGGGCGGACGGTGACGCCGTCGATCTGCAATTCCACATCAGTCTCGCCGGCTCCGGTCTTGGCACTCTTGCGCGGGTTGCTGCCCAGCGCCTTGACCCCGAGGGGCAGCCCGGCGATGGCCTGCCGGTCGCGGATGGCACCGTAGATGACGACGCCGGCCCAGCCGTTCGCCACGGCGCTCGCCGCGATCAGGTCCCCCATCAGCGCCGTGCGCAGGGATCCGCGGCCGTCGACCACCAGCACGGCGCCGTTTCCGGCGGTTGCGAGGGTGGACTTGACCAGGGCGTTGTCCTGGAAGCACCGGACGGTCCGGACCGGCCCGCTGAAGTGCGAATGGCCGCCGAGGGACTGGAACTGCACGGACACGGACTCGAGTTCCTCACCCCGTTCATCGAAGAGGTCGGCGGTGTTGACGGCAGCTGCGGACACTGGTTCTCCCTGGCTCTGGTGCGGACGTTACCCCCGAGACTCGCAGATCCATGGTGGATCCACGAGTCCCGGGGCCTTGGACTACTTCTTACTACACGGTGTCCACGTCTTGCCACCGGGGGCGTAACAGCGAGGACCGTTGTATCCCGGGTAGGGATTGGGTGCCGGGGCAGGCGGCGCAACATAGGGCGCCGGGACGGGCGGAACATAGACCGGCGGGACATAGGGTGGCGGAGCCGGCGGAAGGTTCCGGATGCGTTCGGCTTCCGCTGCGGCCGCCGCTTCGGCAGAGGCCGCGGCCGCCTGGCGGGCAGTTTCGGCAGCAGCGGCACCCTCGAGATCCTTCTTCTTGGCCGCTATCGCCGTCTGCCTGGCGTTCCCCGCGGCTGCCGCCGAGTCCAGGCGACGCAGCAGGCCTCCCAGCTGGTCCGGTTTGTAGGCGCCCCAGTGGACGTGGCTCTTGGCGCTGGCAGCAGCCTTCAGTGCTGTGATCGTGGCGAGCGCGGTGACCAGGCCATCGTGGCTTTTGTCGAGGTCTTCGGCCGTTCCGGCGAGCGGTCCGGCCACCGCCGTCTCGATTGCCTTGGCCGCTTGTTCAATCTGTTGCGCCGGAAGGCAGGCGATCGAGGCCGAGTTGAGTCCCGCGCCGCGGGTTCTGGCCTCGTCAAAGGCGGCTGCTACCGGCGGATAGAACTTCTTGTTGGGTTCGAAGACGACGGGGACGCCGAGGCCCAGCCGGGCGACCTCGGCATTGACGAGCACGTCACCCGGGCCGAAGACGCCGGCGAGGGTCCGGCCGTACTTGTCCAGCGGCTCCACGTCGAGTTCCAGCCTGACCGTGGTGCCTACCGGCAGGAGTTGCTCAAGCTCCTTGGTGGCCTCCGGGCCCAGGCACTCGACCGGGGCATTGGGATCCTTCGTTTCCGGCGTGTCCACATTCAGGAGGCGGACGGTCTTCTCTTCGCCGCCAACGGTGGCCGTGAAGGTGTCTCCGTCGATGACCCTGACGACGACGGCGTGGTCCGTAGCCGGGGCGGCATCAGCCGTGGCGGCAGTTTCCCCGGTCCCGGTCCCGGTCCCGGTCCCGCAGCCGCCAAGTGCCAGGGCGGCGGCAACAGCCAGCCCGGCGGCTTTGATACGGGCGCCATGACCCGTTAGTGATGACAACAAAACGTATTCCCCCATTGGAATGAGTGCAGATGATTCCTCCAGGTCAGAGGATCGGAGATGACATTACGGGCCGGCGCCGGAATTGCCTCAATCGGTTCCACCGCAGCCGGATTCGCCGCGGTAGTCTTGCCCCACACACTGATCTTCAGCCTGACCATCAGTTCCGGGGGGAACCACATGAGCCTGTCCGACCTACCCGGAGCAGCTCCGGACCCTTCCCCCGCAGGCAATGCCGCGGCGGGCCCGGAGGCTTTGGCGCTCGCCGAACCGGAGCGACGCGTCCGGCCCGTCTGGACCACGGGCGTGGTGCTGGTCAACGTCGGCATCAACGCAGCCTTTTTCGGCCCTATCCAGGTTCTCCTCGGCCAGCAGGCAGCCTCCTTCAGCGAAGGGGACAAGGAGGCCATCCTGGCTCTGGTCACCGGTGCGGGTGCCGCTGTGTCCCTCGTGGCCAACCCCCTCTTCGGTGCGTTCAGCGACCGGACCAGCTCGCGGATGGGCCGGCGCGTGCCGTGGGTGCTCTTTGGTGCGATCCTGGGAGCCGCGGCCCTCATCGCCCTGGGCGGGGCGCCGAACGTCGCCATCATGGCCCTGCTCTGGTGCCTCGTGCAGGCCGGTTGCAACGGCGCCTACGCCGCCATCACCGCAGCCATCCCTGACCGGGTGCCGGTGCCGCAGCGCGGCACGGTGGGCGGCCTGGCGGCGATGGGCCAGACCGTCGGCATCCTGATCGGTGCGGTGATCGCGGCAGCCGTCACGGGAAACTTCGCCGTTGGCTACCTGGTCTGTGCCGTGGCGCTGCTTGCCGGCGTCGTGCTGTACTTCTTCACGAACGACGACGTCCCGCTCCCCGCACAGGCGCGGCCGCCGCTCAGCCTGGCCGCCTTCGTGAAGGGGTTCTGGATCTCGCCCGCACTGTACCCGGACTTTGCCTGGGCGTGGCTGACCCGGCTTCTGGTGAACATCGGCAACCACATGGTCACCCTTTATCTGCTGTTCTTCCTCAAGGACGCGGTCCGCCTTGAAGAAACGCAGGGCATGGCCCCGGAGTTCGGTGTCCTGATCCTGACAGGCCTCTACGCCGTCATGGTGATCATCACCAGCGTCATCGGCGGCCCGCTGAGTGACCGGATGGGGAGGCGCAAGCCTCTCGTGATCACCTCCTCCGCCATCATCGCGGTGGCGTCGCTGATCCTGGCCTTCGCCCCCACCTGGACCGGCGCCCTGGTCGGCGCCTCCGTGCTGGGAATCGGCTTCGGCTGCTACCTGGCCGTGGACTTCGCCCTCATCACGGAGGTACTGCCCACCGCGCTGAGCCGCGGCAAGGATCTGGGGGTCATCAACATCGCCAGTTCCTTGCCGCAGGTCCTCGCGCCGCTCATCGCCTTCCCCTTCGTGACGCTGTGGGGTGGCTATGTCTCGCTGTACGTGGCGGCTGCGGTGATCGGACTGCTGGGGGCCGTTTTTGTCGTCAAGATCAAGGGTGTGGACTGACTTCAGCCAGCTTCCGCCCGGGTTCCCCGGGGGCTTCATATGACCGGCTTACCGCCCGGGAGCGTGCCGTATAGTGGACGGCAATTGCCGCGGCAGCGCTGCGGGGGAATCCCTCCCGGCTGCCGAGAATACCGACCCCGGAACGCTGCTGATGCCTGAATTCCACTCAGAACTTCCACCGATGGCCCCTCCGCCCACCCTGCCCCGGCAGAGGCTCCGCTGCACCCGGATCCTGGATGTTGCCGCCGGGTTTGCCCGCAAGGGCCTGGACTCCGTGGTCCTTTCCGAGGTCGCGGCCAAGGCCGATGTACCGCTCGGCACCCTGTACCGGTACTTTCCCTCTGCGACCCAGCTGGTGCTCGCCCTGTACCGCAAGCAGCTCGCGGAACTGTTGGCGGCCCACTCTTCCCCGGGTGCGTCCGCCGGTGCCGCCTCCGAGGCCAGCTCCGCCAACCGGAAGGCAGGACGCTCGGCAGGGCGGTCCGCAGGACAGTCCGCGGGCGGCGATGCCGGCGGGGTCACGGCCCACGCCGTTGCCGGCGTCGTGATGGAGATCTTTCACATGCGCCTCATGCAGCCCGCCGTCGAGCAGTGCCTGAACAAGGCCGTCTACGTCAAGGACACGGACACGACGCGGCTGCTCCGCGAGATTGACTCCGCCGCGGAGGCCGCGGTCACTTCCGTCAGCCGCGATGCCGCCATCTCGAGGGTGCTGCTGCTGGCCGTCACCGGATTGGTCCAGTCCGTCCGCTGCCGCCGGCTCTCGCTCTTCGAGGCAGAGGAAGACCTGAAGCGGGCCTGCTGGCTGCTGACACGGAGCAGGGAAGCGGCGTAACCGGTCTAGACCAATCCGGGATTCGGCTGGCGGAAAGAGCCACATTCTGGTGATGTGACTCACATATAAGCCAGGGGGAACGTTTCACCAGGGCTCCGACTGTGTCCTGTGCCACGCCTCCTGCCCGCAGCTTTGTTTACCATTGCAGAACCGGAACGGCCATGCCGCCAGTACACACCGGAGCCTCACCGCCGGCCCGCCAACCTTGGGCCGCGGCCGAGGACCCCCGACCATCTTGAGCATCCCCGTGCTTGAGCTTCCACGAGCCGTATGCCACGGTGAGCCCCAGGAGACAACGACGTGTCCACTGAAACGATGAATTCCGCCCACGCCACTTCCCCCGCCGAGCCCCTCACCGCACTCAGTGACGAGGAAATCTTCGCCTCCCACCAGGGCGGCAAGCTGTCGATTTCCAGCACCGTGCCGCTTGCCAGCAAGCGCGACCTATCCATCGCCTACACGCCCGGAGTCGCCCAGGTCAGCCGCGCCATCGCCGCCAACCCGGAACTCGCCAAGACCCTCACGTGGGCCCAGCGCCTCGTTGTGGTCGTCAGTGACGGCACGGCCGTCCTGGGCCTCGGCGACATCGGCGCGAGCGCGTCGCTGCCCGTGATGGAAGGCAAGTCCGCCCTGTTCAAGGCGTTCGGCGGCCTCGACTCCATCCCCCTGGTCCTCAACACCACCAACGTCGACGAGATCGTCGAAACCCTGGTCCGGCTGCGCCCGAGCTTCGGCGCCGTCAACCTCGAGGACGTCTCGGCACCGCGCTGCTTCGAGCTCGAGGACAAGCTCATCGAGGCCCTGGATTGCCCGGTCATGCATGATGACCAGCACGGCACCGCGGTCGTGGTCCTCGCCGCCCTGACCGGCGCGGCGAAGGTGACCGGACGCGGACTTGAGAAGCTGCGGGTGGTGGTATCCGGCGCCGGCGCGGCCGGGATCGCCGTCGCCCAGATGCTCCTGGCCGCCGGCATCACTGACGTGGTGTTGCTGGACTCCCGCGGGGTCATCAACAGCGGCCGCGCGGACATCGCCGCCGATCCCGCCGGCAAGAAGGCCCAGCTGGCCAGCAGCGGCAACCCGCGCAACGTCTCCGGCGGCCCCGCCGACGCGCTGCTCGAAGCAGACGTGTTCATCGGCGTCTCCTCGTCCAAGCTGGCCGAGGAGCACCTGGCGCTGATGAACCAGGACTCGATCGTTTTCGCCCTGTCCAACCCGGATCCCGAAGTCCTTCCGGAGGTCGCGCGCAAGTACGCGGCCGTCGTCGCCACCGGGCGCAGCGACTTCCCGAACCAGATCAACAACGTTCTCGCATTCCCGGGCATCTTCCGCGGAGCTCTCGACGCCGGCGCGCGGCGGATCACCCCGGCGATGAAGCTGGCTGCGGCCCGCGCCATCGCCGCCCTGGCCGAGGAAGACCTCTCCGCGGACTACATCGTGCCCAGCCCGCTGGACCCGCGGGTGGCTCCGGCCGTTGCCGCCGCGGTTGCCGCCGCGGTTGAAGCCGAGTAGCCGCCGAGCAGCCGCCGTCCCGAACCATAGACTGGGGCAATGAACCCCGAGACTGTTGTGACAATTCTTTGCGGCCTCGCCATCCTGGTCGGCGTCGCGGGCACCATCATCCCTGTGCTCCCCGGCAGCACCCTGATCGGACTCAGCCTGCTGGCCTGGGCCATCTGGGGCGGCGCCGGAACCACCGGCTGGGTGGTGTTCGGCATTGGCTTGGTCTTTGTCCTGGCCGGGATGGCGGCCGGCGCGGTCCTGACGGGCCGCAGACTCAGGGAGCACAAGATCCCGGGCCGCTCGGTCATCGCCGGGCTGGTCCTGGGCGTGGTCGGAATGTTCATCATCCCGGTCGTGGGCTTGTTTGTGGGCTTCGCCGCCGGATTGCTGCTCAGCGAGCTGCACCGCACGCGCGTACTGCGCACCGCCGTGGCGTCCAGCTGGGCGGCGCTGAAGGCCACCGGCCTGGGCATGATCGCCGAGTTCGGGCTTGCCTGCCTCGCCGCGAGCACGTGGGTGATCGGTCTCTGGGCCGCCGCCGCTGCCTAGCTGAGTGCGGCCGGACAGCCATCACGGCCGCTGCGCTGCGTTCCTGCCCGCTTACTCCCGTGTGTGGCTGGGGCCCGCCACGGCCTAGACGGTCACAAACTCCCGCAGCGCCGCCAGCTGGGTGCGCCGGGCCTCCGGCTTCAGGTACATCATGTGGCCGGCCTCGTGATAGTGGTGGGTGAACCGTGCGAGGGCCTCCGGCGGCAGGTCCATGTGCGCCCAGACGTACTCTGCGGCGAAGTGCGGAGTGGCGCCGTCGTGGTAGCCGTAGTCCACATGGACGCGCAGCTCCGCGTTGTAGGCGAGTAGCCTTTCCAGGTCAGCGGTGACGTCCACCGGTGCGCCCTCGAAGGGGAGATCGTTCTCGTAGCCGAGCTCGGCCCGCAGATAGTGGTTGACCGCTGCCGCGTACGGGCCGTGGATCGCCCGGAGCGAGGGGTCGTCCCAGTTCTCGGAGAGCTGTCGGTTGTCCGGCCGCTGGGTGAACCGGCCGTCGATCCGGCCCACGGTGAGGCCCTGCTCCCGCAGCAGCTCC
Organism: Arthrobacter sp. SO5; assembly: GCF_020532805.1. GTDB lineage: Bacteria > Actinomycetota > Actinomycetes > Actinomycetales > Micrococcaceae > Arthrobacter. Next base: position 1,212 of record NZ_MQTQ01000031.1, on the reverse strand, counting down.
GCGGCGAACTCCCCGTAGGTCCACCGCAGGTTGGTCCGGCGGATGAAGTCCTCGCCCAGGGAGGTCAGCGTGCCCAGCCGGGCCACGACGCCGTCGAGTTCCTCCGCGCTGAGCCGGGACCCCTGGCTCAGGGCGTAGACGAAGTCCCGGCCCGCGAACGCCTCCGCCTCCGCCACCACCTCGGCGAGCTCCCGGCCCGGGTGGCGGCCGTGGTAGTGCGCAATCGCGGCGTAGGTGGGGATGTGCAGGGCGTACGGGGTGTCATTGCCCGGCTGGAAACTCAGGGTGGAGAGGTTCAGGACGGTGGAGATCAGGCCCAGGCCGTTGACGGACATCCCGTACGCGTCGAAGAGCCGCTTGGCCACCGCCACGGCCCGCAGCGTCCCGTAGGACTCGCCCACGAGGTACTTGGGCGAGAGCCAGCGGTTGTTGCGGGTGGTCCAGAGCCGGACCACCTCCGCCACGAGGTCGCGGTCCTCGACGAAGGCATGGAATTCCTCGGCCGGGCCGCCCTCCACAACACGGGAGAAGCCGGTGTTCACCGGATCGATCAGGACGAGGTCCGCGTGTTCGAGGATGGTTTCGAGATTGTCGACGACGCCGTAGGGCGCAGGGGTGAGGTTGCCGACGTCCCCGCTGTCCACTATCCGCGGGCCCAGCAGCCCCATGTGCAGCCAGACGCTGGACGAGCCGGGACCGCCGTTGAAGGCGAACACTACCGGGCGCCGGTTCGCGGCAGGCCGGGCGGGCTGGCCTGCGGGACCGGCCCCGGCGGCGGCGTCCGCCACATAGCTGACCACGAAGATCTCGGCTTTGGCCTTGAATCCGTCCGCCTTGCCGTCCTTCACTTCTTCGCGGCGCAGCACCAGCCGGCCCGTCGTCGTCGTGTAGTCCAGTCCGGACGGCAGCGTGTGGCGCCGGTGGATAAAGTCGTCGCTGACCTCCGGCGTCGAGGCCCCGGGGGCGGGCGTTCCGGAAGCGGATGAGTTGTCAGAGGGTTCAGCCATGCCCAGAGCCTACTAGCATGGATTACATGAGCGTCGGACCCGCAGAATCCGCACCCCAGCACGCCGTCCTTTACCGCGACACCCGTGACCTGACGCCGTTCCGCAAGGCCCTGATCCGGACCCCCGTGCGCGGCCTCGCCGCGGGCGTGGGCGGGCTGGTGTCCGGGGCCGTCGCGGGGCGGAGCCGGGGGACGCTGGCGGTGGT
>NZ_MQTQ01000030.1:58969-73752 GCF_020532805.1 Arthrobacter sp. SO5 | reverse complement strand
TCCCCTCCCCGTGGGACATGCCCTCCCCCGGCGCCCACGAATGGACATAGTGGCTATATGCCCACTCCCCGGGGCCAGGACTGGACATGTCCCGCGGACCGAGGCGGACATGCCCACTCCCCGGGGCCAGGACTGGGCATGTCCCGCGGACCGTGGCGCGCCGGACGCCCATTGCGGAATGTAATGACTGGGCGAGATGCTGAAGCTGTCCCAATTCATGTGAACCCGGTCACCCGATGGCCTAGGGTAGTTGCTATAGGAAACTACATCCAGTTGCGTCAATTTCGCAGCTGCGTTTTTAAGAAGCAGGCATGGCCAAGCAGACTCCGTTTTTCTCATCCATCAGCCGTCTCTATCCGCACGTCAAACCTATTTTGCCGCGGCTCGTCATGGGCCTGCTCTGCGCGCTGCTGGCCAGCGTGGTGGCCCTCGCGATCCCCCAGGTGCTGCGGGTGCTGGTCAACCAGTCCCTCCAGCCGGGCGGCGACGCGGCCGCGGTCTGGACCGCCTCGCTGGTGATTCTGGGGCTGGGCGTGGCTGAGGCCGGCCTGGTGGCGCTGCGCCGGCAGTTCGTCATCAACCCCGCCACCACCGTCGAGACCCGGATGCGGGTGTCCCTGTACGGGCATCTGCAGGACCTGACGGTGTCCTTTCACGACCGCTGGGGCTCCGGACAGCTGCTCTCTCGGGCCATGACGGACCTGAACTTCCTGCGCCGCTGGATGGCCTTCGGCGCCATCATGCTTGTGGTGACCACCCTGACTGTGGTGATCGGCGTCGTCGTGATGTTCTCCATGAGCTGGCAGCTGGCGCTGATCTTCCTCGCCGCCGCCGTGCCGATCATGATCTACGGCTTCCGTTTCCGCACCCGCTTCAGCAAGGTGGCCCGCCGCAGCCAGGACCAGGCCGGGGACCTCGCCACGACGGTGGAGGAATCCGTCCACGGCATCAGGGTGCTCAAGGCCTTCGGCCGCAGCCGCGAGGCACTTGAGAACTTCAACGAACAAGCCGAGGAACTCCGGCAGACGGAGATCGCCAAGGCCAAACACCTGGCCACCTTCAGCCTGGTGGTCACGCTGCTGCCCGAGCTCGCCCTCGGCGCCGGGCTGGTCGTCGGCATCGTGCTGGCCTCCACGGGCGACCTCAGCATCGGGTCCCTGGTGGCGTTCTTCGCCACCGCGGCCGTCATCGCCGCCCCCGTCGAGTTCTGCGGCATGCTGCTGGCCATGGCCCTCACCGCGAAGTCCGTGGTGGACCGGCACTTCGAGGTCATGGACTCCGTCAACACGATCACCGATCCGGCGGCCCCCCGCCGCCCGGCCGAGGTCAAGGGTGCGCTGAGTTTCCACAACGCCACCTTCGCCTTCGAGGACGCCCCGGACAAACCGATCCTCAAGGACATCAACCTGGACATCCGGCCCGGCGAGACCATGGCCCTGGTCGGCGTCACGGGCAGCGGCAAGAGCGCCCTGCTCCAGCTCGTCCCGCGCCTGTATGAGGTCACCGCCGGCTCGATCACGATCGACGGCGTGGACCTGCGCGAGTTCAGCGTCGAGGAACTGCGCACCGTCGTCGCCGTCGCTTTCGAGGACACCACCTTGTTTTCCAGCTCGGTCCGCGAGAACGTCCTGCTCGGCGCCCCGGATTACGGTTCGGACCAGCGCCGCGGCGAAGCCCTGGAGGAGGCGCTCGACGTCGCCCAGGCCCACTTCGCGTACTCACTGCCGGCGGGCCTGGACACCCTGATCGGCGAGGAGGGCCTGAGCCTTTCCGGCGGCCAGCGGCAGCGCATCGCGCTGGCCCGCGCTATCGCCGCCCGGCCCACGGTCCTGGTGCTCGACGATCCCCTCTCGGCCCTGGACGTCAACACCGAGGAGCTCGTCGAGGCCCGCCTGCGCCAGGTCCTCGCGGAGACCACCACGCTCATCGTGGCCCACCGGCCGTCCACCGTGGCGCTGGCGGACAGGGTGGCCCTGCTGGAGAACGGCCGGGTTACCGCCGTGGGCACCCACGCCGGGCTGCTGGCGCAGAACAGCCACTACCGCCACGTGATCGCCAGCCTTGACGAGGAGCCCCGGGACCTGGACTCCGAACTGTCCGCCCTCGAGGCCGAGGAGGTTTCCCGATGAGCAGCACAACGTTCGGCACCGCCAACGAGGACAACGCGCACCTGTCCCGGGGCGAGAGCAAGACCGTCCGCCGGCGCTCCCTGGCCCTGCTGGCCTCGCTCATCCGCCCGGTCCGGCGCCGATTCTGGCTCACCATCGCCGCCGTCGTGCTCTCCCAGGCCGCGCGGGTCGCCGGCCCGGCACTGATCGCCTTCGGCATCGACCGGGCACTGCCGGCCCTGCAGGCCGGCGACAACCTCCCGCTCGTGTTCACCGGCGCCGCCTACCTCGCCGCCGCCGTCGCGACGGCGTGCCTCACCGCCCTGTATGTGACCTCGACGGCGAAACTCAGCCAGGCGATGCTGCTGGACCTGCGGGTCCGGGTCTTCCGGCACACGCAGCGCCTGAGCCTGGAATTCCACGAAAAATACACGTCCGGGCGGATCATCGCCCGGCAGACCTCGGACCTGGAGGCGCTGCGCGAACTCCTGGACTCCGGCGTCAGCTCGCTGGCCTCCGGTCTGCTGTTCATGGTGTTCACCGCCCTCACGGTATTTGCGCTCGACTGGCGCAGCGGGCTCCTAGTGCTCGCCGCAGGCGTGCCGATGTACTTCCTGGCCCGCTGGTACCAGAAGCACTCCCAGATCGTCTTCCGCGAATCCCGTGTGGTCTCGGCCAGCCTGATCGTGCACTTTGTCGAGACCATGACCGGCATCCGCGCGGTCAAGGCCTTCCGCAAGGAACGCGAGAACGCCGCACAGTACGCCGGACTCGCCGAGGACTACCGCAAGGTCACCGTCCGCTCCATCAACCTCAATGGCATCTTCCAGCCGGGCCTGGTGCTGATCGGCAACGTCTGCGTCGCCGTCGTGCTGCTCTTCGGCGGCTTCCGCGTGCTCAGCGGCGAGCTCGCCGTCGGCGTGCTGCTGGCCCTGATCCTGTCCACCAAACGCTTCTTCCAGCCCGTGGACCAGATGGCCATGTTCTACAACTCCTTCCAGAGCGCCCAGGCCGCGCTGGAAAAGGTGTCCGGTCTGCTCGAGGAAGTGCCCACCGTCCGGCCGCCGTCAAACCCCGTCGCCTTGCCCGAAGCAAAGGGCACTATCGACTTTTCCGGCGTCGAATTCCGCTATGGCGAGGGCCCCGTGATCATTCCCGTGATGGACCTGCACATCCCGGCCGGACAGACAGTGGCGCTCGTGGGCCAGACCGGCGCCGGCAAATCCACCCTCGCCAAGCTGATCGCCCGGTTCTACGACGTCTCCGCCGGATCGCTCACGCTCGACGGCGTGGACCTGCGCCAGCTCACGACGGCGGATCTGCGGCGGAACGTCGTCATGGTGACGCAGGAGGCCTTCCTGTTCAGCGGCTCCGTAGCGGACAACATCGCACTGGGCCGGCCGGAAGCGTCCCGGCAGGAAATCGAGGCTGCGGCGAAGGCCGTGGGGGCGCACCCGTTCATCGAGGCCCTTCCCGAGGGCTATGACACGGATGTCAACAAGCGGGGCGGCCGGGTCTCCGCAGGACAGCGGCAGCTCATCAGCTTCGCCCGGGCCTTCCTGGCACGGCCGGCGGTCCTGATCCTGGACGAGGCGACGTCCTCGCTGGACATTCCGTCGGAGCGGCTCGTGCAGAACGGGCTCGCTGGGCTGCTGCGGGGCATCGGTCCCGGGACCGGCCGGACCGCGCTCATCATCGCCCACCGCCTGTCCACGGTGGAGACCGCTGACCGGGTTCTGGTGGTCCACGACGGGCGCGTGGTGGAGGACGGCACGCCCCGGGAGTTGATCGGCGGCGGCGGACGCTTCGCCCAGCTGCACGGAGCCTGGAAGGATTCGCTGGTCTGAGCGCGGGAGCGCGGTCGCTCGCGCGGACGGGCGGGCGCCGAATTCGCATCCGGGGCCCGGATCGGATACTCTTGTGAAGTTGCTTTTGTAGCAGCGGATCGGGATGTGGCGCAGCTTGGTAGCGCGCGTCGTTCGGGACGACGAGGTCGCAGGTTCAAATCCTGTCATCCCGACCAAACAAGAAAAGGGCCTTCCATTCGGAAGGCCCTTTTTTGTTGTGCTGGCTCCCGGGTTGCGGGCGGGCTAAGACAGGGCAGCCGCAAACAGAAAACAGCTCCGGGACACGGTTCGCGCGTGTCCCGGAGCTGTCAGGCAAAGCTTCTAGGATTTACATCGGGTCCGGCCAGTTGCCGATGTTGGTGGAGTGGGTCATCGGGTCCGGCCAGTTGCCGATTGCCGAGAGGCTGCCCTGGGGCGAGCGCATGGGGTCCGGCCAGTTGCCGATCGCCAGCGTGCTGCGCATGGGGTCCGGCCAGTTGCCGATCGCATTGATTGAAAGTACTGCGGGAGCAGCAGCGGAGAACGCCAGCGCTCCGGCGAGTAGGGCACCGGTTGCAATCTTCTTCAACATAGAGTTCCTCAATAAGAGTCGGGGTCCTTGCCAAGTCAGCACTTCGCTTGTTGACACACATTGTAAAATGTTTTCCACAGGGACTGTCAAGCATTTAGTACAAAGAATGTCCAGAATTAGGAGGTATCCGTGGGGAACGGATTTGGGGAGAAGCTCCGCGCGGAACGGCTGGAGCGGGGCCTCACGCAGGCGGAACTGGGCCGGGACGTGTACTCGCCCAGCTACATCTCGCTGCTCGAAACCGGACGCCGCGAACCGACAGCCGAAGTTATTGAAGAACTTGCCCGCCGCCTGGAGCTCGCGCCCAAGGCACTGGAGGCCTGGAGCCAGCCGGTTTCCGTCAGCGACGCCGAATATGTCCTTGCCGGGCTCTATGCCCGCCAGGCCTGGGACCTGCGGGATTATCAGCTCGCAGCCACCCATGCGGCGTCGGCAGCCCAGATCGCCCTCGAGGCCAAGAACACCAGCGCATGGTGGAACATGACCTACATGGAGGCGGAGTGCCTCATGAAGCAGGGCAAGCTCAAGGAATGCCAGAAACTTGTGCAGCGCCTGCTGGACCATCCGATGGCGGCCGAATCGGCCGGCCTGGGGGTTCGGGCGCGTCAGATGCTGGCGGCCGTCTGCCACGGCCAAGGGCAGCTGGCTGTCGCCGTCGAGCATGCCCAGGAAGCCGTGCGGCTTTGCGCCGAACTGCCGAAGGGGTCCACCCTGATCATCGGCGCGTTGCGGGCGCTGATCGGCGCGCTGGCCGAAAGCGGACGGCTCGACGAAGCCTGGCAGTACTGCCAGGAAATGAACGCCCAGATGGATGACCACTCGATGACCCAGCTCGCCGGCGAGGTTGCCTGGGTGATCGGGAACGTCGCTTTCCTGCGGCACGACTACCCCGAGGGGATCAAGTACCACGAGAAGGCCGCCAAGCTGCTCTCCCCCGCAAACGACATCGACCTCTGGGCACGGTTCAACAAGGCCTCCGCCGCCGTCCGCCTGTCCTCCGGCATTGTCGAGCCCGAGACGCTGTCCTCGATCGAACGTGCCGAACTGGCCCTCTCGATCGTGGGCGGCAACAGGACCGACGAGCTCGAAGTGGCCTTCATCCGCGCCCGGTGGCTCTACCTCACCGGGGACATCGTCGCGGCGGTCCAGAAGCTGCGGGAGATCCACGCCGAGAAGGACTCGCTCGCCCGGCACGTCGCCGGCGAGGTGGCCCTTCTGCTCGGGAAGGCACTCAAGGCCGCCGGGGAATCCGAGGAGTCGCTCGTGTACCTCGAGGAGGCACAAAAGGAATTCAGCGCGGCCGGCGCCTCGGACCGGGTCCAGCAGGCCATGGACGCAGTCCTGGAGATCCGGTTGGCCCAGCGCCGGGCCGAGGCCGCCGCCTCGGCCGGACCCAAGGCGAACGCCTAGCTGAACGCGCGTCCGGTGAGCTTTTCGTAGGCTTCCACATAGCGGCTGCGGGTGCGGGCGATGACGTCGGCCGGCAGCGCCGGCGGCGGCACGTCCGAGGACCTGTCCCAGCCCGACTGCGGCGAGGTCAGCCAGTCCCGGACGTACTGCTTGTCGAAGGAGGGCTGGGCCTTGCCCGGCTCGTACGTGGCGGCGTCCCAGAACCGTGAGGAGTCCGGGGTCAGCACCTCATCGCCCAGGGTGATGACACCCGTCGCGGCGTCCAAGCCGAACTCCACCTTGGTATCGGCCAGGATGATGCCGCGGCCGCGCGCGGTCTCCTCGGCCCTGGTGTAGATCTCCAGGGTGAGCTCGCGCAGCCGGGATGCGGTGTCCTCGCCCACGAGCTCCTCGACGTCGCCGTAGGTGATGTTCTCGTCGTGCTCGCCGACCTCGGCCTTGGCTGAGGGGGTGAAGATGGCCTCGGCGAGCCGGGAGCCGTCCACCAGGCCCGCAGGCAGCGGGAGGCCGCACACGGTGCCGGACTCCTGGTATTCGGCAAGTCCAGAGCCGGTGAGGTAGCCGCGGGCGATGCATTCGACCGGGAACATGTCCAGCTTCTTGCAGATCATCGCGCGGCCTTCCACGGCGGCGGGCACGCCTTCCGCGACCGTGGATGCGAGCACGTGGTGCTCCACGCCGAGCTGCCCGAACCACCACAGGCTCAGCTGGGTCAGGATGCGTCCCTTGTCCGGGATCTCGCTGGCCAGGACATGGTCAAAGGCGCTGATCCGGTCGCTCGCCACCACCAGGACAGACTCCTGGCCGATCCGCTCCGTCAGGGACCCGTCCACGGGGACATACAGGTCCCGGACCTTCCCGGAGTAGATATGCTTCCAGCCCGGCAGGTCCACGTGTGCCGCGTCCAGGCCGCGCTGCGGGGCCGGGGATTCCGGGGCGGCCGATTCGGAAGCGGTCACGGTTATGCCTTCGCTTTCGTGGCGGCGGCTTTGTGGCCCAGGACCTTGATCTCGCCGCGGGCGGCTTTACGGCCGATGTCGGTGCGGAACTGGCCGCCGTCCAGCTGGACCAGTTCGACGCCGTCGTACGCCCGCTCACGGGCCTCCACCAGATCGGTGCCCAGCGCCACGACCGCGAGGACGCGTCCGCCGGCGGACACGACCCTACCCTCGTCATCGAACGAGGTGCCGGCGTGGATGATGTGGACGCCTTCGAGGGATTCGGCCTTCTTGAGCCCGCGGATCCGGTCCCCCGTGCGCGGGGTTCCGGGGTAGTTTTCGGCGGCGATGACGACAGCGACGGCGGTCTCCTTGGACCAGCGCAGGGGCTCGGCCTTGTCCAGTTCGCCCTTGGCGGCGGCCATGAGCAGCCCGCCGAGGGGGGTCTTGAGCCGGGCCAGGACGGCCTGGGTTTCGGGGTCGCCGAAGCGGACATTGAATTCGATGACGCGCGTGCCCCGGGAAGTCAGGGCGAGGCCGACGAAGAGCACACCGACGAACGGTGTGCCGCGGTGGGCCATCTGGTTGACCGTGGGCTGGGCCACGCGGTCGATGACTTCCTGGACGAGGCCCTCGGGGGCCCATTCCAGCGGGGTGTACGCTCCCATGCCGCCGGTGTTGGGGCCCTCGTCATTGTCGAAGATCCGCTTGAAGTCCTGCGCCGGGGAGAGCGCCACGGTGTTGCGGCCGTCGGACAGGACGAAGACGGAGACCTCGGGACCGTCGAGGAACTCCTCGATGACCACGGTGCCGCCGGCGTCGAAGCAGTGCTGGGCGTGTGCCAGGGCTTCATCGCGGTTTTTGGTCACCACAACGCCCTTGCCTGCGGCCAGGCCGTCGTCCTTGACGACATAGGGGGCGCCGAAGACATCGAGGGCGTCGGCTGCTTCCTCGGCGTTGGACGCCACTCGGGCCATCGCTGTGGGGACGCCGGCCTCGGCCATGATTTCCTTGGCGAAGGCCTTGGACGCTTCAAGCTGGGCCGCGGCCTGGCTGGGGCCGAACACCGGGATTCCGGCGGCGCGGACGGCGTCGGACACGCCCGCGGCGAGAGGTGCCTCGGGGCCCACCACAACCAGATCGACGGTGAGCCGCTTAGCCAGGGCAGCAACGGCCCCGGGGTCGTTTGCGTCGATCGCGTGCGTGGGGACCAGTTTGCCGATGCCCGCGTTGCCCGGGGCCGCGTGGACCTCGGAAACGTTGGGGTCGGCAAGCAGGGATCGGACAATGGCGTGTTCGCGGCCGCCGGGGCCGATGACAAGTACCTTCACAGTTCCCAAGGGTACTTTGTGGACGCGGCTGGCTCCTAAGCTGTGACCACCGCGGGACATGCCCAGCCCCGGCCGCGGCCACCGGACATAACGCCAGCATGTCCATCCCTGAGTGCACAAGGGGGACATGTCCACTCCCGGGCCCGGGCCCGGGCCGGACAATCCTCGGGGCGGCCGGCTACGAACACCCTGTATGAAGCAGCCCAGCCCCATAAAGCAGCGCGAGCAGAAGCCCAATCGGCGGCTCGCCGGTCCCACCGCCCTGGCCGCGTTGGCTGGTGTGGCTGCGGCCGCCGTCGTTCTCGCGGTCGCGGAACTGATCGGCGCCTTCTTCACGGCGCGGGCGACGCCTCTGATTGCCCTCGGCTCGACCTTCATCGACTTCACGCCGCCGTGGATGAAGGACTTCGCGATTGCCACGTTCGGCACTAACGACAAGGCCGCACTCTTCGCCGGCATGGCGGTGACCATCTTGCTGCTCGCCTGCGTGTTGGGCATCGTTGCCTACCGAAAGTGGGCGCTCGGCGTGGCGGGCGTGCTGCTGATGGGCGCCGTCATCGTCGCCAGCGTCGTGACCCGGGCCAGCGTCAAACCCCTGGACGCGATCCCCTCGCTGATCGGCACCGTTGCCGGGCTGATCGTCCTGCGGCTTCTGGTCACGCGGCTCTGGCGGATGCAGCAGTGGCCGGACATGCCCTCGGACCTGGCCGCCAAGGATCCCGAACGCCCTGCCACCACCCGCCGCACCTTTTTCGCCGCGACCGGCGTGACTGTCGCGGCATCGGCCATTGCAGCGACCGGAGGCCGCCTGCTCAGCGCGGTCCGCAGCAATGTGGCCCAGGCCCGCGAATCGCTGCAGCTCCCCGCGCCGGCGAAGGCCGCCGCGGCCGTGCCCGAGGGCGTCCAGTCCACGGCCCCCGGCGTCACGCCCTGGCTGACCCCCAACAAGGATTTCTACCGGATCGACACGGCACTGAGCGTGCCCGAAATCAACGCCCAGGACTGGGAGTTGCGCGTCCACGGCCTCGTGGAACAGGAAGTACGGCTCACCTTCCAGGACCTGCTGGACGCGAAACTGATCGAATCCCATGTCAGCCTGACCTGCGTCTCCAACCCGGTCGGCGGCAACCTGGCCGGCAACGCCAAATGGCTGGGCATGCCCATCCGCGACGTCCTCAAGATGGCCCGCCCCAAGGACGGCGCCGATATGGTTCTCTCCACGTCGGTTGACGGCTTCAGCGCCTCGACTCCGCTGGAGGTGCTCCAGGATGACCGCGATGCCATGCTGGCCATCGGCATGAACGGTGAGGCCCTGCCCCTGGAACACGGCTACCCAGTGCGCATGGTGGTCCCCGGGTTGTACGGCTTCGTCTCGGCCACCAAATGGGTAGTGGACCTTGAAGTCACCCGCTTTGCGGACAGCAAGGCCTACTGGACGCAACGCGGCTGGGCCGAACGCGGTCCGATCAAGACCATGGCCCGTGTTGAAGTGCCCAAGTCCTTCGCCAAGGTCCCGGCCGGGCGGGTCGCAATTGGCGGCACCGCCTGGGCCCAGACGCGCGGCATCACCAAAGTCGAGGTTCAGATCGACGGCGGCCCCTGGATGGAGGCCGCGCTCTCCGCCGAGGCATCCGTCGTCACCTGGCGTCAGTGGTCCTTCGACTGGGAGGCCACCCCGGGACCGCACTACATCAAGGCCCGCGCCACCGACGCCACCGGTGAACTCCAGACGGAGAAGCGTGCGGATCCTGTGCCCGACGGCGCCTCCGGCTGGCAGTCCGTGATGGTCACCGTCGAATAACCCGGGTATCGCCGCCGGGCACCATAGACTGGCTGCATGCCCCTGAATTCCCACGCCACCTTCACCGTCGAGTCCGCCGTCGAACTGGCAGTAGTTGAACGCAGCGGGTTCATCGAATCGCGCCACATAGGTTCCGCAGTTGTCCTAGCGGGGGACGGCACTGTTGTTACCGAACTGGGCGACATCACCACGCCGATTTACGCCAGGTCCACGCTCAAGCCGCTGCAGGCCCTCGCATCCATGCAGTCCGGCGTCCCCCTCCGCGGCGCCCAGGTGGCGATCGCCTGCGGCAGCCACGTCGGCTCACTGGACCACATGGACGTCGTCGAGGGCATGCTCAAGGCTGCCGGGGTCAAGGAAGAGCAGCTGCAGTGCCCCGCCGCGTGGCCCGAGGACGAGACCGCCCGGGACTGGCTGGTCCGCTCCGATCACGGCAAATCGAAGCTTGCGTTCAACTGTTCCGGCAAACACGCCGCGTTCCTGTGGGCCTGCACCGAAAACGGCTGGGACACCCGCAGCTACCTCGAGCCCAACCACCCGCTGCAGCAGCGCATCCGCTCCGTCATTGAGGAATACTGCGGCGAGCGCATCGCCCACCTCGGCATCGACGGCTGCGGCGCCCCCGTGGCCGCCGTCTCCCTGACCGGGCTGGCCCGGGCGTTCTCGAAGCTGGCCAAAGCCCCCGGCGACCACAATTCCAACGCACGAGCCGCCACGATCGCCACCTCGATGCTGGACTACCCGTGGGCCGTGCAGGGCCGCGGCGGGGCCAACACCATCGTCATGGACGAGCTCGGCATTCTCGCCAAAATCGGCGCCGAAGGCGTCCTCGTCATGGCCACCCCCACCGGGGCGTCCGTTGCCATCAAGATCCTCGACGGCAACATCCGTGCGACGACGCTCGTTGGACTGACTCTCCTCGCGGCCGCCGGCGCCGTCGAGATCCCCGAAGTGGCCAGCGTGCTGGAAAAGGTCGTCGATCCGGTGCTGGGCGGCGGCCGTCCGGTGGGCAAGATCCGGCTCGGCAGCGCCGTCTCGGCGCTCCTCGATTCGGCCCTGCTGGACTAGGCGCTCCTAGACAGACCACAATCCCCAGACGATGGCCCCGGCTATTGCGACCGGGAAGTACGGGGATGCCTCGGCGTAGCAATCGCTGAGACTGACCAGTCAAAATTCTGTTGGATGTTCTGAACGAGGAAAGGACGCATAGGGGGACCTTCGCTGCGAAGCCAACGTGAATAGGGAAAAGAAAAGGCGAATGACCCCCAAACCTCGGTTGCTTTTTCCGCCGCCATTACCGGCCAGTTATCCGGCACCGCGCTTCATGAGTCACCTGTTATGACTTCTGCGTCGCCGGCTGCTGCCGTCTCTGCGGTCAGCCCTCTATTCGAGCATGGACGCCCGGCGACCCGCCACGCCAGCATTTCCGTTACTTGATTTATTTACTGCACCGCTTGAATTTTTCGTCTGGAATACTCGTTCCGGCCTGACTGGAATTATCGTTTTCGGCCCGCAAAGTAGGGCGCACTAGGGAATATTGTCATTCCCACGGGAATTCGCCGATGGCGTATTCTGGACTTGGCCTCCGGCAGGCGGCCGCAATATCGCCGGGCTGGAGGCAGGTTAGTGGTAGTTCAGAGACGCCGGATCGCTGTGGACGAGGGCCGCGCGGCGCTGGCCTCGTGGCTGGAGGCCAACCCGCCGGCGTCGGGCTCCCCCGATTCAGCCGGGACGGCCGGTCCGCTGCCGCGAAACACCCTTGCGACGGCGGTGCGCTTCTCGCTGGAGGAGGTCACCGCGCGGGCACCGGGAAATTCGGTGGAGGTCCGCGTCCCGCCCTTCGGGGTGACGCAGTGCGTGGCGGGTCCGCGCCACACGCGCGGCACTCCCCCGAACGTGATTGAGTGCGACGCCGCCACCTGGCTGGCGATGGTCAGCGGCCAGCTGAGCTGGGCCGACGCCGTCGGCGCCGGCCGGGTTGCGGCCTCCGGGCTACGCGCAGACTTGTCCGCGCTCTTGCCCCTCTAGCGGCTAGCCGCGGTCACTCAGCCGCGGCCGATGAACGGCATCCCGGACGCCGTGATGACCACGGATCCTACACTCGCGGAGGCTGGCATCCCTGCCATGAGCAGCACCGCGCGCGCGGCATCCTCGACCGGGAATGTCGGCTCCACGCTGAGGCTGCCGTCCGCCTGAACCGCCCCGGAGCCCACGCCGATCGTCTCCATCAGGTCCGTGGCTGCGTTGCCGATGTCGATCTGCCCGCAGGTGATGCCGAAGCCGCGGCCGTCCAGCTCGATGCTCTTGGTCAACCCGGTCATGGCGTGCTTCGTGACGGTGTAGGCAACCGTGCGGGGGCGGGGTGCGTGTGCCGCGATGGAGCCGTTGTTGATAATCCGGCCGCCCTGCGGCGTCTGCGCCTTCATCGCCCGGACCGCCGCCGCCGCACACAGCATCGAACCGGTCACATTCACCGCCACGGTGGCTTCCCAGTCCGCCATGCCGATCTCGTCCACCGACGCCGAGGGCCCGAACACGCCGGCGTTGTTGAACAGCACATCCACCCTGCCCCAGTCCTGCAGCACGGCGCCGAACAACCGCTCGACGTCGTCGGGCACCGTGACATCACACTGAACGGCAAGTGCCTGTGCATGGCCTGCCGCCGTTTCCAGCAGCAGCGCCTCACGGCGCCCGGCAAGCGCCACGCGGTAGCCCTCGGCCAGCAGCAGGCGGGCCACCGCCCTGCCGATCCCGGAGCCTGCGCCGGTGACCACGGCGACCCGGCCGAGCTGGTGCTGTCGTGTCATGCGGAGCTCCCTAGGGTGGCGCGTCGGTTGTTAGTCCCCGCCAGCGTATGCCGAGATCGCACTTCGCGGCAGTCGCCTGCACAAACATTGCCGCCAACTGCCGCCACGACGCGGCAGGACTGCTACATCGGCGCGCGGGCCGCGAGCTTGCCGATGGCGCTTTCCGTGAGGTTCGCCAGCAGGGTCCGGGGGCTGTCATGGATTTCGACGGCGCCGGCGTCGCGGAGTTCCGCCTCGCTGGTGCCGCCGCACGTCAGCCCGATGGCCGGGATGCCCAGAGCCCGGGCGGCGTAGATATCCCAGACGGCGTCTCCTACATAGACGGCATCGCGGGCCGGAACGCCGATGGCGTCGAGGGCCGCGACAAGGATATCCGGCGCGGGCTTGCTCTCCTTGGCATCAGCGGAACTGGTGGCGGCGTCGATGAAGTCGTCAGCCCCGATGGTGGCGCGGAGGACGGCCAGGTCCCGCTCCCGGGCGGAAGAGGCCAGCGCGACCGCGAGCCCGAGCTCCTGGCACTGCGCCAGCAGGTCCCTGGCACCGTCCAGGGGCCGCAGCGCAGGCCAGAACGTGGCGAAAACAGCCGCGTGCGAGGCCATGATTTCGTCGTCGGAGTCGTGGTCCCGTCCGGCCGGGAGCAGTTTGTCGAGGATCCTGTCCCCGCCCATGCCGATCGAGCGGTGGATGCTGGCCATCGGCACGTCGTGGCCGGCCTGCCGGAAGGCCTGCCACCACGCCAGGGTGTGAAGGTAGCTGGAGTCGACCAGCGTGCCGTCGACGTCGAACAGCACCGCCGCCCTGTGCCCAGACCGGACCCGTCCGGCGGATTGGCCGCCACCCGTCATGTCAGTGATGTGCCCGCGCCCGCTTTCCGGCCGCTAGTGATCCGCCGGCCACCGAAGTACCCCGGCTGGCGCCGCCCACTGTCCGTCGGGTCAACCTGGGCGCCTGGACCATCGCCGCAGCGCCGGTGCTGCGGTCCCGGATCAGCCCGGTTCCGGCAATCTCGCGGGCCTGGGCGATACCGGCCACGGCTGCCCTCTTGGTGGGAAACGTGACTGAGACGGCCATCAGGCTTCCGGCTCCGTCCAGTATCCGAATCCGGTAGCCGCCGTCGGGCGCGTCCACAAGCTCGAAGTATCCAGCCATCGCACTCTCCTTAGTCCTCTACCCCACGTTGGGATATTAGTAAGTATACTTACTGCCTTTACCGGCGTAAACCCCCGGGCCAGCTGCCCGGCGGACCATCGCTGCGGAAGACGCCGTCCCCGTGCAGGCGCAGGGCGCTCGTCACGAGCGCGAAGTGGCTGAATGCCTGCGGGGTGTTGCCCAGTTGCCTGCCGTCACCGACGCTCCACTGTTCACTCAGCAGTCCGACGTCGTTGCGCAGCGCCAGGAGCCGCTCGAAGAGTTCCCCGGCCTCGTTGCGCCGGCCGGCGCCCAGCAGGGCATCGACCAGCCAGAAGGAGCACGCCAGGAACACGCCCTCCCCGCCGGGCAGCCCGTCGTCGCTCTCCGCCGGAAGGTAGCGGCGGAGGAAGCCGTCGTGGGTGAGTTCGCGCTGGACGGCGTCGATGGTTCCGATCACCCGCGGATCGTCCGCCGGGAGGAACCCCACCCGGGGGATCAGCAGCAGGCTCGCGTCCAGTTCCGGACGCCCGTAGGACTGTACAAAGGTATTCCTTTGAGCGTCGAAGCCCTTGGCCATCACCTCGGCATGGATGGTGTCGCGCAGTTCCTCCCAGCGGTCCGCCGGGCCGGTCAGGCCGAAGTCCCTGATGCCTTTGACCATGCGGTCCGCCGCCACCCACGCCATCACTTTCGAGTGCGTGAAGTGCCGCCGGGGGCCGCGCATCTCCCAGAGGCCGTTGTCCGGCTGGTCCCACGCGCTCTCAAGATGCTCCATCAGGGCCACTTGGACGTCCCAGGTCTCGTCCGTGTGCTTCAGGAGCGAATTCCGGGTGAGGGAC
>NZ_MQTQ01000030.1:0-58891 GCF_020532805.1 Arthrobacter sp. SO5 | reverse complement strand
GTCCCCGGCGACGGCCCGCAGCAGCCAGTCCCGCCACGCTCCGGCCTCCTCCGTGTACCCCACGGCGAGCAGCGCTTGCAGGGTCAGCGTTGCGTCGCGAAGCCAGCAATACCGGTAGTCCCAATTACGGGAACCGCCTAGTTCTTCCGGCAGGGAAGTGGTTGCCGCCGCCACAATCCCGCCGGTGGGCGCAAACGTCAAGGCCTTGAGCGTAATCAGCGAGCGCCGGACGGCGTCACGGTAGGGTCCGGTGATCTTGCACTTCGAGGACCAGCCCCGCCAGAAGGCCTCGGTGCTGGACAGCACTTCTTCGGGATCCACAGAACGGGGGCGGCCCAGATGGCTGGGGGTCCAGGTCAAGACGAAGGGCACCCGTTCCCCGGCCTTCACGGTGAACTCGCTGATGGTGTGCAGACGCTCGCCGCGCAGCGGCGCCTCCGTGACGAGGTAGGCCGCGTCGGGTCCGGCGACCGCATGGATCCCGTGCTCGTCGTGGCGGACCCAGGGAACGATGTGGCCGTAGTCGAAGCGCAGCGTCAGCTCGCCACGCATCCTGACGGTGCCGCTTAGCCCCACGACGATCCGCACGATATCGGCCACAAGGTCGCGTGGCGTCATGAAGTCGATGACCTTGACCTTGCCGGTGGACGTCTCCCATTCCGTTTCCAGGATGAGCGTGCCCTTGCGGTAATGCCGCCGGGTACTTACGCCCCCTCCTGCCGGCGCCAGCAGCCAGCGTCCGGCGGCCGGAGTGTCCAGCAGTGCGTTGAAGCAGGCCGGCGAGTCGAAGCGGGGCAGGCACAGCCAGTCGATGGAACCTTCGGTACTGATCAGCGCGGCGGTGTGCAGGTCACCGACCATTGCATAATCCTCGATGCGGGCCATGGGACCTACAGTGCCACACCAGTTTGTCGGGGACTAGCGGTCCAGGGGACGCCGGAGCGGCACACCGGGCTGCCGCCGCTGCCGGTGACCGCACAGCAGCGGGGGAAGGCCTGGGACCACGCCGGGGCACGGCTACCGCGCGCCCTGGCTACGGTCCGGAGGCGGGTCACCCCTGTGGCAGAGTGGAGGCATGGAACTGGCGTCGCAGCAACCTCCCCGTCAGCAGCCGGTCTCCGGCAACCGTGCCTTCCGGGTGGCCCACTGGGTCGCGGACACGGTCAACCGGCTCCGCCTGAAGGCCGCCAGGCGCCGGAACTTCGTGCCGCAGACCATCGCCTACCAGGGCTACGGATCCACCGAATGGGTGCGCGTGCTGGGCCGGGTCCTGCTCACCACGCGGCAGGTTCCCGGGAGCCGGGCCGATCACGCAGCGCAGAACGGCACCCAAAATATCCGCGGTTGGCGGGCTTTCACCTCAGTGCCGATCCAATACACCGACGTGGAGATCGAGATCGGCGGCGTCACCACCCTTGTCCGGGCCGACCGAGGCGGAATAGTGGACACCGTGGTGCCCGTGGCCCTCAGTCCCGGCTGGCACACCGCCGTTCTGCGGGCCGAAGATACGGAGCCTGCGAAGGCTGCCATCTTCGTGATCTCCCCGGAGACCAGGCTCGGCATTGTCTCCGATATCGACGACACTGTGATGGTCACGGCCGTTCCCCGTCCCTTCCTGGCGCTGTGGAACACCTTCGTGTTGAACGAGCGGGCGAGGATGGCGACGCCCGGCATGGCGGTGCTGATGGACCGGCTGATGACGAAATACCCTGAGGCTCCCGTGGTCTATTTGTCCACCGGGCCGTGGAACGCGGCGCCCACCCTCGCCCGCTTCCTGAGCCGCAATATGTACCCTTCCGGAGCCCTGTTGCTCACCGACTGGGGGCTGACGCAGGACCGCTGGTTCCGCAGCGGCCAGGAGCACAAGCGCCGGAACCTTGAGCTGCTGGCGGAGGAGTTCCCGAACATGCGCTGGCTGCTTTTTGGCGACAACGGACAGCACGACGAGGAGATTTACTCCACGTTCGCGCAGCGTCACGGGGACGGTGTGGCCGCGATTGGGATCCGGCAACTCTCGGCCAGCGAAGCCGTGCTGGCCGGCGGGCACTCGGAATCCGGAGACCACGCCGACTCCGCTGTGCCGTGGATCTACTCCCCCGACGGCGCCGGCCTCGCCAAGGGACTCCAGGACCTCGCGCTCCTTTAGCGCACGAGTGCTAGCTGCCCGCGGGTGAGCTGCGGTCGGCGCCAGGAGCCTCGGGAACGGAGTCCCTGTCCCGGGCCGCGAGCAGCTCCTGGAGCCAGTAGAACGATGCCTTGGGCGTGCGCTCGAGGGTGTTGTGGTCCAGGTGCACCAGCCCGAACTTCTGCTTGTAGCCGCCGGACCACTCGAAGTTGTCTATGAGGGACCACACGTAGTATCCCCGCAGATCGATCGACTCGGCGGCACCCCCCGGAGACGTTGCTTCGATGGCAGTTCTGATGTGGTCCGCGAGGTACTGCACGCGCCTCTCGTCCGGGATGATCAGCCGGCCCGAGGCCGCGTCCCGGATCTCAACGTCCGCGAAGCTGGCTCCGCCCTCGGTGATAAAGACCGGTGGCAGGCCCGGATATCGCTCGGCCATTTCCCCCAGGGCCACGGCCATGTACTCCGGCTTGATCGGCCAGCCGTACGCCGTCGTTTGTGTGTCCGGGAACGCTGCGATGTGAAACGGCGCCCCCGGGGCGCTCCCGCTGAGGTCATCCCCC
This sequence comes from Arthrobacter sp. SO5, assembly GCF_020532805.1. Lineage (GTDB taxonomy): Bacteria > Actinomycetota > Actinomycetes > Actinomycetales > Micrococcaceae > Arthrobacter. The sequence continues at coordinate 56,203 of NZ_MQTQ01000030.1, read as the reverse complement.
ATCGCTTCGGCCATGCCCTCCGGAACGGCGCCCGTGCCGGGGCCGGACGCAACCCGAGTCGGCATGTAATAGTTCAGCCCGTAGAAGTCCAGCGGCTGCGAGATCAGCTTCATGTCCTCGCTGGACGGGTTGAAGTCCGAGGAAAGGACGGTGGCCGCCCGGATAACGTCCGGGTACTTTCCCAGCAGCACCGGGTCCGCGTAGAGCCGGTTCTGGAACGTGTCCATGAGGGACGCGCTGACCTTGTCCAGCGGATTCCGGGAGGCGGGCACCATGGGTGAATAGACGTTCGTGATGCCAATCCCGCCGGGCACGTTCGCCGCACGCAGCGCCTGCATCGCCAATCCGTGGCCCAGCAGTTGATTGTGAACTGACGGCAGGCCCTTGAGCATGAGCTGCTTGCCGGGCGCATGCAGGCCGAAGAGGTAGCCGTTGGTGGTGACCGTGGCAGGTTCGTTGACCGTGACCCAGCGGGCCACCCGGTCGCCGTAGGCGTCGGCGGCGATCGCGGCGAATTCCCCGAGCCTATAGGCCGTGTCCCGGTTCATCCAGCCACCCGCTTCATCGAGCGCCAAGGGGGTATCCCAGTGGTACAGGGTGGCCATTGGCGCGATGCCGTTGGCCAGCAGGAGATCGATCAGCCGGTCGTAGAAATCCAGTCCCGCGGGGTTGACCGGGCCGCTGCCGCCTGGCTGGATGCGCGACCAGGACAGCGAAAACCGGTAGGAATCGATCCCCAGCTCCTTCATCAGCGCCACGTCCTCGGGCATCCGGTGGTAGTGGTCGCTGGAGACGGCCGGGCTGTGCTCCTCGACGATCGAGCCAGGCTTCGCGGCGAAGACGTCCCACCCGGAGGGCCCTCGTCCGTCTTCATCCAGCGCCCCTTCGATCTGGAAGGCGGAGGTGGCAACGCCCAGGGTGAAGCGTGGCGGAACCATGGCGGCCAAGGCCTTGGCGGGAGTGTTCATCGGCGGCGTTCCCCTATGCAGTTACAGTCAGTTGAATGATTTTAGGCCCCCGCGTGGCCGCCACGCCACGGACTGGGCCGGCGTGGCGTGACCGTCTACCGGTGCGTGCCGCCGGCCAGTAGGTATGCCTCCGCCAGCAGTTCACCGAGTTCCTCGGTGTCGATGCGCTCCAGCCGCACAAGAACCAGCAGCGGGGAACGTTCGTGGTGCGGGGTCCAGAAGTAAGTTTCCGGGTCGGTTCCGGCCAGCGCTTCCCGTTCCCCGGACTTGACGGTGAGGACGCCATCGTCCCAGATTCGCGCCATCAGCGTGGCGGCAAACCAGGCGGGCCGGCCCCAGCTAGGACGTTCCGTCACGCCCGGAAGTGCCAGAGCAGCGAGTCGGACGTCATCTTCGGTAGCCATGAGTCACTGTGGCACCGGCGGCACCCTAAAGCTAGTCGGCTCCCGTGTGGGCCTTCGACAGCGTCCCGGTTACGCGCTCCCCCGGAATCCGGGCCGTCCGCCAGGTGTCGAGGGCGATCACGCCACCCAGCACCACGAAGGAGATCGACAGCGAGGCGGAGGCGTCGGTGGTCCAGTGATAACCGAGATAAAGCCGGCTGACTGCGGCGAAGAAGATCCCCACGCCTGCCACCGCGAATCCTGCTGCGGCGGCCCACGGATTTTTCCGGCGCGAGAAGACCAGGAACGTGGTCACGAGGAGGAAGTCGCAGGCGCCAAGAACATGCCCGGAGGGGAAGGAAAATGTGGAGTCGGCCCCGAAGAGCATGAGGTCCACGGGCGGGCGCTGGCGGCCCACGGAACGGCCGATGAGCTGCGCCAGGATGACGCCGGTCAGCATGGCCCCGGCGAGCAGCATCGGACGCCAGGCGTGCTTGGCCAGCAGCCCCCAGGCCACGGTGACCACGAGGACGATCACGGGTAGGGCGACGGGCCCGAAAACGATCGCAAGAATGATCATGACCGTCGTCAGCGGCTCGGAGCGCTGCGTCAGGAGCCAGGACCGGACGGGTTCGTCGACGGCGGTGAGGCCGCCGTGCTGGAGGACCCCGGCCAGGATGACGAGAAAAAGCACCGTGCCAAGGATCACGAGCCCGACGGCGGTCCGGTACAGGTTCCGCCGTGCATCCTGGCTCATGAAGCGCTCCTCCACCACGAACTTGTCGTGGAAGACCCGCCACCAGCCGGGCGATTTCCCGGTTTCTTGTTCAGCCATGTTCCCTGTTCCGTCTCTGTGCCGTGTTCTAACGTGCTCGGTGAAGATTACCGCGGTTCCGCCACTTTGGCTTCCTGTCCAGCACCCCCGGCGCAGGCCGGGCACCGGTAGCCTGAACAGATGGGCGCCATGAATGAACTGATCAACCCGGCCGTCGTCGGCTCGCTGGGCAGGAGCCTGGCCGCGGTGGCACCGGGCCGCGACTGGTTCCATCTGGCAGGGGCCGCCGGCCGGCTGGACGGGCTAAGCCTGCGGCAACGCACGGACCTCGTGAGCGAAGCCCTGCTGGCGGATCTTCCGCAGGACTACTCGACGGCGGCCGCCGTCTTCCGTCGGGCCCTGGACCAGCCGGAATTCACCGGCTGGATGATCTGGCCGGTCTCGGAAACCGCCGTTACGCTGGCGCTCGCGTCCCCTGCCTCGGTCGCCTTCGGGGACTGCCTGCTGCTTCTCACCGAGCTGACGCCACGGCTCACGGGTGAGTTCGCGATCCGGCGTCTCCTTGCCGCAGACCTGGACCGTGCGCTGGAGGCCATCCAGGGCTGGACGTCGCACTCCGACTGGCACGTCCGTCGGCTCGCGAGCGAGGGCACCCGGCCCTATCTGCCGTGGGCGATCCGGGTACCCGAAATCGCCGCCCGGCCCGCCGCCACCCTGCCGATCCTTGACGCCTTGTACCGGGACCCCGAAGAAGATGTGCGGCGCTCGGTGGCGAACCACCTCAACGACCTCTCCCGTCACGCCCCGGACCTGGTGGTGGCCACCGCGGCCGGCTGGCTGGCCGCACCGGACCCCACCACGCCCCGGGTAGTCCGGCACGGGCTGCGCACCCTGCTCAAAAAGGCTCACCCGGGCGCTTTGGCCCTGCTCGGGTTTGCGCCCGCCCGGCTTGCCGTCACACCTCCCCGGCTGGACCGCACCGACGTCGAGCTTCCCGGCGAACTGGGCTTTGAGTTTGAGATCACCAACAACGGCTCCGCGGAGGCGCGTCTCGCCGTCGATTATGCGGTGCACTTTGCCAAGGCAAACGGCAGCCTTGCCGAGAAGGTTTTCAAGCTCGCTACACCCGTCCTCAGCCCGGGCGAGACGCGGAAGTTCTCGAAGCGTCATGCCTTCCGCCAGATGACCACCAGGGTGCACCACGCAGGCCCTCATATGATCGAGCTGCAGGTAAACGGCGTTCGCTACGCCCCGACCGAATTCTTGGTCCATATGACGTCCCGCGGTGATTTGACCCGCCCATAAATGAGACGCTACTGTTCCTGAATCCATTGGGGCCGACTAGAAGTACTCCAAGAAAGACAGTGCGATGACCACCTTTACCGACTCCATTGAGATCCAGGTCGACAACCGGGACGTTCTGGACGAACGGCTCAACGACGCCGTGCGCGGACTCCAGCAGCTCGCCATGATCACCGGAACCCACGGAATCCTGATCACGCGCCACCGGCCCGGCCACTACACCGCGGCACTCTCGGACCAGGTGCCGTTCGGGATGACGCGGGAACTCATTCACTGAGCCGAATCGGCAAAGCTTGAATTCGACGCCGATGCCGGCGTTGTCCCCCGGGTGCAGGTGGCCGTCCACGAAGGTCATGGACTGCCGGTCTAGGAGATTTGCGCCGGTCCCACTCGATACTGCCGCACCGGTCGGGGCCCCGGCGACTAAGGGGATCAGGCGAGCAGGCCACCGGAGAGCGACTCCAGGATGGTGGCTGACACCTCGTCGCGGTGGCGCTCCGGCTCGAAGACGAGCCACTCCAGGCCCGCCATCAGCACAGCCCCGAAGACGCTCGACGCCATCAGGCTGCTCGTGCCGGCCGCCGAAGTAGCCGGCCGGGACTCGGCGATCGCCGCGGCGAAGACCGCGAGTGCGTCGTGCCGGAGAGCGAACAGGGTCTTCTGCCAGGCCCGGTCGGTCCGGAAGATCTCGGCCGCCATGAGCTTGGCCAGACCGGCATTGGCCTCGATGCGATCGAGCAGCACGATGATCAACGCCTCCAGGGCGGCACGGCCGTGCAGGCCGGTCCGCGCCGCCTGGAGGGCGTCGGCGAGCGCGCCGACCCCCTCCTGCAACAGAGCCTCGAAGAGCTTGTCCTTGGAGCTGAAGTTGTAATACAGGCTGCCTTTGGCCACACCGGCGCGCTCGGCGACGTCGTCCATCGTGGTTCCGGTGATACCCCGGGTGGCGGCCAGTTCAAGCGCGGCATCCAGAATGGCCCGTTTCGTTCCTGTCGCGCGGGGCATTGCCAGTCCTTTCGTCGGTGTTGCTACGGGCCCAAAGCCTAGATGGACAACTCGGGGTGCAGCCGGGTGATGGTCCACATCCGCTGACGGGACGCACTCCAGGCGCTGATGGCGATGGAGCCAACCAGGATGCCCACAAGCACGAGCACGGAAAGCCACAGTCTAGTGTCGATCCCGCCCGTGATGAGCTGCCGCAGTCCGGAGACCACGTATGAGGCGGGCATCCACGGGTGCATGACCTGGAAGAAGACCGGGGTCGTCTCCACCGGATAGGTGCCGCCTGAGGAGCTCAGCTGCAGCATCAGCAGCACCAGACTGACCACGCGGCCGGCCGCGGTGCCGAACAGGACGATGAACATCTGCTGCAGCGCCAGGAACGCCAGAGTCGTGAGGTAGATGAACGCCGACATACCCAGCCAGTGCGCCGGGGTGAGGCCGATGCCGTAAACGAGCACCAGAACCATGATCACGACCTGGCTGAGGCCGATCGCCATGGCAGGAAGGAAACCCGTCATGGTGGCACGCAGACCGGAGGCGGCGCTCGCCAGTGCCCGGGTGGGCAGAGCCCGAAGGATCAGCCACGTGATCAGCGCACCAACGAAGGTGGCCAGGGCGATGAAGAACGGAGCGAAGCCCTCACCGAAGCTGCTGGAGGCATTCTCCCAGGTCTGCTTGAGGTCGACCGGGTTAGAGATGACCGAGGCCTTGGCGGCGATCTGCGCGTCATTGTCGTCCGGTGCGGCTGCCGCACCGTCGTGGAGGGCATCGGCGAGAGTGCGGCTGCCGTCGGCGAGCTGCACAGTACCGTCCTGAAGGGTGGTACCGCCGTCGACGAGTTGGTTGCTGCCCTCCACGAGCGAGCCGGTCCCGGCGGACAGGGCCGAGCTGCCGTCTGCGAGGGTGTTCGCTCCGGTTGCGGCCGTGGCTGCTCCGCTGGCGAGTTGGCCCGCTCCGGCGGAGAGCGCGCTGGCTCCGGCGGCGACATCGGAGGCACCGGAGGCGACCTTGGCGGCACCGGGGGCACCGGCCGTGAGGGCATCCGAGAGCGTGGTGAGGCCGGCAGCGAATTGGCCGCTTGAGGCGGCATAGCTGGCAGTCTGGCCTGCCGCGCCCTGGGTCTTGGTGTCGAGCGTGAGCGCACCGTCGGAGAGCTTCGTCACGGAGGGCAGGAAGGCCGACGCCGGGGTTCCGGGCGGCGCAGCAGCCATGGCGGCCGCGAGGTCGCTCAGGCCCCCCGAGAGTGATGCCGTTCCCGCAGCGAGCTGTTCGGTGCCGGAGGAAATGCTGGCGGCCCCGGCAGCAAGTTGGTCAGACGAGCCCGCAAGGGTGGCTGCCCCTGCGGCGGCAGCGGCCATTCCATCTGACACCTGCTGGGTGCCTCCGGAGACCTGCTGAGCGCCATCCGCCAGTTGTACGGATGAGCTGGAGAGGGTGCTGGCGCCGTTGGAGAGCGTTCCGATTCCGGTGGCCAGTGTGGACGAACCGTCGGCCAACTTAGCCGCCCCGTCGTCGAGAGCCACTGCCCCACTGGACAGCTCGCCCAGCCCGTCGACGAGCGTGCCGGTGCCGGTCTTGGCTGTCGTGAGGCCGTCGGCAAGGGTACCCGCGCCCTCTGCGGCGCTGCGGATGCCGTCACCGGCTTCGTTCACGGCCACGAGCATTGCGTTGACGGTCTGGTCGCCGATGTTCAGGGCGACTGCTTCACGCAGCTGAACCATGGCCTGCTTGCCCATGGTGGAGGCCAGGAAGCTGTTGCTGTCGTTGTAGTCGACCTGCACTTCAGCCGGGGTGGGGGTGTCGGTGCCGGCAGAGATAGCATCCGTGGAGAAATCGGCGGGGATGGTGACGGAGAAGTAATAATCGCCGTTGTTGACCCCGGCTGCGGCGTCGGCCGCAGTGGTTTCGACCCAACCCAGATCGTTGCCGTCGATGAGCTTGTTGACCAGGTCATCGCCGGCGGTGACAGCTTTGCCGTCGCGCGAGGCGCCGGTGTCGGAGTTGACCAGGGCGACGGGGAGGTGGCTGAGCTCCTTGTCGGGTGCCCAGAACGCCCAGAGATAGAGGGCGCCGTAGATCAGGGGGATGAACATCAAAACGACAAGCGCGATCTTGGGCAGCGTGCCCTTACCGAAGCGGCGCAGCTCGGTGCCGGTTGAGAGGAAGGCGAACATCTAGCGGATCTCCTGGTTCATGTACTGGACAGACGGGTTGATACCCAGGTCCGCCCACATTTCAAAGTCGGGTGCGGTGGCCGAGGCCACCACGGGGGTGCCGGCGGCCACAATGGCGCCGAGCCGCTCCCAGAGCTGCCAGCGAGCGTCGGCAGAGTGCACCTGTTCCACCTGGTCGAAGAAAAGAATGCTGGGCTGGCTCATCATGGCCAGTGAGGCACGCAACAGCACCATTTCGACCTCGTCGAGATCCCAGATCATGGTGCTTGCGGCCGGAATCGGGATATCGCCGAAAATGGGGCCGCAGACGCGGTTGACCTCGGCATCGTCGACGGCGCGGATGAAGGCCCACCACGGTGCAAGCCAGGCGTGGCGCTCGCGGATGGCCGCGCCCACGCTGACCGACTCCTCGAGGGTGTCGATGCCGTGGAACCCAGAGACTCCGGTGCTGCGCTGAATGCGGCGGGCGTGCCGTGGCAGCTCCTCGCCCAGCACGGAAAGCGTGCCGGAACTGGGCTTCATCCGGCCGGCAAGGGTGAGCAGCAGGCTGGTGCGGCCGCTGCCCGCCGGACCGCAGATCACTGTCAGGCCATCGTCGGCTTTGAAACTCACCGGGCCGTAGACCACGCCTCTTTTGTGACTCACGGTCAGGTCATCCGCTACCAGTGTCGTCTGCACGTCATTCCTCTCTCGTCGGCACTTTTTGTACCGACTAGTCAGTATAGTTCGATCCTCTCGAAGACGCAACGGAGCGGGTTTTCGAATCCATGGCTGAGTATCCTTCCGGAAACTGACTAGTCAGTAGGCATCTGGCATAGACCGGCTCGACGGCCGCATCGGCAATCCGGGCATCCGGGCATCCGGCGACAGGCCGGGGACACGCCGGGACACGCCTGGGTCGCGCCCGGTGGCACGCTCCTGATCGTCGGGCACCTGCAGCATGTGGAACGTCCGGGCACAGGCATGATGGCGGCGCGGAGTAGGGCCACAACCACGTTGAAGAGCCTCCCGCCGAAGCGACGGTCACCCTGGCGGACATCACGGACCGACTCAACCCCGCGGGCTGGCGCATTGACACTGCAGAGGAGTCCCCCGAAGCATCATCGGTCCCGGCGGGCTCCCGGCTTTCGTGCACGACGTCGTCGTACTGGCCACCCGCCTCGTCTGAGCCGACCCCTGGTGTCGATCTTCGGCACAGGCACCACAACGCGGGGTCACTTCGCGCCCATCCGAGGCGGCCGGATAGGCGCGAAGTGACCCCGCGTTGCCGTCCTAGCGGCCGCCCTCGATCCTCCGGCTGCGCTGCTCCTGGGCCATCGGACCGTACGGATAGACCCCGACGCGCGGCCGGCTGACCTCGCTCAGGCGCAGCAGCTCCCCCGCGGTAAGCTCCAGATCCGCCGCCGCGAGGTTGTCGGCGAGTTGGACCGCGGTCCGGGCACCCAGGATCACGGAGGTCACGGCGGGCTGGTCCGCGAGCCAGGCCAGGGCCACCTGCGAGGCGCTGGCGCCGTGGCGCCCGGCGATATCCTCGACTGCCTTGACGACTTCCCAGGTGCGGGGGTCCGCGTTGCGGGCCTTCCACGCCTCCATGCCGCGGGCGGGGTTCTCGCCCAGGCGGGTGGCCCCGGTCGGCGGCTGGTCGCGCTTGTATTTGCCCGAGAGCCAGCCGCCGCCAAGCGGGGACCACGGCAGCAACCCGATGCCGGCGTCGAGCGAGGCCGGCACGATTTCGGACTCGATCTCGCGGACCAGGAGGTTGTACTGCGGCTGCAGCGTCACGGGCTCGCTCCAGCCGTGCGCCCGGGCAACATGGACGGCCTTGGTCAGCTGCCAGCCCAGGAAGTTGGAGAAGCCGTAGTAGGCGATTTTTCCGCTGCTGGCGGCGTCGTGCAGGAACCGCAGGGATTCCTCCAGCGGCGTGACCGGGTCCCAGGCGTGCAGCTGGTAGAGGTCGATCCGCTCCACGCCGAGCCGGCGCAGCGATTCGTCCAGGGCCCGGGCCAGGTGCCGGCGGGAGGTTCCGACGTCGTTCGGGGCCGTGCCCATCGGAAACCGGCCTTTGCTGGCGAGTACCACAGTGTCCCGCTCGGCAGGGCGCGCGGCCAGCCAGCGGCCGATGATCTCCTCGGAGACGCCGGAACTGTATACGTCGGCGGTGTCGATGAAGTTGCCGCCCGCTGCGGCGTAGCCATCCAGCATCGCGAAGGACTGTTCCTCGGTGGCTTCGGCGCCGAAGGTCATAGTGCCGAGCGCATAGTTGGAGACCACGGCGCCACTGTGGCCCAGGGTGCGGTATTGCATGGGACTCCTTGGTCTTCGGTGTGGGTTCTGGTAGTGGGGTTCAGTCCTCGGTCGGCGTGGTGCGGACCGGGTGATAGTTCCGCCAGCTGTGCTCCGGGGCGTAGCCGAGCAGCCGCTTTGCCTTGTCGATCGAGAGCATGGTTTCGTGCTCGCCGAGTTCCTTGACCACTTTGACGCCCGGATAGATCTCTGCGGCGAGGCTGGCGCTGCTGCGGCTCATCACGGTGTCCTCGTTGGCGATGATGAACGCCTCGAAACCGGGCTTGCCGTGTTCCAGGGCGCGGGCGACGGCCTGCGCGCCGTCCCGGCCGTCGATGTAGCCCCACAGGTTCCATTTGCGCAGCCGCGCGTCGGCGTCGAAGGAGGGGAACTCCTCGTAGTCATCCGGGTCCATCACGTTCGAGAACCGCAGAGCCGTGATGCTCAGCTCCGGATCCCAGCGGGTGAGCTGGACGGCCATCTGCTCCTCGAGGTGTTTGACCAGCGAGTAGGTACTTTCCGGCCGGGCCGGGTATTCCTCGTCCACGGGGATGTAGGGAGGGTCGACGTCGAAAGGCAGTCCGAGCACCGTCTCGCTGGAGGCGTACACGATCCGTTGAATCCCGGCGCGGCGGGCGGCCTGGAACACGTTGTAGGTGGCCAGCATGTTGTTCTCGAAGGTTGCGGCGTCCGGGGCGTGGCCGGGGGCCGGAATCGCGGCGAGGTGCACCACCGCGTCGAAGCCGCTGTGCCGGTCCTCCAGCCCGAGCAACACGTCCACCACCTGGCCGTAGTTGCGTAGGTCCACCTCGGTGAAGCCCTTTCCGCGCAAGCCTGCCCGGTCCAGGTTCGTCACCTCGTGGCCGTCCTCGCTTAGCCGGCGCACGACGCTCCGGCCCAGTTTTCCGCTTCCTCCGGTAACAGCAACTCTCATCGGTACTCCTTTGGGTGGTGGGATGTGGTTCCAACCCTAGAGGGACCAGGGGGCGGTGCACAGCCCCCGGTGTGGCGCACGCTATCCACGTGCCGCGTGACTTTTGGCCCTAGGCACTGCACAGCGGACCGGGCAGGCTGGGGACCATGAACGCTGATCAGCGGATAGTCGTGGGTGTGGACGGTTCAGAATTTTCGACGACGGCGCTCCGGCTTGCCGGCCGCATGGCAGCGAGCCTGGACGCCCCGCTGGAGGTGGTCACCTGTCTGGGCACGTCGGATTTCTTCCTGGCCTCCCACCTTCCCGACGAGCGGACGGCCACCACCACCGAACTGGAGGAGAGGGCCAAGGGACTTGTGGACCAGGCCCTTGAGCGGGCCTTTGGGGGCGCCCTGCCGGAGCGGCTGACCCGGAGCGTGAAGTTTGGTCAGCCGGCCAAGGTCCTAGTCAACGAGAGCCGTGACGCCCAGCTCCTGGTGGTGGGCAGACGCGGCCGGGGCGGCTTCCTTGCCCAGGTCATGGGCTCGGTGAGCGGGGCCTGCGCGGCCCATGCCCAGTGCCCTGTGCTGATTGTCGGTCCGGGCGCGGGAGAGCCCCGGACGGCAGAATGACGGGCGCCCGCTGGCCGGTACGGGGAGCCTGGCTCCTCACGGGCCTACTGACCCTGGCGGCGGCCGGCGCGGGGCTGTCGTTCCCCGAAATCTACGGGCGCGTCGTGCCGGCGGAACTGCTTCCGGGCGCCATATCGCAGGACCTCATGTCCGTGGTTGCCGGCGCAGCCCTGACTGTGCTGGCTTTTGCGGCCCGCCCCGGACGGCCCAAGCTGCAACTCGCGGCGCTGGGCATCCTCGGCTATCTGTTCTACGCCTACGGCATCTACTCAATCGAACGGGCCTACAACAGCTTCTATCTCGCGTATCTGGCAGTGTTTGCCTTGTCCTTCTGGGGCCTGGTCTACGGAACCCTGGCCTTCCGGGCAGAGCAGCCCGAGCGGGCCCGGCTTCCCAAGTGGGTCCGAATCCTGTCCGGGTCCGGCTCCCTCCTGCAGCCGCTGATCTTCTATCCGCTGTGGATCGCCATGCTGCTGCCGCTCATGCGGTCCCACGAGCAGATTGATTCGCTCTACTCGGTCTTCATCCTGGATTTGTGCTTCATCATGCCGGCGTTCCTGATCCTCGCCGTGTCAACCTTCCAGGGGCACTGGCCGGGGCTGGTGTTCACCCCGGCCTTGTTCCTGCTGGGCTTCACGCTCATCTTTTCGCTCGCTCTGGGAGAGCTGTTCAAGCCGTCCTTCAACCTTCCGGTGTCCCCCGTATCGCTCTGGTCCTCGCTCGGCCTGTCCACGCTCTTCCTGGTGCTGGGAGCCGTGCACCTGTGGAAGCTTGACCTTGGCGCGGCCAGACCCGCCGCCCCTGGCAATTTTCAGACGCGCCACGCGGGTGCCGTGGGCGGCCGGGACCGGTAGGGACGGTGGCACAGTTGCGGGCGTCAACCCGGCTGCGCGGCCCCCTGGTGGCCCTGGCCGCGGGAGCGGCGGCGGCCGGCTACGTCCTTGCCGTCCGGCCAAGGCTGCTGACGTGGGGCGCCACAGCCGAGGAGGCCGCCGGGCCGTTGCCCGGAGACGAACTGGTCCGTAGACCGCGCATGCAGAGCACCCGGGCCGTGACCATTGCCGTACCGGCCGATGAGGTCTGGCCCTGGCTGCTGCAGTTGGGAGCCGGACGCGGTGGCATGTACAGCTACGATGCGCTGGAGAACGCCGCGCACCTGGGCATGCGCAGCGCGGACCGGGTCCTCCCGGAATTCCAGCATCTCGGCGTCGGGGACAGCATCCCGCTCGCCCCGGACGTCGGGATTCCGGTCCGGCGCCTGGAGGCCGGCTCAGTGCTGGGCCTCGGCGGCACCATGGATCCGCGCACCGGGAAGATCTCACCGTCAGGCAGGGAACCCGGGGAACCGCGCCTCGAGCTCGGCTGGACGTTTGTGCTCCGGCGGGCGGACACACGAACCACCAGGCTGCTGTCGCGGACCCGCTATGACTTCTCGCCTCCGGCTCTTGGGCTGGTCCTCCGGGCCGTGCTGGAGCCGGTTCAGTTCCTGATGGAGCGGCGCATGCTCTTGGGCCTCAAGTCCAGGGCCGAGGGGTGCACGGCGTCTGATCCCACGCACGGTATCTGATCCCACAGCGGATGGCTCTCATTCCGGGCCGGCTCCCCCTCCTGCTAGCCGCCGGCGGACGGTGACAGGTACCGGACGAACCAGTCCCGCGCGAGGATGGCCGCCGCCGCCAGCGTGCCGGGTTCCTCGAAGAGATGGGTGGCGCCTTGGACCACAGCCAGCTGGCTGGGGCAGCGCATCATGGACTTCGCCTTCCGGTTCAGCTCCAGCACCTCATCATCGAAGCCGCCCACGATCAGAAGGGTCGGTGCCCTGACGGCCGAAAGCCGGGGACCGGCGAGGTCCGGCCGGCCGCCGCGGGACACGACAGCGCCGACCCTGGCGTCGGGCTCGGACGCCGCCCACAGTGCGGCTCCGGCCCCCGTGCTTGCACCGAAATAGCCGGCCGTGCAGCCGGCGGTATCGTCCCTCGTGGCGAGCCAGTCCGTGGCCGAGGATAGCCGGCGGGCCAGCAGCTCGATGTTGAAGACGTTGGCCCGTTGGCGCTCCTCCCCCGGTGTCAGCAGGTCGAGCAACAGCGTGCCCAGGCCCGCCTTCTGGAGCATGCCGGCCACGAAGCGGTTCCGCGGGCTGTGCCGGCTGCTGCCGCTTCCGTGCGCGAACACCACCATTGCTGTAGCCGGAACCGGGAGATGCAGCTGGCCCTGGAGGCGCACTCCGCGCGACGGGATCTCCACTTCCTCATCGAAGTCCGCGGCGGTCTCGGCTCCGGGACTGGCCGCTGCCCGGGAAGCCGGCGGCGAGTCCTGGAGGCGCTTGGCCGCGGCATCGAGCAGCTGAACCACTTCGTCGTCGTCGGTCGGCGAGAAGTCGCGGTAGTGGTAGCCGACGGCGGAAAACTGCCGGGGCGTCGCCAGGCAGACCACTTCATCCGGCTCGGACAGACTGGCCAGCGTCTCGGCCGGGGCTACAGGCACGGCCAGGACCACCCTGGCAGCGCCGAGCTTGCGGGCTATCCGGCAGGCCACGCGCGCTGTGGACCCGGTGGCAATCCCGTCGTCGACGATCACCGCGATGCGTCCCGTGAGATCCTGGCGGGTCCTTCCCTTCCGGAACAGTGTCACCCGGTTTTCCAGCACGGCCCGTTCGTGCCCTTCCACAGTTGCCAGCTCCAGGTCGGACACCCGGGAATGCGCCAGGACATGTTCCTCCAGCACCCGGGTACCGCCCTCCCCGATCGCTCCCATGGCGAGCTCCGGCTGGTAGGGAAGTCCCAGTTTGCGCACCACGATCACGTCCAAGGGTGCGTCCAGCGCTGCGGCCACCTCGAAGGCCACGGGGACGCCACCGCGGGGAAGGCCCAGGACCACGACGTCCTGTCCGCGCAGCTCCGCCAGCCGCCTGCCGAGTTGCCGACCGGCGTCGACCCTGTCTTCGAAGATGCTCATCAGTATGGCTTTCCAGTGGGGGACCTTAGCCGTGGTCCCACCCAGCATGCCCGCACAAGCTGGGGAATTGACCAGGTGGCCGCTTCTCCCACTATGGGTCAGGAGCCCCCTGGATGTGAGGGTCTTTGGGCCCGGGTTCGGCCACGCCGCCGCCCCGGGCCCCGGTTGTGGAGCAAGGGGCCGGCTTTGGCCGTGCTGAACCGCGCGGCCCGGCGCGCGATGCGGTGGGTCTGGCCGCGGCGCCGCACTCCCGCCGGGCGGGGCAGGACGGGCTGCTGCGCGGCGCGGGCGTAGAACCAGAGCTTAGCCATCTCAACCAGCACCAGGTACACCGCTGCCATCCCCAGCAGGGCGAGGAAGAACGGCACGGGCAGAGGATCGAAGCCAAGCACACCGGCCAGCGGGGAGAGCGGAAGGTAGACGCCGAGGGTTACGACGCCCAGGGAGGCGCAGACCAGGCCCACCGAGGGCCGGCTGCGGAAAAAGGGCACCCGCCGGGTCCGGATGACGAAGATAATCAGTGTTTGCGTGACGATGGACTCGATGAACCAGCCGGCCCGGAATTCGCCGGGAACGGCATCGAAGACGAACAGCATCAGGGCGAACGTGGCGAAATCGAACACTGAGCTGATCGGGCCGAAGAGGAACATGAAGCGCCGGATGAAGCCGATGTCCCAGTGCGAGGGCGCCAGGAGTTGTTCCTTATCCACCCGGTCCCCCGGGATGGCGAGCTGGCCGGCGTCGTACAGCAGGTTGTTCAGCAGGATCTGACCCGGCAACATCGGCAGGAAACTCAGCACCACGGAGGCTGTCGCGGCGCTGAACATGTTGCCGAAGTTGCTGGAGGTGCCCATGAGCACGTACTTGATGGTGTTGGCGAAGATCCTCCGGCCTTCCATCACGCCTTCGGCCAGGACGCCGAGGTCCTTGTCCAGCAGCACGACGTCGGCGGCATCCTTGGCGACGTCGGTGGCGCTGTCGACGGAAATGCCGATGTCCGCGGCGTGCAGAGCCAGCGCGTCGTTGACGCCGTCGCCCATGAATCCGACGGACCCTCCGCTCTGCCGCAGCAGCCGGATGATCCGGGCCTTCTGCTCGGGCGAGACGCGGGCGAAGATGCTGGCCTCACGCGCGGCGGCGGCCAGTTCCGGATCGGACATGGCCTCGACTGCGGCGCCGGTCAGTGTTCCGCCGGAGAGGACGCCGAGCTCGTCGCAGACTTTTTCCGCCACCTTCGCGTTGTCACCCGTCGCGATTTTGACCGTGATGCCGAGTTCTGCGAGCCTGTCCAGGGAGTCACGGGCGGTGGCCTTGGGCTGGTCCAGGAAGATCAGGAAGCCGGCGAGGACCAGGTCCTTTTCGTCGGCAGGCCCGATTGCGGTCAGGCCGTCTGCTGCCCTGGTGGCGACGGCAATCACGCGCGAACCGGCGTCGAACTGTTTGTCCAGCACCGCCTGAACGCTGGCCGGCGTGGCTCCGCAGAGGGCCAGGACGTCTTCGGGCGATCCCTTGGTGATCATGCGGGCCGCTCCGCCCCCTTCGCTGACAAGGACGGTGGTCCGGCGCCGCAGATGGTCGAAGTCGATGACGTCGAGCCGCTCATAACGGGCGGGCGCGAAGGCCGCGGCGCCGGCGGCGGCCCACAGCGCGGCGTCCAGCGGATTCAGTCCCACCGGGGACGCCTGGGATTCCGCGTAGTCGGATTCGGTGGCAAGCAGCCCCAGGGTCAGCAGCTCGCCGGCGGAGACGCCGGGGCCGGCCGGCAGGGCGGCGGTGAAGCTGATCCGGCCCTCCGTCAGTGTCCCGGTCTTGTCGGTCACCAGAACGTCCATGTCGCCCAGGTCCTCAATGCAGACCAGCCGTTTGACCAGGACCTTGCGCTTGGCCAGCTGCCGGGTCCCGGTGGCCAGGCTGGTGCTGACGATGGCTGGCAGCAGCTGCGGGGTGATCCCGACGGCGATCGCGAGCGAGAACAGCAGCGACTCGATCACCGGCCTCTGCAGCAGCAGGTTTGCAAGAAAGATCAGCGACGTGAGACCCACCGCCACCTGGAGCAGCAGGTAGGAGAAACGCTGCAGGCCCAGCTGGAATTCGGTCTGGGGCTGACGCTCGCCCAGGCCGAGGGCGATCCGGCCGAATTCGGCCCGCCCTCCGGTGGCGACGACCACCCCGGTGCAGCTGCCGGCCTGGATCACCGTGCCCATGAACAGGCACGATGTCAGGTCCCCCAGCGCCGCGGCACCGGCGACCGGCGCCGGGTCCTTGCCGGCGGGCATCGATTCCCCGGTCAGGATGCTTTCATCGCAGAGCAGGTCCTTCGCCGTCACCAGGCGCAGATCGGCGGGGATGATCGCACCGATCGAGAGATGCACGACGTCGCCAGGCACCAGGGCGGTGACGTCCACTTCCCGGGCGGCCCCGTCGCGGACGACGACGGCGCGGTGCGTGACCCGGGAGTGCAGCGCCTCGGCCGCACGCTCGGCACGGAATTCATTGGTGAAGCCGAGCCCGACGCTGACCAGCAGGATCACGCCGATCACGATCGAGTTGGTGGCATCGCCGAGGAAGAGCGAGAGGCCGGCCGTGATCAGCAACAGGAGGAGGATGGGGCTGCGAAGCTGCCGGCCCAGGACCGTCCAGCCGCTGGCCCGGTGGGTGCGCAACGCGTTCGCCCCCAGTTCAAGGAGTCGCCGGGCTGCCTCTGCACTGCTCAGCCCGTCCATGCCGGAACCGAGCCGGGCCACGACGTCGTCCACGGGCCGGTGGGCGGCGTCCGATATTGTCAGCGGCGGGACAAGTTGCTCCCGCAGATCGAGCTGTGGCATGCAGGGTCCGTTCGAACGTGGCGTTGGGCCAAGGCTACGTCGGAAAGCTGAATACGTCCTTGCATGCACACCAATTCCCGGGTTCCGGGGTTCCGGCGGGCACTTGCCACAGCCTCCCGCCTGCCAGGACCCGCCGCGGATTTCGCCGGTCAGCCTGCCGCCGCGTCCAGGATGATGCGGATGGTGTTCTCATGAGCAAGGATCCGGAAGTGGCCGCCGGTATCGAGCCTGATGTTCCGGGCGCCCGGCAGCACACTGCCCTCGGGGATGTGCGGGTCGAAGAGGCCGTAAACCGAGGTAATGCGCTCGTTGACCCGCTCCTCTCGTGAGAGCTGCAGGGTGACGGCGTTCCGGGGCGAGAAGGCGCGCAGGCTCGGCAGCAACATGAAGGATGCATACCGTGAACCGGAGAACGGCGAGCACACCGCCACCATGCCGGTGATGCGGCGCTCCGGATCGAGGGACATCATCGCGAACTTCCCGATCAGTCCGCCCTTGCTGTGGGCGAGAATCATCACGTCCTTCAGATCCCGCTCGCTGAGGTAGCCGGCGATCAGCCCAGCCGCCTTGGGCACGGAGAGCCGGTTCCGCTGCAGGACGGTCACCACATGCACGGGATGCCCGGCCGCGTGAAGGCGCTGGACCAGCGGCAGCATAAAGCGCCAGTCCTCGTAAATACCCGGAATCACGACGACGGGCCGGCCGGTGCCGCCGAGGAACTCATCGGGCCGGGTCCTGGAGCTGGCGCTGCGCAACTGCCGCCCGACGGCATACAGGTAGTCCTGCACCCACCAGCGTGCGGCTCGGAACGCCCCGCTCATGCCGGGTTTTCCTGCGGGGCATCCCGCGCCCCGGCCCGGAGCCCGGCGAAGACCTCGATGGCCCCGGCCACTTCAGCGGCGCGGTTGTGCTGGACCACATGCCCGGTTCCCTGGATTTCCAGCAGCGTCCCGCCGGGGGCCCGTTCGGCCAGCCTGCCGCACCATTCCGTTGTGGCCACCGGATCGTTGGCGCCGCGTACCACCAGCACGGGCGCCGTGACGCCGTCGATCTTCTGCTCGGTGGGGTAGCCCATCATCACCCGCAGGGTCTTGAGGTACCAGCGCGGGCCACAGCGCAGGTAGTCGGTGAAGACGAGGGCATTCGAGGACGGGCTTTCATAGAACAGGCAGTCGCGGCCGAGCGCCAGGGCCTGCTGCGCCACAGTCCGGCGCTTCGAATCCACCACCGGGCCCATCAGGACCACCTGGGAAATCCGTCCCGGCTGCTGCAGGGCGGCCTCGACGGCGAACTGGGTTCCCATCGAGTGTCCGACGATTGCGAACTCCAGCACGCCGAGCTGTTCCATGGCGCCGAGGATGTAGCTGGCGTGGTCCGCCACCGTGAGCGTCCGCTCCGGCCTGGGCGTGGCCCCGAAACCCGGCAGATCGATCGAGTATGTGTCGGCCGTCTGCGCCAGCAGCCCGTGGAGGCGGCGGAGGTAGCGGTGCGAGGCGCCGATGCCGTGGATCAGCACGAACGCGCGAGCCGGTGAGCTCCCGGCACTGTCGGCCGGGCTGCGGGAAGCGAAGACATGGCCAAGGTGGCCTGCGGCCTCGATGTCGAAGCGCTCGGGCCTGCTCATGGTGTGACTCGTCTCTACTCAGCGCTGCAGTTGTCGGGGCCGCTCGGTTCAGGGCCGCCAGTCAGCGTCTAGTAAGCATACGGACAGACCCGGGCGGATGCGCCGTTCTCGCGGCCTACGCCATTTCGACGGTTACCTGCGGAAACGGCGGGCGCTAACTGTCAGTCGGACCCAGCGGTTCCGGTCCACCGGGCTCGGCCGGGGCGGGTTCCTTGAGTTCCACGAACAGGGTGTGCGTTCCGGTGTCCCCGATGTTCGTCCCGGAATGGTCCTGCGCCGGCAGCCACCGCGCCACGCCGGCGGGAATTTCGACGTCGACGTGATCGCCGTGGCCGGACAGCCGGCGGCGGAAGGAGCTCAGCGTGATCATCACGCTGTCCGGATGGTGATGTTCAACGGTCGTGTCGCCGGGCGCGTCGGTGTACTCCAGCACCCGCACACGTTCGTTCTCGAAGACCGTCCGATATAGCTGGGGGTTGCTCACCACCGGATCCTGACCCATGCGCGAGAGCCTACGCCGCCGCCCCGGATCCCGCCAGAGCCGGTCCCGGGGAAGAAGCAGGCGAAGAAGCAGGCGAAGAAGCCGTGGACCGGCAGGGAACCGCTCAGGCCGCGACGCCCTCTTCTTCCTCGCGCACCGGAACCTGCTCGTTGGCGATCCGGCTGCGCCGCACACTCCACTGGTGCGTCAGCGTGACCAGCAGGCCGCCGACGGCGGCCCACAGCCCCAGCTTGAGTCCGTCAGCCCAGAAGTCCTGCCCCGGGAAGTAGCTGAGGGTCTGTGCGGCATGCAGCCACGCGGAGCCGTTCCAGAAGGTGTTCAGCCCGGCGAAGAACGGCGGCAGCATGGCGGACGTGAAGATGCCGCCGGAACTCGTGAAGTTGAGCATGACGAACAGCATCGTCATCACAGGCGTCGTCCACTGCCGTAACACCGGATGCAGTCCCACCCCGATCAGGATGATGGCCAGATCGTACAGCCAGGCGAGCAGCCAGATGCCCCCCGTGTTGTGGTCAATCACGGAATAGACGGGACCTGCCACCGTCACCCCGATGCCGGCGATGACGGCCGCGCTGGCTACCGAAATTCCGACCCGCCACAGCACCGCAACCCGTGCCGCAACCACCGAAATCGCGATGGCGGACGAGTAGCCGCCCACGCTCAGGGCCACCAAGAGGAAGAACAACCCCTGGGCGGTCGGGTCGTGCTGGCCGGGCGCGACGACGTCCTCAACCTTCAGGGGCAGGTGCTGGCCGTAGGCAATCGGCAGAAAGACCTTCTGGACAATCGACGACGTCGTATCCGAGGCCGCGGACGCCACGTACAGCGTGGCCGCATCCGGGCCCGACTCGTACGCGGCGGCAATCTCCCGCGCCGCGATGAGCTCGCGCGCCGTCCCCGCGTCCGGCACCGTGCGCACGTCCAGCTTGCCCAGCGCCTTGTCATTGATCGCTTGCGCGAACACCCGGCTCTCCGGCGCCTGACCCACCACCGCAATCTGCAGGTGGTCCGGCTCCGGTTGCGCGAAGGCACCCAAATAGGCCAGGCCCATGCCTCCGGCCAGGAAGAAGGGGATGAGCAAATGCAGCCCGAGGGACCTCCAGAACGGCGCGGCGGGCAGCCACGCGCGGCGGCGGGGCCGGCCTGTCAGGGTGGTGGAGTCGGACACAGGAAACCTAACTAAGGGACATGTGTTGCATTATGCAACACTAACCATTGTTGCATAATGCAACTGGTTTCGCATCCCGATTGTGGTTAGCTTTGATCCGTGGAGGACAACGAGCAGCGCACTGGCGGCATCAATGCCGTTTACAGCGAGATGGAAACACTCTCGCGGCGTGCCGTGGCCAGGACGCGACGGATGAGCGCACCACTGTCCTTCGTGGAGCACTCGCTGCTGACGTTCATCGGCACCACTCCCGGCTGCCGGGCTACCGATATTGCCGCGGACTTCCAGCTGAACCGCTCCACGATTTCGCGACAGCTCACCACCCTTGGCGAACTCGGCCTGGTGGAGTACACCCCGCAGGAGAACGACGCCGGACGGGGCCGGGTTCTCCGGCTGACCGAGCGCGGGCGGCAGTTGCGTGAACGCTCCGTGGCAGCGCAGCGCAGCGTGGTGACCTCGCGGCTCAAGGAGTGGAGCGAGGAGGACATCGCAGCCTTCGCCGCCGCCCTTGGCCGCTTCAACGCCGGCCCGGAAGGCTGACGCCCGCGGCCAGGAGTCGTCAGGCCGGGCCGGAGCCCGCGGCCTCGCCAGGTTCGGCGCCAACGTTGACCAGCCAGTCGATGCCGAATTTGTCCTTGCACATGCCGAAGATGTCGCCCCACGGCGACTTCTCCATCGGCACGGACACGGCTCCGCCCTCGGCCAGCTTGTCAAAGTAGCCGCGGAGTTCGGCCTCGTCCGGGCCGTTGAGCGAAACGGAAATGTTGTTACCGGGGCTGTAATCCATGCTGTTGGGTGTGTCCGCGCCCATCAGCACCATGCCCTTGGCCGTGACCAGCTGCGCATGCATGATTTTGTCCTGCTCGGCAGGGTCTTCGCTTGCATGGTATTCCTCGAAAGTGCTCATGGTCAGGTCGCCGCCGAAAACTGTCTGGTAGAAACCCATGGCGTCCTTCGCGTTGTCGCGGAAGCCGAGATAGGGGTTGAGTGTCGTCATGCCGGAACTCCTTGCAGCCTGGTGCGCCGGCCTGTTCGTCAACGGTGGCGACGGCAGCGGCGCACGTGTACAGGGCATATCCTGCCCCAATTCGGACCGGGTTGATAGGTCCCTGGGCAGCCTGTCCCGTGCGTTCGCCTGCTCCGAACTCCTCGGGCAGCTCCGGGACGCGCCACGCTGACAAGCAAGCTGATCACGATGACTCTGGCCCCTGCTCCGCCACCTCGCTACGCTGGCCGAGGGGCTCCCGACGAAAGAAGGCCGTCATGGACGAACAGCACATCCTGAACAAGATCTCTGCGCTGGTGGAGGAGGAACAGGAACTCCGTGAGAAGGCGCCCGCGTCCCCGCCTGACTGGATTCACAGCCCGGAGCACGCGCGGCTGACCAGCATTGAAGGTGAGCTGGACCAGTGCTGGGACCTCCTCAGGCAGCGGCGGGCGAAGAGGCAGTACGGCGAGAACCCGGACGAGGCCGAACCGCGTTCCGTCCGGCAGGTGGAGAACTACGAGAGCTAGCCGCCTGTACCGAAGACGGCCCAGCCTCGGGCCGGAAGAGCGACCGTGTTCCGGCCTGATGGGCGGTGACCGTTGCCCGCGAGGAGTACGGCCGCCGACGCCGGCAGCTCCAGTTCCGTCGCTGCCGGCGAGAGATTGAGGGCCACTGTCACCGATGATCCTTCCCCGGACGCCTGGTAGATGAGGTGGCTGTTGCTCAGCGCCAGCACGTCCGTGCGGGCCGCATGCAGCCAGGCGTGGCGCCGCCGGAGGCCGATCAGCTGCTGGTGGAGTTCATAGAGGTGCCGGCCCACAGCTGAAAGTTCGGACGGATCGGACGGGAAGACGGGCCTGACGGCGTCGTCCCCCCCGGCGCGGTCCTCCTTGATGCCGCGGAAGCCCTGCTCGTCGCCGTAGTAGACCGAAGGCGTGCCGCCCACGGTGAAAAGGACCACGAGCGCGAGCGGAAGCAGCGCGGGATCGGTGAGCCGGCTGGCGATCCGCGTGACGTCGTGGTTGCCGACAAACGTCAGCGGAACGTAGCTGTTCAGGAGTGCATTGTGCCGCTCCAGCGCGGAGGCCAGTTCGTAGAAGTTCCCGTCGTTCAGCGAGCTCCAGGCGGCCTTCCACAACTCGTACTGGGTGGCGGAGTCCAGCGAGCCCGCGGCCACCTCGGCGGCGTAGTCGCCGTGGATGTATTCGCCCACGAAGTAGGCTTCCGGGAAGTCAGCGCGCACGGAAGCCAGCACCCCGGCCCAGAACGACGACGGCACCGCATATGCCGCGTCGAGCCGCCAGCCGTCGGCACCGCGGCCCAGCCAGTGCTTCATGACTCCCGCGACGAAGGCGGCCACGTCGGGGTCGCCGTGGTTGAGCTCCACGAGGTGGTGGTGGCCCTCGAAGTCCGCGTAGCCCGGCTCCTTTCCGGGGGCCCAGCCGGCGGGCCAGTCGAGCACGAACCACGGTGCCGTGGCCGACTCCCGGCCCTGGGCAAGGACGTCCCGGAACGGCTGGAAGGAGCGTCCGACGTGATTGAACACGCCGTCGAGCAGCACCCGCAGACCCCGCGCATGGGCTTCGCGGAGGAAATCGTCAAAATCGGCCTCGTCGCCGAGCCGGGGATCGATCCGGAAGTAGTCCGTAGTGTCGTAGCCATGCGTCTCGGACGCGAAGATGGGGCCCAGGGCGATGCCGGACGCACCGAGTTCCACCGCGTAGTCCAGCCATGGGAGCAGCTGCGGCAGGCGGTGCTGTACGGCCGCACCGTCGGGTAGCGCCGCCTTCTCCGCGCCGGTGAAGCCCAGCGGATAGACGTGCCACCACACGGCGTGCCGGACCCAGCCTGGTTCGGCCGTTGCCGGCTCCGACGTTGCTGGTTCTGTCATGGCGGCACGGACCTTTTTCCTCGAGGGATGAGTTAGCTCCCTATTCTGCCAGCGGTCCGGCCCTGCGGCCCGCCATGGTCGATGGCGGCGGGGGACCTCAGCCGGGTGGCCCTGGCGGCACGCAGGCGGACCGGGCAGGCAAGGAAACTCCAAGTCCCCGGTTCTAGGGTGCGTATGTCGGGTGCCCAGTTTGGCCCCGCCAAATATCGAAAGCGGGGCACCTCATGGGCAGTCATGAACTAACACCATCGCGGCGTGGCCGGGGACCCTTCTACTGGCCCCGGTGGATCCTGTTGCTACTGGTGCTGGGGATCCTCGCGGCGCTGACGCCGGTCTTCCTCTCCGGTGTAGCCACGGCCACGGTTCCCGCCAAGAACCAGTACGTCCCCCAGACCCGGACGTATTTCATCGGCGCGGACGAGGTGGACTGGAACTACGCACCGTCCGGAAAGAACCAGATCACCGGTGAGCCTTTCGACGACGCCGCGGCCGTCTTCACCCAGCAGGGCCCTGACCGGATCGGCAGCACCTATATCAAATCCCTGTACCGGGAGTACACCGACGCCTCCTTCGGAACGCTCAAGCCCCGCTCCGCCGCGGACCAGCACCTCGGAATGCTGGGACCGGTGATCCGCGCGGCCGTCGGCGACACGATCAAGGTGGTGTTCAAGAACAACCTGGACCGCGCAGCCGCCGTCCACGTGCACGGTGTGTTCTACGACAAGCGCAGCGAGGGCGCCCCCTACGACGACGGCACCGGCCCCGCGGACCATGCGGATGATGCCGTCGCCCCGGGGACCGTTTACACGTACAGCTACAAGGTTCCGGACCGGGCCGGTCCGGGCCCCATGGACGGCAGTTCGGTCATGTGGATGTACCACTCCCACACCGATGAGGTCGGCGACGATTACGCCGGGCTGGTGGGTCCGATGGTCATCACGAAGGCCAGCGCCGCCCGTGCGGACGGCACCCCGAACGACGTCGACCGTGAGTTCTTTGTCCAGTTCAAGGTCAGCGATGAAAACGCCAGCCCGTACCTGGAGCGCAACATCGCACGGTTCCCGGGAAATCCCGGCTCCGTCGACCCCGCCAGCGAGGAATTCGGCGAGAGCAACCTGATGCACTCCGTCAACGGGTATGTCTTCGGCAACCTGCCTCTGGACTCCATGACAATGAAGAAGGGTGAACGGGTCCGCTGGTACCTGATGGGCATGGGCACCGAGGTGGATCTGCACACCCCGCACTGGCACGGCAACACAGTGACGGCCCTCGGGATGCGGACCGATGTGGTGAGCCTCCTGCCGGCCACCATGGTGACCGCGGACATGGTCCCCGATGACCCCGGAATCTGGCTGTTCCACTGCCACGTCAACGATCACATCAGTGCCGGCATGCTGGTCCGCTACCGCGTCATCGACGCGGACCATCCCGACGGCGGCAACGGCAACGGCAACGGGAACGGGAACGGGAACGGCAGCCAATCCGGCCATCACTAGGACGCGCCACCCGACAGTGAGGACGACGGCGGCGCCCGGGCCACGCCGTCGTCCTCCCTGGTCAAGCCGGACTGGCGATCCGGCCCGGGCCCCGGCCCAAGGAAATGCCAAGCAAAGATCCTTAGGCTCCCGGGGAGGGCTGTCACCCTTTCCGGCAGTCGAACACAACGAAAGAGGCAGGGAAAATGGGGAATCCGGCATTGTCACCGCGTCAGGTATCGAGGGGACCGTTCTTTTGGCCGCGGCTGATCCTGCTCGCGATCCTCCTGGCGATTATTGCCGCGTGGGCTCCGCTGGTGGCCACCGCGGACTGGTCAGCCCACGGGACCCAGGGATCCGGGCGCGGGCCTGACCCGCTGCAGGGCTCCCCGTCCGGGGAGCTTTAGGCCTCTCCGGGCGTGTTGGCGTCAGCCCTTCTTGGCCATTTCCCCGCTGACGGTCAGTTGTTCCGCGACATCGTGGAGCTTGATGTTCAGCTCCGAACTGGTCCGCGACAGCAGCAGGAACGCCTGCTGCGCGGTGATCTTGAACCGCTCCATGAGGATGCCCTTGGCCTGGCCAATCAGGTCCCGTGTGTCAAGCGCCTGGGTGAGCTGAGTGACCTGTTGGCTGCCGGCCACGGCCACGGCCGCATGGGCAGCTACCAGCGCTCCGATTCGTTCGGATTCTTCATCGAAAGCGCCGGCTTCACTTCCGAAGAGGTTCAGAACGCCCAGGTGGTCGCCGTCAACGAAGAGCTGGAAGGAGAGCATGCTCCGCGCCCCGAGCTCGAACGCGGGCCGGGAAAAGTCGGGCCAGCGCTGGTCGGTGCTGAAGTCCGGGACGCTGACCACCCGTTCCTCGTAGGAGGCGTCCAGGCACGGCCCTTGACCGGTTTCGCTCTGCAGCGCGTCCACCCTGCGGGGCAGGTCGCTGGACGCGGCCCGGGAGACAATCCGGCGCCGGCCCGTGACGAGGCTGATCGAGGCATCGGCGGCATGCGGCACGAGTTCCAGTGCGGCATGGACGATGCCGGCCAGCACTGAATCAGGGTTATTCTCGTGCTGCAGTTCGCGGGCGATATTGCCGAGGCGGATGGCAAGCTCGGCCTCGTCGACCGGGGGTCCTGCCGGCTCTTCTGCCGTCTGCACCCCGGTTGCCGCTGAATTGGAACCCATCCCGGCGCCTCCTTTGCCGCGCAAAAACCCCGCTTCCTCCTTCGAAATATACTCCCGCTGCGCAGTAGACGGCGGCGAACCTCGGACGAAGTTCCCACCCCGCGGTAACCCCTCGTGAACACATCCGTGTCAGCAGCCAACACCTGGTGCGCCGGTCCAAGATTTTCCCAAGGCCCCGTGTGCAAGACGAAGGCGCGGGCCTAAGCTATGTCAGGGGGGCACTCAATAGCGAAGACGCTTAACGGGAGGCCACAATGTCCAGCCACATCCGACGCCAGGCATCACCAGCGCAGCAGGCATCGCTAGCCGCGGCACCGCGCCGGGACCGGGCGGGCGCCGCGCCCCCCAACAACAAACCGTGGTCTCGGAGACTCCTGGGCGCCGTCGCCGCAGTGGCATTGGCCGTCGGCGCCGGATTTGCCGCCGCGGCCCCCGCAGCAGCAGCCGACACGCAACAGAGCTACATCGTGGTGCTGCAGGACGGCGTCGTGGATCCGGCGGCCGCCGCTGCCGCCCAGCAAGGCAGCTACGGCTTCACGGTCTCCACTGTCTACCGGGACGCCGTAAACGGTTACGCCGCGAAAATGACCGCGTCGACGGCGGCACGGCTCGCCACGGATCCGGGCGTCGACTTCATCACGGCGGACCGGACCTTCGCCCAGCCGACGGACCCGGCCGCAGGGCCGCAGGTGCCCCAGCACTGGTGGCAGCGCGTCGGCGGGACCGCGCCGGGCGGGGTCAATAAGGGCGCCAGGAGTCCGGTCGACGTCAACGTGGCGGTCATCGACTCAGGCATCGACAGCACCCATCCGGACCTCAACGTTCGCGGCGGGGTGGACTGCAGCACAGGATCGCCGGTCAAGGTGACGCCTGTGGATCTGGAGGGCCACGGAACGTTCGTAGCGGGCGTAATCGGCGCCAAGGACAACGATTTCGGCGTGATCGGCGCGGCGCCGGGGACGCCGCTGTGGTCGGTGCGCGTTGCCGATGACAACGGCATGATCACGGAGGCCATGCTGATCTGCGCCATCGACTGGGTGACGGCCACCCGCAAGGACAAGGACAAGACCAACGACATCCAGGTGGCCAACATCAGCATCGGCGGTCTCGGCGCCGACACTGCCAATTGCGGCAAGGGCAAGGACCCGATGCACTACGCCATTTGCCGCTCGGTGAAGGCCGGGGTGGTGTATGCCGTTGCCGCCGGCAACTCCAGTGCCGATTTGGCGAATTTCGTTCCGGCGACCTATGACGAAGTGTTGACCGCGACCGCAATGGCGGACTTCGACGGAAAGGCCGGCGGCCTGGGGTCCCCCCTCTGCGGCACCGCAGACTGGTCCCGCCGGGGTTTGGATGACCAGCCGGCTTTGTTCTCGAACTTCGCCACCCAGAGCAAGGACAGGGCCCACACGGTTGCCGGACCCGGGGTCTGCGTAACGTCCACTTCGCCGCTGCCTGCCGCCTATGCGGTGATGGACGGAACCAGCTTCGCCAGTCCCGCGGTGGCCGGATCGGTTGCCCTGTGCATCAGCAGCAGGCAGTGCAAGGGCGCGGGCAAGGACGTGATGGCGCGGTTCCTGGCCCTCACCAAGTCATACAACGAGAACAACCGCGATTTCGGCTTCGCAGGCGACCCGTTCCACCCCATCTCGGGACACTACTACGGCTATTTGACCCAAATCGCCAAGTATTAGCCGCCACGGCAGGCCAGCGGACGACCGCGGGATGTCCCGTCGTCGTCCGGTCTGTGACCGGGACTGCAGCCTCGCCTAGCCGCCTACCGGGCCACACCTGAGAGAATGGCCTGATGGAAGTCGCCCTAGGACTGCTCGTGATCGTGGCGGTGGTCTGCGCGGCCAGTGCACTGGGGCGGAAGATCAACGTCTCCGTCCCCCTGCTGCTGGTCCTGGCCGGGGTCATTGGATCTTTCCTGCCATTCGTTCCCCCGATCGAGCTGAACCCCGAGCTCGTCCTGGTCGGGTTGCTGCCGCCGCTGCTCTACGCCGCAGCGCTGCGGACCTCGCTGTATGACTTCGGATCGAACCGCCGATCCATCGCGCTGCTGTCCGTCGGCTATGTGATCTTCGGGACCGTCGCTGTGGGCTTCGTCGTCTGGTGGCTGTTCCCCGAGATTCCGTTGGCCGCCGCAATTGCCCTCGGCGCCGTCGTAGCGCCTCCCGACGCCGTCGCGGCGACCGCCATCGCGCGCAAGGTGGGGATGCCGCGCAAGATCGTCGCCATTCTTGAAGGCGAGTCCCTGGTCAACGACGCGACGGCGCTGGTCTGCCTCCGCGCGGCTATCGCCGCCATCGCCGGCTCCGTCTCCGCCGCTGAAATCGCCGGCGGATTCCTCCTCGCGGCCGGCGGCGGACTGGCCGTGGGCCTCGCCGCAGCGTACGTCCTCACCCAGCTCCGGCAACGGATCCGCAACGTGTCGATCAACACCGCAACGTCGCTCATGGCCCCGTTTGCCGCCTACCTTCCGGCCGAGGCGATCCACGCCTCCGGCGTCCTCGCCGTCGTCGTGACGGGGCTCGTGATGGGCACCAAGGCGCCGTCAATGCCCAACGGAGCCGCACGGCTAAGCCAGCGCAGCAACTGGAACACCGTGCAGTTCCTGCTGGAGAACTCCGTGTTTCTGCTGATCGGGCTTCAGGTCCGGACAATCATCGAGGGCGTGCAGGACGACTCGCTGGGGGCCGCCAGGATCTGGACCGGCTGCGCCATCATCCTACTGGCGGTGCTGCTGTTCCGGCCGGTCTGGGTGTTCCCCGCAACCTACCTGCCGCGGCTGATCCCGGCCGTCCAGCGGAAGGACCCGGCCCCGCAGTGGCAGTCCGCGGCCATTGTTTCCTGGGCCGGCATGCGCGGCGTCGTGACGCTGGCGGCGGTGCTGGTCCTGCCCTCGGATTTGGAGCACCGCTCCGTGCTGGTCCTGGCGGCTATGGTGGTGGTCGCCGGCACCCTGACGCTGCAGGGCCTGACTCTTCCGGGCCTGGTCCGGCTGCTTGGAGTCCAGGGCCCGGACCCGCGGGAGGATGCCTTGAACCAGGCCTCGCTGATGCAGCTGGCCACGGAGGCGGGAGTGGAGCGGCTGCGTGAACTGCGCGTCGAAAGTGATCCCCCCGAAGTCGTGGCGATGTTGAAGCGCCGCACGCAGGAACGCGGGCTTGCGGCATGGGAACGGCTGGGCCGGCCGACCGCGGAGGCGTCCACGCCGAGCCAGCGCTACGCCCAGCTGCGGCTGGCCATGCTTCAGGCCGAGCGGGCGAAGGTGCTGGAATTGAGGCGCGGCGGCGAGTACGCCCACGAGGTGCTCAGCGAGGTTCTGGATCGGTTGGACGTTGAGGAATCCATGCTCGAGCCTGCCCTGGAGGAACTGGAAGTGGCCGGCGGGGCCGGGGGCGAGGGGCTGGCCCAGCCGGGCGGCGCGTGCGAACATTTGGAGTCCGCGCCCTCCGCAAAGGTCCCGGCCGACGCCTTCTGCGCGGATTGCGCCAACGAAGGCACGACGCCGGTCCACCTGAGGATGTGCCTGACCTGCAGCACGGTGGGTTGCTGTGATTCCTCGCCCGGAACCCACGCGTCCAGGCACTTCGAAGCGACGGGCCACCCCGTCATGCGAAGCATCGAACCCGGGGAGGACTGGCGCTGGTGCTACGAAGACGGCCTGCTGGGCTGATGCCAAGGCAGCCGACCGGCGCGTAATCTCATTCTGTGGACATCGTTGACTTCCTGTCCGAGCGCATCACCGAAGACGAAGCTGCGGCGCGGACCCTCCTCACCGACAGAACCGTTTCCGTGGCGGCCGAATGGTACGAACGCCGCCTGCTGCTCGAATGCGAGGCCAAACGGCGGTTGATTGGCATCGTGGAATCCGCCCGCCAGGCCGCCCTCGCCGCAATGGTCAGCGGGGCGTCCGGGGACGGCCATCTGGTTCCAGCGTCCATCGACTGGATGTCACAGTCGCTGAATGCCCTGGCGCTGCCTTACTTCGAGCACCCGGATTTCAACCAGGACTGGCTGCGGCGGTAAGCCCCGGCCCGGCGCCCGATCGGAGCGCCGCGAAATAACCCGGCCGGGAACGGTGTTGGCAGGGACATGACAACTATCGGAATCATCGGTGCAGGACACATTGGCAGCCAGCTCGCAAGCAAGGCGGTGCAGCTCGGCTACGACGTCGTGATCAGCAATTCCCGCGGGCCGGAATCCCTCGCGGAACTGGCGGCGGAACTGGGCCCGAAGGCCCGCGCCGCGACGCCGGCCGAGGCAGCAGCGGCAGGCGAGTTCGTCGTCGTGACCGTACCGCTCAAGAACATTGGCGACATCCCCGTGGAGCCGCTCGCCGGCAAGATCGTCGTCGATACGAACAACTACTACTGGGAACGGGACGGCCGCATCCCGGCGCTGGACAACGGCGAGGCCACCACCTCCGGGATGCTGCAGGAGCACCTGCCCGCGTCCAAGGTGGCCAAAGCCTTTAACCACATCATGTCCACCCAGATCGCCACCGACGGGACGCCGGCCGGCACGCCCGACCGCCGGGCGCTGGCCACCGCCAGCGACTACCCGGAGGCCGCGGAGCTGGTGGAGCGGCTCTATGACGAGTTCGGCTTCGATACCGTCAATATCGGCCCCCTGTCCGAAAGCTGGCGTGTCGAGCGTGACCGTCCCGCCTACGGCGCCCGGCAGAATGCGGCGGAGCTCGAGGACAACCTGGCCCGGGCCCCGCGCACCATCTAAACACCGCACCTGGCGAGCAGGCCAGGTTACGGGGTCGCGGGCCAGATCCGCCGCCACCACGGGCGCTCCTGCTCCGGCTCGGGCGCGGGCAGGGCGGCGGCGGCCGCTTTCCTGCGTTCGAGCCACCGCTGGACCTCGGCGTCGGGGTCGCGGGTCTTCGTGACCACGGGCGGGCCGCCCTGGAGCTGCCGGCGCGCGTCAACCACGCGCGCATTGAAGTCCGCCACGAGTTCACGGACCTGTTTTTCGGAGTACTGGGCATCTAGGAGGGCATCCAACCCGGCGTCTTCGGTGCGGATCAGGATGGCTTTGGGGCCCAGGCCGGTGAGGTTCTCCCGCTCCAGGAGCCCCTTCACCCACCAGTCCGGATCGTACGCCTCCCCCAGCCCGGGGATCGGTTTGCCCGCATACTTGAGGTTGTCGAACTTCCCCTGCGCCATGGCGTCGCGGATGAGGTAATCGGCCTTGGCGGCGTCGCCCACGTTGGCGCGTTTCTGCCGGAGTTCCTCCTCAGCCGCCGTGAGCTCGGCATCCTCCCGGGCGGAACTGCCGCTGGCCCGGACCGCACGCAGCTCGGCCGCCCGCTCCACCCGGCGCCTGAACGCCGATCCTCCCCCGCCAGCCATCGGCCACCTTCCTCTCCCGCCGGGATGTGGGTCTAAATTCCAGTATGCACCGCTCCCGGCGGGGCTCAACGGGGCTCAAAGCGCCGGCAGGACCTGTTCCTTGACCTGCTTGCGGAGGATCTTGCCGAGCATCGAACGCGGCATGTCCGGGATGGCGACTATCCGCTTGGGGACCTTGTAACCGGCCAGGTGCTCGCGGCAGTGCTCGCGCAGGGCGGCCTCGTCCAGGGCGCTTCCGGGTTCCAGCTCCACGGCGGCGACCACCATCTCGCCACCACGTTCAAGCGGCTTGCCCACGACGGCGGCGTCCCTGACGTCGGCATGCAGGCGCAGCACCGTCTCCACCTCGGTGGGCGCTACGTTGAAACCGCCCGTGATGATGAGTTCCTTGGCGCGGTCCACGATCGTGGTGAACCCGTCGCCGTCCACGGTGACGACGTCGCCGGTGCGCAGCCAGCCGTCGGTGGTGAGTACCTTTGCGGTTTCCTCCGGGTTGTTCCAGTAGCCCTGGAATACCTGCGGGCCTTTAATCAACAGCTCCCCCGGGTGGCCCTGCGGCACCTCGACGCCGGGGTCGTCCAGGTCCGCGACCTTCATGAGGGTCGAGGGGAACGGAACGCCGATCGTGCCGTTGCGGCGCGTGGGATGGAACGGGTTGCCCAGCGCTACGGGAGAGGACTCGGTCATGCCGTAGCCCTCCACCAGCAGCCCGCCGGAGACCGATTCCCACAGCTCCACCACATGGTCCGGCAGGTTCATGGCGCCGGAAATGCAGTATTTGCAGGACCGCAGCGAGATGCCCTTCTCCTTCGCGGCCATGGCGGTGCGCTCGTAGATCGGCGGGACCGCGCAGTAAACAGTGGCGGGCGACTTCTTCATCGCCGTGAGGATCAGGTCCGGGTCGAACTTGGGGAAGAGCACCAGCAGGCCCTGTTTCCGGATTCCGTAGGTGAGGTAGAGCGTCATCCCGAACGCGTGGAACATCGGCAGGATCGCGTAAAAGATCTCCTTCCGGTACTCCGCGCCATGCATCCAGGCCTCGCCCTGCAGGGCATTGGAATAGAGATTGAAGTGGGTCAGCATGGCGCCCTTGGGCACGCCGGTGGTGCCCGAGGTGTATTGAATGGCGGCGAGATCGTCCACCGCGGGCCGCGGGTGTTCGGCGTCGATGGGGCCGTGGCTGAGCAGATCCTTCCACGGGATGGTCCCCGGCGCGGGGCCGCTCAGGGCCTCGCGGGATTCGCGCAGTTTCTTCACCGGCAGGTGCAGGGCCAGGCGCTTGACGGCGGGGAACGCCTCGAGGAGGTTCACCGAGACCACGTGGTCGATCTCGATGTCGGACGGGAAATCCCGGACGGCGGCCGCCGCCTTGTCCCAGACAATCGCGATCCGGGCCTGATGGTTCTCGAACTGGTGGCGGAGTTCCCGGGGCGTGTACAGCGGGTTGTGTTCGACGACGACGGCGCCCAGGCGCAGCACCGCGTAGAAGGCGACGACGTGCTGCGGGCAGTTGGGCAGGATCAGGGCCACCCGGTCCCCTGCCCGCACGCCGAGGCGGCGCAGGCCCTCCGCGGCCCGGTCGATCTGCCCGCCAAGCTCCGTGTAGGTGGTCCGGCGGCCGAAGAACTCCAGCGCGGGGGCGCTCCCGGCCTCGGCCACGGACCGTTCCAGCATTGCGACTAGCGATTCCGTGGGCAGTTGAATCTGGGCCGGGACGCCCGGCTGGTAGTTCTTCACCCAGGGCTGCTGGTCAGTTGTCTCCATGCTCCTATCCTGCCGTGAACCTCCACCTAACGTCGAATAGCGGAAGCCTTCGGTCCCGAACGCACGCACAAGGTCATTCGTCGCCGTCGTCCTGCGCTTCGAGGTACTTCGCCATCGCCTCGCAGGCCTGGTTCCACCGCGCGGTCAGGGCGTGCCGACTCAAGGGATCGAACATGCCGTTGAGGACGTTCTCGATTGCATCGTATGCGGCGTCCCGAACCCGTTCCTGCGCCGCCGGACTGTAGTAGTTCATGACAGGAATTCGTCGCGGGTACATCCAAGGATGGCGGCACGTGCTCATGAATGAACCAGCGATCCAGAGTGTGCGGCCGGCACCCTGAATGCTCAGAGGATGCGTTCGGCTCCCGCCGCCGGCGTGACGGTAAAGATGTCCGGCGCGGTATGTCCTGCGTCCGCGAAAGCGCGGACGACGGCGTCGCGGACCTGCTGCTCGTGCTGCACGGGGGTGAGGGCGATGGCCGAGCCGCCGAAGCCGCCGCCGGTCATGCGGGCGCCGATCGCGCCGTTGCCGCGGGCCGTGTCCACGGCGAGGTCCAGTTCCGGGCAGGAAATCTCGAAATCATCCCGCATGGATGCGTGGCTGGCATCGAGCAGACCCCCGATATGCGCCGGACCCTGGCTGCGGAGCATATCGACGGTCTGCAGCACACGCTCGTTTTCGGTGACGACGTGGCGGACCCGCCGGAAGGTCACGGGGTCGAGCAGTTCCCTCGCCTTCTCGAGTTCCCCGATGGCGACGTCCCGCAGGGCTTTCACCCCAAGGGTTTCGGCTCCCAGTTCGCAGGACGCTCGGCGGGAGGCGTACCCGCCGTCGGCGTGCGAATGGGAGACCTTCGTGTCGATCACCAGCAGGACGAGTCCGGCCTCTTGCGCCGCGAACGGGACCAGCTGCACGGTCTGGTCCCGGCAGTCGAGGAAGACGGCGTGTCCGAGGGCGCCACGCAGCGACGCCGACTGGTCCATGATGCCGGTCGGCGCGCCGACGAAGGCGTTTTCCGCGTGCTGGGTCAGCCGGACCATCTCCTCGGCCGTCAGTCCCGCACCGGTGAGATCGTTCAACGCCGTGATGACGGCGCATTCGATCGCGTGTGAAGAGGAGAGTCCCGCGCCCAGCGGAACGTCGGAGTCGAGCAGCAGATCGAAGCCGGGGACCTGGATGCCGTGCTGTTGCAGGGCCCAGACAACGCCGAGGGGATATTTGGCCCAGCTTTTGACGGCGCCAGGCGTCAGCTTGGCGGCATCGGCCAGGACCAGGACCTGGCCGCCGGAAGTGGACAGCAGCCGCACCGTGGTGTCTTCGCGAAGGGCGCCCTGGTGAGGGGAGCCTTTCTGGAGGGTGTCGCCGCGGAGCCGGACGGCGGTCCTGGCGCGCTTGTCGATGGCGAAGGGCAACACGAAGCCCTCGTTGTAGTCGGTGTGCTCGCCAATCAGGTTGACCCGGCCGGGCGCGGCCCACACGCCATGCGGAGGGGCCCCGAAGGTGGCCTCAAAACGGGCGGCCAAACCGCCGGCCTGGGCGTCAATGCGAGGGGTGGTGTTCATGCGGGGGCGCCTTCCGGGATCGGGGCAGTTCAGGACTTGCTCCCGGGCTCGGCAAGCCCGTGATGAGCGTCATAGTCTCAGTTTTACATCAGATAACATATTCAAACAATAGTGAACATAAAGCATCACGCCTTTTCTGGTGCCGCCCGGCGGCCCCGCCGAAGAATAGGATGTGCAGGAGGCAGCCGTCGCGGACCTCCGCTTCACTCATACAGCCAGCCCCGAAGGACAAGAGATGCTAGCCGCAGCCCGCCACTCAGCCATCATCGCTGAGGTCCAGCGCGAACGGATTGTCCGCGTGACGGACCTCGCCCGGCTGCTGGGCGTGTCCCTCATGACCGTGCGCCGGGACATCGAGGCCCTCGACGCCGCGGGGGCCCTGGAAAAGATCCACGGCGGCGCAAAACTCCCAGGCGGGGCCAGCACTCACGAACCCGGCTTCGAACTCAAGGCCACCCAGCTGCAGGCCGAAAAAACCGCCATCGCCCGCGAGGCCGCCACCCAGGTCCGCGAGGGTATGGCCGTAGGGCTGAGCGCCGGCACCACCACGTGGGCACTGGCCCAACTCCTCGCCGCCGGACCCCGAATCACCGTGGTCACCAATTCCGTGCGCATCGCCGATGCCTTCCACCAAAGCACCTCCCCCTCCACCGTGATCCTCACCGGCGGCGAGCGCACCCCCTCCGACGCCCTCGTCGGCCCCCTGGCCACCGCCGCACTCAAACAACTCCACCTCGACGTGCTCTTCCTCGGCGTCCACGGCGTCGACGCCGACGCCGGCTTCACCACCCCCAACGTCCTCGAAGCCGAAACGGACCGGGCCTTCGTCGCCGCAGCCCGCCGCGTCGTGGTGCTCGCCGACCACACCAAGTGGGGGACCCTGGGCATCAGCACCATCGCCGCCCTCGAGGACGCCGACGAACTCATCAGCGACGGCCGGCTTCCCGGCGAAGCCCGCCGTATCCTCAGCGAACGCGTCGGCCGCCTCCGCCTCGCCAGCACCCGCACAGCGGCCAGCGAGGCCAAAGCCAGTCCGGCCAGCGGCGCGGAGTAGGAGCGTCGGCGTCGGCGTCTGAGTCGGCGGGCATTTTGGGATGGGCTCTTCCCAACTGTGGTCCCCAACCCTCAGGCTATTAGCCATCACCATGCTCTGACCGCAGGGAGGCGTTCCCCCGATGACAGCGACCGAACCGACCGTGCCGAGCGGGCCGCGGGCCCCGACGTCCCGCCAGCGCGCGGAGAGCCTCAAAGAGCGCGTCTACATCACCTTCACGAGCCTGGCTGTGGTCCTGGCCCTTCAGTCTCATGCCGGCGAGACGACGCCCGCTGCCGCGGCGGCAACCCTAAGCATCGTGGTTGTCGGTTCCCTGCTGGGGATCTTCGTCGCGGATCTGCTGAGCCATCTGACCGTTCACGCGACGCCCCCAACCCGCGAAGAACTGCATCACATGATCACCGTCAGCGCCGAGGCCCTCGGCGTCCTCGTGACTCCGCTCCTACTCCTCACGGCGGCCGGCCTCGGTCTCTGGACGACGGCCGTGGCACTTAGCTGGGCGATCGTCGTACTTGTCGTCACGCTCGTCGTCATCGGCTACCTTGCGATCCGGAACCTCAAGCTCCCGTTCCGGCACAAAGCCGTTATCGTGCTCGCCGAAGTGTTCTTGAGCCTCCTGGTCATCGGGCTTGAGCTGCTGGCCCACAATCTCTGACCGCCCCTTAGGGTCTTTTGGCGCGGGCGACGACGGGCGCACCCCGCTACGATTGAGCATGGCACCTTCTGACAAGCTGGAAGTGGAACGAAAATACACCCCCCGGGAGTCCGACGGGCTGCCATCACTGACGTCGCTGCCGGGCGTGGACCGCGTGGGGACACCCGAGTTGCAGCATCTCGATGCGGTCTACTTCGACACCCAAGACCTCGCACTGGCCGCGCGCCGGATCACGCTGCGCCGGCGCACCGGCGGCGCGGATGCCGGATGGCATTTGAAGCTGCCGGTCGCTGCGGGCGAACGACGCGAAATCACGGAGCCGCTGGGCGGCGATCCGGAATCCGTGCCCGCGCCGCTGCTGCAGCTGGTCCGCGTGCACACCAGGGACCACAAACTGCTGCCACTGGCACGGCTGAAAACTCACCGGACGGTCCTGCCGCTGCAGTCCTCCGACGGAACTGTCCTAGCCGAGTTCAGTGACGACCACGTGGACGCGCAGCTCCTACCGGCCCCGGACGGATCGACGAAATGGCGGGAATGGGAAATCGAACTGGTAAACGCTCCCCGGCAGCTCCTCAAGGATGCAGATGCTCTGTTTGCCGCGGCCCGAGTCCCGGCCGCGCTTACGACGTCGAAGCTCGCCCGCGCGCTTGGCTCCAAATATCCGGCGGATCCGGCCCCGGTTCCCAAGCCAAGCCGGAACGCCCCGGCATCGGCCGTCCTGCTGTCCTACCTGCACCAGCAGGTGGAGGCCCTGAAAACCCAGGATCCCGGGGTTCGCACGGATGCGCCTGACGCCGTTCATCAGCTGCGCGTCGCCGCCCGACGGTTGCGGTCGGCGCTTGCCACCTTCGGCAAACTTACGGATTCCGGAACCGCTAAGCCGCTCCGGGCCGAACTCAAATGGCTTGCCAGTACCGTCGGGCAGGCACGGGACGCCGAGGTCATGCGTGCGAGGCTGCGGGAAATGATCGACGCCGAACCGCCCGAACTGCTACTTGGTCCCGTTGCGCAGCAGATCGAGGAACACCTCGGCGCTATCCATCACGACGCCCGCGCCGCCGGCCTGGCGGCGCTGGACAGCGACCGCTACTTCCGGCTCCTCGATTCGCTCGATGCGTTCCTCGAATCACCTCCCCTGTCCGGTGCGTCGCAGGAGAACGCATTCGGAACGGTGGGCCCGCTCGTCTCCACGCAACGTAAGCGCCTTAAGAAATCAGTACGGGCCGCTTTCGATGAGGAAACCGGACAGATCCCGGAGGATGCGCCCCTTCATGAGATCCGTAAGAGCGCCAAACGGCTCCGCTACGCCGCCGAGGCCGTGACGCCGGTTTTCGGTAAACAGGCAACCACGCTGGCCCGCGCCGCGGAGGGCATCCAGGAAGTTCTCGGAGACCACCAGGACAGCGTGGTTACCCGCGAAACCCTAGAGGAACTCGCCGCCCAGGCCCCGGCTTCCGGCGGCAACGGATTCACGTACGGCCGCCTGCACGCGCTGGAACAACGACGGGGCGACGACGCCCGCGACCGGTTCATCCGCGAGTGGAGGAAGTCCCCGCCAAAGCCCCTGCACCGCGACTAGCCATGGAGCTGACCGCAGCCGTGTTCATTGGGGCCGCACTGTTCACGTGGGCGCTGGTGTCGGCGCGGCTGCGCCGGAAGCGATTGGGCCAGGAAACGTCAGCCAATTCCCCAGCAGGTTGACTACGCCACCGCAATGAAGAACCGCCTCACCCGGACTTCGCGCCCTCCCCCTCGGCACGGCCCCAAAGGACGTGTCACCGGGAACGTATCAGCCAGCTCGGATTCATCCGAAAGTCACACGCCCGGCCTCGGCTCGCGCAGCCCTGTCGAGTTCCGGGTTCCGGAACCGAGCCGGTGAGGTACTTTGAGTGGCAATGAATCCTTTCGGTCTGACCAAGCAGCAGCTCGCCGCCTTTGCCGATCCGCTTCTGGAATATTTGCCGGCCTCCCTCGATCCCGCGGCCGTTGCCGGTTCCGAGATGGACGACGTCGGGTCGCTCGCCGAACTGACCGGGCCAGGTGTTGTGGCAGAGCGAATACGCCGCCTCGGCGTCGATGTCCCCGTTGAGGCCATGACCGAACGCCTGCTGGTGAACGACGGCAAAGGGCAGTCATCTCCGGCTTGAGGTACTTGAATCTCGATCCCGCATCCCCGTTCGTCGCCCTCAAGGCCAACTTCCGCGTCAACCGCCCGGCAACCGTGCGCCTCTTGAAAGCGCAAGTGCTGAAGACCTACGGCGAATCCATGCCCCTCGGCTTCACGTTCTGGGAGCAACCGGGTCTGAACCTGGGCCAAACGGAGGACTGGAGCCTCATCGTCGCGGGCTCCACCGACGTCCGGAGGGTTGGCGTCCCGGACGGCCTGGAGGTCCATTGGCCATCAACCGTTGATGACTTCTTCGCGGACTTCGGGGCGGAGCACGGACACTGGACGGCATCCAGTCCCCGGCTGTCCAGGTTCGTGCAGGTCCAGAGCCGCGACGATCTGGAACAGGCCGCGCGCTTGGGGCGCCTGATGATCATCCGGGATGCCGCCGGTTTTGCCGGCCTGGCCGCGGGCAGGAGTGAACAGTTGTTCGGCCAGCCCGGGCTCTGCCTGATCGAACTGTTCCTTGCCGAGCGGGTCCGCTCGCGGGGCTGGGGGAAAGTGCTGGAATCGCAATTCATTGCCCGGCACCATCCGGACTTCGGAACCGTCTGGGGTCACATCCATGCCGGCAACTGTCCGTCGCTGCACACAGCGCTTAGCCTTGGGCGCACACCGCTCCAGCAGGAATACTTCGTTGGCTTGTCCGCCGGCTGAGGCAGAAGCCATGTCCACGACTGCCCGTGGCCTAGCATTAGCCCGCATGGGTGTGGTTCTTGTGACCGGCATGTCCGGTGCCGGCAAATCAACGGCTCTGAAAGAGCTCGCTCGGCTGGGCTATGCGACCGTGGATACCGACTACGGCAGTTGGTGCAACGATGTGGACGGCGACACCGTGTGGAATGAAGAAAAGATGTCCGCACTCCTCACAGCGCCAAACTTGGCTTCCCTGTTTGTCTCCGGCACCGTGTCGAACCAGGGCCGTTTCTACCACCGTTTCGACGCCGTGGTGCTCCTCAGCGCACCGCCCGAGGTGCTGTTTCGGCGCATAGAAACCCGCAGCACCAACGGCTACGGGAAGCTCGCCGCCGAGCGTGAGGAGATACGCCGCCATCTTGAGTCGGTCGAGCCACTCCTCCGCAAAAGCTCGACGCACGAAATCGACACAACCTGCCCCGTGCAGGACGTCGCAGCACAACTGGCCCAAATCGCCGACGAGTCCAACAGGCAATAGCGGGGCCCCTACGGCCGACGTCCGGAAAGGTGTCCGGTGTCAGCAAGATCTACCAGCGTGCGGTTTCGCCAGGAGTCGTCGTGCCTCAAGTGGGTGATCGAACCCGGCTTCGGTGCGAAGGAGACAAATCCGGCTGCCTCAACAGGGATCTGCAGCCAGGCCGTGATGACGAATGTCTGGGCGTAGCCGTGAGTGACGACGACGTGATCATGGCTGCGGTCGGCCATCAGTTCACTCACGCATTCGCTGACCCGGACGGCAACTTCCCGACGGGTCTCTGCACCACGGATGGGCCCGCGGTGATCGAGCCGGTCGTCGTCCGGGGCAGGGACTTGCCGTTCAGCTCCTGCGCCACGAAACTGGCATCCATCCGGCCTAGGGTGCCCAGGCGGGAGTCGTACCACCCGCCTACACGATCGAGTTCCGAATGCTCCGCAACCGGATGGGTGACAACGTACATCTCATGCATGGATGCCCCTCCCACAGAAGTTGACGTGGTGCGCCGTCTTCCGGCTAACGATTCACCACCAACGATTCAAGTGTTCAGTCTGGCACGGCCCCAATGTCCTGGCGCCAAGACCAATCTCGCCCGCCGGGACCGTACGCTATCTGCATGGGGCAGAAACCGGAGGCCGTTCTTGTGCACGGATTGTGGCATCAGCCGGCGCACTTCGACCGCTTGGCGGCCGATCTGCGCGGCCGGGGGTTCACAGTTCACATTCCTCGCTTACACCGCGGCTCTCTTGCCGCCGATACCGCAGCCGTCCAGGACTATGTGGACGGATGCACGACGGCGCCCGTGGCCGTGGGCCATTCCTACGGGGGATCAGTCATCACCGGCTTGAACCGTGTCAGTCACCTCATCTTTGTTGCAGCCTTCGTGCCGGCGGCCGGGGAAAGCGGCGCGCTGCTGGGAGGCGCCAGCGCCCTGGTGAATGAAGCCGTGCGGCACCACGAGGACGGGACGACCAGCCTCCAGCCGGAGCGGGCACGCGAGGTCCTATACGCCGACTGCACCGAAGCGGATAGCGCCTGGGCGACCGGGCTACTGGTGCGGCAACAGCCTGGTCATGGCCGTGGCATACCGAGCCGCATCGCGTGGCAGAGCGTCGAGAGCACCTATCTCAGATGCGAACAGGACAAGGCCCTGAGTCCCGACCTTCAGCACCGCATGGCCAGCCGTTGCACTAACGTCATCAGCCTGGCCTCGAGCCATTCACCGTTCATCAGCCGGCCCGGCCAGCTCGCCGAACTAATCGCAGGCACTCGAAGTTCTTGCTAATAGCTCTGACGCCTTGCCACCTCATGGCTAGCTTGCTAGCATTCTAGCCATGCCAGAGAAAGTGCAGTTCAACGTCTATCTGCCGGCCGACTTGGTAAAACAGGTCAAGCACGCCGCAATCGAGCGCGGACAATCACTGTCCACGTTCGTGGAAGAAACCCTAAGGCAGGCCCTACACGACACAGAAGGATCCACATCATGAAACTCACCCCCATTCGATTCGTCCGCAACGTCGAAGCTGCTACACGCTTCTATTCCACCCTCGGCCTCGAGGAAAATCCGGCGGCTACCAGCGGAACGTGGGCTGATCTTCGAGGCGACGGAGGCGGCCTGGGACTCCATATCGCCCGGCAGGCCACCACCCACAAAGACCCGGCCGCCGTCGCACTTCAGTTCACCACCGACGGAAGCCTGGAACTCACGGCTAACCGCCTCCGGGCTGCAGGGTACGCTCCGTCTGAAATCCTGGACGAAACGTTCGGACGCTATTTCACGGTCGAAGATCCTGACGGGTACCTCGTCCAGGTCAACGAAGCCGACGAGGACCTGCAAAACCTCAGCTACGAGATAAGGGAGTCCGCTGCGGGGTAGCGGGGCGCGGCTGCGGTTAGGCTTGCCGTCATGGCGCTCCTCCACCAAGCCGAATTGCGGCCGACGAAACTTGAACTCCTCGAAAAGTGGCTCCCGGGCCAGCCGTGGTTCGCCGGTCTGATCGCGGCACCACTTCGCAAAGTAGGCTCCTACCGGTTCGACGACCCTGCCGGCGAGGTGGGACTTGAGACGACGATCGTCTCTGCCGGGAGCGCCACCATTCAAGTGCCCCTCACATACAGGGCCCGGCCGCTGGCGGGCGCGGAACCATGGCTGGTGGGCACAATGCAGCACTCAGTTCTTGGCCCGAGATGGGTCTACGATGCCTGCGCCGATCCCGTCTACGTGACGGCACTGGCGGCAAGCATCATGCTGGGCCGGCCCCAGGCCGAGCAATGCCTCGACGTCGAAGGAAAACTGGAAGTGCTGGCCCCATCGGTTGTCGTCCAAAGCACCGGGCCGAATCGGGACGCGGTTCCCGACCTCTCGTCGGCCACTCCGCGCAACACGGCCGAGTGCACGGTCATCGAGACAGCCAACCTGCACCTGCTGGTCATCCGGCGCCTGGAACTTGATGGGCGTCCGGGCGGCCCGCTCATGTTGACCGGCGCCTGGGAAGGGCAACAGGATTCCGTCAAACTCGCGGCTATCACTGAATCCTGAGCACTGAGTGACTGAAGAACTGGCCGCTGCAAGCGCCACTGATTCAATCCGCGACGCCTACAACACGGCGGCGGCATCTAACGCGCGCGTCCTGCCAGGGAGCTCCTTGAAGAAATCGCCGTCAGGGTCATCCCACCCGGGAACGAGCCCGCATTTACGGTCCGGGACAAAGAAGGCTCACCCGACGGGCCGGCCCTCTCAGGTTGGGTGGTGCCCCAGTGGTCAGGTGAACCCGCGAATCTGGCCACCAACGAACACGCCGAAATACGCTGGATCACCCCAGATGGTGCCCTCGGACTGGATCTCGCGCACGACTCCTACACCGACGCACTCCGGACTGTGATGAGCCTCACGGGCCATAGTCGCCATCTGGCTTGAGTCGCCGCTGCGCATTGTGCACTATGGAAGGCAACGCCGGGACCCCTATTTCCCGCCCGAGCCAGCCCTGACCAAGCCCGCGCGTAGCGCAGGCACCCGGTCAGCGGCAGAGTATTACCCATCCTGGTGGACGCAATGAGGCCAAACCGGTGAGCTCGCAGAGCCGCCAACGGTCCCGGAGCGTTCCCGGTTTGGCCCTACGGCGGCTCCGCATCGGTGCGGCAGCCGGACCTCCGGATCCATGAATGGAAGCACTGAACAATGACGTTTGAAACTGCCAACTCTGTTACCCACAAGCTCTGGGACCGCTCCACGATGCACCACGAGCTGGACGCCCTGGTCCACGACCTCTCGGTCCGCCACAACACCGCCAAGAGCAACATCGCTGTCCACGCCAGCGGCCCCGGCACCTTCACGCTCAGCGTGAGCCATGGCGAGGCCAACCTCGGTCCGGTCAACCTGTAACAACCACGAACGACGACGGCGGGAGCCGCCGCCGTCGTCGTTCAGGACCGCGCGCCCGGGCGGAAATTCTCGCTGCCAGGATGGAGAGCTGCGTCAGACTTTCGAAGGGGTGCGGGGATCGTGCCTGCATCTGCCGTTCACCGTCCCTCTGCGGAGGGTTCACAACGGATGGGTAGCTTGAGGAAGTCCTGTCGCGATCCAACCTTTGAGAGGCTCCCCCATGAGCACCACTCGCACCCGAGGCTTCCTCACGGCCGCCGCATCCATTGTCCTGGCGGCCTCCGCAATCGGCGGCACCGCAGCAGCCCAGGCCACAGGCAACAATGACCAGCACGGCGGGAACGACGCCGGATCCAGCGAGCACAGCGAAGCGAACACCGCCCTCGCAGAAGCCTTCGACGGCGTCGACCGCGCCACGGCCTGGCAGCAGACGGCCAAGCTGAAGCTGAACTTCCCCACGTACCACACCGAAGGAATCGCCTTCAGCCAGGACCGCATCTTCCTGTCGGCCGTTCAGATCATCGAACCGACCACGAAGTTCCCAACCCCTCAGAACGGTCTCGACCGCACGCCGGGCAAGGGCGTCGGCCACCTGTTCGTCATGGACAAGGCCGGGAACCTCCAGAAGGACATCGTCCTGGGCGAGGGCGATATGTACCACCCGGGCGGCATCGACTTCGACGGCACCAACGTCTGGGTCCCGGTGGCCCAGTACCGGCCCAACAGCAGCGCCATCATCTACCGGGTGGACGCCGCCACCCTCGACGTGCACAAACAGTTCGAGGCAAAGGACCACTTTGGCGGCATCGTGATGGACAAGCAGACGGGCCACCTGGTCGGCAACACCTGGGGCTCGCGCCGCTTCGCGGAATGGGACCTGTTGGGTAAGCAGCTCGCAACCTGGGAGAACCCGAACTTCTTCATCGACTACCAGGACTGCCAGTACGTGCCCAACTCAAAAATGCTCTGCGGCGGCATCACGAATCTCCCGCAGACCCCGGCGGCCGGCGGCACCGGTGCCGCCTACGAACTCGGCGGCATGGCCATGATAGACCTCAAGTCCCATGGCGTAACCCGCGAGATCCCGTTCCAGCAGTGGTCCACCGCCGGTCACGTAGCCACCCGCAACCCCTTCAAGATGACCGCCGACGGCGACCACCTCACCCTGAAGGTGGCCCCCGACAACGGCGAAGAGGGCAACGGCACCGAAATCATCACCTACGAGGCCACCGTCGCCCCGGCCAAATAGCCCGGCTCGGTCAGGGATGCGGGCCCGTCTCCTGAGGCAATTGGCTTAGCGCGGCGGCCGAGCCCGGGCGGCGTCCAGCAGTTCCACCGAGACGTCCCAAAGCCGCCGCGCTGCGTCCGGATCCAGAGCGTAGCCGAGCACCCCGTGCAGTCCGTCGGTGATCTGGGTGACGGTCCGGGCCTCGTTGCAGTCCTCGAAATAGCGCCCGCCGATTCCCTCGAGTGCAGGCGCCGTAGCGAGGAGCACGGACGTGGCAGCACCCTGTTCCACGGACTTCACGGGCAGTCCGGCCTCTAGCACCAGCATCTTTGTTGCGGCCAGATCGGCAGGATCCCAGTACCGTTGGAGGTTGGTCCAGACGCCGCCCGGCATGAGGGCGTTCGCGGTGATTCCGTCAGCTGCCCACCGGCGGGTGGCCTCGACGGCGAAGAGCACATTCGCGGTCTTGGACTGCCCGTACGCGGAGCCGGGGTCGTAGGGGCGCCGGTCAAAGAACAGGTCGTCGAAGACCACGGGCGAGTTGCCGTGCCCGGAAGAGCTC
This sequence comes from Arthrobacter sp. SO5, assembly GCF_020532805.1. Lineage (GTDB taxonomy): Bacteria > Actinomycetota > Actinomycetes > Actinomycetales > Micrococcaceae > Arthrobacter. The sequence continues at coordinate 12,247 of NZ_MQTQ01000030.1, read as the reverse complement.
ACCACCACAATGCGTGCGGCCCCATCGGCCGCCAACGCGGGATGGAGACCCAGGGCCAGCGCGAAGTGGCCCAGATGATTTGTTGCGAACTGCAACTCCCAGCCCTGCGGTGTGTAGGTCTCAGGCGTCATCATGATCCCGGCGTTGTTGACCAGGATATGCAGAGGCCCCTGCCAGCCGGAGGCAAACGCATCGACGGAACCGACGTCGGCAAGGTCCAGTTCAGCGGCCCTTACGTTGGGGTTCCCGGTGACGGCAGCAATGTTCTCGGCGGCTCTCCGGCCGGCGTCCATGTCACGCACGGCAAGGGTCACCGCCGCGCCCGTCCGCGCCAGCGCTCGGGCGGTCTCGACCCCGATGCCTGACGCGGCCCCGGTGACGATCGCTGCCCGGCCGGAGAGATCGACGCCGTCCGCCACCTCCGCAGCAGTGCTGAAGGGGCCGAATTCAGTGGCGATGAGATCCACGTGTTTCCTCGTTCCGTGGTTGGGGGTGATCAAAGAGGTCGGGTCGCGGACATGCCGCCGTCGATGTCAAGCGTAACGCCGTGGATCATGGAGGCGTCCGCCGAGGCGAGGAACAGGACGCCGCGGGCGATGTCCACCAAGTGGCGGGCAGGCGGGCGCGTCGCCTGCAGGGTCCGAGGACAGCGGTTCGGCGGCGGTAAGAATGGCAGCATGAGCTTCACATCACTCGGCCGCGTCCAGACCCCCGTCCTGGACATCGGCTACGAGTCGGCGGGCGATCCGGGCGGGACCCCGGTCATCCTCCTGCACGGGTTCCCGTACGACGTTCGGGCCTTCGACGGCGTCGCCCCGATCCTCGCGGGCCGGGGCGCCTTCGTGCTCGCGCCGTACCTTCGCGGCTTCGGCCCGACTCGTTTCCTCGATCACACGACGGTCCGCTCGGGGCAACAAGCCGCCCTCGCGCAGGACCTCATCGACTTCATGGATGCCCTCAACATCGGAGAAGCAGTTGTTGCCGGCTACGACTGGGGTGGCCGGGCGGCGTGCATCGTGGCGGCGCTGGAGCCCGGACGCGCCACCGGCCTCGTCTCGGTAGGCGGCTACAACATGCAAAACCTCGAGCGTTCCGGCGAGCCCGCCAACCCGGAATGGGAAAGAAGCTACTGGTATCAGTACTACTTCCACTCGGAGCGGGGGCGCCGCGGGCTGGAACGAAACCGTGACGAACTGTGCGAGCTGCTGTGGCGCACCTGGTCGCCGAGCTGGGGCGGCGCACGCCAGGCGTTTCCCGCCAGCGCCCCGAGCCTGCACAACCCCGACTTCGTCGACGTCGTCATCCACTCCTACCGCCACCGTTACGGACTGGCCGACGGCGACCCCCGGTACCAGCGGTTCGAGGACCTGATTGCCCAGAAGCCGCGGATCACGGTTCCGACCGTCGTTCTCGAAAGCGGGGACGACGGCGTCGGCGGCCCCGCGGCGCTGGAAGACAGGGAGTACTTCACCGGCCCGTACCACCAAAGCATCCTTCCGGGCATTGGACACAACGTTCCGCAGGAGGAGCCGAAGGCGTTCGCGGAAGCCGTGGTGAGCCTGCTCCCCTAGGTGCTTCAACGTTAACAAAGAGGACGACAGCTGTATCTCCTGCGCACCACCCAAGTGACCATAATACGAAGGCCTCGCAAAACATCATGTTCCGGCTATTCGGTGCTCTATGGCGTGCCGCGGCGGCCGCGGGACGATAGTTTGGTGGGATGACGGCCAGTTACAGGTACGACGTCGAGATTCTGCACCTGCTCGTATCGCCGGCGCACGCCTACTTCGGCCGTGCACGCGAGGGCGCAGCCGACGTCCCCACGACAGACGCCGGGCAGGCGCAGTTCGTGACCGGCAAGGGAATCCTCGGTGACCGGTTCTTCGGCAAGGCCGCGCACATGGATGCCGCCGTCACCGTGTTCGCCGTCGAGGCCCTCGAGGCGATCGCCGCGGAGCTGGGAACGGCACCCCTAGATCCGCTGCTGACGCGCCGCAACGTACACATCCGGGGCGCCCAGCTGGCGCCGCTACTCGGGCACGACTTCGCGCTGGAGTCCCGCGGGGAGCTGGTGCGGCTCAGGGCCGGGCGGCCCGCGCACCCGTGTGTATGGATGGATGAGATGCTCGCCCCGGGCGCCCATAAGGCCATGCGCGGGCGGGGCGGCGTTCGGTGCCAGGTGCTTGCCGACGGCGTCCTGCACCGCGGCCCGGCAGTGCTGATCAGCCCTGTGCCGCTGGATCCTGACCGCGCGGGCGAGGCGACCCTGCTGCGCCCGTCGAGGCTGCCCTAGCCCGGCGCCGGCCCGCCACTCCCCCGAGGAACCGCAGCAGGAGCGGGACGGTGGCGTGCATGGTCCGCAGATCCCCCCGGCTGGCGTCCCGCTCGCCGAGGTAATCGCCGTGGCCGGCCGGGACGATCAGCAGGCGGGCGCCCGGAATGAGACCGGCCAGCCGCTCCGCGTACGCGGCGGTGACAATGTCCCGATCGCCGGCCACCACCAGGGTGCGGGCGGCGATGGTGCCCAGCTCTTTGTCTGACCAGCCGGGGAAGTCCAGGATGCGCCGGCTGTCCAGCTCGAACTGCCGTTCCAGGTGGCCGGGTTCCGGGTTGAGCCGGCGGTCCTCGTCCTGGTAGGTGGCGGGTTCATCGTCGAGGGTGGCGCTGGCCATGCGGTCCCAGAACTCGTCCGGGACGGCGTCGCGGCTCGCGAAGGTGGAGGCTGCGATCAGGCACCGGACGACGGCGGGGCGCGCAAGTGCCAGCGCGAGGGCGGTATGGCCGCCGGCGCTGAATCCCAGCACGTCGATCGAGCCCACCTTAAGCTGGTCCAGCACGGCGAGGATATCCCCGGCGGAGTTCTCGGCGGTGAGGGGGCGGCTGGTGGGCTGGGTATGGCCGTGGCCCTCCTCCTCCACGGCAATCACCTGGCGCGATGCGGCGAGCAGCGGGATGATTTCGCTGAAGTTGGTGCCGATGGTGGAGCCGCCGCCCGGGATGAGGAGCAGCGGCGGCTGGCCGGGCACTGCCTCGCCGTGGACCTCGTAGTACATGCGAAGGCCGTTGTTGTCCGCGAAGCCGTGGGTGAAGGTCACACGGCATCCTAACCTCGGGCGGGGCCGAGGAGAAGGGCTCCGAGTCCCGACTCGGAGCCCTTCGCCAGCGCCGGCCGGCCGCCGTCGGACGCGCCCGGCCGCCGTCGGACGCGGGCGGACGCGGGCCAAAGAAGGCACTTCATTTTCCCGACACGGGCCCAGTCAGCCACGCAGGGCACCATTTTCGTAGACTCAGTAGAGATTCGGTATGTCTCCTCTAGGGACATGCCCGCCACAGGAAGAGCCATCAATGAAGATTGTCGTCCTTGTAAAGGAAGTCCCCGACACCTACGGGGACCGAAAACTGAACCTTGAAACAGGCCTCGCCGACCGGGAAGCCAGCGAGGCAGTCATTGACGAGATCGGTGAGCGGGCCCTGGAGCTGGCACTGAAGTACGCCGACGCGAACGAGGGCACCGAGGTCGCAGTCCTCTCCCTCGCTCCCGGGGGTGCGACGGCCACACTGCGCAAGGGGCTTGCGATGGGCGCGGGGAGCGCCACCCACATTTCTGACGAGGCGCTCCGGGGTGCGGATCTTGGCCTGACCGCCGAAACTCTCGCAGCGGCGCTCCGCCGCGTCGGGTTTGACCTTGTGATCACCGGCAACCTCTCCACCGATGGATCCGGCGGCATGATTCCCGCGATGCTCGCGGAATTGCTGGACGTGCCGCACGCCACCGGCCTCAGCTCCGTACAGATCAGCGACGGCGCGGTGTCCGGCACCAGGTTAGTTGACTCCGGCGTGCAGCAGGTATCAGCAGCCCTGCCCGCGGTGATCTCCATTACCGAGGCGCTTCCCGGGGCGCGCTTCCCGAACTTCAAAGGAATTATGGCGGCCAAGAAGAAGCCCCTTGAGACGCTTACGCTTGCGGACCTCGCAATCACTCCCGACAACCCGGACGCGGCGCGTTCGATCATGCTGACCATTGCAGAGAAGCCCCCGCGCGCGGCGGGCGTCAAGATCATTGACGAGGGTGATGCCGGCGAGAAGCTCGCTGACTTCCTGGTCGAAAACCAACTGGCGTAAGGAGTATCGACATGACTGAATTCGCGCGTGACGCAATCCTCGTCGTCGTGGAAACCCGGGCTTCCGGTGAACTCGAGAAGGCCGCACCCGGACTCTTCGGTGCTGCCGCCGCCGTGGGCACGCCGATTGCACTGGTACTTGCCTCACCCGGGGCCGGGGGCGCCGCCGCCGCGGAGGCTGCCGTCCTTGGTGCTGCGCACGTCCTGATCGCGGAGACTCCGGATCCTTCCGCGCTCGGCGTGCCGGGCGTCGATGCGCTTACCGCCGCTGTGGAGCACGTGCAGCCGGACGCGATCCTGATTTCGCATTCTCTCAACGGGCGGGATCTTGCCGGCCGGTACGCCGCCCGTTCGCGGGCGGCGGTTTCCGTCGACGCGATCGGCGTGTCACGCGATGAGGAGGGCGTCGTGGCACACCATTCCGTCTACGGTGGCGCCTACAATGTGACCTCCACGTCCACGTTCGGGGCGCCGGTCATTACGGTCTGCCAGGGCTCCATCGAGGCGCGCGCTGCGGCTCAGCCGGAAGCGTCGGAGACCCTGGCAGTGACGCCCTCCGGGAAGCCCGCCGCGCGGATCGACTCGTTCGATGAGGCAGTGGTCGCCACCTCGCGGCCGGAGCTGCGCGGTGCCGCAAAGGTTGTTGCCGGTGGCCGCGGCCTCGGGTCGGAAGAGCAGTTCGCCCTCGTCGGACAGCTCGCCGACACACTCGGAGCTGCCATTGGTGCCTCGCGCGCCGCAGTGGATGCAGGCTTCATCCCGCAGTCGCAACAGGTCGGCCAGACCGGGGTTTCCGTGTCATCACAGCTGTATATCGCGCTGGGCATTTCCGGCGCGATCCAGCACCGGGCCGGCATGCAGACCGCGAAGACGATCGTCGCCATCAACAAGGATGCAGACGCACCCATCTTCGAGATCGCCGACTTTGGTGTGGTGGGCGATCTCTTCAAGGTTGTACCCCAGCTGATCAGCGCCCTTGAGGCTCGGAAGAAGTGACAGCAACTCAGTCCCGGCCTCTTCGGCGGGGCCTGCCGCGCGTGCCGGGCGGCGAGCCCTGGCCACCAGCAGGGCCGGTGCCAGCACGCAGTGTCACCACAGGAGTGGAGGCGTCCGCGGCGCCGGCTGTTGCCCAGGAAACGACGCCGGCTGAGGCATTGTCCGCACCGGCCGCCGCAGTGAAGGCCGACGCCGGGACGCGGCAGCTGCGCCGCGGCCTGCCACGGGTGCCGGGCGGCAAGCCCTGGCCGCCCGCGGCCGAGGCTGCGCTATCCGTGGCGGCTCCGTCCGCGGCTCCCCCCATACCCGCCACACCCGCCACACCGGTCACGGCGACGACGACGTCGACGGCGGGAACCACCTCGCTCCGTCGCGGTCTTCCCCGTGTCACCGGTGGTGAGCCGTGGCCACCGGCGGGACTTGCTCCCGCGGCCGCTGCCGCTGCCGCCGCGGTGCCTGCGCATCCCGACCACATTGTCCAGGCGCCTGCCCCGGCTGCCAGCGTGAAGGAAACCGTTGCCGAGGCGACGCCGCCGGTGGCCGAGACTGCACCTGGGGTCCTCGCGTTAGTCGCCCAGCCCACGCCCGCCGCCACGGCGTCGGCGGCCCATCCCGTCGTCGCCGAAAAGCCCGTCGTCGCCGAAAAGCCCGTGAGACCAAAGGCCGAGGCACGGCTCTACGGCTCGCGCACCCTGGGCCAGTGGATCAAGCTCGTGGTACTCCTCGCAGCCGGCGCAGTAGCCGCCGCCGGGATTCTTGTGCTTGCCGCCCGCGGTGTGACCACGCTGCCGGGCGTGCCGGAATTCCTCGCGCGCTACCCGGGCGAATACAGCCTGCCTCCGACGGCCGAGCCCGGCTTCCCGTGGTGGGCGCAGTGGGCGCACTTCCTGAACTTCTTCCTGCTGGCGCTCATCATCCGCTCGGGCTACCAGGTGCGCACCCAGCAGAAGCCCCCCGCGTTCTGGACGCCGAAACGCGGTGGCAGGAAAATCAGCATCAACCTGTGGCTGCACCAGTCGCTGGACATTTTGTGGCTGGCCAACGGACTCATCTTTGTGGTGCTGCTGTTCGCCTCCGGCCACTGGATGCGCATCCTCCCGACCAGCTGGGAGGTGTTCCCGAACGCACTCTCCGCGCTCCTGCAGTACATGACACTCGACTGGCCAGTGGAGAACGGCTGGGTGAACTACAACAGCCTGCAGCAGCTGATGTACTTCGTCGTGGTGTTCATCGCGGCCCCGCTCGCGGCGATCACGGGCGTGCGCATGAGCGAGTTCTGGCCGAAGAACGCAAAGACGCTGAACAGGGCCTACCCGGTGGAGGTCGCGCGCGCGCTTCACTTCCCGACGATGCTGTTTTTCGTGGCTTTCATACTCGTCCATGTGTTCCTGGTGTTCGCGACCGGTGCGCTGCGCAACCTGAACCACATGTTCGGCGGCACCGACGCGGTGAACTGGGTCGGATTCTGGCTCTTCGCGGCCGCCATCGCCGTCACGGCGGCCGGGTGGTACGCCGCCCGACCGATCGTGCTCGCACCCATCGCTAAGCTGTCCGGGCAGGTGAGCGGCCGGTAGAGACACAATTTGTGGGTGGGGGCGCGTCTTGGTGGTCAACAGCGTCTTCTCGGCCGGTTGACGCCACATGAGGCGGACGACGTTGGACTCGCCGGTCTTGTCCGTTCAGAGCACGTTTGCAATGACGGCCAGCGCTGCGCCAGTGCCATCTTCATCGGCCATCGACAGGGAAGCCGCGGCCACGGCCGTGCGGTACCGTCCGGCATTTTCGAGTGTCGAGGTAAGTTGCGCAGCTGTTAGTCGCTTCCGGGGAATCGGAGCGGGCGAGAGGCCGCGCGCATGCAGCCGGGCTCCCCAGAACGGCTGATCCGCGATAAAGGGGACGACCACCGAGACGGTGCTGGCACGGGTCGCCGCGTGGACAGTACCGATTCCGCCGTGATGGACCGCGGCCTCGGCGTGCGGCAGGACCAGCCGGTGGTCCACCGAGCTGACCACCAGCACATCATTGCCCAAAAGGTCCGAGGGAACCTCCAGTCCGCCAAGGCCACAGGCGAGCATAGCGCGAGCGCCGTAATCACGGATACCGCGGACTACCTCCTTGGCGCGAGCAACCGGATCGCCCGCTGCCATCGATCCGAATCCCGCGTAGACGAATCCACCTCGCGCGACAAACTCGGCAACCTCGACTGGTAACGGCACGCGAGCGGATTCGGTGTTCCACGCTCCGGTTAGGTGCACATTGTCGGGCCAGTCGTCCGGCCTGCCGAGGATGGCGGGGCTGATGGGCAGGACAGTTGCGGCAGGCGGGGCGGACGGGCGCCGAGGCACGCCGACCAGCTTGGCGACTTCGTCAAGATCGCCCCGGAACAGCGCCGCACTTGCTGCGGCCGCCCCGTAGGTGAGCGGGTTCAGTATTCCAAGGCTCCGAGTGACGGTGCCAGCGGCCGGGAAGGCGAGGGTGGGGGTGACTGACGGTACGATCTCGACCAATACATGCGGGATGCCGAGGGCTTCAGAGACCAGGGTGGCGGAGAGCACTTTCGGATGCGAGACGATGACGTCCGGCCGATACTCCATGGCCGCGCGTGCCGACTCAACAATGACCCCGCGCATGATTGGTCGGACGACCGAGCGGAACGAGCGGATCGCGGCGCCGAGCGAGACGCCTTGATCCTCGATCATCCGCGAGTAATCGACCCCCATACTGGCGACATCGAGGCCGGACAGGTCTGCCCCGGAGTTGTCCGGGGCCACGAGGCGTGCCTGGTGGCCTTCCGCGATGGCTCGACGAGCGAGCGCCGCGAACGGCTCCACGTCGCCGCGCGACCCGGCGGTCGCCAAGAGAATTCTCACTGGCCGGCACCGCCCCGGGACTGGCCGAGCAGAAGGCCGCGGGCGTAGATGTCGGCGATCGGTTCCGCTATGCGGCTGATGCCGCCCAGCGCGTCGCCGCCGGCCCAGCGTGCCAGCTGATGCGCAAGGAAAAATGGGGCAACACCAAGTGTCACCAGTGCGGCGGCCTGGGCGTCGACGTCGTCGGACTTTCGCATGGTGCCTGACTTGATCCCGAGCTCAACGGCGTCGCGGGCAGTGGCGAGAAGAGCGTCAAAAAGCGCGTCCGTGGAGCTTCCGGTTTCATAGAGCATGCGGGCCAGATACGGCCCAAACGGGTTCGCTGCACCGGCGAGCACCTCAGCGGGCGCGTCGCTCTCCCCCTTCTCGACGATGAACCGCAGAACTCGCTCGTCGCACTCGCGCCGGAGCCCTTCTTTGCTGCCGAAGTGGTGCACTACGAGGCCCGCGCTCACCCCAGCCTCCGCTGCGATGGCACGCACCGTGGTCGCTCGAAAGCCCCCGGCCGCGAAGAGCCCGAGTGCGGCGGCCACGATCCTGCCCCGGGCGCTGAGGTCGCTCTCATAGATCATTGAACTCATGTTCAGTATCCTAATGCGTCGTATAGTGGCGGCAAAGGGGCAGTTCGCACTGCGCTTCGGCGCCCTGCCGCAGGATCTGGCCGCACGGGTCGACGACTTCGCCAGCCGCCTGGGTGCCGGTATATCCACGGATTCATTGATCAATTAGCGTGGGGATATGGCTCCGTCGACCGAACGGCTGCTTACCCCGACGTTTATCGGGCTGAGCATCGCCGAGCTCGCCTATTTCACGGCGTTCGGGGTTGCCATCTATACGCTCCCGCTCTATGTCACCGGTCCGGTCGGTTCCAACGAGTCCGGCGCTGGGCTGGCCTTCGGAGCCTTCGGTGTCACCGCGTTGATCTGTCGGCCCTTTGCTGGCAGGCTCGCCGAAACCCTGGGCCGCAGGCCTCTGCTGATATTCGGCGCACTGACCAGTGGGGTGGGTATGCTGCTGATGCCGGTGGTGGGCTCGCTCGCGCTGATCGTCGTTGTGCGCCTGTTGCAGGGGGTGGCTGAGGCGGCGTTCTTCGTAGCCGGCTTCGCTATGCTCGCCGATATCGCCCCGCCGGGCCGGACGGGTGAGGCACTCAGCTACAACTCGCTTGGGCTCTACCTTGGCATCGCGTTGGGGCCGGTTCTCGCTGAGGTGCTGATCGGCGTCGGCGCCTTCGCCACCGCCTGGTTCGGTGCCGCCGCCCTCACGGTCCTGGCCGCCATCATCTCGGCGTTCCTGCCGGAGCCGGCAAGAACGCCCAGCGGAGAAGGCCCGACGGCGCTCATCCACCGGCCGGCGATTCCCCTGTCCTTGGGCTTTTTCGCGTCTCTGGCGGCGGTGAGCGGCGTCCTCGCATTCGCGTCCCTGTACTCCGAGCAGATCAAACTCAGCAACACCAGCCTGGCGCTGTTCCTCTACGGAGCGGTGGTTGTGCTGTGTCGCGTCGTCTTCGCGAAGTTACCGGACCGGCTGCCCGTGTTGCCGCTGGCGACGGGGTCATTGGTGGCCATTGGCGTGGGCCTGGGGTTAATGGCACTTTCTCCCAGCCCGCTGGGTTTCCTGGCCGGCGTGGTGGCCAGCGCCGTTGGCGTCTCGTTCTCGACGCCGGCGTTCTTTGCGGCGATCTTCGCGACCGCTCGCCCGTCGGAGCGGGGTGCGGCCGCAGGAACCGCCAGCGCCTTCATGGACCTGGGCCTGGGGTTCGGCCCGGCGGCACTGGGGTTGGTGGCCGGAGCGGCCGGAATTCCGTGGGCCTTTGCGGTGGGTGGCGGCATTGCGTTCCTCGGCGCGGCGTGGACCCTGCACCTCACCCGCCGGGCGCGTGTCGCCCCGCCAGCTCCGACCCCCTCAACCGAAGGCTCGTTATGAGTAACCCGCTGAGCTGGGCGGGATTCTTCGTCTCCACCCGAGCGGGAACTCCAGGCCCCCGCCGTCATGGGACAAGATCCCGGGCCAGGAACCCCTGATGGTACCCAATAAAGATCATCATGCTTAGTATTGAGGCTCCGGTTGCTGTTCACCGTGCGCTGCTGGAACCGCCCTATCCGAGGAGCGCCGATGTCGCTAAGCAAGGGAACACCCGTGGAATGGGACACGCCCCAGGGAGCCGCTCACGGCAAGATCGTGGAGAAGTAGCGCCATGGCCGGGCAGCACTACGAAGTCCTCATCATTGGCGGGGGTAACGCCGGCGTCTCCCTGGCGGCGCGCCTCCATCGCTACGGGGTGAAGGATGTGGCGGTGGTGGAACCCGGGGACCAGCACTTTTACCAGCCGCTGTTCTCGCACATCGCCGGCGGGAGGGCGACGGCATCAGAGGCCGCCCGGCCACAGCGCTCCGTCATGCCGCAGGGCGTGGAATGGATCCGGGACAGTGCGGTGGACATCGACCCGGCGGGCAAGACGGTGTCGTTGGCGTCGGGAGGTCAGCTGGGGTTCGGGCACTTGGTGGTCTGCCCGGGCCTGCAGCTGGATTGGGACAAGATCCCGGGTCTGGCCGACGCCGTCCATTCCCCCGCCGGGGCGTCCCACTATGAGTTCAGCCTTGCCGCCAAGGCCTGGACGCTTCTCAGCGGTCTCAAGGCCGGAACGGCCGTCTTCACCATGCCCTCCGGACCCATCAAATGCGGGGGCGCCGCGCAGAAACCAATGTACCTGGCCTGCGACCACTGGCGTGAGCAGGGAGTGCTCCGGGACATCCGGGTAGTCATGGTGCAGCCATACCCCACCGTGTTCGGGGTGCCCGGGGTGGATGACGAACTGAACCGCAAAATTGCCGAGTACGGCATCGAACTGCGCCTCAACAGCGAACTGGTGATGGTGGATGCTGCGACGCAGAACGCGCTGATCCGGAACAATGCCACCGGGATCGCCGAGGAGCTCCATTACGACGTGCTCAACGCGGTCCCGCCGCAGTCAGCCCCAGACTGGCTCAAGGCCACGGAGTTGCCCGCCCCCGGTGACTCGGGCGGGTTTGTGGACGTGGATCCGCAGACCCTCCGGCACGTCCGGTTTCCGAACATCTGGTCCCTCGGGGATGCCGCGGCCACCACCAACTCCAAATCCGGCGGGGCGCTGCGCAAGCAGACAAAAGTCCTGGCCAAGAACCTGGTCGCCGCCCGGGACGGAAAACCCCTGACGGAAAAGTACGACGGGTACTCGGTGTGCCCCTTCACGGTGTCCGGTTCTACGGTGGTTTTCGCCGAGTTCGACGCCGAGTACCGGCCCATGCCCTCTGTCCCGAAGGTGCCAACGTGGAAAGAGAGCCGGGCATCGTGGGTGGTGGACCGCGACATTTTCCCCAGGGTCTACTGGAACCTGATCCTGAAGGGCCGCGCGTAGGCCAGAACGGCCACCGGCAGCTGAGGTGTATCGGGCTCCAGGGCGACTGCACGGATCTGCAGGCATAAGCTGATTGAAGAACGTCTTTCCATCTACGGGGAGGTCATCATGGACACTGAAACCGCCGACGTTACCGGTCATGATGTCACCACCATCACCTGCGTGTGCGGCAACACCGTCAGCAAAGACGGGTTGATTCAGGCCAATTCACAGGGCATCCGCGCCCGTTGCCTTCCGCGTCGACGTCACCGCAGGCCCCATTGCCGAGGCCATCCGAGTCCATTGGCAGCTCAGCACCCGGGAATGAAGGTGTTAACGGGAAACGTTGAGCTCGTTACCGGTGCGGGCCGAGGGGTTGGAAGGGGCATCGCACTCACTCTCGACTGACCGCTTTGCGAGGGGCCGAACGGTCAGTTTTCCCGCTACCGCTGCACCAGCGGCCGTGGTACGTTCAGCCTGATCAGGATGTCCCCACGCGGCCCCTTGACCAGCCGGCTCCTGGCACCACCCCAGAAAGCGGAGGCAACGATGCCAACATTAATGATCTTCCACGAAGTCGACGACGTTGAGCACTGGCTCAGCTCACCAAAAAGGGTAGAGGTATTCGGGCCGCTGGGCATAACGGTTAGAACCTTCATCGACCCGGCAAACAGCCATCGAGTAGGCCTGATCGCCCAAGTCCCCGACATGGAAACTTTCCAGCGGATCATGGAGTCCGAAGCGGTAGCCGAAGCGATGAAATTCGACGGCGTCCGTCCGGAAACAGTCCTGGTGCTCGTCGAGCCCTAGGAGACTGCTGAATTAATCGGGAGGCGTTAAGGCGCGTCGGCTGGACTGGTGGGGCTGGTGGTTAAGACTGGTTG
>NZ_MQTQ01000003.1 GCF_020532805.1 Arthrobacter sp. SO5 | reverse complement strand
GGCTACGGGGTCAGTACTCGGTTCTTGGCGGGACGGGCGGGGCGCGGGGCATTCGGGGACGCGGTGCCGTAGTCCGCTGTCTTGAAGTTCGACGGCGCGAACGGGCTGACGCGGACGACGTCGCCGATCACGATCACGGCAGGATTCGCGACCCCGGCGGCCTCCGCCTGGTCCGCGATGGTCCCGAGCGTCCCGATGGTCACCCGCTGGTTCGGCAGGTAGCCGTTCTCTACGATGCCAACCGGCGTGCCTGCTGGCAAACCGGCGTGCGCCAGGGAGGCCGCGGATTCGCGGAGCTGGCCCACGCCCATGAGCAGGATCACGGTGTGGTCGGCGCGGGCCGGGACCTCGGAGAGCTCCTCGTGGCCTGTGACGACGCTGAAGCCCTTGGCGAGCCCGCGGTGCGTGACCGGGATGCCGGCCGCGGCGGGGACGGAAATCGCGGACGTGACGCCGGGGACCACTTCGACGTCCACGCCGTGCTGCCGGCAGAACTCGGCTTCCTCGCCGCCCCGGCCCAGGACGTAAGGGTCGCCGCCCTTGAGCCGGACCACACGGTTGCCGAGCACGGCCTCATCGACCAGGATCCGGTTGATCCCGGACTGCGGGACGGGGTGGTGGCCGGGGGTCTTGCCGACCTCGATAATGCGGACATCCGGGCCGAGTTCGGCCAGGAGCTCCCGCGGGCCCAGACGGTCCGCGACAACGACGTCCGCCTGGCCCAGGAGCCGGCGGCCACGGACCGTGATGAGTCCGGCGTCGCCGGGTCCCCCGCCCACGAGGGCGACGGATCCGCGCTGGCGGAGGTCCCGGTGCCGGCGCAGTGGCAGGTCGCCGGTTTCCAGCGCGGTGGCGACGGCGTCCCGCAAGGCCATCGCGCGGCGCGGGTCTCCCCCGGCGTTGACGGCGATCTTGACGTCGTCAACAACCGCGACGGCGGGAGTCCACGCCGCGGAGGACTCGTGGTCGGAGGCGTTGACGCACCAGATGCGCTGCGCTTCGGCGTCGGCCGACACCTGCGCGTCCACTCCGGGCTCGCCCGTGGCGGTCTGGATGAACCAGGCGCCGTCGACGTCGGAGGCTCTGTAGGTGCGCGGCTCCCACTCCAGGAGGCCGGCGTCGGAAAGTTCAGCGAGCGCCGGGCAGGCAAGGGGCGCGACAACCGTGACCCGGGCGCCGGCGTCGAGCAGACCCTTGGCGCGGCGGGCGGCGACTGGGCCGCCGCCGACCACCAGCACGGACCGGCCGAGGAGGCGCAGCGCCGTGGGGTAAATGTCCTGAATTGCCATGCACCGACGATAGGGGCCGTCATCTGGCGGGACAACGGTGCGGAAACACCCGTTCACGCGGGGTAACGCCGCGACATATAGCTTGGGGGCTACTTGACCGCGATGAGCTCTATCAGCTTGATGTCGGGATCCTTGGCGAGCATGGCCGGGCCGTGTTCGCCGAGGGCTGCGGGGATGGCACCGTTAAGGTGGGCCTGCCGGTCCTCCTCGGTGTCGAAGGTGTCGAAGATGCCGAACGTGTTCTCGTTGACCCGGAAGGCGTACCAGGTCCGCGTGCCGGGTTCGTTCAGGACGATCTCGCGGCCGCCGTCGAGGAAGTCCCAGACGTCCTGCTCCTTCCCGGGCTTGGCCTCGACGAGTGCTAGCAGTCCAAATTTCGGCGCCACGGCTGTCTCCTCAGAATTGAGCTGGAATCGGCCGCAGTCCGGCCCACAATCGTGATTCTAGGCCCGTGCCGGGGACCGGACAAGGAGTCCCGGGGGTCCCCTCCGCACCCCGGAAAGCAACGCGGGGTCACGTACGGCCCATGAACCGGAGCAACATGGGCCGTGAGTGACCCCGCGATGCAAGCAGGTGGGGCGGTGGGTGTGGCTAGCGGGTGCTGCCGGCGAGGAGGCCGCGGCGGCGGAGCAGCCGCTTTTCGATCGGGCCGAACACCAGCAGTTCGATCAGGATGCCGACGGCGAGGATCAGCAGGATCGCGGCCATCACCACCGTCATATCCGAGAGCACACGGCCCTGGTCCAGGAGCGAGCCGAGGCCGAACCCGATGGTGCCGCCCACTGCGATGATTTCCGCGGCCATCAGCGAGCGCCAGGAGAAGGCCCAGCCCTGCTTGAGCCCGCCCAGGTAACCGGGCAGTGCGGCCGGGAGCACAATCTGCAGCGCCATCTGCAGCCGGGACGCACCCAGGACCGTCCCGACGCTGCGGTACTGCGGCGGGATCTGGTCCACGCCGGAGATCAGCCCGTTGATGATGGAGGGGATGGCGCCCAGGAACACCACAAAGTACACCGTGGCGTCGGTCAGGCCGAACCAGATGATGGCGGCGGGCACCCACGCCACGGACGGGAGTACCTGCAGCCCGGAGATCAGCGGGCCGAACGCGCGCCGCAGCGGGGCGACCTGGGCGAGCAGCAGACCGACCGGGGTCGCGATCGCCACGCTGATCAGGAATCCCACGAGCCCGCGCTGCAGCGAGGTCCAGACCGCTTCCTGCAGCTTGCCCTCCGCCCAGAGATGACCGAACTGAGCCACCACGTCCAGCGGGCCGGGCACCAGATCCTGCCGCTTAAAGCCCATCGAGACGTACAGCTGCCAGAAAATGATGAGGACCACAATCGCGGCCCCGGGAAGCAGGATCCGGCTCCAGTCGATCCGGGCCTTGCGCGCGGCGTCGGACTGGAGCGAGTCCAGGCCCGCCTCAAGCTGGCGCAGGTCCTCCGTCCCGGCGGAGGAACGGGTCAGGGCCGCGGTGATGTGGCGCGTCTCGCCGGACTCTACCAGCGAGTCTTGTCTATTTGGCATGGCGGCGGATCTCCTCGCGCAGGCGGGCGGTGATTTCGCCGGTGAGCTGGCCGGCCAGCCCGGCGTCGGTGCGGTGCTCTTCGCTGACGTGCCACTCCCGCACCACGCGGCCCGGCCGGGAGGAGAGCAGCAGCACCCGTTGGCCCAGCCGGACGGCTTCGCGGACATTGTGCGTGACAAAGACGATGGTGCGGCCGGTTTCCTTCCAGATCCGCTCCAGCTCGTCATGGAGCAGGTCGCGGGTGATCGCATCCAGGGCCGCGAAGGGCTCGTCCATCAGGAGCAGTTGCCGGTCCTGGGCCAGGGAACGGGCCAGGGCCACACGCTGGCGCATTCCGCCGGAGAGCTCGTGCGGGCGCTTGTCCCCCGCCCCGCCCAGATGCACAAGCTCCAGCAGCTCGTCGGCCTCCACCCGGCGCTCGGCTTTCCCGACGCCGCGCAGCCTGAGGGCCAGCTCGATGTTTTCCCGGGCCGTCAGCCAGGGAAAGAGGGCCGCGTCCTGGAACATAAAGGCGGCGCCGTCGCTCGGCACTTCCAGCGCGCCCGACGTCGGGGCCTCCAGTCCCGCCATGATGTTCAGCAGGGTGGACTTGCCGCAGCCGGACGCACCGAGCAGGGCGACGAACTCGCCCGGCCCGATGGTGGCGTTGACGTCGTCCAGCACCGGGGCGCCCTCGCCGAAGCGCTTGCCCAGGTTTTCCAGTACGACTGGCATGGTCACGTCCTAACTTGTTGGGGCAACTTTTTTGGCGGGGCGGAGCGGGCGGCGGGCACTGGCTAGTCCCTGCCCAGTCCCTGCGCGGAGATCTTCGTCCCGGCGGGGCTGCCGCCCAGGACGCTGTTCAGGGCCGTGAGGTCGAAGATGCCGCCGATGTCGGCCTGCGTGGTGGTGCCGGCGTCGACGCCGTCCTGCAGCAGCTTCTGGTAGGTCCCGGCGAGCGGGTCGACGGTGAACACGATGTTCGTCAGGGATCGGTCGATCACATCGGCGGGGAGGGCCGCGCCGGCGGATTCCTTGAGCGCGGCGTTAAGGACGGTGGCCTTTTCCGCGGCCGGGGCGGCCTCGAGCCAGTCCACGGATTCGACGTGTCCCTTCAGGAGTGCCTTCACGGTATCCGGATGGTCGGCGGCGAACTTCTTGTTGACGATCAGGACCGTGGTGATGAACTCACCCTTATCCCACAGGTCCTTCTCGTCGACAAGGACCTTCGCGCCGGCCTGCAGCACCAGCCGGGAGGCCCAGGGCTCCGGCAGCCACGCGCCGTCGAGCTTGCCGTCCTGGAACAGCTTCAGGGTCTGGGCGTTCTCGGTCGGGTTGATGGCGACGTCGCCGCTGCCGTCGGTGGACGTCTTGTACCCCTGCTTGCCGAGCCAGGCCCGCAGGGCCACATCCTGGGTGCCGCCGAGCTGCGGCGACGCGAGCTTCTTGCCTTTGAGGTCCTTGGCCGAGGCGATCTCGGGTTTGACCACCAGCTGCGCCCCGCCCGACGCGGCACCGGCGATGATGCTGATCGATTCGCCCCTGCTCTTAACGTAGGAGTTGATGGCCGGATTGGGGCCGATGTAGGTGGCGTCGATGGCGCCGGCGTTGAGGGCCTCGATCGCGGCGGGGCCGGCGTTGAAGACCTGGGTGCTCAGCTTGGTCTCGCCGAGACTTTTGGCGATCAGGCCCTGGCTGACCCCCAGGAGGGCCGGGGCGTGGGTGATGTTGCCGAAGTAGCCGAGCTTGAGTTCTGCGGCCGGGGTTCCCGCGGCGGCGGCCTGGGCGGCCGGCGCATCACTGCCGCGGGCCACACTGGACGCCACAGCGGCGCCGGCGCCGATCAGCAGGGCCAGTCCTGCGGCAAGGCTGATCTCCAGGGTGCGCTTGCGCTTCGGCCTGGCCGGGTCGCCCGCGACGATGCGCGTGGTACCGGGCCGGCTTCCGGGCGCGGGGTTTTCGGGGCCGTCGGAGAGCCGATCCGTTGTTCTCATTGACTCACCCTAGGGAGAGTCAATGACGCGGATCAATGGTCCGGAAACCCGGGGTCACGGGGGTTCATGGAGCGTCATGTGCGGGCTTGGCTCTTGCCTCGGCCGACGGAGGAGTCCGGACCCGCCGGCCCGTCACAGTGCCTCGAAGATGTCAGCCAGCAGGGGCGCCCCGTCCCGGCGGGGTGGCCAGGCGAGCACATACGACTCCCGGCCGAGGACCCTGAGTTGCTGTTCGCGCGTGAGGGTGTCAGCCATGATCACATGCCGCTGGGACTGATGCTCCCGCAGGCCGGCAAGGACGTTGCCTGCCACGGAACGAGTGTCGACTTCCACGCCGATGGTGTCGTCCGGCACGGGGCGCAGGTGATAGACACGCTCCCGGTCCCAGGGTTCCAGCCCGTGCTCGCGCCGCGCCTTGTTCCAGCGCAGGAAGGTGGATTCGCGCAGCGCGCCGTGGAGCAGCCGTTCCATCCCGTGGCCACCCTCGCTGCGGACAAGGTGGAAGGCAGCGTCGCTTGCCGCGCCCACGGCGATGTGATCCGGGTGTCCGGTGATGCCGTCCGGGCCAAAGGTACACACCACCCGCGGCTGTTCCTCCCGCAGGATCCGGGCGATCCTTCCCGTGAGCTCCCCGAACGGCACAGCCGCGACCCCGCCGTCGGGATAGCCGAACCAGTCATGCCGGTCCGGCGGCCGGCCGTGCGCCCGCCAGGCCGCGTCGTCTTCCCGGCGGCGGAATTCGCCCAACATCCCGGCTGGAACCTCGACGCCGGGCGCGATTTCCCCGGCGCCGCCGTCGGTGGCATGAATCAGGATGAACCGGAATTCCGGATTCCGGGCATGCAATGCCACGCTGCCGGCCAGTCCATATGCGTCGTCATCGGGGTGCGCCATGACAACAGCAACGGACAGTTCGGGTGCTGTGCCCATGGCACCGGTCTAGCAGCCAACCGGGAACGCGGGCAAGGTCCCCTTCAGCTGGTAGGCGGCGAATTCGCCGGAAACCCTCGAGGTCGCCGGAAGTTTGCAGCGACCTCGCAGGTTTCCGGCGACCTCGAAGGCAGTCGGCCGGAGCAGCCCTTAGATCGAGTAGCGCTCGTCCTCGTGGTCGCCGGGGTGGTCGTTGACCAGACCGGCCGCGAGGGTGTTGCCGTCCAGCGGATCGATCACCAGGAACGCCCCGGTGCGGCGGTGGTGCGCGTAGTTCTCCAGCGGAAGCGGGGCGGAGAGCCGCAGCTGGGCGTGGCCGATGTCGTTGAGCTCCAGGGTGGTGGTGGGTTCCAGCTGGAAGCTGGCCAGGTCCAGCTTCCCCGTCACGTTCCGGACCAGCGCCTGCACCGTGCGGGTGCCGTGCTTGACCAGCACCTTGGCGCCCTCGCGGAGCGGCTTCGGCGACAGCCAGCACAGAGCGGCGTAAAGGTCCGCGGTGCTTTCCGGTATTTTGCCACCGGAGGCGCCGGCCGCCGCGATCGTATCCCCGCGGGCGACGTCGAACTCATCCGCAAGGCGCAGCGCCACCGACTGCGGGGCAACCGCTTCCGCCAGTTCCCGCCCGGCGAAGTCGATCCCGGTGACGGTGGTGGTGCGCGGCGCCTGGCCGGGGGTCAGGACGCTGACCTGGTCGCCCAGTTTCACCGAGCCCTCCGTGATCTGCCCGGCGTAGGCCCGGTAGTCCCGGTACGCCTCGGGATCGAGACCGCCGGCAATCGCATCGGCCGCCAGCGCGCCCTGCGGCCGGATGACCAGCTGCACCGGGAAGCGGAAGCTCTCCAGGTGGCTTTCGAGCTCGTCGGCGGCCGGCAGCGTCTCCAGGACTTCGAGCAGGGCCGGGCCGCCGAACCACGGGGTCCGCTCCGAGCGGTCGACGACGTTGTCGCCGTCGAGCGCGGACACCGGAATCACGAAGAGATCAGCGATGCCGCCTGTATTTGAATCGTCACGGCCGAGCCCAAGCTCCCGGCCCACTTTCTGCACATCCGCCTCGATCCCGCGGAACACGGCCTCGCTGAAGTCCACGAGGTCGATCTTGTTCACCGCGACGATCACGTGCGCCACCCGCAGCAGCTGCAGCACGGACAGGTGCCGGCGGGTCTGCTCCAGGACACCCTTGCGGGCGTCGATGAGCACGACGACGGCGTCCGCGGTGGACGCGCCGGTCACCGTGTTCTTGGTGTACTGCACGTGGCCGGGGCAGTCCGCGAGGATGAAGCTGCGGCGGTCCGTGGCGAAGTAGCGGTAGGCGACGTCGATGGTGATGCCCTGCTCGCGCTCGGCACGCAGGCCGTCGGTCAGCAGGGCGAGGTCGATCCGCTGTGTCCCGCCAGGGGCCGTGGCCCCGGAACCGCCGAAGCCGCGGTCCGCTGAGGTGCGGGTGACGGCGTCGAGCTGGTCGGCGAGGATCGCCTTGGAGTCGTGCAAGAGCCGGCCCACCAGGGTGGACTTGCCGTCGTCGACCGAGCCGGCGGTGGCGAAGCGGAACAGCGTGGTGGAGAGGGCGTCGAGTCCTGCATCCGGGAGGAAAGTCTCTGTGCTCATTAGAAATAGCCGTCCTTCTTGCGGTCTTCCATGGCGGCCTCGGAGATGCGGTCATCGGCCCGGGTGGCGCCACGCTCGGTGATGGTGGAGGCGGCAACCTCAATGACGACGTCGCGCACGGTGGCGGCGGCCGATTCGACGGCGCCGGTGCAGGACATGTCGCCCACGGTCCGGTAACGCACTGTCTTGGTGATGACCTGTTCGTGGTCGCGGGGCTGGGACACCTCGCCGACCGCGCGCCACATACCGTCGCGGGCAAAGACCTCGCGGCGGTGGGCGTAGTACAGGCCGGGCAGGTCGATGTTTTCGCGCTCGATGTAACGCCACACATCCAGTTCGGTCCAGTTGCTGATCGGGAACGCGCGGACGTGCTGGCCCACGGTGTGCCGGCCGTTGTAGAGGTTCCACAGCTCGGGGCGCTGGTTGCGCGGGTCCCACTGGCCGAACTCGTCGCGCAGGCTCAGGATCCGTTCCTTGGCGCGGGCCTTGTCCTCGTCGCGGCGGCCGCCGCCGAAGACGGCGTCGAACTTGTTGCGCTGGATCGCGTCCAGCAGGGGGACGGTCTGCAGCGGGTTGCGGGTGCCGTCGGCACGCTCGGCCAGCTCGCCGGAATCGATGAACTCCTGGACACTGCCGACGACGAGCCTGAGTCCCAGCCGTTCCACGGTCCGGTCGCGGAACTCGATCACCTCCGGGAAATTGTGGCCCGTGTCCACATGCAGCACCGGAAAGGGCACCTTCCCGGGCCAGAACGCCTTGGTGGCCAGGTGCAGCATCACCACGGAATCCTTGCCGCCGGAGAACAGCAGCGCCGGCCTCTCAAACTCCGCGACCACCTCGCGGATGATATGAATCGCTTCCGACTCGAGCGTGTCCAGGGACGAAAGGCGAGCCGGGGAGCTCGGGCGAGCCTCCGCCGTCGACCCCGATGCCGCCCAGGGAGTGGCTTCGGGCCTGTCGGAGCGGGACGCGATGCTGCTTGCAGCATCGCCGTCCCGCGAAGGGGCGGGGGCGGCATCGGGGTCGACGGCCACGAAAGTCTCAACATTGCTCATACGTGTAGTCCGCATTCTGTCTTGTCGGTTCCTGCCCAGCGGCCGGCGCGGGGGTCATCGCCCGGCGCCACCTTGCGGGTGCAGGGCTGGCAGCCAATGGACGGGTAGCCCAGTGAAAGCAACGGGTTGACGGGCAGGAGATTGTCGTCCGAGTACTGCACCAGCTGATCGAAGCTCCACGCCGCGACCGGGTTGGCCTTGACCAGGCCGTTGGTTTCGTCCCACGTGACCAGCGGGGTGCTGGTGCGGGTGGGGGCCTCGTCGCGGCGGACCCCGGTGAACCAGAGCTCGTAGCCGGCGAGGGTGCGGCGCAGCGGGGCGACTTTCCGCAGCGCGCAGCACTGGGCGGGGTCGCGGGCAAAGAGGTCCTTGCCCAGGAGCCGGTCCTGCCGCTCCACCGTGTCCTCCGGCAGGACGTCGACGACGTTGACGTGCAGGTTCTCCGCCACCTCGACACGCGTCGCGTAGGTTTCCGGGAAGTGGTAGCCGGTCTCCAGGAAGAGGACGTCGACGCCGGGGAGCTGGTCCGCGACGAGCGCCGGAAGGACGGCGTCGGCCATGGAACAGGCGACGGCGACGGCGTGCAGCTCGAAGTTGCGCGCCACCCAGGCAATCACGTCCCGGGCCGGGGCGTCCCAGCCGAGCTCGGCGGCGCCGGACTCGGCGAGGACTTTAAGCTCGCCGTGGGTCCGGTGTGCAGCGGTCACTGGAGGTCTCCCTCGTCGGCGGCGAAGGCCCATTCGGCGAAGGTCTGGCCCTCGGTGTGGTCAGCCACGAACTTCCTGACCACGCGCTCCACGTAGTCGGGAAGGTCTTCGGCCGTGACCTTGAGCCCGCGGACGGTCCGGCCCAGGCCCGCTTCCTCGCGGTCGGAGGAAGCCAGCCCGCCGCCCAGGTGGACCTGGAATCCCGGGGTGGGGTCGCCGTCGGGCGTGGGAAGCATCATGCCTTTGAGGCCGATGTCCGCGGTCTGGATCCGGGCGCAGGAGTTGGGGCAGCCGTTGATGTGCAGCGACAGCGCCTGGGGCAGCTGCCTGGACTCCACAAGGTCGGCGAGGCGGCGTTCCAGCTCGGCGACCGCGGTGGCTGCCGTGACCTTCGTTTCGACGATGGCGAGCTTGCAGTATTCGATGCCGGTGCAGGCGATGGTGCCGCGGCGGAACACGGAGGGCCGGGCGGAAAGGCCCAGGGCGTCGAGCTCGGCCACCAGCGGTTCCACCTGGTCCTGGGGCACGTCGAGGACCACGATCTTCTGGTGCGGGGTGGTCCGCAGCCGCAGCGAGCCGCGCGCCTCCAGGGTGTCCGCGAGCCTGACGAGCTGGCTGCCGGAGAGCCGGCCGGCCACCGGGGTGGCCCCGATGAAGAACTTGCCGTCCTTCTGCTCGTGCACGCCGATGTGGTCGCCGGGCGTGGACGGCTTGGGCGCCGCGGGGCCGTCATCGAGCTTGTAGCCGAGGTATTCGTCCTCGAGGACCTGGCGGAACTTCTCCGGGCCCCAGTCGGCCAGCAGGAACTTCAGCCGGGCCTTGGTGCGCATGCGCCGGTAGCCGTAGTCGCGGAAAATGCTGGTGACGCCGAGCCAGACGTCGGCGGCCTGGTCCGGCTTCACGAACGCGCCGAGGCGCTTGCCCAGCATGGGGTTGGTGGAGAGCGCGCCGCCCACCCAGAGGTCGTAGCCGGCGCCGTGCTCGGGGTGGACCAGGCCAACCAGTGCGACGTCGTTGATCTCGTGGACCACGTCCTGGCTGGGGTGGCCGGTGATGGCGGTCTTGAATTTGCGCGGCAGGTTCGCGAGCTCCGGGTCGCCAATGAACCGTTCGGCGAGCTCGTGGATCAGCGGCGTGGGGTCGATGATCTCGTCCTTGGCGATGCCGGCGACCGGGGAGCCAAGGATGACGCGGGGGACGTCGCCGCAGGCTTCCGTGGTGGACAGGCCCACCGATTCGAGCCGGCGCCAGATTTCCGGCATGTCTTCGACCCGGATCCAGTGCAGCTGGATGTTCTGGCGGTCGGTGAGGTCGGCCGAGTCTCGGGCGAAGTCCACGGAGATCTGGCCGATGACGCGCAGCTGCCCGGTGGTGAGGGCGCCGCCGTCGATCCGGACGCGCAGCATGAAGTACTTGTCTTCGAGCTCGTGCGGCTCGAGGGTGGCGGTCTTGCCGCCGTCGATGCCGGGCTTGCGCTGGGTGTAGAGGCCCCACCAGCGGAAGCGGCCATGCAGGTCCGTGCCGTCGATCGAGTCGAAGCCGTGCTTGGCGTAGACGGTCTCGATCCGCTCGCGGACGTTGAGGCCGCTGTCCTCCTGCTTCCAGGTCTCGTTGGCGTTCAGCGGCGCGGTGCCGTCCACTTTCCACTGCCCGTGCGGCTTCGCCGCCGGTCGGGAGGGGCGTTTGGTGCGGCCTGCGGCAGCCTGGTCCGGGGATGCTCCGGCTAGAGCTGTATCAGTCATGGACCGACTGTAGGGGCGGCCGCAATGCCGTCACAAAGGGTCAGAAATGCAGGGTCACCGAGGGCAACAAATCGTCACGAAGCCCCGGCGGGCCTTGAAGCGGCGCGGCTGCTGTGCAGGGGTGAGCCCTTCAGGCCGGCGCCTGCGGCACCGCGGCGAGGGCTGCGTCGTAGCGATCCAGCGCAATTTCGGCGAGCACCGGGGACGGCAGGAGTGCCGCTGTGACGAGGTCCGCGCCGGCCTTGGCGAGCTGGTCGTGGAAGAAGCCGGGAGCCAGCAGGTACGCGGCGATAACCACGCGGCCGCCCAGGTCCACTGCCCCGGCGGACTCCCCCGCGCCGGCCCCGCCCGCGGCCTCCTCGCGGAGCATGGCCAGAGCCTCCGCTACCGTCGGCTTCGCCGAGGCGCCGTAGGCGGCCACGATCCGGTTGGACCGCAGGGCACGGAGCTGGCCTGCGAGTTCCTCGACGTTTTGCGCGGCGGTGGGGTCGGAGGACCCGGCAGCGGCGAGGATCACGGCGTCGTTATCGGTCACGCCGGCTTCCCTCAGCCGCCGGTCCAGCAACGCCGCGAGCCGCGGATCGGGCCCCAGCGGGGCGGCCGCTCGGGTGCCCGGCCGGCTCCTGACGGCCCGGGCGATGTCCACCTTGACGTGGTAGCCGACGCTGAGCAGCAGAGGAACGACGACGGCGGCCTCCCCCGCCGGCAGCCCCGCCACGACTGCCGGCAGTTCAGGGTCCTGCACGTCGACGTAAGCCGCGCGGACCTCGAGCCCGGGCCGCAGGGCGGCGATCCCGTCGCGGAGGGCGTTGACCTCCGCGGCGCCGAGCGGGCTGGAGGTTCCGTGGGCGCAGGCGATCAGGATGGGGCTATTCATAGCCGTTAGCGTAGCGTTGGAGCCGCCCTATCCGCCCCCTTGTTATCGACCGGGACGCTCCATGACCTTCTCCTTCAGCATTGTCCTGGTCTGGCTTGACCTCGCCGGCGTGTTCTTTTTCGCGGTGTCCGGCTCCCTGCTCGCGGCCCGGAAGCAGTTCGACATCATCGGTTCCCTGCTGCTGGCCTCGGTGGTCAGCCTGGGCGGTGGCGTCATCCGCGACATCATCATCAACACCGGCCCGCCCGCGGCGTTCACCAACCCGGCGTATCTGGCGCCTCCGCTGCTCGCCGCGGTGCTGGTGTATTTCCTGTTCTCCAGCGTCCAGCGCAACACGTCGCTGCTGGTACTCTTCGACGCCGGCGGGCTGGCGTTGTTCTGCATCACCGGTACGCTCAAGGCCCTGGCCGCCGGGATGCATCCGATCGCGGCGGTCCTCCTGGGGGTCACGACGGCGGTGGGCGGCGGCCTGCTGCGGGACATTACCGCCAACGAGGTTCCGCAGCTGTTCGACCCCCGGGACATTTATGCCCTGCCGGCCTTCGCAGGGGCTGCCCTCACAGCGGCCCTGTCCATCACGGGCAGCTTCAATGCCGTGACGGCGGGTGCCGTGGCCGCCGTCGTGTTCGCCTTCCGTGTCACGGCCTGGCGGCGCCACTGGTGCGTTCCGCTGGCGGTCCGCGGCTGGCACCGTCTTGGCCTGGACGCGGCGGAAAGTGGGGCCAGGGATTAGCTAGGATAAGACAATGACTGACATGTTCCTCGAGAAATTCCGCGCGCTTGTTCCGAAGTATCTCGAAGACGAATGGCAGGACGAGGATGGCCTCCCGGCGGATGAGCTGGATACCGCCCTCGCCGAGCACCAGTTCCAGGTGCCGCTGGTGCTGCGGGAGTTCTACCTGGCGGTCGGCGGCTGCGAGGACATCATGGAGGCGTACCACTACTTCTGGGACCCCGAAGAGCTCGAAGTCGATGACGAAGGCTTCCTCATGTTCCTTGAGGACGAGGAAGAGCAGTTCACCTGGGGATTCCGGGTCGGCGACCTCAGCGTTCCGGACCCGATCGTGTACCGCCGCAACAACGCCCGCGGCCAGTGGAAGAGCGAGGAAGGAACCTTCTCCGAGTTCGTCTTCGACATGTTCGAGTGGGCCTTCAACGACGAGGAAGAGAACTAAGCCTTTCTGGTTCTCCCGGTCAGGTTGTTTCCAGCTGGAGGCGGAGCTGCCGGAGGCCTTCCCTGATTCTGGACTTGACGGTCGGCACCGGGGCTTCGAGCCGTTCGGCCACTTCGCGGTAGGTCAGGGAGCCGAAATATGCCAGCGAGATCGATTCGCGCTGCAGTGGGGACAGGCCGGCAAGGGACGCCATGAGTTCGCGGGCATCGAGGCGCCTCGCGACGATGTCGGCCACCTCGTCCTGGTCGGCAGCGAGGTGGGAGGCTACTGCCCAGCGCTGGTCCCGGCTGGTACCACTTTGGTGCGATCGGACCCGGTCGACGGCGCGCCGGTGGGCGATCGTCATCAGCCATCCCAGCGGGCTGCCCAGGCTGGGGTCGAATTTGCGCGAGTCCTGCCATACCCCGAAGAAAACCTCCTGGGTCACCTCTTCGCTGAGCCCGGGATCCACCAGGATCCGGCGGACGAGGCCGTAGACCCGGGCCGAGGTCCGCCGGTAGAAGTCCGTAAAGGCATCATGGTCCCCCTGCGCCGCTGCTCCAAGGAGCCCGGCCAGGATCTCGAGCTCCGGATCAGGCGCGGACGCCGCGCCGCCGGTTACAGCAGGGGCGCGTTCAGATGGGGCCCGCAGGTCCGGTCTCTCCAGCTCAAAAGTGCTCATCGTGCCTTCGCTTTCAAACTGGAGAGAACGCTCGTTCTCTGCTCCATGTCCTAACATAGAGAACGAACGTTATCCACGCAAGCCCGTAGCGGAGGAACAGCACATGACCGAGCGGTTAACTCCGCGGGAGACCCACGCGAACCTTGACTCCGCCCAGGATCTGGCCGCCCGGGCAAGTGTCATTGCGGCAGCCAACGGTCTCTTCTATGCCCGCGGGATCCACGCTGTGGGCATGGATGAGCTGCGGGCCGCCTCGGGGGTCCCCCTCAAGCGCCTGTACCGCATCTTTCCGTCGAAGGACGCCATTGTGGAAGCGGTCCTGCTCGACTGGCGCCGGCTCTGGTCCGCCGGTATCGGCGCTGCCGTTGATGCGGCAGCGGAGCCAAAGGACCGGCTTCTGGCGATCTATGACTTCCTGGCCGGCTGGTTCGGTTCCGAGGGATTCCGCGGATGCGCGTTCGTCAACTCGTTCGGAGAGCTCGGCGCGCAGTCCGGACGGGTGGCCGAGATTGTGCGGGAGCAGAAGGCCGGCTTCCAGGAGTTCGTCTTCAAACTGGCCGCCGAAGCGGGGGCCCCGCCGGGCCTCGGACCCCAGCTGGCGATACTGGCGGAGGGCGCGATCACCACGGCAGCCATCTCCGGCTCCGTCGAACCGGCCCGGCAGGCGCGCGCGGCGGCCGAAATCCTGATCGGGGCGGCCGTGCCACCACTCGCTGTGAAGTCGGTGTAATTTCTTGTAGACAGCATGACATTTCTGTCATAGGCTCATTCATGGGTTCACCACACGCCTCCGGTGGACCTGATGCGAACGGAGAAATGGCCCCGGTTCTACCCAACGGATACCTTGTATCCTTGTGGGGGAACCGGGGCCATTCCGCGCTTAAGAATCAGCTGGCGCGGTCCACGACGGCCAGCGCGAAGTTGGTCAAAGAGGTCTTGACCACTCCCTCGGGCAGCGGCGCGAGGGCGGCAATCGCCTCGTCGGCCCAGGCGCGGGCCACCACCCAGGATTGCGCCGTAACGGGGTGCTCGCGCAGGCCCGCGACGGCGGCGGCGAGGGCCTCGTCGGAGCTGAGGTCGCCGTCAATCAGTTTCAGCAGCTCGACGGCGGACCGGTCGCCGTCCTCGGCGGCCCTGCGCAACAGGAGCACGGGCAGGGTAGGCACGCCCTCGCGCAGGTCGGTGCCCGGGGACTTGCCGGACTTGACCTTGGCCCCGGTGACGTCAATGACGTCGTCGGCCAGCTGGAAAGCGACGCCCACCTTTTCGCCGTACTCGACCAGGAGCGGCTCGTAGGCCTCGTCGGCACCGGAGAAGATCGCGCCGAGCTGGCCGGAGGCTGCCACCAGCGAGCCTGTCTTGTCCGCGATGACGGAGAGGTAGTGCTCCACAGGATCCTCGTCGGGGCGGGGGCCCACGGTCTCATGCAGCTGGCCCAGGCAGAGCCGTTCAAAGGTGCGGGCCTGGATGCCGAGCGCGCGGGAGCCTAGTTCAGACACCAGGATGGAGGCCCGGGCAAAGATCAGGTCGCCGGTCAGCACGGCCACGGAGTTGCCCCAGACCTCGTGGGCGGTCGGGGCACCGCGGCGGAACGGGGCGGAGTCCATCACGTCGTCGTGGTAGAGGGTCGCCAGGTGGGTCAGTTCCACGACGACGGCCGCCTGTACCACGGCGGGCCGCGAGGCATCGCCGAGGTGGGCGCAGAGCAGGGTCAGGAGCGGGCGGATGCGCTTGCCGCCGGCTTCCACCAGGTGCCGCGACGTCGCATCGGCGAGCGGATCCGAGTTGGCAATGGCCTCGCGCAGCTTCTTCTCCACGCGGGCCAGATTCGTCGTGATGGCGGGCCCGAGGTCGGGGTCCCCCGCGATCGCCGCGAAGCCTGCGGGCAGCTGGAGTCCCGTGGCGATGGCGGTGGTGTTCAGGTCGGGTTCAGAGCCCGGCAGGCCGTGTCCGGCGTGCGTCCAGCTGCGGTCTGCAGAGTTGGTCACGGGTTAACCCTAACTTTGGTTGCGGAATCCGCGGAGTCGGCGCCGGAGTGGGACGAGCCGTCCGCGCTGGACCGGCCTTGGTTGGACGTGGCCGGGACCAGCGATTCGAGGACCCGGATGGCGCGGTCTTCGAAGCCCTTGGCCGCAGGGTCGGTGAGGTTGGCCAGTAGCCGCACGACGAACCGCATCAGCACGGGAATGGGCATGCCCGTCCGGAGCGCCAATTTCATCACGGCGGGCTTGCCGATCAGGGCCGCGAACGCACGGCCCAGTGTGAAGTGCGAACCCCACTGGTCCCGCACGTAGTCCGCGTACCGCGCGAGGTGAGCGTCGGCGTCGGCCCCGGTCCACCCGGCCGACGCGGCCCGGGCCTCGGCGTCGATGATGAACTCGGCCGCAAAGCGGGCGGACTCCATGGCGTAGGAGATGCCCTCGCCGTTGAACGGGGAGACCATGCCGCCGGCGTCGCCGAGCAGCAGCAGCCCCGGCGAGTAGTGCGGCGTGCGGTTGAAGCCCATGGGCAGCGCGGCGCCGCGGATCTCGCCCACCTGGTTCTCCGGGGTGAAGCCCCACTCGGCGGGCATCCCGGCGGTCCATTCGCGCAGGACCTGCTTGTAGTCGAGTTTGCCGAATTCCTTGGAGGAGTTCAGGATGCCAAGGCCCACATTCGAGGAGCCGTCGCCGACGCCAAACACCCAGCCGTAGCCGGGCAGCAGTTTGCCGTCGCGGCCGGGGAGCTCCAGCCAGCCTTCCATCCAGTCGTCGTCGTGCCGCGGGCTGGTGAAATAGGTGCGGACGGCGACGCCGAGGGGGCGGTCGTCGCGCTTCCGGAGGCCGAGCGAGACGGCGGTGCGGCTGGAGTTGCCGTCCGCGGCGAGGACGACGTCGGCCCTGAAGTCACGGGTCTTCCCCGTCTTCCGGCCGGCCCCGTCAAGCAGCGCAGCCCGGACCCCGGTCACGCGCCCGTCGTCGGAACGCAGGGCCTCCGTGACGCTGTGGCGTTCCAGCACGACGGCGCCCGCGGACTGGGCGTGCCGGGCGAGTTCCTCGTCGAAGCCCAGGCGGGTCCGGATCAGCCCGTACTGCGGGAAGTCGGAGACCTCGGGCCAGGGAAGCTCGATGCTGCGGCCGCCGGCCAGCAGGCGCAGTCCCTTGTTCCGGCGCCAGCCGTCGGCTTCGGGGTGTGGCAGGCCAAGCTTCTGGATTTCGCGGACGGCGCGGGGGGTCAGGCCGTCGCCGCACACCTTTTCTCGGGGAAAGCTGGTCTTCTCCAGCACGGTGACGTCGATCCCCGCCTGCGCCAGGTAGTAGGCGGCAGTGGAACCGGCCGGGCCAGCGCCGACGATCAATACATTCACGGCAGCGACGAACTAACGCGCGGGCCGGATGATGTTGCGGCGCAGCTTCGCCACCGGTCCCGTGTGGGCCGCCAGTGCGGCGGCGGCCGCGCCGGGGCCGGCCAGCGGCTTCTGGGCGCGGTGCACTGCGACGATGCCGCCGCTGAGGTTGCGGTAGGTGACGTTGTCCCAGCCGGCATCCTGCAGCCAGGCCGCAAGGTTGTCCTGGTCCGGCCAGGCACGGATGGACTCGGCGAGGTACACGTAGGCGTCCGGGTTGGAGGAGACCTTCACGGCGATGGCCGGCAGGGCGCGCATCAGGTACTCCGTGTACATGGTGCGCCACAGCGGCACCACGGGCTGGGAGAACTCTGCGATGACAAGCTTGCCGCCGGGCTTGGTGACCCGCAGCATCTCGGCCAGGGCCTTCTTCGGTTCGTTGACGTTGCGCAGGCCGAAGGAGATAGTGCTCGCGTCGAACGTGTTGTCGGCGAAGGGCAGGCGGGTGGCGTCACCGGCGATGAAGTCGATGTCGGGGCGGCGGCGCTTGCCCACTTTGAGCATCCCGAGGGAGAAATCACAGGCGATCACCTCGATGCCGGCATCGGCATACGGCTCGCTGGAGGTTCCGGTGCCGGCGGCGAGGTCGAGCACCCGCTGGCCGGCCCGCACGTCCATGGCCTCGACCACCACGCGGCGCCAACGGCGCGTCTGTCCCATGGAGAGGACATCGTTGACGACGTCGTATTTGGGGGCGACGTCGTCAAACATCGTGGCTACTTCGTCCGGACGCTTATCCAAGGATGCTCGGTTCACCCTGACATTGTCTCAAATGTTCGGCGGACCCACTAACCACGCCCTGATCAGCGGCTGAACACTGCCTGAACCGGCCCGCAGGCGCGGCGGGAGTAGTGTTGTCTCACTATGACGAGCGCGTTCCGTACCAGAATTGTCAGGACCCTGACCCTCCCCCTCGATGCAGAATCATTCCCCGGGGGGCTGCCGTCGTTTCTGGTCCGGGATGATGTCCTCTGCTGGACCCGCCGCGAGGCCGGGCTTGTGGGCTTCGGCGAGATCGCCCGGTTCACCGCTACGGGCCCCGAGCGGTTCCTCGAAGCGGACATCTGGTGGCGCCACCTGGTCCTCGAGGCGGACATCGCCGATTCCGTGGGCTGCCCGGGAACGGGCCCGGTCGCCTTCGGTTCCTTCGCCTTCTCGAAGGTCTCCGCGCACGAGTCACGCCTGATCGTCCCCGAAATCGTGGTGGGCCTCCGCGATGGCAACGCCTGGCTGACCCAGCTGACGTTCGACGACGGCGAACTCACCGAAGCCGGCGCGCGCGCCGCGCTGGACCGCTGGCTCGGGACCCCCGGCGTCGTTCCTTCCGCGGAACCGGCAGCCGATCCGGCGGCCGTCTCCGAAGTCCCGGCGCGGACCGCGACGCTGAGCACCGGCTCGCTGGGTGAGGCGGACTGGATGGCGGCCGTGGCCGCCGGCGTCGCGGAAATCCGCACCGGAGCGCTGGAGAAGCTCGTGCTGGCCCGCGATATTGTCGCCTCCGTTCCGGACGGCGTTAATGCGGCGGAGATCCTGCGCCAGCTGGCCGTGCGCTACCGCGAATGCTGGACCTACGGCGTCGACGGGCTGGTGGGCTCCACCCCCGAGATGCTGATCCAGGTGGAGGGCCGCACGGCGCAGGCCCGCGTCCTGGCCGGCACCCTGGACCGCCGCGACGCCGACGGCATGGCCGGCTCGCCGCTTGAGTTCGCCGAACGCGTGCTGGCAGGCTCCGAAAAACAGCGTCACGAGCACGACATCGCGATCCAGTCCCTCACCACCCAGCTGGCCCCCTTCTCCGAGGCCATGAATGCGCACAGCGAACCGTTCATCCTGGAACTGCCGAACGTGTGGCATCTGGCCTCGGACGTGAAGGCGGAGCTGACCGAGGTGGAAGGCCATGTCCCCACCTGCCTGGCCCTGATCAACGCGCTGCACCCGACGGCGGCCGTGTGCGGCACCCCCACTACCGTGGCCGGCGCGCTGATCCGCAAGCTCGAGCACTTGGACCGCGGCCCGTACGCCGGACCGGTCGGGTGGCTCGACGCCGCCGGAAATGGCGAGTGGGGCATCGCCCTGCGCGGCGCGGTCATTGAATCACCGGAGGCCGTCCGGCTCTATGCCGGCTGCGGGATCGTGGAGGGCTCGGTCCCCGAAGCCGAGCTGGCAGAGACGTGGGCGAAATTCCGGCCGATGCTGGAAGCCCTGGGCATCAGCAGCTGAGCGGCGGGGCGTCCGGGCCTCGAATCCGGGATTTCAGACACCTGGAGGTGTGGAAGTCTTGTTTTTGCCCCGCATTAGTTATCCAATAGTGAAACTTAGTTTTCTGTGACGCACATCTCTTCTTCGGCGATACACTTTAACCGACTTAGTTACGCATCCCTCCTGCAACAAAAAGGTAAGAAAATGCAGATCTCCCGTTCGCGCCTGAGCGCCTCCGCGCTCAAGGCGGCCACCGTGCTCGCCATTGGCGCCCTGACGCTCACTGCCTGCACAAATGCCTCCGAAACCGGAACATCCGGCGCGGCCAAGCCGTCCGGTAGCGCCAGCGCCAGCTTTGACCCCGCCACCGTCCAGAAGGACGAGGCCCTGGCGGCCATGGTGCCGGCGGCCATCAAGTCCAAGGGCACGCTGACGGTGGGGTCGGACACCTCCTACGCCCCCGCGGAATTCCTCGGCACCGACGGCCAGACCCCTGTGGGCTACGACGTCGACATCGCCAAGGCGATCGCCGCCACCCTGGGGCTGAAGGCACAGGTCCAGACGTCGGAATTCACCGGCATTCTCCCGGCCCTGGGTCCGAAGTACGATCTGGGGATTTCCTCGTTCACGATCAACCCGGAGCGGCTCGGCGCGGTCAACATGGTCAGCTACTTCAACGCCGGTACCGCGTGGGCCGTGCAGAAGGGCAACCCGAAGAAGGTCTCCCTGGATGACCTCTGTGGCAAGTCCGTCGGAGTGCAGACCGGTACCGTCCAGGAGGATCCGGACCTGTCGGACCGTAACAAGAAGTGTGCAGCGGACGGCAAGCCGGCCATCAACGTCGTCACCCTCAAGACGCAGACGGACATCACCACCCGGCTGGTCAACGGCAGCGTCGATGCGATGGCCGCCGATTCGCCCATCATTGGCTACGCCGTCACCCAGACCAACGGCCAGATCGAAAAACTCGGCGACGTCTACGATTCCGCCCCCCAGGGGATCGCCGTGGCCAAGTCCGACGTCGCCCTGGCCGAACTCGTCCAGAAGACCGTCGCCAAGCTCATCGAGAACGGCTCGTACAAGAAGATCCTGGAAGGCTGGGGTAACGCCGAGGGCGCCATCACCAAGTCAGAGGTCAACCCGGCGGCCGGCTCTTGAGTCTTCCCGCAACCGGCCGCGCCTCGGGTGCACAGGCGGACGGCCGGCAGGAAAAGCCCGAAGCTCCGGTAGTACTGAACAACCCAGTGCCGGTCCGGCATCCGGGCCGCTGGATCAGCGCCATCATTATCCTCGGCGTCCTCGCCCTGTTCCTGCAGAGCCTGATTACCAACGCCAACTTCCGCTGGGACATTGTCGGGACTTACATCCTCGACACCAAGGTGGTGCAGGGCGTCGGCTGGACGTTACTCCTGACCTTTGCCTCCATGGTCCTTGCCATTGTCCTGGCGATCCTTCTGGCGTTCATGCGCCAGTCGGAGAACCCGGTATTCCGCTGGTCCAGCTGGACCTGGGTCTGGTTCTTCCGCGGCACTCCGGTGTACACCCAGCTGGTCTTCTGGGGCCTGATCTCCGTCCTGTACCCCAAGATCACCGCCGGCATCCCCTTCGGGCCCGAGTGGTTCAGCGTGGACACGAGCACCGTCATCACGGCCACGGCTGCGGCCATCCTGGGCCTGGGCCTGAACGAGTCAGCCTACCTGGCGGAAATCTTCCGGGCCGGGCTTAAGTCGGTGGACCGCGGCCAGGAGGAAGCCGCCGAGGCCCTCGGCATGGGCAACGCGAAAATCATGTGGCGGATCGTCCTGCCGCAGGCCATGCGGGTGATCGTGCCGCCCACCGGCAACGAAACCATCGGCATGCTGAAGACCACCTCCCTGGTCCTGGCCGTCCCGTTCACCCTGGACCTGACGTTTGCCACGAATACCCTGGCCAACCGGACCTATCTCCCGGTGCCCCTCCTGATTGTGGCGGCTATCTGGTACCTGGTGATCACCAGCCTGCTGATGGTGGGCCAGCACTACATCGAGGCCTACTACGGCAAGGGCGTGGACAACCTTGCTCCGGCCGCGATCAACCCGGCGGCAGCAAAGGCCGCCGCGGCCGGTGCGCCAACCGGCGCTGCCGGGCCGGCCCTGAAGAAGGACTTTCCTGAGGAGGAGGCAAAATGACGATTACCACCGAGAAACCGCTGGTGCGGATCGAAGGCCTCCACAAGTTCTACGGCAGCCACCATGTGCTGCGCGGCATTGACCTGGAGGTGAACCAGGGCGAGGTGTCCGTCGTCATCGGCCCGTCCGGTTCCGGCAAGTCCACCATGCTGAGGTGCGTGAACCTGCTGGAGACGATCAGTGCGGGCCGCATCTCCGTGGGCGGGAAGCTGATCGGCTACCGCGAAGTCAACGGCCGGCTCCACGACCTCAAAACCAAGCAAATCGCCGCCCAGCGCCGCGACATCGGCATGGTGTTCCAACGGTTCAACCTGTTCCCGCACAAGACGGCGCTCTACAACATCATGGAGGCACCGGTCCACGTCAAGAGCCAGTCCCGGGATGCCGCCCGGAAGAGGGCCATGGAACTGCTGGACCGCGTGGGGCTCTCTGACCATGCTGGCCACTACCCGTCGCAGCTTTCCGGCGGGCAGCAGCAGCGGGTGGCAATTGCCCGCGCCCTCGCTATGGATCCCCAGTTGATGCTCTTCGACGAACCCACGTCCGCGCTGGACCCCGAACTGGTCGGCGATGTCCTGAACGTCATGAAGGACCTGGCTAAGTCAGGCATCACCATGATTGTGGTGACCCACGAGATCGGTTTTGCCCGCGAAGTGGGCGACCGCCTGACGTTCATGGACAGCGGCGTGGTGGTGGAATCCGGTGACCCGCAGGAGGTCCTGGCGAACCCTCAGCATCCCCGCACGAAGGAGTTCCTCAGCCGGGTGCTCTAGGCCAGAGGATTCGCCCGGCGACACGGGCTTGCCGGCCACCCCCCTGCGCTGCGGATTCCACCCGGCGATGCGCCAAAGCCCCTGCGCTACCGGAATTCCGGTAGCGCAGGGGCTTTTCCGCGTCATGCGGGCGATTGCGCGTCACCTCACCCTCACCCTCACCCTCACCCTCACCTTGCGGAGCGTGCGCGACGGCGGGGTACACCCGCAGCTGCCAGCTTCCTTTCGAGTTTCCCGGCCGCCATCAGATCGGCCCAGGCCCAGCGGACCATGCCGTTTCCCAAGGCCCGGATCCGGTTCTCCCGGTCCTTTTCGTCGAAGACGGCCTGCGACGTGGTCCGGCCCTTCAGGTATTCGGGCCGGACGCAACAAAGGTCTCCGCGGCCGCGCTGACCCGGACCCGGTACTTTTCCCAAGGTTTCAAGGACCCCCAGGCGCCGGCGTCGACGTAGACCCCTTGGCGCACCCGGACCAACGCACCCGAGCGGCAGCGGCGGGCCAACTCCTTGGGGTCAGCCCTTGCTGGATGTGCTCGCGGGTCAGGATCAACCGGGGCAGTTCGTTCATGGAACGACGATCGCAGCCTGTCGGCGGTCACTCCGTCCCGAGGCAAGGCCATGTGGACAACCGACGCGGTTCCCGTTCTGCGCGGCACGAAAATCCTGACGCGGCGGGTATTCGCGCGGCGGAGGGCAATTTGCGCGTCGCCAGGCACGCTGCGCGTCGCCGGACACAGGGCGCGTCGCCAGGCCTACCCCAGGCCTACCCCGCGCCTACTCCGCGTCCGGGTCCGGCACCCCGGTGACGGCTGAGCCGACTGCGGACCTGATGCGTGCATGCAGCTCACGGAGCCCGCCCCGGTCCGTGCGCACTTCGATGATGCGGCGGCCTTCCCACGGCTCCGTGAGCGCTTCGGCGAGTTCCGCCGTCGTGCTGACCGAGCGGTGCACGACGCCGTACGCGGCGGCGAGCGCGGCGATGTCCACGGACTGCGGTGTCCCGAAAAGGCGTTCGACGGCGCCGCCGTACCGGCCGGAAGCCTCCACGGCCCCGTGCTCCAGGAGCCCGAAGATGGCCCCGCCGGCGTCGTTCAGCACCACGATCCGCAGCTGCGGCTCGGCTTCCCCGGCACCCAGCAGCAGCCCGCCGGCATCGTGCAGGAAGGTGACGTCGCCCAGCAGCACCGTGGTTTCCTGCCGGCCGCCGATCGCGATTCCGGTGGCTGTGGCGGTGGTCCCGTCAATGCCGGCCAGGCCGCGGTTGGCGAAGACGGTGGCGAGCGGTTCGGGCGCGGGCCAACCTGCAAGGTCCACGTCGCGGATGCCGTTCGAGGAGCCGAGCACCAGCTGGCCCTTCGAGTGTTCCCAGACGAGCGAGCCGACGGAGGGGCCGGTGGCGGCGGCGGTTCCGGCCAGGACGAGGTCCACGGCGTGCTGCGCGGCGGCCCCGGCCAGGAGCCAGGCATCCAGCCAGGCCGCTGAGCCGCGGCCGGCAAAGTCGGCGAGGTCCGCCAGGTTATTGAGCGGCAGCTCGGTGCGGCGGCCGGGCTCGTACCAGGCGACGGGAAGCGGCTGATAGAGGGCCGAGGGGACGTCGGCGCGGGCCAGCAGGGCAATCACTGGCCGGGACAGCGTGGGCCGGCCGAACAGCACCACCCGCTCGATCGGCTGCGCGGAGCCGGGTCCGAAGTGCTCCAGCAGCAGCCGGTAGGGCCCCACGGCGTTCGGCCCGAACCGTGCGTTGGAGGACGGTTCGGCCAGCAGCGGCAGGCCGTGGGCGCGGGCGAACGCCTCGGCTACCGGGCCGGCGTCGTGCCCGGCGAGCACCACCGTGCGCCGTTCCGGCAGCCGGGCCTCCGCGGGCGGGAAATCGAGGGCCAGCGGACCGCGGGCTGCGCGGTAGATGCGGCGGCCCGACTCGGGCGGAAGCCCATCGCCTGGTGCGGGGACCAGCGGGTCCCGGAAGGCCAGGTTGAGCTGGACGGGCCCGGGCGGGGTGTCCTCGAAGGCCCCGGTGGCGGCGCTCAGCGCAGTCTCGACGGCCCGCGCCGGGTCGCTGCCCGCGGGGACGTCGACGGCGAAGCGGACGTGCTCCCCGAACAGGTCCAGCTGCACCGTGGTCTGGTTGGCGCCGGTGCCGCGGAGTTCCTCGGGCCGGTCCGCCGACACGATGACGAGCGGCACCGCGGCATGGTTGGCCTCCATGACGGCCGGCATGAGGTTCCCGACGGCGGTCCCGGAGGTGGTGAGGACGGCCGCGGGCGCTCCCGTTGCCAGGGCAAGGCCGAGGGCCGTGAAGCCGGCGTCGCGCTCGTCGATCCGGACCAGCAGCTCCACCCGGCCCGCGGCGTCGGCTTCGGCCAGGGCGTACGCCATCGGTGCCGAGCGCGAGCCCGGTGCCACCACCACGTACCGCACGCCGGAGTCCAGCAGCGCGGCGACGGCGATCCGCGCGGCCTCCAGCGCGCTCAGGCTGCCGGGGACCGGTGCCGGGGAGCTCACATGTTCTCCGGCGTCTCGATGCCGAGCAGTTCCAGGCCGCCGGAGAGCCGGCGCAGCACCAGGGCGCACAGCGCGAGCCGCGATTCCCGGACCGAGTCCGCCGATTTCAGCACGGGGCACTGGTCGTAGAAGGAGGTGAAGAGTTGCGCCAGCTCGAACAGGTAGGTGCTCAGGCGGTGCGGCTCGAGCAGCTCGCCCACCTTCTCCAGCGTGGCGCCGTACTCGAGCAGGTGCAGGGCCAGGGCGCGTTCGGCGGGTTCGACGACGGCGATCGC
Source organism: Arthrobacter sp. SO5 (assembly GCF_020532805.1). Classification (GTDB taxonomy): domain Bacteria; phylum Actinomycetota; class Actinomycetes; order Actinomycetales; family Micrococcaceae; genus Arthrobacter. The sequence goes on along the minus strand of NZ_MQTQ01000003.1, from coordinate 69,920 downwards.
CGTTGCCGGGGCACCGCCGTCAGTGTCGGTGCCGGCTGTGTCGGTTCCGGCTGTGTCGGTTCCGGCTGTGTCGGTTCCAGCTGTGTCGGTTCCAGCTGCTGTGTCGGTGCCGGCTGCGGGGTGGTCCCCGAGCACGCCAGCCCTCCGCAGGATGGAGCGGATCCGCGCCGCGGCGTACTGGACGTAAGGTCCGGTGTTGCCGTTGAGCGCCAGCATCCGGTCAAAGTCAAAGACGTATTCGGTGTCGTGCCCCACTGAGAGATCCGCGTATTTGACCGCGCCGATGCCCACCTGCCGGGCCGTCACCGCGCGCTCCTCCTCGGTGAGCTCCGGCCGGCCGGCGTCGATCACGGCGCGCGCGCGGTCCACGGCCTCGTCCAGCAGGGCCATGAGCTTCACCGGGGCGCCGGAACGGGACTTCAGGATCTTGCCGTCCTCCCCCAGCACATTCCCGATCTGCACGTGCACGGCCTCCACGGTGTCCGGCAGCCAGCCGGCGTCGCGGGCCGAGGCCATGACCATGCGCAGGTGGACATTCTGGGGTGCGCCCACGACGTAGAGGACACGGTCGGCCTCCAGCTCGCGGACCCGGTAGCGGATGGTCGCGAGGTCGGTGGTGGCGTAGCCGTAGCCGCCGTCGGACTTGCGGATGATGAGCGGCAGCGGCTGGCCGTCGCGGGCGGTGAAGCCGGCCGGGAAGGTGCACAGGGCGCCGTCGCTGATCCGGGCCAGGCCGAGCTCCTCGAGTTCCTGGCACAGTTGGGCCAGATGCGCGTCGTAGGAGCTCTCGCCGGCGATGTGGTCGTCCGTGAGGCTGATGCCCAGCATGGCGTAGATGGCGTTGAAGTAGCGCTTCGACTGGGCGACGAGCCGCTGCCAGATAGCGAAGGTTTCCGCATCGCCGCCCTGGAGCGCCACGACGCGGCGCCGTGCCCGTGCGGCGAAGCCGTCCTCGTCGTTGGCTGAGGCGTCGAACTTGGCCCGGGCGGCCTGGTAGAACGCGCTCGGGTCATCGACCAGCAGCGCAGCCTCCGGGGAGTCTTCGCCGATCTCGAGCCAGTGCTCGATCAGCATGCCGAACGGGGTGCCCCAGTCGCCGATGTGGTTCTGCCGGATGACCGTGTCCCCCAGCGCCTCGAGCACCTTCACGAGGCTGTCGCCCACCACCGTGGTGCGCAGGTGGCCGACGTGCATCTCCTTGGCGACGTTCGGGGAGGAATAGTCGACGACGACGCGCTGCGCCTCCCGCCCGGCTCCGGCGGTCCCCTCGGAGGCCGTGTCGCCGCGGGATTCAGCGTTGAGCAGCTCCTCGATCCAAGTGCCGTCGAACGTGAGGTTGATGAAGCCGGGGCCGGAGATCTCAACCGCGGTGCAGATACCGTCCAGTTCGAGCGCGTCGACGATCCTCGCGGCGGCGTCCCGCGGGGGCAGCCCGACCTTCCTGGCCAGCGCCATCGCGGCGTTGATCTGGATGTCGGCAAACTGCGAGGGCCGGATCACGGGATCGGTGCCGCGGAACTCTTCGCCGAATGCGCTGGCAATCGCTGCCTGGACTCTGGGGACAACCATTTCGGCCGGATTATTCACAGTCCCAAATTATCAGTTCAGCCCGCACCCCAGATCTCCCCCGCCTCCCGCCGTCGTCAAAAGCAACGCGGGGTCAGATCGCGCCCGTCCCGGACCCCGGTATGGGCTCGATCTGACCCCGCGTTGCTGTGTCGGAACGGGTCGCGGCCGGGCTGAACTCAGTCGTCGGTGCGGAAGACCTGGACGACGGCGGGGCGCGGGACACGCACCTGGCCCGCCTTCGGCGTCGAACCGGCATTGACGTAGTCCGGGAAGAAAGAGTGCTGGTCCGCGAACGAGCCCTCCTCGCCCGGGTGCTGCACGGAGACGAAGACCGTGCGTTCCTCATCATGGATGATCGGACCGCAGGTTTCGGCTTCCCGCGGCACGGCCAGGAACTGCTCCACGCGGCCCCTTTCCGCGCCGTCGAGGGTCACCTTGAAGAGCCCGTCGGCGTACCCGATCGAAGACGGCGCCCCGTCGGTGGAGATCCACAGGTTGCCCACCGAGTCGAACGCCACGTTGTCCGGGCAGGAAATGGGCGAGACCTTGTCGGCCGGGAACCCGGCGAAGTACGTGGAGTTGTTCTTGGCCGGATCGCCGCAGACCATCAGCAGGTTCCAGTTGAACGTCGTGGAACTCTGGTCGCCCGTTTCGGTGATTTCCACGATGTGGCCGTCGCGGTTGAGGTTGCGCGGGTTGGTCTCGGTGGCGCCTTCCTTCCCGGCCTTGCCGCGGTCCGAGTTGTTGGTGCAGACAACGTACACCTTGCCCGTGTGCAGGCTCGGCTGGACGTCCTCGCAGCGGTCCATCTTGGTGGGGCCCACCTTGTCCGCCGCCAGCCGGGTGTAGACGAGCACTTCCTCAACGGACATCCCGGCCACCATGGACTTGCCGCCAACCACCAGCGGGAGCCATTCGCCGGAACCGTCGAACGCGCCGTCGGCGGGGAGCGTTCCGGTGCCGGTGATTTCCGGGGCCGGGGAGTCGCCTGTGAACTTGGCCACGAAGAGGTCGCCCTCGGCGAGGAGGGTCATGTTGTTGCGGCGGGCGGCCTTGGAGTCCCCGGGCTGGTACTTGCCCTTGGAGACGAACTTGTAGAGGTAGTCGAAACGCTCGTCGTCGCCCATGTAGGCCACAACATGCCCGGACTTGGCCACGATCACGTTGGCGCCCTCGTGCTTGAAGCGGCCCATCGCGGAGTGCTTTTTCGGCGTCGAGGTGGGGTCGAACGGATCCACTTCCACGATCCAGCCGAAGCGGTTGGCCTCGTTCTCGTAGCCGGGGTTGCGGGTGTCGAAGCGCGGATCGTCCAGCTCCCACTGCCGTGCGGTGGGCTTGCTGGTCAAGCCGTAGCGCTTATCGCCCGCGGACGTTCCCGCGGAAACAAAGTAGCCGTTAAAGTTCTCCTCGCCGGAGAGGATGGTGCCCCAGGGCGTGGTGCCGCCCGAGCAGTTGCCCAGGGTTCCGCGGATGGTCCGGCCGGCCGGATCTGCCGCGGTCCGGACCAGGCTGGACCCGGCAGCGGGGCCGGTCAGTTCGTAGGCGGTGTCCGTCAGGAAGCGGCGGTTGAGTTTGGCGCCCTTTACGTAGTCCCACGGCTTGTTCTTGTTCCTGCGCTCCAGCTCCACCACGGTCAGGCCGTGCGCGGCGCGGCCGACGGCGCGCACCTCGGCGGCGGGCATGGACGCCGGGAACATGATGCTCTCGTTGGTGTATTCGTGGTTGGTGAACAGGACGGCCTTGCGGTCCTTGGAGCCTTCGACGGGCAGGATATCCGTGTAGTCGTTGTTGTAGCCGAACTGGCGGGCCTGCGCCGCGGCGCTTTGGTGCTCGACGTCGAAGTCCGGCGAGTCCTTGAACAGCGGGTCGCCCCAGCGGATGACCGGCTGCCAGGTGAAGCCTGCCGGCACCGTGACGGCGTCGACGGCGGCGTCAACCGGCGCGATGGCGGTGAACTTCAGCTTGGAGGCGCGGAAGCCGTCCTTCGCGGCGGCGGCGAGCCCGGGGCCGCCGTCGGCCACCGCCGTGCCGGCGGACGTCACGGCGTTACCGAAAGCGATGGCGAGCGCACCGGCAGCGCCGAAGCCGAGGGCGGCGCGGCGGGACATCGTCGCGGAGGCGATGTCCCGGAAGTAGCTGTTGGTGCTGGTGTTGCAGACCTCGCCGGAGCAGGCGTTGTCGCATTTCAGCGCGCACGTGACCGGGCTGCGTTTGCCCTTCGTGTGGCCAAGCATGGGAAGCAGGGAGAACGTACGTCCGGAAGAGACAGACATGGAGAGACCTTCCACGGGAGTGGGTTGCGGGCCTGCCCACCCTCCCAGCACCGGACTGCGCGCAGGGGTCCCCCACGTGAACTCCGGGTGAACCCCGGCGAACCCCGGCGGGGCGCCTCAGCCGGCAGCGGCAGGCACCGCGTGGACCCGCCGCAGCCGGTCCAGCCACCAGTCGCGGCGCTCCGACGCGGCAGCATACTCCGCCAGCAATTCAGGATCCGCGTGGACCTCGCGGAGCCTGATGGCGCCGTCGTCGGGGACCAGCGAGTCGCGGGTGACGTCGCCGGCGAGCAGGGACACGGTGCCGAGACCGCAGGCGTATGGCAGTTCGGGCAGCGCGGCGGCGAGCGCCAGCCCGGCGCGGATCCCCACGGTCGTGTCCAGCGCCGAACTCACGACGGCGGGGAGCCCTGCCCGCGCCACGATGTCCAGCGCGCGCCGCACTCCGCCAAGCGGTGCCACCTTCACGACAATCAGGTCAGCGGCGCCGGCACGCGCCACCTTGAGCGGGTCCTCCTCCTTGCGGACGCTCTCGTCCGCGGCGATCAGGACCGGGACCCCCGCGGCCCGGAGTTGCCGGCGCACCTCGGCAAGGCCGGCGATATCGGGAACCGGCTGTTCGGCGTATTCGAGTCCGACGGCGGACAGCCGGGTGAGTGCCTCGACGGCAGTCGGGACGTCCCAGCCGCCGTTGGCGTCCACCCGGATGGCGGCGTCCGGCAGTGCCGCACGGACCGCGCCGACCCGCGCGGCGTCGTCCTCGAGGGTCTGGCCGGGCTCTGCCACCTTGATCTTGACGGCGTCCACCCGGCCGAAGCGGGCCAGGATTTCCGGCACGAGTTCCGCAGCGACGGCGGGGATCGTGGCGTTGACCGGGATGCTGGTGCGCAGCGGCTCGGGGAACCCCTGCCAGCCGGCCTCGATCGCGGCGGCAAGCCAGCGGGATGCTTCCGCGTCGCCGTACTCCGGGAACGGGCTAAATTCGCCCCAGCCGAGCGGGCCGCGGATGAGCAAGGCTTCGCGGTGGAGGATGCCGCGGAACTTCACCCGCATGGGCAGGCTCACCACGTGGGCGCCGGCCAGGAGTTCATCCAGCTCGGGGAGCCGGGCGGCAGGGGCGGCAGGATCCCGGGCAGGGCTGCCGGCCAGGTCGGGAGACGGCGGGGCCGGGTTGCTGGGCATGGATTCACTGTACCTGCGGCGGCAAACCGGTGGTACAGGCAGCGACCTGGGATTCGGCCGGGCACATTGGTGGGCCGGCGTTGACTGGGGGTGAGTACCTGGTCCAGGAAACTCGTCTACGCCGGCCCTGCTCAATGAGCACCATCCGGCGGATCGTCCGACCGGTATCTACGAGTCTAGGAACCGGTTCCCTGCCCGGCACGAGTACCGACTACTTGCTTTTGCCCGGCAGGCTACTTCCGGCCCGGCAGTTCCCGGCCCGGCTGCCGGAGCTCCCAGGCATCGGCCGCCGCGCCGTGAGGCAGTTCGAGCAGCCACTCCTCCCCGGCGGCGGGGTAGGCGCGCACCGTGGTGGGCACGGAGCCGTGGTGGTAGATCTCCACGATCGACGCGTCGATGAAGATCCGAAGCTCGTCGCCGCCGGCCACCGTGTCCGCGAAAACAGTCCGGCGCCCCTCCAAGGAGCTGAGGACCAGCCGCACGGTACCTTCTCCGCCGGCGACCTTGGCCTCGGCCTGGCCCGGGAGGGTGAGGGTTCCCGCAGCGCCGTGGCGGAGTTGCCGGTCCCGGAAGGCGAGGAGTTCCGGCGCCGGCTCGACGGCGAGCGCGCCGCCGTGGACAGAGAGCCGGCGCGGGAACGTCAGAATCCCGGCCCACCCGGCGGCGTCCGTTTGCTCCTGGCTGCGGCCCGGCCGGGCGGCACTGTCCGCCACTTCGTGGGACCAGCCCCACAGCAGCGGACGGTCCGGGAGCGCGAGGATCTGCGCGGCGTAGAAGTCGGTGCCGCGGTCCGCCTTCCCGCCCGACTCCGGGGTGAAGACCGGCAGGCCGGCGGCACCCGGGTACAGCGAACCCAGGAGGTAGCCGACGCCGTTGGTGTGGCGGTGAGCGTCCGTGGCCGTCCACAAGGAGGCCATCAGGAGCCAGGTGTCCGCCCCGGAGGAATCCGGGACCTGGACCAGTTGAGGGCATTCCCAGACCTCCGCCGGCAGGTGCTCGGCAGCCAGCGGGTCTTCCGAGCTGAACCAGATCCCCTCGTACCGCCAGCTGCGCAGATCATCCACGCTGTAGAGCAGGAGCGCCGCGTGACCAGACGCCAGCCCGGCTCCCTGGATGGCGAATCGGCGGCCCTGGAAGCGGAAGATAAACGGATCCCGCACGGCCGTGACCTCAGCGTCCGGCGGCACCTCGGCCGCAATCTGCCGCTCCGGACTCCAACTGCTCAAGCCCTCGACTGCGCGCGCCAGGACCACGCGGGGCTGGCCCTCCGCTGTGGCGACGCCGGAGTACACGGCAGCCGGGACGCCGTCGTCGTCCGTTAACACTCCCGACCAGCAGCCCCGCCGGTCAGGGCCGCCGGGCTGGGGCCGGAGCGCGATGGGTTCCTCCTCCCAGCGGACCAGGTCCGGAGAGCTCAGGTGCCCCCAGCAGATCATGTGGTGCCGGGCCGAGTCCGGGTTGCACTGGAAGAACACGTGGTAGCGGCCGTCTGCGTAGCTGAGGCCGTTGGGATCGCTGATCCAGCCCCTTGCGGGCCGCGAATGCAGGCGGGGGAAGGCGGGGTCCGGATGATTCGCCGCGGTGTCCATAGCCACACCCTACCGGGGCGCGAGTTGGCAGGTGACGGCAGTGCGGGGCGCCCCATTGCTGTGAAAGGACTACTCGACGGGCCGCCTCCGCGCCGGAACCGTCAGGAGCCGGGAGGCCGGTACTTAATCTGCTCGGCTTTCCGCAGGGCTTCGATCGTTTCGTCGACCGTCAAGAGCACTGTCGTTTCGAACGAGCCCAGTGCGCCGCCGCCGCTGATCGCCAGAGCCACCGCAGCCATGGACACATTGTCGGGGGCCTCCCACAGGTTGTAGCCGTCGTGGGCGCCGAAGGCGTACCAGAACCCATGGAGTTTCCCTCCCACCGATTCGATGTATGCCTGGGCGGCTTTTCCGCGGTCCTCGGGGTTGCTGATCAGCCTCGCCCACGTCTCCGGTGTGTAGCTGAACTTCGACAGATACAGCGGCATCGTCTCTTCCTTTCGTTCGCTGCCGGAAGTGCGGATTCACCAAGAATGGCAGTCCGCTGCCAGGTCGGCAATGACTCACATCGACGGTGAACAGCCCCTCCGGCCCTCAGGCGGCTCGCAGAGTTGTGTGGGACCCTGATACCGATGAGTTTTCGGCAGGAACGCACCAGCACGCACCCGTCCGCGGAGTACCCGCGGACGGATTCAAGCCATGCCACGGCGGTCCCGGATGGCGTCCCGGGCCGGGGAACCGGGCTCCTGTTCCTGTTGGCCACACTCGCCTGCATGGCCGCGCTCGCCGGAACCTATTACTTCTTTGTCCGCACCACCACGGGACAGTTCATCGACGAGTCGGCGCTGGTGGAGGCCGTCGAAATCCACGGCGCCGCCGGCAAGGCCGCCAACAAGCTCCTCGACTGGCTGCCCGCCCTGTCCGTGCTGATCGCCACGGTGGTGGTCCTCTTCGTCACGGTGATGCGGCGGCGCTGGGCAGCGGCCGGAATCGCCGTGGCGGCGTGCGTCGGCGCGAATGTGGCCACCCAGGTCATCAAGGACGTCGTCCCCGTCCGGCCGTACCGCGGGATCGAAACCCTGGAGCTGAACTCCCTGCCCTCCGGCCACACCACCATGGCGGCTTCCGCCGCCGCCGCGGTGTTCCTTATGGTCTCGCCCCGCTGGCGTCCGCTGGCCGGCTTCCTGGGCGGCAGCTTCGCCGTCGCGACCGGGCTGTCCACCCTAGTCAACCAGTGGCACCGCCCCGCCGACGTCGTCGCGGCCTTCCTCGTGGTGGCGGCGTTTATGCTCCCGGCCGGCTGGCTGATCATCCGCACGGGGCCGCGCTGGAACCTCTGGGACGGTTACGGGGAGCACTGGGCGGCCTCGCGGCTGTGGCTTGCCCTCCCCGTGCTGGCCGGGCTCGCCTCGGCCGTGCTGGCCAGTTACTCGCTTCTGAAGATCGCGCCGGGGCCCGGCCAGGAGGGCAGTACCACCAACTACTTTTGGGCCGGCACCTCGCTGATCGTGATTGCAGGCTACCTCGCCACGGTGGCCGGCATCTGGCTTTTCGGCCATGCGGCCCGACGGCGGACCCCGGCGCGGCGCTAGCGGGATTTGCGCTAACTTACGGTTGCCCGGGGGGACATGCCCAGTGGTCGAACCCGGGACTGGGCAAATCCAGAATATGTCCAACCGCCCGCCCCGGAATAGGGCATGTCCGCGGGGACGTTGGCTGCCGGGGGGACATGCCCCGCTGCCGCGACCGGGATGGAGCACAAGGCACTATGTCCAACCGCCCGCCCCAGGGTGGGACATGTCCGGTCCTCAGAGGGCTCATTCGTTCGCTTGCTCGGGCCGGAGCGGCCCGCGGACGCGCCCCTTCCCAGGTGCCCGCCGTCCCGCCGTCTGCCGGCCCGAGTGAAGCCTGGACCTGTCGGGGATCGCGGCGGCCATTACGCCCCGGACACGCGCCGTGATCGTCAACACGCCCAATAATCCGACCGGCCGGATCTACCCGCCGTCACTCCTGAAGGACCTGGCCGACATGCTGGAGGGAGCCTCGCGCAGCAATGGGCGGCGGGTCTATCTGCTCTCCGATGAGGCCTATAACAGGATCGTCTACGACGGCGCCCGGTTCCACAGTCCCGCCGAATACTATCCGTACGTGCTGCTCGCGTACTCGTACGGCAAGACGCATCTGGCGCCCGGGCAGCGGATCGGCTACCTGGCCCTGCCGCCGACCATGCCGGACCGCGGCCCGCTGCGTGAGGCGCTCACAGCCCTGCAGATGGCGATGGGATGGATTTACCCCAACGCACTGCTGCAGCACGCCCTGCCGCAGCTGGAGCAGTTCTCCGTCGACGTCGGCGAACTGCAGCGCAAACGCGAGCTCCTGGTGGAGGCGCTGACCGGGATGGGCTACCGGGTACGGCGGCCCGAGGGGGCGTTCTACCTGTTCGTGCACACCCCGGCGGACGACGACGAACTCTTCGCGGCTGCCCTCGCGGAACTGGACGTCTTCGTGCTGCCGGGCACCCTGTTCGAAACCCCGGGCTACTTCCGCATCTCGCTGACCGCCAGCGAGGACATGATCCTGCGGGCCCTGCCGGTCTTCGCCGCGGCAATCCAGGACCGGAAGTAGCTGGCAGTTAAGGCCGTTATGAGCGCTGAAAACGGCCCCTGCTGCCAGTCAGTTGGCGGGTCAGGCCCGTCAGTAGTTCCGGCGGTGCCTGAGCCGGGGAATGGTGACGGCGAAGACGGCGGCAGCGGCGAAGCCGAGCACGCCGGTGGCCGCCACGCCGGCCCCTAGCGAGGCCACCGCCGTGATGCCGGAGAGCAGCACGGGGCCGCTGGTGGCGCCGGCGTCGGCCATGAACCGCCAGATGCCGAGGAACTGGCCGCGGCCGTTGTCGGGCGAGAAATCGGCGCCGAGGGTCATGTTCAGGCCGGAACTGATGCCGTTGCCGAATCCGATCAGCAGGGCCGCGAGCAGCAGTCCCACAAAGCCGGTGCTGACCGGGATCAGCAGCATCGCCGTCCCCATGATGAGGGTGGAGGGGACCGCTACCCATTGCCGGCCCTTGCGGTCCATCAGCTTGCCGGCCGGGTAGAAGACCAGCATGTCGATGGCACCGGAGAGGCCGTAGATCAGCGAGGCCTGGGTTGCGTCCATGCCCAGGTGCTCAGCCCAGAGCGGGATCACCACCTGGCGGGAGGCGCGGAGCGCACTGAGCAGCAGCACACCCACGCCGACGCTCAGGAACACCCCGGCGTGGGATGCGGCCACGCTGCGCATGGTGGGCTGCTGCGGCGGGACGACGTCCCCGGGGGCTGGCTTGGCGACGAGGTCCGGGATGGTGAGGGACAGAACTGCAGCGGCTGCCATGGCGACGACGCCCACCCAGTAGGCGCCGGTGATGCCGGAGAACTGCATCACCGCGACCGCAATGAACGGGCCGATGAAGATGCCGATCCGGTTGACGCCGCCCAGGGTGGACAGTGCCCGGGCCCGGAGGACCACCGGCACGGCCTCGGTCAGGTACTTTTGCCGTGCGAGGCTGAAGACGCTGGCGGCCATCCCGACCACCAGCATCGCCGCCGCGAGCAGCCACAGTCCCGCCGGGACCAGCGGTGAGACCGCAGCGGCAACCAAGGCCAGGGCGCTGGCCGCCGCTGCGCCCACGATCGCCCAGCGTTCGCCGAACTTCAGGGTGATCAGTGAGGCGGGCAGGTTGAAGAACCACGATCCGAGCCCGATCAACGTGACGATCAGGGCGGCAACGGCCACGGAGGCCCCCAGGTCCCTGGCGGACAGGGCCACCACCGGGAGGATCGCGCCCTCGCCAATGCTGAACAGCAGGGCCGGCCCGAACGCCGGGACGGCGATGCTGCGGAGGCTGAACGGCGCGGGGGCTGTGGTGGTCATCCCCTTCATCCTAGGGGCACCGCCGGATCCGGGCTTTAGGCGTCGAAGTGGGTGCTGACTTCTCCGCCGGTGAGTTTCCGCAGGATTTCCGCGGCCACGTCGCGGAGTTTCTGGTTCCGGTTGCTGGAGACCCGGGTGAGGATGGCCATGGCGTCCTTCTGGGAGCAGCGGTTCTGGGCCATGACGATGCCGCACGCCAGATCGATGGACGTGCGGTGCTCCATGGCGGCCTGCAGGTCTTCGGCCCGGGACTGGGCGGTCCCGATCCGGACGGCGAGGCGCAGGGCCCGGCCGGCGAGGTCGGCGAAGCCCTCCGCCTCGGCGATGATCGCATCGGTGAAGAGCCCGGTGTCCGAACCGAAGAAATTCAGTGCCGCGGCAGCGTCCTCGCCGATCTCCAACGGAACGCCCAGGGTGCTGCGGCAGCCCTGCGCCGCGAGCTGCAGCTGGTAGTCCGGCCAGCGCGGATCGGTGGCGACGTCGGCCAGCAGGACCACGGATTTGGTGCGCAGGGCATCGATGCATGGGCCTTCGCCGAGGCTTTGCTCGATGCGGTCCAGGATGACGGCCCGGGCGCTACTCCCCGCCACGGTCGCGGTTTTCTTCCGGCGCTGCAGTGTCACGCCGCACTCGATCTCGGCGCCGGCCGCCTGGGTGAGCGTTGCCGCTGAGAAGGAAGCGAGCCGGCCGAGGAAATCTTCGACGTTCTCCGTGCCCAGGAGCAGGTCCTGAAGCTGAAGGGCCGCTTCATCCCCGGCGTTGTTGGTCATGCCTAAACGTAGCCGTCCACAATCGCGGCGGCAATCTCCCGGTAGGCCCGCCGCGTTTCCGGGCGGAGCACCTCGAGGGTGACCAGATCGCCGTCGGCCACCCCGCGGTCGTGCGGGACAGCGATCAGCTGCCGGCAGATGCCGGAAAGGTGGTCCTCGATCGCGTCCTTGTCCACCCGGGAGGACACCTCGTCCTTGTCGGTGATGACGACGACGGCGTTGCGTGCCAGGTCCTCGTAGCCGTGTCCGGCCAGCCACTGCAGGGTGCTGCGGGCGCGCTTGGCGCCGCTGACGGCGTAGCCGGCCGCGATGATCAGGTTGTCCGCGGACTGCAGAATGCCGCTCATGGCGTTGTGCGTGACGCCGGTACCGCAGTCCGTGAGGGCCACCGAGTAGTAGCCGGAGATGAGCTTGCGGATCCGCAGGTACTCCTCGGCCGTCAGCGAATCCGAGACCTCGGGGTCCTGCTCGCCGGCAATCAGGTGGAGCCTGCCGGCGTGGTGCATGTAGCGGGCCAGGGCGGTGAGGGAATCGACGGAGTCGACGTTCTTGAGCAGATCCGTGATGGTGCGCGGACTTTGCTGCTGGTAGATGCCCTCGCCGAGGGCGCGCTCCACGAGGTCGCCGGAGTCCGGGTTGGCGTCGATCGCGCACGGCGGATCACCGCGGAATTCCGCCAGTGTCAGCCCGACTCCGACCGTGGTCGACGTCTTGCCGATGCCGCCCTTGAGGCTGAGGACGGCAGTGTTGTAGCTGCCCTGGAGCTGGCGGGAGATGCGCCGGGCGAGTTCGTCCTCCTCGCGCTGGCGGGTACTCGGGCCCAGGTTCAGCCCGCCTCCGGTCATCGTGTACAGGGCGCCGCGGAAGCCGCCCAGCGGCCGCGGCTTCTGCTCCCGGACAAAGAGGCCCGGCGAGCTGATGAAGTCGGGGGCCGGGGCAGCCAAAGCCGCCGCACGGCTGGCCGAGCGGGAGGGCAGGGCCGGTACGGAGGGCGCGGTCCCCGGCGCGGCGGGCACGGCCGAACGACGGGAGGGCGGCGCGGGGGCCGCGGAGCGTCCGCGCCCAAACGCGGGCGCCGCGTCGTCGCCGTCGTCGGACCCGTCAAGCACCTGCCCGCCTAACGTCTGCCCGTCAGGGTCCGACGCCGGGTCGGCGTCCGGGGCAGCCGACGCGGGCGGAGCGGTTGGCGGCAAAGGCGCGGCCGGCACCCGCCGGATCACCGGTGTGGATCCGGTGGCCGCAAAGCGCTCGTCTGCTGCTTCCGCGGCCTCGGCCCACGAGCTGCGGCGCAGCGGTGCGGGACGGTCAGATACCTGCCGGTCGGCGGCGTCGAAGGGGCTGGTGCGAGGGTTGACGACCGGCATGGTTCCTGTCCGGGCAGCAGTACTTTCTCCGTCGGCTCGACGCAGGTCGCGGCGGCGGCGAATGTCAGGCTGCCCTGGGTTGTCAGCAGTGGCAGCTGAATTGTCTTCCACCGATTCGGGCATCTTTGATTTCTCCCAGGACTCACAGCGGGGCACGCTGCGGCGCTTGTTTGACGTCGTTCAAAGAGTAAGTCTAGGCGCTGCCGTGAGTACCCTTCTCATCGACGGCCCAAACCCCGGCGTCAGTGATGCGCCCGCGTCTCCTGCAGGCGTGTGATGAACCACCGGGATTGCTCCGGGCCGTAGGGCAGGATCGGGATGGCCTTGGTGGCGTCGCTGGGAGTCTCGCGGGTGGCCTGGGTGGCCTGCCGCACGGCCGTGGTCATGGTGTTGGCCATGGTCTTGACGAACTGGTCGCTGCACGGTTCCCCGTGGCCGGGAACCAGGAATTCGTAGCGGTGCCGCAGCGCGGAGAGGTGCCGGAGGGCGTTGGCCCAGTCCTCGGGGTAGGAGTCCTCGAAGGACGGGTGTGATCCCTGTTCCACCAGGTCCCCCGCATAGAGGGTGGTGGCCGTCCCGACCAGCAGGTCGCCGTCGGTGTGGCCGCGGCCCAGATAGAACAACGTGGCGCGCTGTCCGCCGAGGTCCACCAGCACGGGCTGGTCCTTCACGATCGCGTTCGGGACCACGAGTTCGGCGTTGCCGCCTTCGCCGGCAGCCATCTCCGGCTCCGCCGACGCCACGAAACGGCGCTGCTCGTCTCCGTGGCCCTCGATTTCCGCGGCGCAGTTCTCGTGGGCCCAAAACTCGGTGACGCCGTCGTCGGCGAACACGGAGTTGCCGAAGAAGTGGTCGTAGTGGGCGTGGGTATTGACGACGACGAGCGGCAACTGGGTCTTCGCACGCACGGCGTCCAGGATCTCGCGTCCCTGCCGGGGACCGCCGCCGGTGTCGATCACCATGGCCCGTTCGGTACCGACCACCAAGCCGGTATTGAGCAGGAATCCTTGAGTGGTCAGGACATAGTTGTCCGGGCCGACCTCGAGCCATCGTGACATTAAATCTCCGTGTTCCGGCACTTTCACGCCGTCGTTGGTGCGATGTTCTGCCCACGATTCTACCCACCTGGGCTGGCCGGGAGCTGGACCGCGACTCTTCGCGCTCAAAGGCCCAAAGATAAGGCTCGGCTCGGGCTCAGAGGTCGGCCAGCACGGAGCCCGGGTTCTCGATCGCATCGGCCACGAAGCGCAGGAAACCGCCTGCGGTGCCGCCGTCGCAGACGCGGTGGTCGAAGGTGAGAGTCAGCTCGGTGACCTTGCGGACGGCCAGTTCGCCGTTCACCACCCAGGGCTTGTCGATGATCCGCCCGACGCCGAGGATCCCCGCCTCCGGGTGGTTGATGATCGCGGCAGAGCCATCCACCCCGAAGACGCCGTAGTTGTTCAGCGTGAAGGTGCCGCTGCCCAGTTCGGCGGGGCTCGCCTTGCCATCGCGGACGACGGCGGTGAGCCGGCGGATCTCGGCGTCCAGCTCGCGGGCGCTGAGTTTGTCAGCGTTGCGCACGGAGGGGACCATGAGGCCGCGGTCCGTCTGCGCCGCGAAGCCGAGGTTGACGCCGTCGAAGGCCACGATCTCCTGCGTCGCCCCGCCGGTGGTGTCCTCGGTGGTGACGATCCGGGTGTTCAGCTCCGGGAACTTCTTCAGCCCGGCAGTCACGAAACGGGCGATGAAAGCGAGCAGCCCCGGCGTCTGGTCCGGGTCGGTCTTCTTCAGCGCGGCACGCAATTCCACCAGGGCTGTGGCGTCCACGTCCACCCACACGGTCGCCTCCGGGATTTCCGAGCGGCTGCGCGTCATGTTCGCGGCAACGGCCTTGCGCACGCCCCGGACCGGGGTACGCCCGGCAATGCCAAGCCCTGTTCGGGCATCGGTATCATCGGTGGCCGCAACTGGAGCTGGCGGAGAAGTTTGAACCGCTTCAGCAGCCGGACGCTCAACCACCGGAGCCGGCTTAATCACTGCCTCGACATCGCGGCGCATAATGAGTCCGCTGGCCCCGGACCCCTGCAGCTCCCCCAAATCGACCCCGTGGTCCCGCGCCAGCCGCCGGACCAGCGGAGAAATAACAGCCCCCAGCTTCCCGGGAACCCGGGTCCGCAGGAGCACCAGATCATCGGCAGCCTTCTCAGCGGCAGCGACCTGGACCGACCCCCGCTTAGGCGCCCGGGTCCGCCGGGCAACCCCATGTCCACCAGGAGTCCCATACCCAATCAGGACATTCCCGGACCCAGCCTTCTCCTCCTCGCGGTAGGTCTCAGCAGCAACAGCGGCAGCGGCAGGCGAGTCAGAAGCAGACCCCGCGGGCGCAGGCAATGCCGCCCCGGGAGTGGCATCGGGCCTGTCGGAGCCGGCAGCATCGTCCGCAGGACGAATGCTGTCCGGCGAAGGGGCGGGGGCGGCATTGCCTGTGGCGGCGCCAACGGCGCCACCCGCAACCGAGACACCAACCGGAGTAACCGAAATCAACGGCTTCCCGACGTCGAGCGTCTGCCCGGGCTCGCCATGCAGCACAGCCACGGTCCCGGCGTAAGGAGAGGGCACCTCCACCATGGACTTTGCGGTCTCCACCTCGGCGATCGGCTGGTCGACGCGGATCTCGTCGCCAACGGCAACAAGCCAGCTGACGAGCTCGGCTTCGGTGAGGCCCTCGCCGAGGTCCGGGAGGAGGAATACTTTCGGTTCGCTCATGGTCAGTTCTCCCACTGGAGGTCGTCAACGGCGTCGAGGATGCGGTCCACGCCGGGCAGGTAGTAGTGCTCGAGCTTGGGCGCCGGGTACGGCACGTCGAAGCCCGTGACGCGGCGGATCGGCGCGGCGAGGTAGTGGAAGCAGCGCTCCTGGACCCGGGCGACGATCTCGGAGGAGACGGACGCAAAGCCGTGCGCCTCGGCGATGACGACGGCCCGGCCGGTCTTGCGGACCGAGGCGCAGACCGTTTCGTCGTCGAACGGCACGATCGAGCGGACGTCGATCACTTCCAGCGAGCGGCCTTCCTCGGCGGCCGCCGCGGCGGCGGCGAGCGCGGTCGGGACGGACGGCCCGTAGGCGATCAGGGTCGCGTCAGTGCCCGGGCGGGCGACGGCGGCCCGGCCTTCGGAGGACGTGCCGCGCTCGGTGTTCGCGGCGTGATCGGCGCGCAGTGCGCCCAGGTCCACCTGGTCCTTGGACCAGTAGAGCTTCTTGGGCTCCATGAACATGACCGGATCATCGGAATCGATAGCCTCGCGGAGCATCCGGTAGCCGTCGGCGACGGTGGCCGGGGTGAAGACCTTGAGCCCGGCGGTGTGCGCGTAGTAGGCCTCGGAGGAGTCGCAGTGGTGCTCCACTCCCCCGATGCCGCCGGCGTACGGGACGCGGATGACCATCGGCAGTTTCACGGCGCCCTTGGTGCGGTTGTGCATCTTGGCCACGTGGCTGACGATCTGCTCGAAGGCTGGGTAGGCGAAGGCGTCGAACTGCATCTCGATGACCGGGCGCATGCCGTTCATCGCCATGCCGACGGCCATGCCGACGATGCCGGACTCGGCGAGCGGGGTGTCGAAGCAGCGGCTCTTCCCAAAGGTCCTGGTGAGCCCGTCCGTAATCCGGAAGACGCCGCCGAGCATGCCGACATCCTCGCCGAAGACCAGGACTGAGGGGTCCGCGTGCATGGCGTCGGCCATGGCGGTGTTCAGGGCCTTGGCCAGGGTAATGGTTTGCGCCCCCGTCTGCGCCGCCTTCTGCTCGGCGGCGGCAGCAGCCGTGGCGGCCGCACGGGCGGTGGCCGCGCTGACGTTGCCGTTGGCCTCGGACGAGGTGGTGATGGTGGGGCTCATTTCGCGGCCTCTTCCCGGGCGAGTTCGTCGGCGAGCATGGCGGACTGTTCCTTCAGCTGCGCAGTAGGGGTGGAGAAGACGTATTTGAAGAGGTCCTGCGGATCGACGGGGACGTCCTCGCTCAGACCGTCGCGCAGCTGTGCGGCCACGGCCTCGGCTTTTTCGGCAATCGCGGCGGCGCGGCCGTCGTCGAGCAGTCCGCGGCCCGCCAGGTAGGTGTTCATCCGGCTCAGCGGGTCCTTGGCCACCCATTCGGCGACCTCGCTGTCCTGGCGGTAGCGGGTGGCGTCGTCGGCGTTGGTGTGGGCCTGCATCCGGTACGTGTGCGCCTCCACGAGCAGAGGCCCGGAGCCTTCGCGGGCCAGCTTAACGGCACGTCCCAGCACGGCGAGCAGGGCGACGACGTCGTTGCCGTCCACGCGCTCGCCGGCCATCCCGTAGCCGACAGCCTTGTGGGCGAGCGATGGCGCCACGGACTGGTGCGCCAGGGGGACCGAGATCGCGTACTGGTTGTTCTGGACGAAGAAGACCACGGGCAGGTGAAAGACGGCGGCGAAGTTCAGGGCCTCGTGGAAGTCGCCTTCGCTCGTGGCGCCGTCGCCGCACATGGCCAGGACGACGGTGTCCTCGCCGCGCAGCTTGGCGGCATGGGCGACGCCGACGCCGTGCAGGAGCTGGGTGGTCAGCGGGGTGCACTGGATGCCGACTTTATGCTCGGCCGGGTTGTAGCCGCCGTGCCAGTCGCCGCGGAACAGCGTCATGGTCTGGACAGGATCCACACCGCGGGCCATTACGGCTACGGAGTCGCGGTAGGTGGGGAACATCCAGTCGCCCTGGGACAGGCAGAGCGCGGCGGCAACCTGGCAGGCCTCCTGGCCGTGGCTGGAGGGGTAGACGGCCATCCGGCCCTGCCGGACCAGGGCGGAGTTCTGGTCGTTGACGCGGCGTCCGATGACGAGCTGCTCGTAGGCGGCCACCAGGTCCTCGTCGCCGGGGAGCGTGTATTCGTGGCCGGGCTGGGCGCCCTGTTCGGTGTGGGGGTTCAGGGTGCCGTCCGGGCCCACTATCTGGATCTGGTGGCGGGCCGGCAACATGTAGTCCTCTACCGTGATGCCGAATTTACGCACGGCCTCGCTGGCGGCGTCTTCTGTCGAATGGCTCTGCGTTGGCGCGCCCGACGCCGGGTCATTCGTTGCCGGGTCCTGCGCAGTGTGGTCTGCGGAGATCGTCATTGGTCCGTCCTTCTGTAGCCACTATTCACCCCAAGTATGGTCCCGGACGATGTTTCGTATCCACCCCTTGCGAAAATCTTGGAGAAGTCCAGAATTCTGGCCTATTCTAGAAGACAAAACGTAAGTGTGAGCTGGATTACCGGCGGGGGGCGTGGACAAATGGCAGAAACCGAAGCGGACCAGACGGCGGTTCCCCTGGATGATGTGGACCGGAACATCATTGCCGAGCTGACGCGGGACGGCCGGATGTCCGTCACCCAGGTTGCGGAAAACGTCCACATCTCCCGCGCACACGCCTATACCCGCATTGCCCGCCTGACCGGCGAGGGCGTCCTGACCAAGTTCACGGCGCTTGTGGACCCCATCAAGGCCGGCCTCAAGTCCTCGGCCTATGTGACCCTCAAGGTGCGTCAGCATTCCTGGCGGGAGCTGCGGGAACTGCTGCGCGCCATTCCGGAGGTGCATCACGTCGCCCTGGTCGGCGGGGACTTCGACGTCATCCTGCTGGTCCGCGCCGTGGACAACGTGGATCTGCGGCGGGTGATCTTCGACCAGCTGCAGTCCATGCCCGGCGTGCTGGACACCCAGACGTTCCTCGTTTTTGAGGACGTGGATACCCGCTAGCACTTGGAATGGAGCGGCCTAACCACTTGGATTCCCGCCCCGCAACTACTGTGGACGCGGGTGGTCCTGTCCCCTAGGCTGGCGCTAAGGCGGCAACGGCTCAAGCAGGGGGGCCACTCCGGCCGCCAGCCTCGCCGATGCCCGCGGACCGTGATTCCCGGTCTGGTCAAACGGCGGCGGCGGCGCGAGCGGCAGCATGGTTGAGGGGGATCGGCATGTCAGTAGACGATGCGCCGCGCAAGGTGAAACTTCAGTGGGTCGATTTCTCCAAGGGCCTCTGCATGGTACTGGTGGTGCTCTTCCACTCGGCGCTCTTCATGGAAACCCAGGTCAACGATGACTACGAAGGCTTCTGGTGGCCGTTCAGCGAGGCCTTGAGTCCGCTCCGTATGCCGCTGTTTTTCTTCATCTCCGGTCTCCTGAGTGTCAGCGCCCTGGGCAAGGGCCTGGGCGCCTCCAAGCGACGGACGATCGGGCTTTACTACGTCTACGCCATCTGGACGTTTCTCTTCCTGATCAGGTTATGGTTGCCGCTCTCGCGCAACGGAGCGCCGGCCCCGACGGCCGGAGAGGTGGTCCTGAGCCTGGTGCTGCCGACGTCGTTCTGGTATCTCTATGCCCTGCCGGTCTTCTTCCTGGCGACCTGGGTGATGATCAGGGTCCTGGGCCGCTACAGTGTCTATGCCCTGATCCCGCTGGGGATCCTCAGCGCGCTCTCCCCGGTGCTGCGCGAGAGTGCGGCCACCCTGCTGACGGCACCAATGGACAACGCCAAGTTCGCCTCGCTGGCGGCCAACTTTGTCTGGTTCTACCTGGGCGTGCATGGCCGCGGCCTGTGGGACCGGACCATGGCCTCGGCGTCGTACTCGAAGCTGGCGCTGGCGGGAGCCGCGTACGTCATGGTGTGCCTGCCGATGATGATGTTCGATCTGGAAATTGAGCTGAAGGTGCTGTTGTCCTGCCTGGCGCTCTACGCGATGGCGCAGCTTGTGGGCTTGGTCCGGATGGAGGGGACCGTTCCCCGCATGCTGCAGCGGCTGGGCAGCCAGACACTGCCCGTCTACATCTTCCACATTTTCCTGATTTCCTTGCTCAGCGCGGTGGTCAAGATCAGTGGATTAATGCCCATCCTGCACGCCAACCTGGATCTCTCCAACGCGCTGCTCCCTCCCCTGGTGACGTTGCCCATTGTGGTGGCCACCGTGTGGCTGGGCGCGCGGATCCGCTCGGGTCCGTTCCACTGGCTGCTGGAGGCACCTGGGGCATTGGTGGGAACGCGGATCCGTAAGGCCCCGAAGGAAATCCCGGAAGCGGTCCGCTGACGCCGGGTCAGGGAAGACTGTTTAGCTGACGAAGGCCTTCATCCAGGCCTTGAGCTCTTCGCCGAACTCCACCCGTTCGGAGGCTATCGAGATGACCGCCTTGAGGTAGCTCAGCTTGTCGCCGGTGTCGTACCGGCGGCCCTTGAACACCACTCCGTAGACACCGCCGCCCTCACAATCGGAGGAGGCGAGGGTCTGCAGCGCATCGGTGAGCTGGATCTCCCCGCCCCGGCCGGGCCGGGTTTCTTCCAGCACGTCGAAGACCGCCGGGTGCAGGACGTACCGTCCGATGACGGCCAGGTTGGAGGGTGCGTCGGCGATAGAAGGTTTTTCCACGAGGCAGTTGACCCGCACGTGGTCCTGACCCTCGACGGGGGAAACGTCGGCACAGCCGTAGGCGCTGATTTCAGTGGGATCCACCTCGATCAGGGCGATCACCGAGCCGCCGGTCCTGGCCTGTACTTCGATCATGGTGCTCAGGAGCTCGTCGCGTTCGTCAATGAGGTCATCCCCCAGCAGGACGGCGAAGGGTTCGTCGCCAACGTGCTGGCGGGCGCATAGCACCGCATGCCCAAGGCCCTTAGGATCGCCCTGCCGGACGTAGTGGAGCGGACCAAGTCTGGAAGCGTGACGGACTGCGTCCAGGCGATCCAGATCGCCCTTGAGCTCCAGGGTGCGCTCCAGATGCGGTTCACGGTCGAAGTGGTCCTCCAACGCCCGCTTCTGGCGTCCGGTGATCATCAGTAGATCGGTCAGGCCGGCCCTGACGGCTTCTTCCACGACGTACTGGATGGCTGGCCGGTCCACTACCGGGAGCATTTCCTTGGGCATCGCCTTGGTGGCTGGCAGGAACCGTGTTCCCAGCCCGGCCGCAGGAATGACAGCCTTAGTTACTGGTTTCCCCAAAGTCATATCCGAACCCTACAAGTGCCCATTCGAAATGAGAATGGCTTTCCCAAAAGTCGAGTACCCGGACAACTCGGTCTCAGGTGCCCGCTCGGCGGCGCCCTCAGCCCTTGAAAACCGGCGTGCGCTTCTCCTGGAACGCGCGGAATCCTTCGGTGTAATCCTCGCTTTTGCACAGGCGTGCCTGCTCGGCGTTTTCCTCTTCCATTGCTTCCCACAGGCCCAGGCGGTGGTCCCGGATATGGGCGACGAGTTCCTTGCTGGCGTTGAACGCCCCGGTGGCGCCGGTGGCCACGTTGGCAACGATCGCCCTGGTGGCCTCCAGCAGCCCGGCCGCCGGCATGGCCCGGCTGAAGAGCCCCCGGGCCACGGCCTCGGCGCCGCTCATGAGCTCCGCGGTGTAGATCAGGTCCAGGGTCCGGTGCATCCCGAGCCGTTCGGTGAAGTACCAGTGCCCGCCTGAATCCAGGGTGGCGCCGAGCTTGGCGAACGGGGAGCCGAATTTGGCGTTCTCCGCCACGTAGACGACGTCGGTGGCCAGCAGCAGGCCGAGCCCCACCCCGAGGCAGGCGCCCTGGGCCGCCGCGAAAGTCGGCGCCGGGAAGGCGCTCATTTTCTTGAGCAGCGGCTGGACCAGCCCGCCCAGGTACGCGAGCGCGTCGTCGCTTTCCGGTGTGACCCCGGCGATGTCCCGGCCGGCGCAGAAGGCGCGCCCCTCCCCGCGGAGCAGCAGCGCCCGTACCTCGCCGCGCGCGGCGGCGTCGGCGGCGTCGTCGTACGCCTGTGCCAAATCCTTCAGGGCCTGCTCGTCCAGCGCGTTGAGCTTGTACGGGGCGTCAAGGGCGATCTCGGCGATGTCGCCGGCGATGCTGAGGGAAATCATGGGGCTCCTGGGGTCGGGGCGGAATCGCGGGATCGGGGCACGGGCTACACGTCGAAGTCGACGGTGACTTCCGGCGTCGTGGGGTGGGACTGGCAGGTCAGCACGTAGCCCTTGTCCAGTTCATCCTGCTCCAGCGCGTAGTTCTCGTCCATGGTGACGGCGCCGGTGACAACTTTGGCACGGCACGTGCCGCAGACGCCGCCGGCACAGGCGAAGGGCACATCGGGACGAACCCGCAGGGCCGCGTTGAGGATCGATTCGCGGGCGTGGGTGGGGCTGGCAACCTCGCCCTGGAGGCCGTCGAGCTTGAAGGTGATCTTGTACGTGTCCTTCGACTCGTCCGCGATCACAGGCCGGCCGATGTTGCCCTCGGGACGGTCCGGCTTGCCCGAGGTGAACAGCTCGAAGCGAACGTGCTCGGGCTTGACGCCGCGCGCGGCCAGGGTATCGCGGCACAACTGCACGAGCTCGAACGGCCCGCAAAGGAACCATTCGTCGACGTCGTCGGCGTGGATGGCGGTGCCGAGCAGCGCCTGCAGCTTCTCGCCGTCGATCCGGCCGCTGAGCAGCGGCGCGATCCGCTGTTCGCGCGAGAGCACGTGGTGCAGCGCTAGCCGGGCCGGGTACTTGTCTTTGAGGTCCGCGAGTTCCTCGAGGAACATGACATCCATCGCTGCCTTGTTGGCGTAGACCAGGTCGAAGCGGGTCTCCGGATGCGCGGCGAGCAGGGTGCGGGCAATGGCGATCACCGGGGTGATGCCGGATCCGGCGGCGATCGCCACGAAGGAGCCCGGCTCCCCCGCAAGGGCCTGCGGATCGTTCATGGAAGTCATGAGGTTTTGCTCTTTGCCGTCGCGGCCGTGCTTGGAGACGAACGCTCCCATCGGGCTCATGACGTCCAGGACGTCCCCGGCCTTGAGCTCGGCGTTGGCCCAGGTCGAGAACAGCCCGCCAAGGTCCTTCTTGATGGCAACGCGGACCTCGCTGCTGCCGTCCGCGAAGCTGCGCGGCTCGGCGCAGATCGAGTAGCTGCGCCGGATTTCCTTCGGCTCGCCGGACTCATCCGGGAGCGTGGTGCGCAGCGCGACGTACTGGCCGGGAAGGTAATCGAACTGCCCGGCGAGCTCAGCCGGCACGCCGAACGTCACCTCGATCGCGTCATCGGTGAGCCGGCGGACCTCATCCACCGTCAGGGTGTGGAAGGACGCGCGACGCCGGCCGGTGGCTGCCGCCGTTTCAGCGGCGGTCTGGCGGACAACAGTCATGGTGCACCTGTTCCTTACAAAACTTTGAAGTAGTCGAACGGTTCCTTGCAGTCCTGGCAGACGTACAGCGCTTTGCAGGAAGTAGAGCCGAAGCGGGTGAGTTCCTTGGTGTTCAACGATGAACACTGCGGGCACTTGACGGCGAGGGACAAGCGCACCGGCCCGGCATGCCGGACGGCTTTTCCATCGACGGCAGTGTGGCCGCTGGGCGGGGCGATGCCGTATTCCTGCAGCTTGGCTTTGCCGGCCTCGCTCATCCAGTCCGTGGTCCACGCCGGGGAGAGGACCATGTCAACGCTTACGCTCGGGTAGCCCTCGCGTTTAAAGGCCGCCTTGAGGTCGTCGCGGATGGCGTCCATCGCGGGACAGCCCGAGTACGTCGGGGTGATGGTGATATGAACTGTCGGCACCATACCGCCGTCGGCTGCGTTCGGTTCCTTCGTCACCTGGACGTTGCGCAGGATCCCCAGATCCTCGATCGTGAGCACCGGGATTTCCGGATCGCAGACCGTGGCGGCGAGGTCCCAGGCCTTCTGCTCGGGAGCCTTCACCGCCGCAGGGCGGCCCTCGGCGGCCGTCGGGTGGCTGACATACATGTCCATGGTGGCTACCAGCTCGCTCCGGGGTACTCGCGGGCGAGCACCTGCATTTCGGCGAGGAGGTAGCCCAAGTGCTCGGAATGCAGACCCTTGCGTCCGCCGCCGGGGGCCGGCTGGACCCTCGGGACCTCAAGTTCCGCTTCGGCGAGGACCTCGCCGGTGAGCCGGTCGAAGTCGGCGCGCAGGCTGGAGGGCTCGACGGCGGCACCGGACCCGCTGAGGCGTCCGGTGAGCTCGTCGTCGCGGAACAGCTCATCGACGTAGGGCCAGATGACCTTGAAACCGTGGATCATCTTCTCGCGGGACTCGTCCGTGCCCTGGGCCAGGCGCAGCACCCACTGCGCGCTGTGGTCGCGGTGGTAATCCACTTCCTTGACGGCCTTGGCGGCGATGCCGGCCAGGGTGGCGTCGGTGGACTGCGCCAGCCGGCGGTAGAGCTCGAACTGGTAGTAGCTGACGACGAACTGGCGGGCGATGGTGACGGCAAAGTCGCCATTGGGGAGTTCGAAGATCTCGACGGAACGGAACTCCGGCTCGCGCCGGAAGTAGGCGAGGTCATCCTCGCTCCGGCCGTCGAATCCGCCGGCGTAGCTGAGGAAGGACCGGGCGTGGCCCAGCTGGTCCAGGGCGATGTTGCCGAGGGCGATGTCTTCCTCGAGCTCCGGCGCGCGGGAAATCCAGTGACCCAGGCGCTGCGCCAGGACCAGGGCGTCATCGCCCAAGCGCAGGGCGAACTCGGCCACGTCCTCGCCCGGCTTGGCGGTGCCGCGGCTCACGGCCAGGGCGATGTCCTCCGGACGGAGGGCGTTGCCGGGCGTGATGCGGGTGGCGCTTGCCGTGGCCTCGCCGCTGTTCGCGGAGCCCTTGACGCCGACGGAGATGTCCCCGTGGCCGGCTGTTTCTTCGGCGGGCACGGCGGTTTCAGGAGAGGTGCTCACAGGTGCTTCACGCCCTCGCTCTTGGTGTAATACGTCGCGTGCCGGTAGTCCTTGCCCTGCGGCGACTCGAAGAACGCGCCCTTCGCGTCAGGATCGCTCGAGGCGATGGCGTCCGCCGGAACAACCCAGATGGACACGCCCTCGTTGCGGCGGGTGTAGAGGTCGCGGGCGTTGCGCAGGGCCATGGCGGCGTCCGGCGCGTGCAGGGAGCCGGCGTGGACATGGGAAAGGCCGCGGCTGGAGCGGACGAACACTTCCCAGATGGGCCAGACGTTGCCTGCGTGCGGTTCGGGGGTTGTCATGCTGCGACTTCCTTCTCTGCTTGCTTCTTGGCCTGCTTCGCCGCGTACTGTGCGGCGGCTTCGCGCACCCAGGTGCCGTCGTCATGTGCTTCGCGGCGCCGTTCCAGGCGCTGGGCGTTGCAGGGGCCGCGGCCGGCCAGGACCTCGTGGAATTCGGCCCAGTCCAGCGGACCGTGCTCCCACTTCTTGGTTTCTTCGTTGAAACGGATGTCCTTGTCCGGGAGGGTAAGCTCCAGGACCCTGACCTGCTCCATCATCATGCCGACGAAGCGGTTGCGGAGCTCGTCGTTGCTGAAGCGCTTGATGTTCCAGGCCATGGACTGCTTGGAGTTGGGTGAATCGTCATCCGGCGGGCCGAACATCATCAGGGCCGGGGCGTACCAGCGGTTGACCGCTTCCTGGGCCATCTGCTTCTGCTCCGGGGTGCCGTGGGAGAGTTCCAGCAGGATCTCGAAGCCCTGGCGCTGGTGGAAGGACTCTTCCTTGCACACGCGGACCATGGCGCGGCCGTAGGGGCCAAAGGAGGCGCGGCAGAGCGGCACCTGGTTGGCGATAGCGGCGCCGTCGACCATCCAGCCAATGGCGCCCATGTCCGCCCAGGTGCGGGCGGGGTAATTGAAGATGGAGGAGTACTTGGCCTTGCCATCCATCAGGTCCTGCATCATCGCATCCCGCGGCTGGCCGAGGGTTTCGGCGGCGGAGTACAGGTACAGGCCGTGGCCGGCCTCGTCCTGGACCTTGGCCATGAGGATGGCCTTGCGCTTGAGGCTGGGGGCGCGGGAGATCCAGTTGGCTTCCGGCTGCATGCCGATGATCTCCGAATGTGCGTGCTGCGAGATCTGCCGCAGCAGCGTCTTGCGGTACGCCGGGGGCATCCAGTCCCGCGGCTCGATCCGCGAATCATCCGCCATGACTTTGTCGAAGTAGGCCTGGCCGTCAGCCTCACGCCGGGCCAACTCTTCGAGGCTCAGTTCGTGCTGCGCCGCCGTTGGCTCTCCGGGCACTGACTGCAGGGTCTGCGATGCCATGGTTGCTCCTATGCATTTCCGATAAATAATTACCGACCGTTCGTTCAGGATATGCGGAAGGTTCGAGATGCGTCAAGCACCGGGGCACGAAAGCTCCGGGGAAAAGCCTAAGAGTTGTCGGCCCCATGGTGGTATGGTCTGCTTCATGCCGCCGACTGCAGCGAGCTCCATTCCGGCGTCGGCGCCGGATGCTGCACCGACCTTCAAGGAACTGCATGTCGAATCGATTCGAAGTAGACCGCGAACCTGCAGCGGAGCACGGGACCGCCAAGGCGCCTGCTCAGCTGGATACTGGAGTCACCCCGCGACGCAAGGCGCGGACCCGGCGGGCGCTGATGGTGTGCCTGCTGGTCATGATCCTGCTGGTTCCGGGGTCCGTCGGGGCGTACTTCTTCTCGCTGGCAAACATCTACGATTCCCAGACCACCAAGATCGAGGACGCGTTTCCGGCCGAGGCAAGGCGGGTCCAGGCCCCGCCAACCCCCGCGGGGAAACCCGCGCCGATGAACATCCTCGTGCTGGGCAGCGACAGCCGCGATAAGGCCGAGGGTTCCGCGTCCGCCAAGGCCGCGGCCGGGTCCGCGTCGAACCAGCGCGCAGACACCCTGATGCTGCTGCACATCCCCTCGGACCGCGAGCACATCTACAGCGTCTCGCTGATGCGGGACCTGTGGGTGGACATTCCGGACCGCGGGCAGGCCAAGATCAACGCGGCCCTCGCCTTCGGCGGCGTTCCCCTCATGGTCCAGACGGTGGAGTCCCTGCTCCAGCAACGGATCGACCACGTGGTCAGCCTCGATTTCGCCGGTTTCAAGGGACTGACCGATGCCCTGGGCGGGGTGGAAGTGGACATTAAGGTCCCGTTCACCACAGTCCGCGGCGGTAAGACCTACGATTTCCGTCCAGGACTGAATACGCTCAACGGGGCCCAGGGCCTGGCGTTTGTCCGTGAGCGCTACGCCTTCCCGGACGGGGACTACCAGCGGGTCCGCAACCAGCAGACCTACCTCCGGGCGGTCCTGGCCAAGACGTTCGACGGCGGCACGCTCGGGAACCCGATCACCCTCGCCAAGGTCCTCAGCGCCGTCTCCCCCTACCTCAGCGTCGCACCGAAACTCGACTCCACTGAGGTGGGCCGCCTCGCCTTCAGCCTGCGCGATATCCGCAGCCGCGACACGGTCTTCTTCACCCTGCCCACGGCCGGCGTCGGGAGGTCGGCGGACGGCCAGTCCATCGTCCTGCCGGACACGGGCGCCATCGAGGAGCTCAAAGCCGCATTCACCGCCGACAAACTCGCTGACTTCGTGGCCGCCAAAAACCTCGGCAAGGGCAACTAGGAAGCCACAGATGGAGCCAGCAGGACCAAGTGCGACGTCAACCCCGGGCCCCGCCGCCGGTGCCAACGGACCGGCCAGGCGCCGCCGTCGGACTGTCATTGCCGCACTCGCCGCCGCCCTGCTGCTGATCGCCGTCGCCGTCGCCTATGTGCTGAACCGCCCGCAGGCCGAGACCGCAGCTCCCGTCGAGACGTCGGCCCCGGCAACCGCGCCGGCAGCCACGCCAACTCCGACGCCCACACCGACCCCGACGCCGGAGCCGCCCGCCGTCGCCCTGAACATCCTGCTGGTGGGCAGCGACAGCCGCGTCAACGCCCGGGCGGAGGCAGCCGCCGGCGCCGCGTCCGACCAGCGTGGCGACGCCCTCGTCTTCATCCACCTCCAGGCGGACCGGCAAGGCGTCTACGGCATCTCCATCATGCGCGACCTGTGGGTGGACGTCCCCGGGTACGGGGCGGCGAAGGTCAACGCCGGACTCGAACTCGGCGGGATCCCGCTGCAGACCCGCACCGTGGAGGCCCTGCTCGGTACGCACATCGACCACACGGTCATGGTCGACTTCGAGGGCTTTGCCGCCCTGACGGACGCAGTCGGCGGCATCGACGTCAACGTGACGGCGCCGTTCACCGGGACGATCGAATCCCAGCACTACTACCCGCCGGGCGTGAACCGGCTCAACGGCGCCCTTGCCCTCGACTTCGTCCGCGAGCGCAAAGCCTTCGCCGACGGCGACTACCAGCGGGTCCGTGACCAGCAGACGTTCCTGAAGGCCGTGCTGGCGAAGGTGGCCGGCGAGGGCGTCCTCGCGGACCGCGCCACGGCCCGGCTGCTGGTCACCACCGTGCTGCCGCACGTCACGGTGACGCCGGGACTCACCCTCGATTCCCTGGAGCGGCTCGCCTTCAGCCTGCGCGGAACCGGTCCCGGCGGCGGCGTGTTCTTCACCCTGCCGACGGCCGGCACCGGGACCAGCAGCGACGGCCAGTCGATCGTCCTGCAGGACTATGCGGCCACCGCGGCGGTGTCCGCCGCGCTCGGCTCGGGGACGCTGGGGGACTATGTGGCGGCGAACAATCTGCAGAACGGAAACTGAGTACCGGCCACAGCCTCGGGCTTTGCCAGCGCACCTGACGGTAGATTGGGTCCATGACCCAGACTCCTGCGCAGCCGTCCCTGCAGCCTCCCGTCGCCAGGAAGGTTCCCACCGTCCGCACCCGCCACGGCGACTCCTTCGAGGATAACTACGAGTGGCTTCGCGACAAGGAATCGGCGGAGGTAGTTGACCTGCTGACGGCCGAAAACGCCTACCAGGAGGCCGTGACCGCCCACCAGGAGCCGCTGCGTGAGGCCATCTTCCAGGAAATCAAAGGCAGGACGCAGGAGACGGATCTCTCCGTCCCCAACCGCAAGGACGGCTGGTGGTACTACACCCGCTCAGTGGAGGGCAAGGAATACGGCATCCAGTGCCGGGTCCTGGCCCAGGACACCGGGGACCGCGTGTCGGACTGGACACCCCCGGCCGTGGAGGTCGGCGTCGACATTCCGGGCGAGGAGATCCTGCTCGACGGCAACATCGAAGCCGAAGGCAAGCCGTTTTTCTCCATCGGCGGCGCCGCCGTGACCATCGACGGGACCCTGTACGCCTACGCCGTGGACAACGCCGGCGACGAGCGGTTCACGCTGCGCATCAAGGACCTGCGGACCGGGGAACTCCTCCCGGACGTGATCGAGAACATTTTCTACGGCATCTCCTTCTCCCCCGACGGCAGCCGGATCTTCTACACCGTGGTGGATGATTCCTGGCGCCCGTACCAGGTGAAGTCCCACGTGCTCGGCACGCCCGTCACCCAGGACGAGGTCATCTACCAGGAGGACGACGTCGCCATGTGGCTCGGCTTCGAGCTCTCCGCCGACCGGCGCCACCTTGTCCTTGGCATCGGCTGCTCCGAATTCAGCGAAACCCGGCTGCTGCGCTTCGATGACCCCGACGCCGGACTCCGCACCGTCATCCCCCGCGATGAACACATCCTGTACGAGGCCGAGCCGTTCCTGCTGGCCGACGCCTCCGGGACCCCCACCGAAACCATCCTGCTGACCCACAACATGGACGCGATCAACTCCATGGTCTCGCTGGTGGACCTGGCCGAACTCGACAAGCCGCTCGCCGAGCAGCACTGGACCACCGTCGTCGAACACTCAGACGAGGTCCGGATCAACGGCGCCGGCGTCACCTCGACCCACCTTGTGGTCTCGGTCCGCAAGGACACGATCGAGCGCGTGCAGGTCCTGCCGCTGGCCGGGCTCGGCACTGCGCAGCAGGGCGCCCCCGTGGAACCGGCCTTCGAGGAGGAGCTGTACACCGCCGGCGTCGCAGGGTCCGATTACGAGGCCCCCGTGATCCGGATGGGCTACACGTCCTACTTCACGCCATCCCGGGTCTACGACTTCGTGCTCCCGACGGCGGAGCTTCCGGCGGGCGACCTGCTGCTGCGCAAGGAAAGCCCGGTCCTGGGCGGCTACTCGCCGGCCGACTACGTCGCCAGCCGGGAGTGGGCCGTGGCCTCCGACGGGACCAGGATCCCGCTGTCCGTGCTGCGCCACGCCTCCGTGGCGAGCGACTCCACGGCGGCAGGGCTGGTCTACGGTTACGGCTCCTACGAGCTGAGCATGGATCCGGGCTTCGGCATCCCGCGGTTGTCCCTGCTGGACCGCGGCATCGTCTTCGTGATCGCCCACATCCGCGGCGGCGGCGAGCTCGGCCGGCACTGGTATGACACCGGCAAGAAGCTGCACAAAAAGAACACCTTCACGGACTTCATCGCGGCCACCGACTGGCTGGCGCAGTCCGGCTGGGTGGACCCGGCCCGGATCGCGGCCATGGGCGGTTCCGCCGGCGGCCTGCTGATGGGCGCCGTCGCCAACCTGGCCCCGGAAAAGTACGCGGCGATCGTCGCCGCCGTGCCGTTCGTGGACGCCCTGACCACCATCCTGGACCCCGAACTGCCGCTCTCGGCGCTGGAGTGGGAGGAATGGGGTAACCCCATCACCGACCCGGCCGTTTACGCTTACATGAAGTCGTACACGCCCTACGAGAACGTCCGTGCGGTGGACTATCCGAAGATCGCGGCGGTCACCTCGTTCAATGACACGCGGGTCCTCTACGTGGAGCCCGCCAAATGGGTGCAGCGGCTGCGCGAAGTGAACACCGGCAGCGAACCGATTGTGATGAAGATCGAGATGGAGGGCGGCCACGGCGGCGCGTCCGGGCGCTACGTGCAGTGGAAAGAGCGGGCCTGGGACTACGCGTTCGTCGCGGATTCCCTCGGCGCCACGGAACTCCTGCCGGGGGCCGGGCTGAAGTAGCGCGGGGGCGCCGGGATCGTCCGCCCCGGGCCGCTCACTTGGCCCAGCCCTGCGCACCGATCCAGCGAAGGGCGGTCAGCGACGGCATGAACATGTACTCCCCGCCCGCCATCCGGTTGAAGGTGGTCACCCCTCTGAGCTTCCTGCGGGCGGGTTCGGCGGGGATCGTGAAGGAGTTGTTGGTGTCGTCGTGCAGTCCGACGATCGGGTCCGACTCGATCCCGAGGTCGACGAAATTGCCGCCGTTGATCCACTCCTGCTGCATGAATTCGATCGTGTCGAAGGCGCGTGCGCTGATGAAGATGAAATACAGCCCGCGGTCCTCTTGCGCATCATCGGCGGCGGTCACCTCCGGCGTCCACTTTGGGCCGTAGGTCGAGGATCTGCGGATGATCCGGTGAATGTTGACATCGGTCAAGATGGTCAGCGGACTGTCCCGCGGGTTGAGGCGGCGCATGTGACTCGCATGGGGACACATCAGCCCCTTCGGGTCCTGTTTGAAGTCGAAGTTGTTGTTCCGCTGCGGATCTGCGCCCAGCTCCTCGTCGTCGTGATCGGGCGAGAGCACCAGCGGCGCGCCGCTGCGCCAGCGGCCGAACATCTTGGCCCCGAGCTGATGCTGGCCTTCGGCGTCATCGGCCTGAGACCTGAGGTAGTCGTTGAAAGCACCGACCCGGCTGACGAACTTACGCAGCACCACATAGGAACCGTTGTCGCCCAACTCTGACGGTTGGGGAGTGCCTAGCGGAACACCCGTTTCGCTGTTCTCGCCAAGGATGAACTCGCCCGCGGCGATCGCCCGCTCCTGCCCCGGCTGCGCGTCCACTCCGCTGCCGGCAACGGTCGGCTGCGAGATCGAGTCGCGGAAACCGAAGGGGTTCTTTGCGTCCTCGTCCGCCCCGAACGGATGGACCCCAATCAGCGTCACGCCGGCTGAGCGCTTCAGTTCGCTCATTGCGAGGTCCAGCGCCGTGTCCAGGGCATTCTGGTCCTGCGCGTAGATGCTCAGTGCGATGTGGCAGGTGCCGGGGCTGAATGCCTTGTCCCAGTTCTCGGGCGCGTCGATGCCGTAGTCGTGGAGTTGCTCTGCGCGGGCGGCCATGCCCTGCTGAAACGGCAAGGGGAAGCTGGCGAGGGATCCGCCGGGCACACCCAACGCCTGCAGACCGTCGTAGCTGATCGCCACACCGGTCCAGGCGCTGCGGTCCTCAGCCCAGTCCCTGGCCGACGGGATGTGCTCTGCCAGCCTGGCGATCAGGTCGCGGCCGCCCGCGGCGTCATCGATGTGCACCATCGCGTGGGCGCCGACATACGGCTCCGGCCGCGACCGCAGGATCATCGCCTGGATGTCGCCCAGGTCCAGGCGCACGCGCTCGCGCCGGAATCGTGCCTTAAATCTAGCCAGTCCGGACATCTCAGTAATCCACCGCCTCCGGTGTCGAAATCGCGTCGGTCAGCGTCTTCATCGCTGCCGCGGTCTTGGGGTCGAGATCGTCACGTCCGGTCATAGCGTCGAAGAACGTGTCAAGGGCGTGTTCGGTGCGCTGCATCCGGCGGACATCGACCACCGTTACCTGGGGGTTGGCGACGAACCAGCCGGCGGCGTTGATCTGGTGTTCGGCGATGAAATCCTTGACGGTCGGGCTGGAGATGCCCGGCCAGCCCTCGACGTTCTGGAACAGCAGGTCCATAAGTTCCGGGATCTTGGTAGCGAAATCACTGATGTAGCTGTCCCAGTCCCCGTCGTAGGCGGTCGCGAACAGGATGCGGGTGTTGTGGTCGATGAAGACGAAACGCATGTCGTGCAGCGTCGAGACCCGCTGCGCGCCGTCCATGTTGCCCTTGGTCAAATCGAAGATCCTTTGAAGCCGCTGGGCGCCACCGGGCTTCAGGTCGACGATGACCGTCAGTTCCGAGACCTTGCCCGATCGCATGCCCACCCGGCCCGCAGAGTCGGCGGTGCCCTTCAGGTCCGGATTGTGCTTGCGGACCATGGCTTCGAGCGCGATCCTGGCCAGCGGCGGCGCGTCTTTCGCGACTTCCGCGACGCGGCGCCGGATCTCATCGAACTTCCCCTCGTCCTGCAGACGTGGATCTTCGTGGTCGGCCATGATGGGGCTCCCTTGTCTTAGTGGCGGGTTCAATCAGGGATTTGTGCCAGGGAATCGGGCTCGAGCCGGCCGAGCGCGTTCTGGTGGTGCCGGAACGCGCTCGAGCGTTCGTAGGCCGGTTTGCGGATCCGCATGATCGACCCGAGCGGTTGGTGTGCCTGCACGCCGTTCCACGGATTGAAGGACAGGATGTCGTCGCCGTAGTTGCGACGCGCGGGAGTGTGGCCGTCCTGCGGTTCGATGCGCAGCGTGGCAACCACTTGCTGCGGCGATGCGTTCTCGTCCCATGGCACCGACGCGTCTTCCACCGGCATGGCCTCCAGGTCCGTGCACAACTGAACCCGCACTTCATAGTCGGCGCCCTCCTGGCGGAAGTGCTCGACCACAGCGTTACGGAATGACGAGAACTCATGGACCTTCACCGGCCGGCCGGTGAGCGCGCGGACGTTCGCGGACTTCGGCGCAAACGACAGCTTCGCGATGTACTCGCCATAGCGCACTGCCGCTTGGGTGTGAAAAGTCTCTCCCAGCATGTTGTTGTTGTCCCTGGCCATGCCCTGCAGTGTCGCGTGCGGGGTGGCCCCGACCGCCTGCACGGCTCCCTCGGCGAGGCGGGCGGTTCCGGCCACGATCCGCTGGAAGAAGTCCGGGGCCGCGGCGTTTTTCTCCAGCAGCCTCAGCATCTGCAGGTACTTGCCGATCGTCCCGAAGGCCAGCACCGGAAAATTGACCATGAGGAAGTCCTGGTTGTGGCCGCCCAGGGCCGGCAGCAGCCGTTCGCCCGGCACGCCGATCACCTTCGTCGCGAACCCGCGCGGTGCGGGTACCCGATCCGCGTGGATGTCGCCCGGCGACGACGACAAGCGGACCACCGCCGGGAACGAACCGGGATTCGCGAAGATCCCCTGGGCGAGTTCCGGTGCCAACTCCTCGTGCACCGTCAGGTTTGCCTTCAGAATCGCGTGGCTCTTCGCGTGCGCATCGCGAATCGCGTGGCGGTGCTTGTCGGAGTTCGCCGCTTGTGAGGCCGCCATCCGCGCGAGGATCTCCCGGGTCAAGTCGGCTTCCCGTTCAGCCTCGATCTCGATCGAGGGCGAAAATCGCACGGCCTTCATACAAACGGACGCTAGCAGAAATGCCCCCCGCGCTCTATCAAAGGACTGCACGAACCCTCGCGCAGGGTTCACGCGAAGGTGGCCGCCCGAGCGCGTCTTAGACAAACGAAAGGCGCTTCTGAGCTGGGAGAACAATGGTGGCGACACACAGTTTCGCCGGCCTAAAGAAGCACCTTGCCGAGATCCCAAAAGACCGAAGTTTTCCCTCTGTTACTGTCTCGCTTGTGGACCCTCCTGAGAGCGGTCACGGGGCTGAGGGCGGGCCCGGCGCAAAATATCGGGAGCCGCCTACCGGATAGATGCTAACCATGCTTACTATTGACTCGCATGAGGCACATCGGTCTGGAAACTGCTCACTGGGGGCAGCAGGAACCGTGCCGGAACTGGAGTGAAGCGTGAGCACTGAACAGGAACTGACCCCGCTGAGCGAGGACGAACTGATGGCGCAGGCAGGCACCGCCCTTCCGGACAAGGAAGTAGCCTCCGTGCTGGACCTGAATGCGGACCTGGATCTTGGCATCAGCGCCTCGGCACCGATCGACCTCGCCGTCGCCGCCAACGCCAACGTCGCAGCCCCGATCGACGCCGCAGCCTCGGCAAACATCCTGTCCTTCGGCTCGGAATCCCAGGCCCTCGCGGACCAGGGCGTCATCATCAACCAGGGCATCACGGCCGACGCCACCGCCGAATCCGCCCAGGACAGCACCATCGACCAGGCCGCCGCCCCTGAGACGACGGCTGCCGGCGCGGCTGGCACCGGCGCTGCCGACGCCGGCACATCCGTCGACGCCGGCGGCGTGCTGCCCGGCGGCACCGTTCCCGACGTCGGCGCCCTGCCCGGCGATGCCCTTCCCACCGACGCCCTGCCCACCGACGCCGCCGCAGCCGCGGGGGCCGTCAACGGCAACTTGCTGAACGTGAACGTGGACCTGGACGCCAACGCCGGCATCGCGGCTCCCATCAACGGGGCCGTCGCCGCCAACGCCAACGTCGCCGCCCCGATCGATGCTGCCGTGGCCGCCAACATCGGCTCGATCGACAGCAACGCCTTCGCGGTGGCCCAGCAGGACGCGATCATCACCCAGAACATCACTGGCGAAGCAACGGCCAACGCCGCCCAGCAGTCCGATCTCCGGCAGTAGCTCCCGGATGAGCACTCCGAACGGCGGGCCGTCCCCCTCGGACGGCCCGCCGGCCTCTTCCGCGCCGGATTCCCGGCCTGTCGGGCCCCAGGCCGGCACCCTGACCGGCACTCTCCGGGTGCCGGTCCGGGCAGACGGTATCCAGCTCATCGGCGAGACCAAGGGCTCCGGTTACCGGGAGGCGCCGTCCCTCGTCCGGCGCGCCGACGGCCAGACCCTGCAACTCACGCGGCTGCTTTACGTCGTCCTCGACGCGATCGACGGCGCCCGCGGCCTCGAGGAAATCGCTGAACACGCCAGCGCCGGATTCGGCAGGCTGGTCAGTGCCGGCAACGTACAGACTTTAATCGACTCCCAGCTGCTTCCCCTGGGGCTGCTGCAACTGGCCGACGGCTCGCAGCCGGAGGTGCGCAGGGCCGATCCCCTGCTCGGGATGAAGTTCCGCTTCACCGTGACGGACCCGGAACGCACCCGCCGGATCACGGCCCCGTTCGCCGCGCTCTTCAACCCGCTCATCGTGGTGGCCGTGACCGCCGTCTTCCTCGCGACCTGCTGGTGGGTCCTGATGGTCAAGGGCCTTGCCTCGGCCACCCACGAGGCCTTCGCCAACCCGGGACTCGTGCTGCTGATCCTCGCGGTCACCGTGCTCTCCGCCGGCTTCCACGAGTTCGGCCACGCCGCTGCGGCACGCCGGGGCGGCGCCACCCCGGGCGCCATGGGAACCGGCCTGTATCTCATCTGGCCCGCGTTTTACACCGATGTCACCGATTCCTACCGGCTGGGCCGCGCCGGCCGCATCCGGACGGACCTTGGCGGGCTGTACTTCAACGCGATCGTCGCCGTCGGGATCATGGGCATCTGGTGGGCCACCGGATACGACGC
Organism: Arthrobacter sp. SO5; assembly: GCF_020532805.1. Classification (GTDB taxonomy): domain Bacteria; phylum Actinomycetota; class Actinomycetes; order Actinomycetales; family Micrococcaceae; genus Arthrobacter. The sequence goes on along the minus strand of NZ_MQTQ01000003.1, from coordinate 34,400 downwards.
ACTGCTGCTGGTCGTCGTGACGCAGCTCCTGCAGATGGTGCGGCAGCTCATGCCGCTGGTCCGCTTCGACGGCTACCACATCCTTGCCGACGCCACCGGCGTCCCGGACCTGTTCCAGCGGATCAAGCCCACCCTGCTCAGCCTCCTGCCGTGGCGTCCCAAGGACCCCGCGGCGCAGCTCCTGAAACCGTGGGCCCGCGCCGTCGTGACTGCCTGGGTGCTGATCACCGTGCCACTGCTCATCTTCAGTCTGGTCATGATGGTCCTGTCCCTGCCGCGCCTGCTGGGCACGGCGTGGGCTAGCAGCCAGAAACAGTACGCCATGCTCTCCAGCAGCCTCGGAAGCGGGGATATCCTTGACGCCTCCGTTCGCCTCCTGGCGATCGCCTGCGTGGCACTGCCGGTGCTGGGGATCTTCTACATCCTGCTGCGTCTGGGCCGGCAGCTCGCCACCGGGCTGTGGCAGAAAACGCACGGCAATGCCCTGCGCCGCGGAACCGCCCTCGCCGTAATCGCGGCCGTCGTGGCCGGCGTGGCCTGGGCCTGGTGGCCCGGCGCCGAGAGCTACCGGCCCGTCCAGCCCTACGAGCGCGGCACATTGGCCGACGCGACCACAGCGATTTTCCCGGCAGGTTCCACCACCGGCATGCGGGAAGGCCGGGCCGGCCGGACCGTCGCGCTCTGGCCAGCCGGCGCGAAGAAGCCCACCCGGGAGGAACCGCAGCTCAGCATGGTTCTCGTGCCGCGGCAGTCCGGCGGATCCGGCCAGTCCGGCGCGTCCGGCGCGTCCGGCCCGGACGGCAAGACGACGACGGCGGCACCGTCCTGGGTGTTCCCTTTCGACCAGCCGGCCGGCCCCGACGGGGACGGCAACCAGTCACTCGCCGTCAACACCACGGACGGATCGGTGACCTACGACGTCGCCTTCGCGCTGGTCTGGGCCGACGACGGCACGGACGTCACCACCCGCAACGAGGCCTACGCATTCGCCAGCTGCGCGGACTGCGCCGCCGTCGCGGTCGGCTTCCAGGTGGTGCTGATCGTGGGCCAGACCGACGTGATCGTCCCCGAAAACCTCTCGGCGGCCGCCAACTACAACTGCCTGCGGTGCCTGACCTACGCACTGGCGAGCCAGCTGGTCCTCACCCTGGACGGCCCGCTGAGCACCGATGGCATGGCCCGGCTGAACGCCCTCTGGCAGCAGATCGCGGACTACGGACGGAATCTGCAGAATGTGCCGCTCTCGGAGATCCAGGGAAAGCTGAGCGCCTTCAAGGAGCAAATCGTGGAGGTCATCAAGGCCGACCCCAGCGCGACGCCGGGAACTCCCGGCGGCACGGCTCCTGCCACGACCCCGAGCTCGCCGGGAGCCAGCCAGACTGCGGCCCCCGGCACCACTCCCGGAGCGAGTCCCGGAGCGACTTTCCCTGCGCCGCAGCCCGGCGGGACGGCTCCCGCGGCGACCGCTCCCCCGGCAACCGCTCCCGCGGCAACCGCTCCGGCTGCCACATCCACCGCGAGCTCGGAACCGCAGCCCACGGAATCCGCCGGGCCGGCCACCGCACCGGCTCAGGGCCCGGCGTCGCCGGTTCCAACAGCCACGGCCCCGCCGGCACGTTAGGCTACGTCGGCCGGGCTGGGCTACCAAGGTCCGGGCGCCGGGCGCACTGGCTAAACTCGCCCGTTTGCCACAGATGGCCGCTATGGAACACCCCATTGCGGCCATCTGTGGCGAATCGTTGGGTTCGTGGCTCAGCCGAGGCGCTCCAGCCCGGTTACCCCCGGCGCCGGAACCCGGACCGGGCACGGGGATCCGCGGGGATCCGCGGGGATCCGCGGGTTTCCGGGGGTTGCCGCGGGTCCAGGGTGGTGCTGGCGGGAGGAACTGGGCGGGAGCGTCCGGCCGAGTCCGAACGGGGGACGCGCTCCGGGACCTGGCCGACGTCTCCGCCCCTGGTCACGACCGCCTCGGCACAGCTGTCCGTTTGCCGAAAATGGCCGCTATGGAACACCCATAGCGGCCATTTTCGTCAGTCCGTGGAATCCTTTGCCTGCACCCGGGCCCGCCATTCGCCGGCGAGGATGGCGTAGACCACCTCCGTGGCCCACTGGCCCTTGTAGTGCCATTTGTCCACCTGCGTGGATTCGTGCCGCATGCCGAGGCGTTCGCACAGGGCCGCGGACGCGGTGTTCAGGGCGTCAAGCTTGGCGTCGATCCGGTGGAAGCCCAGTTCCTCGAAGCCAAGCTTCAGCAGCGCCGCGGCGGCCTCCGCCGCGTACCCTTTCCCGCGAGCCTCCGGCGCCAGGCTCCAGCCGATCTCGGCCTGCCCGCGGCCCGGCAGCCACTTCAGCACTACCTCGCCGAGCAGCCCGGGGACGTCCGCAGCCTCGATGGCCAGGCAGATCCAGTCGCCCTCGCGTTCGAACACGAAGTTCGCGTACTTGCCCACGGACTCCATGGATTTGGTGTAGCTCTTCGCCTCCCCCGGCAGGAACCGGGCCGTTTCGGGGAGCGACTGGTAGGCGTGGAAGGCGTTCAGGTCCGCGGCTTCGAAGCGCCGCAGCACCAGCCGTTCCGTGCGGAGAGGGAGCTTGATGTCAGGCACTGGCGCGGCTCCCCACGACGGCGGCCGTCGCCTCCGCGATCGCGCGTTCCTCGTCCGTGGGCACCACCAGCACGGGGATGGCCGACGACGGCGTGGACACCACCCGGGGTTCCTTGGACATCGCCCGGTTCAGCCCGGCGTCGAGCAACACGCCGAGGGCGCCGAGCCGCTCGGCCACGAGGGACCTGAACTGATGCGAGTTCTCGCCGATCCCGGCCGTGAACACGAGCGCCTTCGCCCCGCCGACGGCCACGTGGTACCCGCCGATGTACTTCGCGAGCCGGTAGGAGGCGACGGCCAGGGCCATGGCCGCCTTGGCATCCCCGGCCTCCGCGGCCTCCACCACCGAGCGCATGTCGTTGTTGCCGGCCAGTCCCTTGAGCCCGGACTGGCGGTTGAGCATGGAATCAAGGTCCTCCGGGGACCAGCCGGCCCGGCCGAGGAACACCAGGATGGACGGGTCCAGATCGCCGGACCGGGTGCCCATCACGAGGCCCTCCAGCGGCGTGAAGCCCATGGAAGTGTCCACGGACTCACCGCCGCGGATCGCCGTAACGGAGGCGCCGTTCCCGAGGTGGGCGATGACGGCGTCGAACTCCTCCACCGGGACGTCCAGGAGCGCCGCAGCACGGTGCGCGACGTACTCGTGCGAGGTGCCGTGGAAGCCGTAGCGGCGGATCCCGTGGTTGGTGTAGAGCTCCTCCGGGACGGCATAGCGCCACGCGTGCTCCGGAAGGGTGCGGTGGAACGCAGTGTCAAACACGGCCACCTGCGGCAGCTGCGGCCACTTCTTCGCGATGGCGCGGAGGCCGAGCACGGCGGCCGGGTTGTGGAGCGGGGCCAGCGGATTCAGCCGTTCGATGGCGCGGATGATCTCGCTGGTGACGAGCACCGGCTCGGCAAACCGCTCCCCGCCGTGCACCACCCTGTGCCCGACGGCGGCCAGGGCGCGGTCCCCCAACGCCGCGTGAATCTGCGCGTCCACCAGTTCCAGCGCCTCCGCGTGGTCCCGCGGGCCCTCGATCTGGCCGTCGCCCTCACCGCCGGTACCCATCCCGATCTTCTCGACGAGCCCTGCGGCGAGGACACTTCCGGCCTCCACATCGCGGACCTGGTACTTCAGCGAGGACGAACCGGAATTAATCACGAGCACGAGCACGGGGGCCTCCTGAGCCTTGGCTTCTGCGCTTACCCCGGAGGGTGCGTCGGGACTGGAATCACGCCGGAGCCTGGCGGAGCGCTCCATGGGATCCACTATAAATTGCCGGACCGGCCAGGGCCCTCATCCGTTGCGAAAGCCGCTGAAGGCGCCTAGAGTCGGCGGACCAACTGGACAACTCCTGAAGGGATTTCCATGACTGAAGATGCAACCCGGCCGGCCAGCGGTTCCGGCGAGCCGGACCCGACCGGCGTCGAAGGCGCGAACCCGGCGCTGGATGACACAGGGACCTCAAAGGCCACCGAGGTCGGGGAAGCCCCGGACGCCCCCGAGAATCTGGCGGACCTGGATCTCACGCCTGCGGGCCTGGCCGATGAGCCCGCCGGGCAGGAAGATCCCGACAGCGTGGTGGAGCCGGAAAACAGCTGACTACTGGGCGGCCGATCAGGCCTGGATAGCCGCGGGAGCCGGCCCGGCGGACTGCGCCTGGATGGCGGTAATCGCAACGGTGTTCACGATGTCCTCCACGGTGCAGCCCCGGGAGAGATCGTTCACGGGCTTGCGCAGCCCCTGCAGGACGGGTCCGACGGCGACTGCCCCGGAAGACTGCTGGACCGCCTTGTAGGTGTTGTTGCCCGTGTTGAGGTCCGGGAAGATGAACACGGTCGCCTGGCCGGCCACGGAGGAGCCCGGCATCTTGGATTCGGCGATCGCGGCGTCGACGGCGGCGTCGTACTGGATGGGACCTGCCACGGGGAGGTCCGGACGGCGCTCGCGCACGAGCTCGGTGGCCTGCCGGACTTTGTCCACGGCCTCCCCGGTTCCGGACCCACCGGTGGAGTAGGACAGCATGGCGACCCGCGGTTCCACGCCGAACTGGGCCGCGGTTCCGGCGGACGCCAGGGCGATGTCCGCGAGCTGCTCGGCGTTCGGGTCCGGATTCACTGCGCAGTCGCCGTACACAAGAACACGGTCCGGCATCAGCATCAGGAACACCGAGGAGACGATCTTGACGCCGTCGCGGGTCTTCACGAACTCCAGTGCCGGCCGGATGGTGTGCGCCGTCGTGTGGGCCGCTCCGGAAACCATGCCGTCCACTACGCCCAGCTGGACCATCATGGTGCCGAAATAGCTGCCGTCCAGCATGACTTCCTGCGCCTTGGCCAGGTCCATGCCCTTGTGCGCCCGCAGCTCGGCGTATTTCCGCGCGAACTCCCCGCGCAGCTCGGAGGTGGCCGGATCCACGATGGTGATGCCGGCAAGGTCGATCCCCTGCGTGGAGGCCAGTTCCCGGATGTCCGTCTCGCGGCCAAGCACGGTGAGCTCGCAGACGTCCCGGCGCTGCAGGATTTCGGCGGCGCGCAGGATGCGCACATCATTCCCCTCGGGGAGCACGATGTGCCGGCGCTCGGACCGGGCCCGCTCGATGAGGTCGTGCAGGAACCGCAGCGGTGTCATCCGTTCCGGCCGCGGCAGGTGCAGCCGTTCCAGCAGCTCCGTTTCGTCCACCCGCTTGGCCCACAGGCCCAGGGCGGAGGCCACCTTGCGGCGGTGCCCGGACCAGATCTCGCTGCGCACCTCGGAGACCCGCTTGGCGGTCACGTAGGTGTCGTCCGGGGCGGCGAAGATCGGGAACGGGGCCTGCGCCAGCAGCGAGTAGATCGTGGGATCGGGCGCCAGTCCGCCGGTCAGGATGAGTGCGGACGGGACCGGGAACTCGGGCGAGAACGAGGACGCCAGGCACGCGACCAGCACGTCGGCCCGGTCACCGGGAACGATCACCAGGGCGCCGTCGTCGAGCACATGCAGGAAGTTGGCGACGTTCATGGCCGCCACCTTGACCGAATGCACGTCCCGTTCCAGGTCCGGCAGCCCGGCCACCTGGCCAATACCGAGGGCTGAGGCGACCTCGCCGGTGGTCGGCCGGGCGATCGCCTCCAGCTCAGGCAGGACGTACACAGGCCGGCCCGAGGCGCCGGGACGGACGGCCGCGGCAATGGCGTCCAGGTCCTCCGGGTCGGCCCGGTTCACCATGATCGCCAGGAGCGAGCAGCGTTCGGCGAGGAGTTCCTTCCGGGCCACCTCGACGGCGTCGGCCGCCTCGGCGACGTTCCGCCCCTTAGCACCCACCACGGCCACGACGGAGGCGGCCAGGTTGTTCGCGAGGCGCGCGTTGAGGTCGAATTCGACGGCGGCGTCCTGGCCAGTGAGGTCCGTTCCCTCCACAATCACCACGTCGCAGTGGCGCGACATCTCGGCGAAGATCTCCACGCAGCGGGCGTCGATCTCCGCCCTGTTTCCCTCGGCCAGGAGCCCGCGGACCTCGGCAAACGTCAGGCCGCCGCGGCAGCGCCGGTCGTCAAGGCCGAACCGGGCCTTCATCAGCGCCACCATCGGATCCAAGGCGGCGTCGGGGCCGTTGACCACCGGCTTGAAGAAGCCGATCCGGTCCGCGTGCCGGTGCAGGGTGTCTGCCAAGCCCAAGGCGATGAGCGACTTGCCGGAACCCGGCGTCGTCGCGCTGACGTATATTCCTTTGGCCATGGCCGCCCTTTGCTGTGCAGTGCCTCCGCGTGTGGTGAAGCTTGTCCCAGCATACGTTCAGCCCTTGACAGCGGGCCCCACAATGGGATTACCTAATGAACATTCGGTAAATAAAGCTGGAGGCAATGGCGCATGGCTGGACTGATGATTTCCGGTGACACCCACCCCATCCTTAAAGACGACTACGCCTCGGAGTGGATGGGTATCGAAGTTTTGGCACTGGACGACGGACATGCCACGATCCGCATGACGCTCCGGCAGGAAATGCTCAATGGATTCGGCATGGCCCACGGCGGAATGATCTTCGCCTTCGGCGACACAGCCTTCGCGCTGGCCTGCAACCCGGCCAGCCCGAAACCAGGTGAAGCCGGAATCGACACCGGCACCATCACCGTGGCCTCCGGCGTCGACATCAACTTCCTCAGGCCGGCCTTCCGCGGCCAGGTCCTGACCGCCGTCGCCAACCGCCGCGCCAGCACCGGGCGCAGCGGCCTCTACGACATCCAGATCTACGCCGCCGATCCCGGCACGGGCACGCCGACGGCGGCGCAGCCGGCAGCCGCCGGCCCGGCTCCGGCCGCCGCAGTCCCGGGCGAACTCCCCACCGATGCCCCTGCGGGGGAACTCGTCGCCGAGTTCCGAGGCCGCAGCCGCACCATCTCCAAGAAATAGAAGCAGGGAACCCCAGATGACCCAAGAAACCGTCGCCGCCACCAGTGATGCCGTCCTGGACCGCGAAGAAACCATCTCCCGGGACGAGCTCGAGGTGCTGCAGCTCAGCCGCCTTCAGCACACGGTGGCCTACGCCTACGACCGCGTTCCCTTGTACAAGCGCAAATTCGACGAGCACGGCGTCCACCCGACGGACCTCCGCGAGCTCTCCGACCTGGCCAAGTTCCCCTTCACCACAAAGGAGGACCTCAGGCTGGAGTACCCCTTCGGCATGTTCGCCGTGCCGCAGCACGAGGTGGCCCGCATCCACGCCAGCTCCGGCACCACCGGCCGCGCCACCGTGGTGGGCTACACCAAGAAGGACCTCGCGGACTGGGCAAAGCTCGTGGCCCGCTCGCTGCGCGCCTCCGGCGTCCGGCCCGGCATGAAGGTCCACAACGCCTACGGCTACGGCCTGTTCACCGGCGGCATGGGCGCCCACGCCGGGGCCGAGGCCCTGGGCTGCACGGTCATCCCGATCTCCGGCGGCCAGACCGAACGCCAGATCACCCTCATCCAGGACTTCAAGCCCGACGCGATCCTGGCCACCCCGACCTACCTGCTGACCATTGCGGACGCGATGATGAAGCAGGGAATCGACCCGGCCTCCACCTCGCTCAAGTACGCCGTGCTCGGCGCCGAGCCGTGGACCGAGGAAATGCGCCACGAGCTCGAAGTGACCATGAACCTGAAGGCCTGTGACATCTACGGCCTCTCCGAGGTCATGGGCCCCGGCGTCGCCGGCGAGGCCGTGGAAACCCAGGACGGCAGCCACATCTGGGAGGACCACTTCCGCCCCGAGATCATCGACGCCTTCGACCCCTCTGTGGTCCTGGGCGACGGCGAACACGGCGAGCTGGTCTTCACCTCGCTCACCAAGGAAGCGCTGCCGATCATCCGGTACCGCACCAAGGACCTCACGCGGCTGCTGCCCGGCACGGCCCGCCCGGCACACCGCCGGATGGGCCGGATCACCGGGCGCAGCGACGACATGATCATCCTGCGCGGGGTGAACCTGTTCCCGTCGCAGATCGAGGAGATCGCGCTGCGCATTCCGGAGCTGAGCCCGCACTTCCAGCTCGAGCTCACCCGTCCCGCGGGCCAGCGGATGGACCAGCTGACCGTCAAGATCGAACGCCGCGAGTCCGTCACGGTCGAGGGTGTCGCCTCGGCTGCCAAGGTCCTGCAGCAGCAGATCAAGATCCACGTCGGCTCCTCCTGTGCCGTCGACGTCGTCGAGCCCGGTTCCCTGGAGCGGTCCAACGGCAAGCTCCGCCGGATCTACGACCTGCGCCCCAAGGCCTAGCAAACCGTCCAGCCCGGCCGGCCGCGGCGGGCCGGGATGGACGGCCACCGGATCGTGAGAAACTAGCGAGTATGCCCACCACAACAACCAGCACCAAACGCGGCCGCCCCGGCTATGACCAGCAGTCGGTGCTGGTGATTGCCGTCGACGTCTTCAACCGCCACGGCTACGACGCCACCTCCATGGGCATCCTTGCTGAAAACCTGGGCATCTCAAAGTCGGCCATTTACCACCATGTCCCGTCCAAAGGCGACCTCCTGAAGCTCGCGCTGGACCACGCCCTCGGCGGCCTCGAAGCCATCCTGGACCAGCCGCAGGCCCAGACCGGCACCGCCGAAGCCCGGCTGGAGTTCGTCCTCCGCGAGACCATCGCCGTCCTCGTGGAGCGGCTTCCCTTCGTCACCCTGCTGCTGCGCCTCCGCGGGAACACCGAGATCGAACGTGACGCGTTGGAACGCCGCCGCACGTTCGACCACAAGGTGGCGGCCCTGGTTTCGGCGGCCCGCGATGAGGGCTCGCTCCGCCAGGACATCGACCCCCGCACCGTGACCCGGCTGCTCTTCGGCACGATCAACTCCATTGTCGAGTGGTACAAGCCCGGCGGCTCCCTGTCCCCCGAGAAGCTGGCCGACGACGTCATCACCATGGCGTTCAACGGTCTCCACATCCCCCGCTGAGGCAGCGCTGCCGGGTTCCCGGCCCTGAACCGTTGACGCGGTTGACCCCGGCGTCCACGCTGGGAACATGGCCACGAGACTATCCACCGTATTTTTCTCGACCTTCGCCCAGCTGCGCTACCAACCCACCGCCAAACGGGTCCGCGCGAGCCTGGGCGGGAACACCGTCGTAGACACCCTGCACGCCTACCTCATCTGGGAGCCGAACCGGATCACCCCGATCTTCGCCGTGCCGGAGGCGGAACTGCAGGCCGGGTTGGCCGCTCCGCAACTACCCAAGGCACCCCTTGAGGAGCATCCATTCACACTCGGGCAGGGCGCTCCCCCGTCGAACTTCGACCCCAGCACAGGCTTCGGAATGCACACCTCACCCGGCGAGGAACTCGACGTCGTCACGGCCACCGCTACAGCCTCACGGGCCGCCTTCCGCCCCGAAGACCCGGACCTGGCCGGGTATGTGGTGCTGGATTTCGCGGCTTTCGACTGGCTCGAGGACGACGAGGAAATCATCGGCCACCCGAGGGACCCGTTCCACCGGATTGATATCCGCGCATCGTCCGTGGAAGTGCAGGTAGCGCTCGACGGCGTCACGCTGGCCCGCACCAACGGCGCGCAACTTCTCTACGAGACGATGCTCCCGGTCCGCTACTACATTCCGCCGGGGGACGTGCGTTTGGACCTCATGGAGGCGACCCCGAAGCTGACCGTCTGCCCGTACAAAGGGCAAGCCCGCTACTGGAGCTATCCGGGCGTGGAAAGCGGCCGGAACATCGCCTGGAGCTACGACACGCGCTTCCAGGATGCCGCCCAGATCCACGGCTTGATCAGTTTCTTCAACGAGCGGGTGGACCTGACCGTGGCAGGTGTCCTGCAGCCCCGGCCCGTCTCGCCCTGGTCCCGCCCGGACCGGTGACCACTGACCCGGGACCCGGGACCAACCGCAACAACAGCGCCCCGGTAGGCCGGGGCGCTGTTGACGACGCAGGTGTCAGGAACTTCCGCTCAGAGCTGGTAGTCAGCCACCGCGGTGATGTTCTCGTGCACGCAGAGAATATTGTGCTCGGAATCCATGAACCAGGCGCACTTCTCGGAATTAGTCGTACAAATGTGGTTCTCGGTCTTGAGATCCGGGAGGTCGTAGTCCTGGAACTGGACCCCTTTCGACTCCATCTCCCGGACCGTCTTTTCGATCTCGCTGACTTCGAAACTCAGGGTGGTGTGCTCTGAATGCTTTCCATCCTCGACGTGCATCAGCTGCAGCATCGGGCCGCCGGCTGAGCCAAACAATTCGCTTCCGTCATCTGCCACGCCCCGGTGCGGGAGCCCCAACGTGTCCGCGTAGAAATGCCGGGCACGCTCTTGGTCATCCACGGGCAAGACGGTTGTGGCTTTGTTCAATACTAGGGTCATTTCGCCACCTCCTACGTTGAGAATTCTACGCCGGAGCGGGACGGAAAGAGCCTGCCAATCTGCGCTCCGGGAGGCGGCGAGCGTCCGTTACTTGGCTACGAGCGTGAGGACGTCGTAGGTGGCCACGAGGTCATCGTTCTGGTTGCTCAGGACGGCGTCCCAGGCCACCTCGCCGTACTCGTCGGTCTCGCGCGGGGTGATCTTCTTGGCGGTCAGCGTGACCCGGATGGAGTCGCCCGCGGCCACCGGGGTGATGAAGCGCAGGCTTTCCAGGCCGTAGTTCGCCAGGACGGGACCCGGCGCGGGCTCCACGAACAGCCCGGCGCCCCACGCGAGCAGGAGGTAGCCGTGCGCCACGATGCCCGGGAAGAACGGGTTGGCCGCGGCGGCCGCCTGGTTGGTGTGGGCGTAGAAGGTGTCGCCGGTGGAGTTGGCGAACTTGGTGATCTCGTCCAGGGTCACTTCGCGCAGCCCGGAGCGGATGGCGTCGCCGATGTGGAGCGTGGCCAGGGATTTCCGGAACGGGTGCTGGCCTTCGGTCTCGAGCGTGAAATTGCGGTCCGCGCCGGTGTGCCAGACGCCCGTGACGGCGGTCAGCATGTTGGGCGAGCCCTGGATGGCGGTGCGCTGCATGTGGTGGAGGACGGAGCGGATGCCACCGAGCTCTTCCCCGCCGCCGGCCCGGCCCGGGCCGCCGTGGACCAGGTGCGGGACCGGGGAGCCGTGGCCGGTGGAGCTGCGGGCGTCCTCGCGGTTGAGCATGTGCACGCGGCCGTGGTGGGCAGCGATGCCGGTGACGAGTTCGCGGGCAACGGCCGGATCGTTGGTGCAGACCGAGGCGACGAGTGAGCCGCCGCCGCGGGCGGCGAGGCGGACGGCGTCGGCCAGGTCCGTGTAGCCGATCACCGACGATACCGGGCCGAAGGCCTCGAGCGAGTGGACCTCCTCGGCGTCCGGATCGGCCCAGCTGAGGAGAACCGGGGACATAAACGCGCCGTCGTCGACGACGCCGACGGTACCGTCTGCGCTGGTGACCTTGGGCGAATCGAGCGTGCCGTAGGCGAGTTCGCCGCCGGCGTCGAGCATGGCCTGGACTGCTGCGCGCACGTCGGCGAGCTGCTCCAGGGAAGCCAGGGCGCCCATGGTGACGCCGTCGGCGCGCGGGTCTCCGATGACAACACGCTCCCGGATCCGCTCGCCCACGGCGGCAATAACATCCTGCACCAGCTCCTGCGGGACGATGGCCCGGCGGATCGAGGTGCACTTCTGGCCGGCCTTGGCGGTCATCTCGGTGACGAGGGACTTGATGTAGGCGTCGAATTCCGGGGTGCCCCTGACGGCGTCCGGGCCCAGGATCGAGGCGTTCAGGGAGTCGGTTTCCGAGGTGAAGCGGACCCCGCCCTTGACCACGTTGGCGTGGGACTTGAGCGTGTTGGCGGTGGAGGCTGAGCCGGTGAAGGCCACGATGTCGCGGTAGTCGAGGTGGTCCAGCATGGTGCGGACCGAGCCGGAAATCAGCTGCAGCGAACCCTTGGGCAGGATCCCGGATTCGATGATCGCCTTAACCACAGCGGCGGTGACGTAGCCGGTGGGGGTGGCGGGCTTGACGATCGTGGGCACGCCGGCGATGAAGGCGGGGGCCAGCTTCTCGAGCATGCCCCAGACCGGGAAGTTGAAGGCGTTGATCTGCACGGCGACACCCGGAATGCGGGTGTAGATGTGCTCGCCGGCGAAGGAACCGTCCTTGGACAGCACCTCCATGGGGCCGTCCACGATCACCTGGGAGTTGGGGAGTTCACGCCGGCCCTTGGAGCCGAACGTGAAGAGCACGCCGATGCCGCCGTCGATGTCGACCATCGAGTCGATTTTAGTGGCGCCGGTCTGCGCCGACAGTGCGTAGAACTCCTCGCGCCGGCCGTTGAGGTACTGCGCAAGCTCCTTGAGCTTGAGCGCGCGCTGGTGGAAGGTCAGCTTTCCGAGTTCCGCCTGGCCGGTGGTGCGTCCGTAGTCCACGACGGCGGCAAGGTCCAGTCCCTCGGTGCTCACCCTGGCGAGGAGTTCACCCGTGCTCGCGTCCAGGACGGACGCGGCGCCGGCTGCGGAGCCGGCGTCGGGGGTCCACCAGAAATCCCTGATGAAGCTGGGAACGATCCCGGCAGTGTCTACTGTGGGTTCCGGAGCAGTTGCAGTGGTGGTCATCGTTGACGGGTCCTTCCAACAGGGGCAAGATCAACACGGCCAGCATTACTGACCGTCCGTTCGGTAATATGACTACAGTACATGAATGAGGCCTGCCGCACACTAGCTGCGGCAGCACAGACAGGCCCGGGCCCACGGCTTTCCGGCCACAGAGGAGACGCTATGACGCCCGAGCCGCGCAATACCGAGCTGTGGAAGATCACCCTCGGCGAGCTGGACCAGAAGATGGGCGTGAAGATCGTCGAGGAATCGGTGGAACGCGTGGTGGCGACCATGCCGGTGGAGGGCAACCGCCAGTCTTTCGGGCTGCTGCACGGGGGCGCCTCGCTGGCGGTCGGCGAGGCGGTGGGCTCCTGGGCCGCGGTCATCCACGCCAGCACCCTGGGCAAGACGGCGGTGGGCGTGGACGTTTCCGCCACGCACCACAAGTCCGCCCGCCAGGGGCTCATCACCATCACGGCCACGCCCATCCACCTCGGCGGCACCGTGACCACCCACGAGGTGCTGATCACCAACGAGGCCGGCGAGCGGCTGTGCACGCTGCGGATCACCAACCTGTTGTTGGACCGAAAGAACTAATCCGGCTGCATCCAAAGGGCCCTCACGTCCGGTAGTAACGGTGTAAGCACATCACCGCCCACCACCACGGGCAACTTAACGAGGAGTCTGAAATGCGCAAAACCGTTTATGCAGGCGCGGCCCTGACCATGCTGGCCGCGCTAGTTTTCGCCGCCCCGGCCCAGGCCAGTGACAGGCACGACGACGGCGACGACGACGCACTGCTGTCCGTCCTCCACGGCGTTCCCGGCCTCACGGTGGACGTGTGGGTGAATGGCAAGCTCACCCTGGACGACTTCGCCCCGGGCACCCTCGCCGGACCGCTGAAGCTCGATGACGGCAGCTACAAGATCGCCATCACGGCCGCAGACGCCACGAGCGCCGAAAACCCGGTGATCGGACCGGTCGAGGTCAAGCTCAAGGAAGGGCGCAACTACACCGCTGTAGCCCACCTGGACGCCTCCGGGGCGCCTACCGCAACCCTCTTCAAAAACAACACCTCCGCCAGCCCCAAGGGTCAAGGCAAGCTCACCGTCCGGCACGTAGCCGCCGCGCCCGCCGTCGATATCCTGGCCGGCGGAACCCCGGTGATCAAGGGGCTCGAAAATCCCGGGCAGAAGGTGCTAACGCTTAACGCCGGAACGGTTTCCGCTTCCGTCGCGGCCGCCGGAACCACCGAGCCACTGATCGGCCCGGCTGATGTACCGGTCACCAAGGGCAAGAACACGATCGTCTACGCCTGGGGCAGCCTGGCGGACAACAACCTGGGTGTCGCAGTACAGGTGGTCGATTCCGCCAAGTGGCGGGGAGACAGCGACGACGACTGAGGCAACCGGATAGTTGCTCTGAGGGATGAAGGGCTCCTGGCGGGATTTCCCGGCTGGAGCCCTTCGTTGTCCCGCCGAAGGAGGTCTAACCCAGCGGCACGGCTTTGGGGGCCCGGCGCCGCCCCAGCACCAGCAGGGCACCGCCGAGCAGGAGCGATGCGCCCGCCAGGCCCGCTGCCGGCAGGACCGAGCCCGCACCGGTGTTGGGCAGCTGCCCGGAGCCCACAGGAAGGACCCTGGCCTGCTCAGGCTGGCTGGAGGAGGCCGCCGGCAGGACCACCCGCGCATCGATGGAGAAGCTCAGCAGCAGCGGGGCCGAGGCGATTCCGTCGACGGACTGGGCTACGGCAAGGGTGTGGGTGCCCACTGCGAGGCCTGAGGGGAACGGAACACTCCAGCGTCCGCCCGCCACCAGGACCTGCGGAAGCATGGAGCGGACCACCGCGCGTGCCCCGGCGCCGGCACCACCGGCCCCGGCCTGGGCAGCACCCACCGGCGCCCCGTCGACCGAAACGCTCACGTCGGCGCCGTCGACTCCGGTTCCGGAGATCGTCTCGGGCAGGGCGTCCTGGCTGAGGTGGACGCCGTCGACGATCGAGGCGACGGCAGGAGCAGCCGGGGTGACAGTGAAGTTCCGGGTCATGGAGGGGCTGTCCAGGTGCGACGGAGCGGTCTGCACTGCGTGCACTGCGATCTGGCCATAGACGGGCGCGGTGACTGGGATGCTCCAGCGGCCGTCCGGCGTAACGACGGCAGATCCCGTGATGTCGCCCGTCAGTTTTACCGTCAGCCCGGGGGTTCCCGTGCCGTCGACGCGGGTGACGGCTTTCAGGGCTGCCGAATCCGCCGGCATGGTGATTACCGGCGCGTCGAGGTCAGAGACCTGGACGGCGAAGGAAGCTGCGCCCGACCGGCTGAAGCCGTTCACGGTCTCCGCGCTGAAGTTCACCCGGCCGGCGGTTCCCTGTGCAGGGAGCGCCCAGTTTCCGGCACCGTCAACCGGTACCTCCACCGGCGCCTGCCCCTCTACTGTGATGAGCACCTTCGAGTTGGCTGCGACGGCCGACGCCGGGGCAGCCGGGACTCGGCCGGGGATGTCCTGCCCCGCCCTGAAAGTCCGGTTCTCCGGCGCCACGAGCTCGGGCTTGTTCAGGAACAGCTGGAGCTCGAAGCCCGGGACCTGCGCCAGCGCATCCTCCAGGGTTGAGGCGATGGCACGAAGCTGCGAGGTGTCCGCTTTTTCGGCTCCGGTGTGCGTACCGACGGCGAAGTTCCCGCTGATCCAGGGGCCGCCGGAGTCGCCCCCGCTTGACTTAACTGAGGTCGAATCGAAGGCATGGA
The DNA here is from genome assembly GCF_020532805.1 of Arthrobacter sp. SO5. Lineage (GTDB taxonomy): Bacteria > Actinomycetota > Actinomycetes > Actinomycetales > Micrococcaceae > Arthrobacter. The sequence continues at coordinate 19,062 of NZ_MQTQ01000003.1, read as the reverse complement.
CCGCCCGGAGGTCGTTGTCGTAGCGGGGAGGTAGGCTCTTCGGCCCCGGGATTACCCAGATGCCGACCGAGTCGACGGTGCCGCACTTCCAGCCAGTAGTGCGCCCCGACCGGCATACGGACTGGCCCTGGAATGGCGCGGTCTTTCCAATGATCTTAACGGCGGAAAAATCCGGGTTGGCGACGTTGTCCCACTTCGAGGCGGCAGGCCGCACGTTGACGCCCGGCGCAAGTCCCTCGATGACTGCTATGTCGGTCCCGACGTTGCCGGGGCTGTCCTGCGTGCCGGTGATGACTGAGTTGCCGGGGCCACCGAACTGGCTGAACCCGAAGGTTCCAAGCGCGGCGAGCGGGCGCGTCAGGGCCGTCGTCGAGCCTCCAGCCGTCGACGAACTTGCGGGCTCAACTTCCGTGGCTCGGCTGACGCCGTCTTCGGCGCAGTGGCCGGCCGTCAGGATAGTCGGCTCGCCCGTCGTGCGCTCGAATGCGCCAAAGCCTGCGGAACAGATTGTGTTGACGTCCGTGACGTAACCTTGCCCGCCGAAGATGTCCGATGTGACCGGGGCTTCCGTGATGATCGCGGCGCCCTTTTCCAGCTGGACGTTGGCGTAGCGGGCCACGAAGTCGGCCGCGGACATCTTGCCGGGCGCCGCGGTGTCCGTCGCCAGCGCGGTTCGCTGGTCCGGGGCCGGGGACCGGACTGATTCTGCTGTATTTGTGCCACCGGTGCGGATGATGAAGCTACCCCCGGAGTAGGCCACCGCCTGCAGCCCGGCCGGCCCCACCTCGCGGAGGTAGGCCTGGAAGAGCTGCTCGGTGCTGGACGCCACCAGATCGGCAGCCGAGGGAGCAGCGGTCGGAGTGGGGGTCGGAGCAGCGGTCGGAGCCTCTAACGGAGTAGTCGCGGGTGCGGCTGCCGGAGGCAGGAGCGTGAACACGGCTGTTCCGGCCCCGTTCAGCTCATCCACCCGGGCCTGCAGTTCAGGGCCATTGCCTTCGACGAGTATTTTGCCGTCCCGCAGGCTCATGCCCAGGTAGCCGGGCAGCTCCCGCAGGGAGGGCACAGCGTCCGCGGCGGTCCTGCCCAGCTGGCCGGCGGCGTTGAATTCCTCGAGTGTCATGCCCAGGTCGCGCTGGACGGCCTCGGCGAGTCCGGCGTCGCTGATTCCCGGCACTGTCTGAGCCGTCCCTCCCGGAGCGACTGCCGTGCCGGCCGTCGTCGGAGCCTGCTCCGGTGCCGCCGCAGCCGGGCTGGAGGTCGCCGACGGCGAGGCCGACGGCCCGGGTTCGGTCCCCCCGGCCTCGGCCAGGGCAGGAACGGAGTAGAACGATCCCGCGAGCGCGATGGCGGCAGCCGCGACCGCTCGCACTGTCAGCTGATACGTCGGAGTCTTCACCCGGTTACTCTAGCGCCCCAATTTGGCCAGAATGGCAGTCAGCTCCCGGTCCGTTATGCCATTGTGGCGCAGAAAATCCCTCGTCTTTACGTGGCGAACGAACCGCCGGAGGCTTTCCAGCCGCATTTCCAGCAGCGGTGCGAGAACGTCCTCCGGCAGATAACGCTCGTGCGGGTGCGGGACCGTCGACACCCGGTGGTGTTCGTTGATGCCCCGCACAGCGCGTTCGTACCCCCGCACAATGGCCTCCTCACCCGCTCCGGCGAGGTCCTGGAGCATGGCCGCAATCATTCCGCTGCGGTCCCGGCCGGCGGAACAATGGATCACGACGCCGCCGCGCCCCGCGGCCACGGCCTTGAAGACTCCGGCCAGCCTGTCCGGGAAAATCCGGGCATTGTCCGCATAGTGCGCCGGATCGTTGAGGTACGGGACGCACAACTTGCGGAACTCGCTGTCATGGGGGTCCTCGGTGGGTGAAAGCACGACGTCGAACGCGGCCATCGTCTCGGCGCTCACGGAAGGATCGCTGTCCCGGCGCCGCCGCTCCTCCGGGTTGCGGAGGTCCACCACCGTGCGGACGCCGCCGTCGTACGCCTGCTGCCAGCCCGCCTCGGTGAGCCACTCGCGCCGGCCCATGCGGAAGACACTGCCGGCGATGTGCCAGGCGTTGACCGCTCCGTCCCATTCCATCGGCTGCAAGGACTCTTCCACCCTGCCAGCTAACCACGGGGACCGGGCAGGCGACAGCCTCGTGCTGTCGGGTACGCCGGCGTCGCGCCCGGCGGCTACCGCTGCTTCGCGAGCCGGAATTCAAGCCCATTGCGGACCATCGGCCACTCGTGCTGGAGAATCGAGAACACCGCGGTGTCCCGGAGCGCACCGTCGACGCTCCGGGTGTGGCTGCGCAGGATCCCGTCCTGTTTGGCGCCCAGCCGGGCAATAGCCTCGCGGGACTGGTGGTTGAGCCAATGTGTGCGGAACTCGACCGCGGAGCAGCCGAGAGTATCGAAGGCGTGTGCCAGCAACAGCAGCTTGGACTCCGGGTTGCTGCCGCTGCCGTGCGAGGACGCGGCGTTCCAGGTGGAGCCGATCTCCACGCGGGGAGTTTCCGTATCAATGTTCATGTACGTGGTCATGCCGATCACCCGGCCCGGGCCGCCCGTGGCGGAATCGACCAGACGGGCCGTGAACGGCAGCATCGAGCCTTGCGCCTGGAGCGCCAACCGCCGGTCAATCTCGGCTGCCATCGCGTCGGGCGCCGGGACGGACGTATACCAGAGCCTCCAGAGTTCGCCGTCGAGCACCGCCTCGACCAGGCCGGCATGGTGGTCCGGGCTCAGCGGCTCCAGGACGACGCGTGCACCCCGGAGGGTGATTGGTTCGAAGAACGTCACGGCATAATCCTAGGGTGCCCCGCGGGGAGTCGGGTCCGACGCCCCTGTGATAACCCGCAGCGTACTGACTAGGCTGTTGCCATGATCACCATCGAACGCTCGCTCCGTTCCTCCCTTGAGGCCACGAAGGCCCTCGCCTACCTCTCGGCATTCGAACACACCCCGGAATGGGATCCGGGAACCCCCGTGGTGCGGAAACTTTCGGACGGCCCGGTTGCAGTAGGCCACGAATATCATGCCGAAGCCGAGTTCCGCGGCAAGCGCCAAACGCTGATCTACAAGGTGCTGGAACTGACTGCCCGGCACGTTAAGCTGCGCGGCGAAAACACGTCCGTCGTGTCGGTGGACACGATCGAGGTGACGCCGTCGGGCACCGGTTGTGAAGTCAAGTACACGGCAGAGTTCACGCTCAAGGGATGGCGCAAAATCGCCGAACCGTTCGCGAAACCGGCCTTCCAGTCACTCGCCGACCCGGCCATGGCCGGAATGAAGAAAGCCCTCGACTCACAGGCGTCGCAGTAGCGGCCCGAGCTGTAACAGGAGCACATTGTGACTTCCCAGAATCCGGACCCCCTGGAGAACAACCTCACCGGCCTGGAGCCGGGCGGCGGCGTGCCGCCCGGTGAGACACCGCCCGGGGAGGGGACCTCCGTGGGACCGCAGGGGCCGCGCATCCGCGAGGACCGTGGCTTCGGCCAATACCTCTGGATCCTCATGATCGCAGTCGTGGTGATCTTCGTGCTGCTCTTCTTTGTCGGCTACATCGTCGGGATCCTCAGCTAGCCTCTCCGCTCACTCGGGCCAGTCGAAGAAGCCCTTGCCGCTCTTGCGGCCGAGTTCTCCACGGGCGACTTTGTCCCGCAGGATCTGCGGCGGGGCGAAGCGCTCGCCCAGTGTCGAGGCAAGGTACTCGGCGATGCCCAGCCGGACGTCCAGGCCCACGATGTCAGTAGTTCGGAGCGGACCGGTGGGGTGCTTGTAGCCCAGGACCATGGCATTGTCGATGTCCGCGGCGGAGGCCACACCCTCTTCCACCATGCGCATCGCTTCGAGGGCAATCGCTACGCCGAGCCGTGAGGACGCGAAACCGGGGGCGTCATTGACGACGACGGCGGTCTTGCCGAGTGCCTCGACCCAGCCGCGGGCTGCCCGTGCCAGCTGCGCGGAGGTGTGCTCGCCGAGCACCACCTCGATCAGGGCGGATGCCGGAACCGGGTTGAAGAAATGCAGTCCCAGGAAGTTCAGCGGCCGTTTCAGCTCGCGGGCAAGTCCGTTGACGGAGAGCGAGGACGTGTTGGAGGCAAGGTAGGCGTCGGCAGAGAGCCGGTCTTCGATCCCCTGCAGGGAGGCGACTTTCAGGTCCCAGTCCTCTGGAACCGCTTCGATGACCAGCTGGCGGTCCTTGAAATCGTCATAGTCCACCGATACCGAAAGCCTGGAGACCATCTCGTCAAGGTTGGCGTCGGTGGCGCCGAGTTCGATGCTCTTCGCGGCTGCCGACTCAACCCGTTCGCGGGCGGCCTCGGCGGATTCCTCGTCACGCTCGACGACGAGGACGTTGGCGCCGTTGACCAGGAAGGCATGGGCGATACCGGCACCCATCCGTCCGCCGCCGAGTACACCGACGAACTCGGGAAGGGCAGTGGCAGGCAGGTTCGCGGGGAGGGAGTTGCTCATGATGGCTGCTTCCGGTCTGGGGCCTGGTCGGCGTTATTAGCGGACGTCGTGGCCGATGTCGTGTCGGATTTCGTGTCGGATTTCTTGTCGAGGAAAGCCTGCATCCGGTCGAACTTGGCCTGGGATTCGAAGAGGATGCCCTGTGCCAGCTGGTCGATGAGGGGGTGTGACTCGGCCGGGGCGTGGAACACCGACTTGGTGATCCGCACCGCCAGGGGGTCCTGTTTGCCGACGCGGTCCGCCAGTGCATGGGCCGCCTCCATGAGCTCGGGCGCCTCGTGGATTTCGGTGATGAGGTGGATTGCCAGGGCCTCATCGGCGCGGAGCACGTGCCCGGCGAGCAGTATTTCCTTAGCTTTGGGCTCCCCCACGAGCTCCTTGAGGCGCCAGCTGGCGCCGGCCGCGGCGAGGATGCCCAGGCCCGCCTCCGGGTTGCCGATCCGCACGCTCGGCGTGCCGATCCGGAAGTCCGCTGCGTACGCCAGTTCGGCGCCGCCGCCCAGGCAGAAGCCGTCCAGGGCAGCGATGACCGGCATCGGCAGTTTGGCGATCCGGGCGAAGATGGCGGAGTTGATGCCCTGCAGGGCGTCGTCGCGGCGGCGTCCGTGCAGCTGGGCGATGTCGGCACCGGAAGCAAAGACACCCCCGGTCCCTGCGATGATGAGCACCCTGGGGTCCCGCTCGAGGGCGGCGCAGACTTGATGGAGTTCGTCCACCATCTGCTGGTCGATCGCGTTGCGGACCTCGGGGCGGTTGAGCAGCACCACCACCCGGTCCCGGCGCTCCTCGATCTTGAGCGTGCGGAAGTCCGCTGGGTTGAGCGCCGTCCCCGCGGCCGCCACTAGACGCGCTCCAGGAGCATCGCGGTGCCCTGGCCCACGCCGATGCACATGGTGGCGAGGCCGATGGAGGCATCCTCGCGTTCCATCCGGCCCAGCAGGGTGATCGCGATCCGGGAGCCGGACGAACCCAGCGGGTGCCCCAGGGAGATCGCACCGCCGTCGCGGTTCACGATTTCCGGATCCAGGCCCAGACGGCGCATGGTGGCCAGGGACTGGGTCGCAAAGGCCTCATTGAGTTCGACGGCGCCGAGGTCGCCGACGCTGAGTCCGGTCCGGGCCAGCACCTTCCGGGTGGCCGGGACCGGTCCGATGCCCATGATTTCGGGTTCGCAGCCTGCGGAGGCGCCGTCGATGATCCGGGCGCGGGGGGTGAGGCCGAGGCGCTCGATGGCGGCCTCGGAGGCCACGATGATGGCGGAGGCGCCGTCGTTGAGGGTGGAGGAGTTTCCGGCCGTCACCACCGAACCGCCGGCGACGACGGGCCGGAGCGCGGCCAGGACGTCCATGGTGGTGCCGGCCCGGGGGCCCTCGTCGGTGTCGACGACCGTCTCGCCCTTGCGGGTCTTGACGGTCACGGGGACAATTTCCTCCGCGAAGCGGCCGGCGGCGATGGCGGCGAGGGCGCGTTCGTGGGAGCGGACGGCGAATTCATCGGCGTCCTCGCGGCTGATGCCGTCCAGCCGGGCAACTTCCTCGGCCGTTTCCGGCATGGAGAACGTCATCTTGCCGTCCCGGGACAGCTCGCCCTTCTTGAACAGCGGGTTGGCGAAGCGCCAGCCGATGGAGGTGTCAAAGATGTCGCCGGGCTTCGCGAAGGCGGTCCGCGGCTTTTCCTGCACCCAGGGGGCCCGGCTCATGGATTCGACGCCGCCGGCTATCACGATGTCCGCGGCGCCGGACTTGATCATGTGGCTGGCCATGATGATGGCACTCAGGCCGGACGCGCACAGACGGTTCACCGTGATGCCGGGGATGTGCAACGGCAGGCCGGCAAGGAGGGTGGCCATCCGGGCGACGTTGCGGTTTTCCTCGCCGGCGCCGTTGGCATTGCCCAGGATTACCTCGTCAATGGACTCCGGGTCCAAGCCGGCGCGGACCACGGCCTCCCGGACCACGAGGGCGGCCAGGTCATCGGGGCGCACCGCGGAAAGGGCGCCGCCGTACCGGCCGACCGCAGTCCGGGCGCCCCCTACGAGAAATGCCTGTGGTCCTGCAACTGCTGATGCCATGGGTACACCCTTCACGCGATAAACGTCACTGTCATCCGCGGCGGCAACTATCGTCGACTAAGCAGCGCTAATTTACCGACCGTTCGTTCTATAAAGATTACATGGCGGCGCAAGGGGGTCAACCAGACTCCGCCGCATTACGCGACGACGACGCCGAGGTGGCTGGCAAGCAGCGGGGCCAGCAGTGTCAGCTGGTAGTCGTCGATCACCAGACCGGAAAGATTGCCCAGGCCGCTGATCACGCGGAAGTCCGTGCCGCGGAGATCGAAGTCCTTCAGTTTGGCGCCGCCCAAGTCCAGGGTTCCGATGGTGCAGTTCTTGAGCGCGACCCTGGTTGCGGCGCAGGAACCGAGGTCCAGTTCGTTGATGATGCAGTCACTGATCTGAACGTCGGTGAGTTTGGCGCCGCGCAGATTCACGTAGTCGAGCTTTCCGCTGTCGATCCGCACCGACTGCCAGCCGCTCTCAAAGAGCTCCGCTGAGCCCCAGCGCGGGTTGACGATCTCGACGTCCCTGAGGGTGCTCCGCGCCGCCGTGAACACGGGGGCGTACATGTCCGCCAGGACGCAGTCGCGGAAGGTGGCGCCGCGCAGCTGGGTCTCGTTGAAGGACACGCCCTCGAAATGGCACTCGGCGAAGTCGGCGCCGCTGAGCTCCAGATCGTCGGCGGAAACCCGGCTGTACCGCACGCCGTCGTACCGTTGCCCGCGCTGGAAATCCGGGGCGGGATCGAACCGGAGTTCCTCGAGGCGGACCGGGGTGAGCCGCGGAACCGTAATCTTGGGATTCCTGGCAGCCGCCGCCATCAGTGCGACCCGGCTTTGGCCGCGATTTCCGCGGGGTCCTTGTGCGCCGCGGCGCCGATGCGCCCGATCAGGTTTGCTGTGTGAACCATGGCTTCGAGCCTAGTCCGGCGGGCGGGGATTTTTCACGCCACAAGTACCGGCACCGAGCCCCAGCAGAAACAATCCGCGGCCCCCCTGAATTAGTAAGCATGCTTTGTGTTATGGTGGATTTACGTAGAATTTCAACCGGAAACGAAAGGTGGCCTACACCATGGGTATCGGAGACAAGATTCAGAACGAAGCGGAGCACCTCGGCGGCAAGGCCAAGGAAACTACCGGAAACGCCACTAACAATGACCAGTTGCGCGCCGAGGGCCAGAAGGACCAGGTCGTCGCAGACGCCAAGAAGGTCGGCGAAAACGTCAAGGATGCTTTCAAGAAGGATTAGTCCTTAAGAAAAGCAGCGGCGGCGGACATTCCTTTGGGGGATGTCCGCCGCCGCTTTCGTGTGCCCGCGTTTCATGCCTCTGCCCGGGCGCTGGTCTGCCAGTATGTCCTCACCGACCATGATGGGACCAGCCGTGACCGTACCCGATTTGAGCAATGTTGACCTCACCGCAGCCAGCCGGAGCGCCGGGGCTTCCCGGACGCTCCGGGGATATCTGGCCGAACCGGACGGGGCCGGGCCTTTCCCGGCGGTCCTGATGATCCATGAGGCCTTCGGCCTGGACCACTCCACGGTGCGCCACGCGGACAGGCTGGCCGCCGCCGGCTACCTGACGCTGGCCGTGGATCTGTTCAGCGACGGCGGGGCCCGCCGCTGCCTCGTCGCCACGATGCGGTCCCTCGCCGCCGGGGAGGGCAGGGCGTTCACGGACCTCTCCGCCGCCCGGGACTGGCTGCTGGACTCCGGCCGCTCGACGGGCAAGGTGGGGGTGATCGGCTTCTGCATGGGCGGCGGGTTCGCCCTGCTGCTGGCCAACGACCACTTCGACGCGGCGGCGGTCAACTACGGACGGACCCCGAAGGACCCGGACACCGAGCTCGCCGGAGCGTGCCCGATCGTGGCCAACTTCGGTGCGAAGGACCGCTCCCTGCCCGGCGCAGCCGCGAACCTGGGAGCGGTGCTGGACCGGCTGGGCGTGGAACACGACATCAAGGAGTTCGCGACCGCAGGGCACGGCTTCCTGAACGATGCGGAGAGCGGCCCCCGGTTGCTGCGCCCGCTGTTCCGGGTCATGGGCGTGGGGCCGGACCCCCGGTCCGCGCCGGAGGCCTGGCAGCGGATCGAGGACCACTTCGCCAAGCATCTGAAGGGCTAAGCGTTAACGAGCCGCGGCGGCCACCCGGTGAAGGTGACCGCCGCCGTCGTCAGTCCAGAAGCTAGCTGAACAGCTCGCTCTTGGGCTCGTTGTTCTTGACCTTCTGCCAGCCAAACCACAGCAGCAGGGCAAAGAAGGGGACCGTCGCGAGGGTCCACAGTCCCAGGTGGAAGACCTCGCCGGCCTTGCTGGTCATCGTGTCGAAGCCGATCAGCACGGTGATGGCCAGCAGCGCGATCAGGCCCGCCCAGCTGGTCCAAGGCGATCCCGGCATCGGAAGGCTGGAGACACGGCCCTTCTGGTGCCGGAGCGCGATCTGGCTGGCAAAGATGGCGCCCCACGTGAAGATCACGCCGATGGAGGCGGTGTTGAGCGCGAGGTCGAAGGCGTGCGAACCGCCCAGCCAGATGTTCAGCAGGATGCCCACGAGGTAGAACGCTGCGATGGCCAGGATCGCGGCGTACGGCACGTGCCGCGAGGACATCTTGGTCAGCCACTGCGGGGCGTGGCCGTTGTTGGCCATGGTGCGGAAGACGCGGCCGATCGAGTAGAGACCGGAGTTGCAGGAGGAGAGCGCGGCGGTAATGACGATCATGTTCATGACGTCGCCCACCCAGCCGAGACCCATCTGGCCGAACACGGTGACGAACGGCGATACGCCGGCCTTGTACTGGTCCGAGGGCAGCAGCATGGCCAGGAGCAGGACGGAACCGACGTAGAAGACCACGATGCGGAGCACGACGGCGCGGATCGCCTTGGGCACTTCACGCTTGGCATTCTGCATCTCACCGGCGGTAATGCCGACGAGTTCGATGCCGTTGTAGGCGAAAATGACGGCGTTCAGGACGAGCACCATGACGAGGGCGCCCTTGGGGAACATGCCGCCGTCTTCGTGGAACAGGTTTGCCACGGAGGCGTGGCCGTTGCCCACCTGGGCGTTTGTGACCACCATGAAGGTGCCGACGGTGAGGAAGATCAGGATGGCGCCGACCTTGAGGCAGGAGGCCCAGAACTCAAACTCGCCGAACGCCTTGACGCTGAGCAGGTTGACGGCGACGAGGAGTGCGAGCGCTGCAATAGCGGACGCTTCGACCGGCACGTTGGGGAAGAAGAATTGGAAGTACAGGCCGATGGCGATCAATTCCGCGATGCCGGTCATGCCCCAGTTGATGAAGTACATCCAGCCGGACAGGAAGGCGCCCTTCTTCCCGAACATCTCGCCCGCGTAGCTGACGAAGGAACCCGAGGTCTGGCGGTACATGATGAGCTCGCCGAGGGCCCGCATCAGCAGGTAGGCGATGACGCCGGCAATGGCGTAGGAGAAGATCAGCGCCGGGCCGGTCGAGGCCAGGCGTCCGCCGGCTCCCATGAAGAGGCCGACACCGATGGCGCCGCCCATCGAAATCATGGTCACGTGGCGGCCGCTGAGGGTCTTTTTGTAGCCCTCGGCGCTGAGGGACGAGTCGACGACCGTGGATTGCTCCGGCGCGCTCTTAAGTTCAGTGGGGGTAAGTGATGGCACAGCTGTTCCTTGTGGGTCGGGGATGGCCGGAAAGGACCGTGGGTTCGGGTAAAAACAAGTCGGGTCGAGCCCCTGCGGGCCAGCACCCAGTACCGAACCTCACAAAGGTCGAAGCTCGCGCGGCTCATCCATCGTACTGGAATCCCCGGCAGGACCGTGACGCGGACAACATCAGACGGGTGATATCCCTCATTAATGGTGCTAATTCGGTCCCGAGACCGAACAATGTTCTGTCTGACTGACCGAATCCCGGCTTTTTGCGTCCCTTATGCCAGGGAGCCGTCGCGCATGGCAAACCGCAGCCACTTCCCGGCCTCTGTTCCGGTCTCGGCTCCCTGGCCGGTTCCGCGTCCCCCGGTTCCGCTGCGCCGGGTTCCGCTGCGCCGGGCGCAGGCGTCGAACCAGTCCCCCAGGGCCCGGTCGTGGCTGACCATAACCAGCGTCCCGGCAAAATCCGAAAGGGCGGCTTCCAACTGTTCCACCAGGACCGGCGCCAGGTGGTTGGTCGGCTCATCCACCAGCATCGTCCCGAAGCCACCCAGCAGGAGCCTGGCCAGCGCCAGCCTCCTTTGCTGGCCCGCGGACAGGCTGCCCACCGGAACGTGGAATTCGCTGGTCCGGAAGAGCCCCAGCCGCAGCAGCGCCTCGGCGTGCTCATCGATGTTTCCGCCCAGGCCCTCGGCAAAAGCAGGCAAAAGACGCAGCGCCGGGCGCCGCGGGAGTTCCAACTCCTGTTGCAGGGAGCCGATCCGGCCGTGCCTGACCACACTGCCCTCGGTTGCTTCCAGCGTGCCCGCGAGGACGGACAGCAGCGTGGACTTGCCTGCGCCATTGGGGCCCGTGATCAGGATCTTCTGCCCGGCTTCCACCCGGAAATCCGTTCGCTCCAGGCGGCCGGGCACGGTCACTCCCCTGGCTTCAAGTGCGGGTCCCGCAGCAACCTCCGTCACCAGATCCGTTGCCAGCTTCAGGGGCACCGGCGGGCGGTCAACGGGGTGTGCCTCCAGCCGGCGGAGACGCTCCTGGGCGTTGCGGGCCTTACTGGTGGCTGCCTTTTGCCACGTGCCGGCCTTGAAGTCGAACCCCATTTTGTCCCCGTCGCGCTGGCGGGCGTAACCCATTCTCCCCGCGACCGTGTCCGCCTGGAGCTGTTCGGCAGCCATCGCCGCCAGCCACCCGTGGTACTGCTGCACCCAGCGCTGGCGTTCGGCAGCCTTCTCCCGCAGGTAGCCCTCATAGCCGTTCCCATACCGGTTGACCGTCCGGCGTTCGGCATCCACTTCAACCACGGTTGAGGCCACTTTGCGCAACAGGACGCGGTCGTGGGACACCACCACCACGGTTCCGCGGTGCGCGGCCAGCCGGGCCTCCAGCCAGGCCGTGCCGCTGGCGTCCAGGTGGTTCGTGGGTTCGTCCAGGAGCAGGATGTCCGCGGGATCTGCAAGTACACAGGCCAGGGCCACACGCTCCTGTTCCCCGCCGGAGAGCGAACCCAAGGTCCGCCCCCGGTCCAGTCCGCCCAGGCCAAGCCTGCCCAGCGCAGCGTCCACCCGGGATTCCGCGGCGTACCCCTCCCTGAGTTGGTACTGCGTCTGCAGGTTTCCGTAGCGCTCCAGTTCGTCCGCTTCCGCCCCGGCCAGCCCGTGCTCCAGATTGTCCAGCTCGGCCTCCATGGCGCGCAGCGACTCCAGGGCGGCGTCGATCGCGTTACGCACGGTCAACGAATCAGGCAGGCCAAGGGTCTGGGCAAGGTAGCCCACCCGGCCCTGGCTGACGGCGGCGCCCTCGTCCGGCGCCTCAAGCCCGCCCAGAATCCTGAGCAGCGTGGACTTGCCAGCACCGTTTTCGCCGACAATTGCCACGTGTTCACCGGCGGTGATGGATACGTCGACGCCGGCAAACAGCTGGCGGTCCCCGTAACCATGGGAGACGCCCGAAAGTCGGAGATGTTCGCTCAAGGATTCCTCGCAAGTAGGTGCCAAGCCTGCCCGGCGGCGGCGTGCGTGCTCAAGTATGACACCGGAGACCCGTAACGGCGCCGGGCCGCCGTCGGGTGGGGCCTGAACAGATCAACAAATCGATGGCGGCCCGCGCGTCCTTTCCCGGCGCTAGGCTGGAGGCATGGGAACCGCTCTCCGCATACCTCCAGCGCCGCGGCCGGACTTGTACCGGTTCTCGCGGCTTGATCTCACCACCGCCGGTCTCTATGTGGCCGTGGCAACGCTTTTTGCCGTGGCCGGCAATCTGATCGCCCCGCTGATGCTGCAGTTATCACCCAACCCTGCCGTGGCCTCCTACGCGGTGAACCTGATCTTCTACGGGACCATCGGCGCCCTCGCCTTGGCCGCCGCCCGGCAGGTCGTCGCGCGGGATCTGCGGGTCCTCGCCACCAGACCATGGTTCACGCTGCTCATGGTTCCCCTGGCCCTCCTGGCCATGATGATCCTTACGGCGGTCCTGGTGGCAAGCAGCGGGCCGGTGCAGACGTCCGTGAACCAGGCCGGCCTGCAGGCCCTCATGCAGCAGGTGCCGGCCTGGCTGATGGTGCCGCTGCTGGTGATCGTGGGCCCCTTCGTGGAGGAGTACATTTTCCGCCACCTGCTGATCGGCAAGCTCAGCCGGCGGGTGAACATCTGGATCTGCTGCCTACTGTCCACGGTGCTGTTCGCCGCCCTGCACATCGTCGGCCAGGAGGACCTGACACTGCCGGCGCTGACGCCGTATCTTGCGATGGGCGCCGTCCTGGTTTTTGTCTATGTGTGGACCGGCAAGAACGTGATGTTTTCCTACTTCGTCCATGCCTCGAAGAACCTGCTGGCGGTCATCTTCATCTATGCGATCCCGCCGGATGTCCTCGAACAGCTCCAGAATGTCCAGGGCTAGCCGAAGCAACGCGGGGTCACTTAGCGCCCGTCCCGGGCCCTTGGACCGGCGCTACGTGACCCCGCGTTGTGTGGAGGCGGCGGTAACTTCCGCGGGTACCTTCCGGCGCGGGCCCCGACGTCGTAGGTTCTTTCCATGACACTGAACATCCAGATCGCCGTGGACTGCGCGAATCCGCACGAGCTTGCCGACTGGTGGGCCGAAACCCTGGACTGGGCCGTGGAGCCGCAGGACGAGGACTTCATCCGCTCCATGATCGGGCAGGGCTTCGCGACGGAGGAGGAGACCACCCTGCACCACGGGAAACTGGTCTGGCGGGCCGGCGCCGCCATCCGGCCACCCCATGAACTCGACGCCGCGTCCCCGGAACGACGCATTCTGTTCCAGACTGTCCCGGAAGAAAAAACGGTCAAGAACCGGGTCCACTGGGACGTGCGGCTCGCGGGCGCAGACAAGGACGCGGTCCGCAAGGCCCTCGAGGCGCGCGGCGCAAGTTTCCTCTGGACCGCCAGCCAGGGACCGCATTCCTGGCACACCATGGCGGACCCGGAAGGCAACGAGTTCTGCATCAGCTGAGCCGATTACTAGACTCGGACTGTGAGCAACGAAATCCCCGCCAAGGTATCCGACGTCTTTGACCCCGCCCGGTGGCGCAGCGTGTCCGGCTTCGACGACTTCCAGGACATGACCTACCACCGGCAGGTGGAGCGCTCCGCCGACGGAGCCGTGGTCCGGGACCTGCCCACCGTGCGCATCGCCTTCAACCGCCCCGAGGTCCGTAACGCCTTCCGCCCCGGCACCGTGGACGAGCTCTACCGCGCCATGGACCACGCCCGGATGACCCCGGACGTTGCCACGGTCCTGCTCACCGGCAACGGCCCCTCCGCCAAGGACGGCGGCCACTCGTTCTGCTCCGGCGGGGACCAGCGGATCCGCGGCCGGGACGGGTACCGGTATGCAGACGGCGAAACGACCGAAACCATCGATCCGGCCCGCGCCGGCCGGCTCCACATCCTCGAGGTCCAGCGGCTCATGCGCACCATGCCGAAGGTGGTCATCGCCGTCGTGAACGGCTGGGCAGCCGGCGGCGGGCACTCCCTGCATGTGGTCTCGGACCTCACCATCGCCTCCCGCCAGCACGGAAAGTTCAAGCAGACGGACGCCACCGTGGGCAGTTTCGACGCCGGCTACGGCTCCGCGCTGCTGGCCCGCCAGATCGGCCAGAAGGCCGCCCGCGAGATCTTCTTCCTGGCCCGCGAATATTCCGCCGAGGACATGGTCCGGATGGGCGCCGTCAACGAGGCCGTGGACCATGCGCGCCTCGAGGACGTCGCCCTGGAATACGCCGCGGACATCGCCCGGCAGTCCCCGCAGGCCCTCCGCATGCTCAAGTTCGCGTTCAACCTCGCCGACGACGGCCTGGCCGGCCAGCAGGTCTTCGCCGGCGAAGCGACCCGCTTGGCGTACATGACCGACGAGGCCGTCGAGGGCAAGGAAGCCTTCCTCGAAAAGCGCGACCCCGACTGGTCCAACTTCCCTTACTACTTCTAAGGCGCGCCGTGACTTCCGCAGCCATGAACATCGAGCCCGCGCTCAAGGCGCTGGCTGCCGCCCTCCACGGCGAGGGGCCCGCCGTCGAACTCTCTGCCGGGCCGGACGGCTCACCGGTGCTGGCGTTCCCCGAAACGCCCGGCATCGAGGACGCAGCCGTCGTGGTGCGGACTTCCGGGTCCACCGGCGCGCCGAAGGCAACCGTCCTCACCGTTGATGCCCTGGCGGCCTCGTCCGTGGCCACGGCCTTTGCGCTCAAGGGCGAGGGCCAGTGGCTGCTGGCCCTCCCCGTGCAGTACGTGGCCGGCGTCCAGGTGCTGGTCCGCTCGCTCTTCGCCGGCACCCGCCCGTGGGCCATGGATCTGTCCGGCGGCTTTACCCCGGAAGCCTTCACGGCCGCGGCACTGGAGCTTACGGACAAGATCCGGTTCACCTCCCTGGTGCCCACCCAGCTGCAGCGGCTGCTGGACTCGCCGTCGGCCGAAACGCTGGCCGTGCTGCGCCGCTTCAACGCCATCCTGCTCGGCGGCGGCCCCGCGTCCGCGGAGCTTCTTGCGGCCGCCCGGGACGCGGGGGTGCGGGTGGTGACCACCTACGGGTCGGCCGAGACCTGCGGCGGCTGCGTGTATGACGGCTTCCCGCTCGAAGACGTCCTGGTCCGCGTGGCGGACGGCAACCGCATCCTGCTCGGCGGGGCCACCATCGCGGCCGGGTACCTGGACGCCCCGGAGCTCACAGCGGAAACGTTCGTCGAGGACGACGGTGTCCGCTGGTACCGGACCAGCGACCTCGGCGAACTGGACAACGACGGCCGGCTCACCGTGCTGGGCCGGGCCGACGACGTCGTCATCACCGGCGGCGTCAAAGTCTCGGCCGCGCACGTCCAGGCTGAGCTGGAGAAGCTCGACGGCGTGCTGGCGGCCTTCGTGGCCGGCGTCCCCTCCGCCGAGTGGGGACAGGCCCTGGCAGCCTACGTCTCGGTCGCGGACAGCTCACCGGCGGGCCTCGCGGGCTTCCGCCGGCGCGCAGCCTGGGGTCCGGTACTGGGTCAGCTCGCGCCCAAGACGGTGCTGGCAGCCGGGGAACTCCTGCGGCTGCCCAACGGGAAACCGGACCGGCTGGGCATGACTGTCCGTCTCATCGACTTGCATCAGGGAAAATAGATAGTCCGGGCACTCCCGGTTTCGCCGAACCAACACGAGGTACTGACCGTGGCCACAGCCGCACAATGGATCCAAGGCGCCCGTCTGCGCACCCTGCCCGCCGCGATCGCGCCGGTGCTGATCGGCACCGCGGCGGCGTATGAGATGTATTCGTTCATCCTCCTGAACGCCGTGCTCGCCGCGCTCGTGGCCCTGCTCCTGCAGATCGGCGTCAACTACGCCAACGACTACTCGGACGGCATCCGCGGCACCGACGAGGACCGGGTGGGCCCGCTGCGGCTGGTCGGGTCCGGCGCGGCGAAGGCTGACCAGGTCAAGTACGCCGCGTTCGCTGCGTTCGGGCTCGCCATGGTGTTCGGCCTGACGCTGGTGGTCATCACGCAGACGTGGTGGCTGATCCTGGTGGGCATCGGCTGCGTGCTCGCGGCGTGGGGGTACACCGGAGGCAAGAATCCGTACGGTTATCTTGGCCTGGGGGACATCTTTGTCTTTGTGTTCTTCGGGCTTGTGGCCACGCTAGGCACCACGTACACCCAGGCCGGGCAGCTGAGTCTCGCTGCCATCATCGGTGCGATCGGCACCGGCCTCATCGCCTGCGCCCTGCTGATGGCCAACAACGTCCGCGACATCCCCACCGACCGGAAGGCCGGGAAGAAGACCCTGGCAGTGCGGCTCGGAGACAGGCACGCCCGGGAAAGCTACGTGCTGATGCTCGCCGTCGCAATCCTGCTGCCCATTGTGTTGGCCCCGGCGCGGCCCTGGATGCTCATTGTGCTGCTGCTGATCCCGGCCTGCCTCATGCCGGCCTGGCTCATGATCGCAGGCCGGCGCCGTAAGAGCCTGATCCCGGTGCTCAAGCAGACCGGGCTCATCAACCTGGGCTATGCCGTGTTGTTCTCGCTGGGTCTGGTCCTGAGCCGCGGCTTCTAGGAGGCCCGCGGGTCCTCGGAGTCCCGCGGGTTCCCGGAGTCCTTCGGCCCGGAGGCCTTGGGCCGGCTGTCCTTGTGAACGGTGATGTCCGGGTGGGCGTCGACGAGGCGGTCCTCGGCGTCGGCGTCGGCCACTTCACCGGCGCTGCGCAGCGGCCTGGCCTTGCCCGAGAGGCGATAGTGGAGCGCTGCCGCCGCCGCGTCGCGCTGCTTCTGGAAGAAGAGGTAACTGATGGCGAAGGCCATCATGCCCGCGCAGAGGACGGCCAGGAACCAGCCCAGCTGCACGTAGAGGAACAGCGCGAACAAGGGCGCGAAAAGCGCCAGCCGGATGAGGGAGTATTTCAGGAAAGCCACACCCCCAGTTTAGCGGTCCTGCCCGGGGGCGCGGCCCACCGGGTCCGCCGCCGGCTGCCCTGTCCCGGGCCGGACGCCCGGGAGGACGCCGGACACTGCCCGTGAGACTCGGCCGGAGGCTAGACTGAATACATGCTCCGTGTAGTGGTCGCCGTCGCCGTTCTCGTCGTATTTGTCTACGGACTGATCGACGTGAGCCGCACTGATTCAAGCCAGACCAGGGGCATCTCCAAGCCGGCATGGATCGTCGTGCAGATTGCCATTCCGGTGATCGGCGCGGTCCTGTGGTTCCTGATCGGCCGGCCCCGCAGTACCGGCCCGGCTGCTGTCACGTACAGCCACCCTCTCGCCCCGGATGACGATCCGGACTTCCTTCGCAACCTCGAGATCCGCCGCCGCAACCAGGCCGCGGACGACCGGCTCAAGAAGCTCAAGGATGAGTTTGACGCCAAGGAACGCAAGATCGACGGCGGCACAGACTCATCCGGCCCCGGTTCCGGCACGGCTGACCCCCACGGGTCCGGCGACGCCGGCGCACAGGGCACCGACGAGGTCAAATAAGCGCCTTGCTTGCCGGGACGCACCGTCCCGACGCACCCGCCGATGCCTTGGCCGATGCCTTGGCCGCGCGCATCCCACACCCGCGGGCCGCACAACGCATCCCGCACCGCGCTCCGCCCGCGGTCCCCTGGCCCACCCGGGGGCCCACCACCGCTCATTTGCCACATCCGGCCGGATTCCGAGCCAACGTAGCGGCCGTCTTCGGCAAACCGACGCCGGCGCGGACCGAGGCAGCGGTCGCCGTTGGTCGCAGCCCGGTACTCCCGAGGTCCTCCCGCGGTCCCCTGGCACCGCGGCGGGCCGACTACCGCCCATTTGCCACATACGGCCGGATTCCGAGCCAACGTAGCGGCCGTCTTCGGCAAACCGACGCCGGCGCGGACCGAGACCCGAGGACCCCACTAGTCCCCCACAGTGGCCCCGGTCTGTGGATAACCGCCGCGGCCGCGGCATACGGCAGCACAATGCTTTTATGCGCCGCCCAAGCGAGCTTCCGCAGCAACTCCTGAACCAGCCCTTCACCGTCGCCCAGGCGCGCGGCGCCGGCCTGAGCCGACGTCGGACCCGCGCCGGGGATCTGGTCAGCCCATGTCACGGAGTGCGGGCCGCGGCCGGTGCCGGCGCCCGGGCCAGTGCCGGCGCCGGCGACGGCCTGCTGCAGCGGGCCCGGGCCCTGACCGCCGTCACCGGCGCCGTCGTCAGCCACACCTCTGCGGCCGCGCTGTGGGGATTTCCGCTGCCCTCGTCCCTGGCCCACCCGACAGTCATCCATCTGACGGGTCAGCCGGGGCAGCGCGCGGTCCGGCGCCAGGGCGTCGTCGGCCACCAGCAGGTCCTCGAGCCCAAGGAAATCACCGTTGGCCGATCGGTGACCTGCACCTCGCCGCTGCGGACATGGTTCGATCTTGCCGGCATCCTGAGCCTCGAAGAGCTCGTGATCGCCGGGGACTTCCTGCTGCGGCGGAAGAACCCGCTGATCACAGTCCGGCAGTTGGTTCCCTACGTTGCCGGCAAGCAGGGCCGCCCTGGTTACCGCCGGGCTGCGCAGGCGTTAGCCCAAATCCGGGCGGATACCGACTCTCCCAAGGAAACGGAGCTCCGTCTGCTTCTGATCCGCCATGGCCTGCCGGAGCCTGGTATCAACACCCCGATTTTCGACGGTACCGGCGGCTGGGTCCAGGACCCGGATTTGTCCTATGACAAGGAAAAAGTGGCAATCCAGTACGACGGCGGGCATCACGCCAGCCCGGCCCAACGTCGCAGCGACATTTTCCGCGACGAGAATGCCAGGGATGCCGGCTGGCGAGTCGTGGTCCTGACCCAGTGGGATCTGACCCCTTTTGCGCCAGGGATGGAACCCAGCGCCGTGACCCGCGTCCGGGGAGCCCTGAGCGAGCGCGGCTGGACCCCCGCGGAGGGCCGAAGCCACGGCCCGGCACCGCCTCAGCTAC
>NZ_MQTQ01000029.1 GCF_020532805.1 Arthrobacter sp. SO5 | reverse complement strand
GTCTGGGTCACCCATGACGGCGTCATCATCGCCACGCACGTCCGGGCCTGGGCCCGGCATCTGGTGGTGACCGATCCGGCCCACGTGGCCCGCGCGGCGGTGATGCGCCGGGACTTCCGGACCCAGCGGGTGCGCCGTCCCGAACCGCCAGAATCTGTGGAGGTGCGGGATCTGGCCGCCTACGACGAGATCTTCGGCATCGACCTCGGCCAGCAGCCGAACCTGGTCCTGGAGGTGGTCTCATGACCGGGACACCGTCACAGATCGAGTACTACGCCCGGGCTCTGCGCGC
>NZ_MQTQ01000028.1:27570-40405 GCF_020532805.1 Arthrobacter sp. SO5 | reverse complement strand
AGCCGCCGGACTGGCGACCCCCGCCGCCGGTGAAGAGCCCGCCGAAGAGGTCCTCGAAGCCTGCCCCGCCGCCCGCCCCGCCTGCGCCGCCGGGGGCGAAACGGGCGCCGCCGCCCATGGCCCGGATGGCGTCGTACTGCTGGCGCTCATCAGCGTCGGAGAGCACGGAATAGGCCTCGGAGATGTCCTTGAATTTCTTCTCCGACGCGGCATCCCCGGCGTTGGTGTCCGGGTGGTGTTGCCGCGCAAGCTTCCGGTAGGCCTTCTTGATGTCGGCATCGGAAGCGTCTTTGGCGACGCCAAGGATCTTATAGAAGTCCTTGTCCACCCAGTCCTGGCTAGCCAATGGCGTTTCCTTTCACAGTACAAAGAGATAAAGCGACACTACCGCTGAACGCCGAAGCGGATGAGGGGGCGGGACCCCCTCATCCGCGAAGGCGTGGAGGCAGCTACGCCGGAACAGCCACGATCACCTGGGCCGCGCGGAGCACGCGGTCCCCGGACTTGTAGCCCGAACGCAGGACCTGGCTGACGGTATCGATTTCGACATCCGTGCCGGGCTGCTGGATGAGGGCCTCGTGGATCGTGGGATCGAACTCCACGCCGGTCTCATCGATGCGCACCAGGCCGTACGTCTTCAGCGCGTTCTCCAGCTTGGCGGCGATCGCGGCGAACGGTCCGTCCGTCAGGTCACCGTGCTGGCGTGCGGCGTCGACGTCGTCCAGTACCGGGAGCAGGGAATTCAGGACGCCGATGACGGCCATCTCCCCCGCCACGGCACGGTCACGTTCGACGCGCTTGCGGTAGTTGACGTACTCGGCCTGCAGGCGGCGGAGGTCATTCCTGAGCTCCTCCGCCTCCGCAGCGTCAGCGCCCTGGGCCACGGACTCCGCGGCCGGCACGTCAACGCTGTTGAGGATGTCCTCGGCCTGGGACAGTGCGTCCCCGGAATCCGACGCAGCAGAAGCGGCGTGCTCCTGGTCGGGGTGGCGGGCCTTCCCCGTCTTCGGATCAACCTTGCGGTTGTCGTGGATGACCGGCTTCTGCGGCTCGTTCGCCCGCTGTTCAGCGTCCCGCCGGCTCTCCGGGTTTCCCGGGTTTTCCCGGTGTTCCGAAGAGCCGTGCTCTTCGTCGTTACCGTGATGCGGCATGATTACTTCTTCTCGTCTTCGTCAACGATCTCGGCGTCGACGATGTCCTCGTCGGATCCGGCCGCCTGCTCGCCGGCGGGTGCACCTGTGGAGCCGGCGGAGCCGGTGGCGCCGTCGGGGGAACCTGCCTGGGCGTAGATGGCCTCGCCGAGCTTGCCCTGGGAAGCCTGCAGCTTCTCAAATGCGGACTTCACCGCGGCGTCGTCGGTGCCTTCGAGGGCTGCCTTGAGGGCGTCGACGTCGGCCTGCACTTCCGTCTTGACCTCTTCCGGCAGCTTGTCGGCGTTGTCGGCGATCAGCTTGTCAACGGAGTAAGCCAGCTGCTCGGCGGTGTTGCGGGTGTCGGCTGCCTCGCGGCGGGCCTTGTCCTCTGCCGCGTGCTCCTCGGCGTCCTTGACCATGCGGTCGATGTCTTCCTTGGAGAGGCTGGAACCGCCCGTGATGGTCATGGACTGTTCCTTGCCGGTGCCCTTGTCCTTCGCCGAGACGTGCACGATGCCGTTGGCGTCGATGTCGAAGGTGACTTCAACCTGCGGGACGCCGCGCGGGGCCGGAGCGATGCCGGTCAGCTCAAAGGTGCCCAGCGGCTTGTTGTCGCGGGTGAACTCGCGTTCGCCCTGGAAGACCTGGATGGCCACGGAGGGCTGGTTGTCATCCGCCGTGGTGAAGGTCTCCGAACGCTTGGTCGGGATGGCCGTGTTGCGCTCGATCAGGTGCGTCATGATGCCGCCCTTGGTTTCGATGCCGAGGGAAAGCGGGGTGACGTCGATCAGGAGAACGTCCTTGCGCTCGCCCTTGAGGACACCGGCCTGCAGTGCGGCGCCGACGGCGACGACTTCGTCCGGGTTAACGCCCTTGTTCGGCTCCTTGCCGCCGGCGAGTTCCTTCACGAGGTCATAGACCGCAGGCATACGCGTGGACCCGCCGACGAGCACGATGTGGTCAATCTGGGAGAGCTGGATGCCGGCTTCCTTGATGACGTCGTGGAAGGGCTTCTTGGTGCGCTCGAGCAGGTCCTTGGTGAGGTCCTGGAACTTCGCGCGGGTCAGCTGCTCGTCCAGGTGGACCGGGCCGTCGGGGGTGACGGAGAGGTACTGCAGGGACACGTTGGTGCTGGAGGAGGAGGAAAGCTCCTTCTTGGCCTGCTCCGCTGCCTCACGCAGTCGCTGCAGGGCGATCTTGTCCTTCGACAGGTCGATGCCCTTGACCTTGAGCTGGTTCAGCAGGTAGTCGACAACGCGCTGGTCCCAGTCGTCGCCGCCGAGGCGGTTGTCACCGGCGGTGGAGCGGACCTGGATGGTGGAGAAATTGTCTTCGTCCTTGCCCACCTCAAGGAGGGAGACGTCGAAGGTTCCGCCGCCGAGGTCGAAGACGAGAATGAGTTCGTCTTCCTTGCCCTTGTCCAGGCCGTAAGCCAAAGCGGCCGCGGTGGGCTCGTTGACGATGCGCAGGACCTTCAGGCCCGCGATTTCGCCGGCTTCCTTGGTGGCCTGGCGTTCGGCGTCATTGAAGTAGGCGGGAACGGTGATCACGGCGTCGGTGACCTTTTCGCCGAGGTAGGACTCGGCGTCGTTCTTGAGCTTCATCAGGATGCGGGCGGAGATTTCCTGCGCCGTGTACTTCTTGTCGTCAATGGCGACGTTCCAGTCGGTGCCCATGTGGCGCTTGACGGAGGCTATGGTGCGGTCAATGTTGTTGACAGCCTGGCGCTTGGCGATCTCGCCGACCAGCACTTCGCCGGACTTGGAGAAGGCAACAACGGACGGCGTGGTGCGGCCACCCTCGGCGTTGGCAATAACGGTGGGCTCGCCACCTTCGAGAACGGAGACGACGGAGTTAGTTGTTCCGAGGTCAATTCCTACTGCACGTGACATATGTTGCTTCCTTCTTTCCGTGGAAACTTGCTGGCACCGGTGCCGGGCTGACGCCCCGCGATCTGGCCTTGGCCCCGTGATCAGGGCCTTCGGCTGCGGTGCTCGCCCAGTCATTGAGCGATCTGCACTCAACTTTACTCAAGCCGCGAAAGAAGTCAATCCAAAGTTGAGCCGGTTAGGCTCAACTTTGGATTGTGGACAGCGCTGAGGGCCAACACGGGCCGCCGGTTTGTCCGGTTTTCCGGCAGGAACCTTCCCGCTGCCGCCCGGTTTCGCTGTGCGCGAAGCCTGGCGCTGTGCGCGAAGCCTGCCGCCTAGCGCTTCTCCCCTGCGGTGCCGTAGTCGCCTTCCGGATAGTCGCCCTTTTCGACTGCAGGCGGCGCCTCGCCGACCGCGCCGGCCTTGCCGTAGTCGCCCTCGGTGTATTCGCCCGCTTCGCCGCCGACGGCGCTGCCGGTCGCTATACCTCCCGTGCCGTAGTCCCCGGCCGCATATTCCCCCTCCTCGGCCGCTGGCAGGGTCTCGCCAGTCACGCCGGCCGAGCCATAGTCACCCTCGACATACTGGCCTTCGGCAACGTCGCCTTCGACAACGTCGGCGTCGGCTTCCGCAGCCGTTCGATCAGACTCACTGTTTTCGGACATGGACGAATCCTTTCTGGAAGCATCGGGCACGCCCGCGCGGGCGCAGTGGCAGTCTATCGAGCACGGCATGAAGGCAACAGGGGGGCGGCTAAGGCGCCGGGGGCTGCAGCCCCGCGATGCCCGCCAGCACGCCAAGATGGTGAGCGAACAGCTCGTCCCGGGCGGCGAAAGTATCAGCGCCGTACTGGCCGAACACCTCGAAACTGACCGCACCGAACAGCGAGGTCCACACGAGGGCGCCGCGCGCCACTAACGGATCAGGCACGGTCAAACCCATGTCGCGGCGGATCCGCCCCAGATCCGCTGCCAGCGCCGGGACGACGGCGGCAGTGCTGTCTCCGGCGGTCAGCCGGCCGGCCCTGCAGGCGCCGTCCAGAATGCCCATCAGCGCATTGATCACGCGGGTGCCGGGGACGGTAGTCCGCTCCGCCGGGGCCCGGTAGCCGGGTACGGGGCTGCCGTAGAGGAGTCCATAGCGGGCGGGTTCCCGCAGGGCCCAGGCCCTAACCGCCGAGCCCAGCGCCCTGAACCGCCCGTCAAAGTCCGCCGGCCGCCGGGCTGCGACAGCCGCTTCCACCTCGGCGCCCAGCTCGTCATAGGCATCGATCACCAGCAGGGTCAGGAGTTCTTCGCGGCTGGCCACGTAGCGGTAGACCGCCGAGGACACAACGCCAAGGTCCCTGGCCACGGCACGCAGCGACAGGGCAGCGGCCCCGTGGAGAGCAAGGTGCTCGCGGCCCAGCCTCACGATGTCCTCGATGGTCCGGATACGGGCGCGCTCACGGGGCGTGGCCGGCTTTCCTGCCGGCAACGAAGCTCGGGTGGCGGTCTCGGCTGCGGGCGGTGGCATTTTTCCAGCATTCCACAAAGCAGAGCAGTGTCAACAAATGAGAGCAATGCTCTTGACAGGCGCTGGACGTGGTTCCACCCTTGTGGTGAGAGCGGTGCTCTCACAGGCCAGAAGGAGAGCCAATGCCAGCGTTCGAATCGTCCCGGTCCGGCACGGACGGCCCCGGAGAGCATGCCCACTATGTGGTCACCGGAGCGGGGCCTGTCGGCTGGACCGTCGCGGAACAGCTCGCCGGCAACGGTCACCGGGTGCGGGTGCTCACGCGGTCCGGCAGCGGACCGGAGCACCCGCTCATCGAACGGAGGGCGGTGGACGTCTCTGATCCCGCCTTGCTCCGCGGATTGTTCGACGGCGCCGAGGCCGTTTTCCACTGCATCCACGGTTCGACGTACAGCGCCGCCGTGTGGGAACGGGAACTGCCCGTCGCGGAACAGACCGTGCTGTCAGCGGCCGGCGCGGCGGGCGCCGTCGTCGTTTTCCCGGAAAGCCTCTATTCCTACAGCGAGCCGGGAGCTCCGATGAGCGAGGCCGGCCCGCGGGAGGCGCAGGGCGGCAAACGTGGCATCCGCACGGCGCTGCTCAAGGCGAGGGCGGCATCCGCGACGGATACCGTGAGCGTAGTGGCAAGCGATTTCTTCGGACCCCGGGTCCGCGGCGCGCACGCCGGCGAGCGCATGCTGCGGCCGGTCCTGGCGGGCAAATCCATCGCCGTGATCGGCAGCGCCGACCTGCCGCACTCCTTCACCTATGTCCCTGACCTGGCGGCGGCCATGATCAGGGCCGCGGCGGACCGTACGCTCTGGAACCATGTGTGGCACGCGCCGACCGGTCCCGCGCTGAGCCAGCGGCAGATCGCCGAAGCCTTCGCCGCGGCCGCCGGCACCCGGAAGCCGCGCGTGTCCGCCCTGCCGGGCTGGGCGCTCCGGGCGATGGGAGTCTTCTCGCCGCTCTACCGTGAACTGGCCGAGACGCTTTACCAGTTCGACCAGCCCTTTGTGATGGATTCGGGCGCCAGCATGGCGGCCCTGGGGCTGCAGCCGACGCCGCTGAAGGAAGCAGCCGCCGCCACCGTGGCGTGGTGGCGCGACCAGGCACAGTGACGGCAGCTGCTGTTGGGACTGCGGCTAGCCGACGGCGGCGTCCGCAGTTTCAGCGTCCCGGGCGGACGGCACAGCGCGCGCCGCGGCGTCCGTTTCCGGGCGGCCCAGCTTGCTGGGCCACCACAGGCGCGGGCCGATGTCGTACGCCAGGGCCGGCACCAGCAGGGATCGGACCAGCACAGTATCCAGCAGCACCCCGAAAGCCACAATGAACGCAAGCTGCACGAGGAACATGATGGGGATGACACTCAGCGCCGCAAACGTGGCCGCGAGGACCACCCCGGCGGAGGTAATCACACCGCCCGTGACGCCCAGCCCGCGCAGGATGCCGGCCCGGGTGCCGTGTTTGAGGGATTCCTCGCGGACCCGGCTCATCAGGAAGATGTTGTAGTCCACGCCCAGCGCCACGAGGAAGACGAAGCCGAAGAGCGGAACGGTGGCATCGGCTCCCGGGAATCCGAAGATGTTGTTGAACACGAAGGCGGAAACGCCCATGGCCGCACCGTAGGACAGGACCACGGAGGCCACCAGCAGGACCGGGGCCAGCACGGAGCGCAGCAGCAGCATCAGGATCACGAGGATCACCGCGAGGACCACCGGGATGATGGTGAGGAGGTCCCGCTGGGCGGTGGTGTTGGTGTCCAGGGCCGTGGCGGTCACGCCGCCCACGAGCGCGCCGCCGTCGATCTTCTTCAGGTCCTGCCGCAGGGACACCACAACGTTTTCCGCGTCGTTGGAGTCCGCGGCGAAGTTCAGCGTGGCGTTGATCAGCACTTTCCCGTCCCGCACGGCAGGAGCGGTGGGAGCGGGCGGCGCGCCCGGAGCGGCCGGTGCGCCGGCGATGATCGGTGCGCCGCCGTCGGCCAACAGGTAGGCGTCCCCGACGCCGGCGGTCGCTTTAGTCCTTGCCAGCACTTCCGGCGCCTTGGCCTCGTCCGTGACGATGACCGCCGGGCTGCCGGTTCCGGCGTCGAAGTGGCGGGCCAGCGCCTCCTGTCCGTCGACCGCGTTGGAGGCCGTGAGGATGACGTCCGTCTGCGGGACGCCGTTGGCTTTGAGCTGCAGGACCCCGGCGGAAGCGACCAGCAGCAGCAGCACGGAGGCCGCCCAGACGGTCCGCGGGCGGCGGGACACGAGGGAACCCGTCGCACGCCACAGGCCCTTCTGGCCCTCGAGGCCGGTGACCAGTTCGGGCTCGCGTTCCGTCTCCGGCAGCAGCTTGGGACGGAACGGCCAGAAGGCGGCGCGGCCCAGCAGGGCCATCATCGCCGGCAGCAGCGTCAGGGCCGCGAAGAGGGAGCAGAGAATGCCGGCGGCCGCCACCGGGCCCAGTGCCTTGTTGGAGTTGAGGTCTGAAAAGAGCAGGCACAGGAGGGCGATGATGACTGTGGCTCCGGAGGCGAGGATGGGCTCCCAGGAGGCCTTCCAGGCGGTCAGCGCCGCGGCGGTCCGGTTGGTCGTGTGCGTCAGCGCCTCACGGAACCGCGCCACGTACAGCAGGGCGTAGTCCGTGGCGGCACCGATGACCAGGATTGAGAGGATGCCCTGGCTTTGGCCGTTGAGCTGGATCCAGCCCAGCTTCGCCATGCCGAACACCAGAAGGATCGCGGCACAGAGGGCAAAGACCGAGGTGAACAGCACGGCGATCGGCAACAGCAGCGAGCGGTAGACCACCAGCAGGATCAGGAACACAGCCCCGAGGGCCACCAGCAGCAGGATGCCGTCAATCCCGGCAAATGCACTGACCAGGTCCGCCGTGAGTCCGGCCGGACCGGTCACGAAAGTCGCCATGCCCGCCGGGGCGGAGGCTTTGAGCTCCTCGCGGAGTTCCGTGACGGCAACTTTCACCTCACCGGAGGAGGCAATGGGAACTACGAACTGGACCGCCTTGCCATCCGCAGACGGGATGGGGCCAATCACGGCGCTGCCTGCCTGCAGGGCCTCGAGCTTGCCCTTGAGCGCGGCCGCCTCGCCGAGCTGGGCAGGCGTGAAGGCGGAGTCACTCTCGATCACGATAACGGCGGGGATCTCCTTGGATTCCCTAAACTTGGCCTGCCACTCCTGCGCCGCGGTGGCTTCCGCCCCGGCCGGCAGGAACGACGCCTGGTCGTTGGAGGACACCTCGCTCAGCCTGCCGAAGGTGGGGCCGCCGATCCCGGCGATGGCCAGCCAGGTGACCACCAGGAGGACGGGGACCAGCCAGCGCAGCCAGAACGGGACACGAGCGGTAGTGCGGGAGGTCTTGTTCATGGTTCCTTCTAGTGCGGGCGTGACAGGAGTAGAATCAGCTCCATAATAGACTATCTCCACCATAGAGATAAGACATTCCGGAAAGATTCCTCGCAGCCAATCGCGGGCCTTCCCGGAGCAACCCGCGCGGCCTCTGAAGTAAACTCCGGAGGGCGCCGGTCATTTCGGCGAGGCAGGAACGCCGGGGAAGGAGCAGGTGCACGTGTCAGCTGACGCATCCGTACCCCAAGAGGCCGGCGGGCCGCCGCCGCTCGTCCGGATCCTCCAGGAATTCACCCTGGAGGCCAACCGCTATGTCGAGTCAGCCGGCGGCCGCAATGACATGCACCGGACTGACCTCAACGCCCTGGCCGTCATCATGAAGTACGCCGCGAGGAACCAGGTGGTCACCCCGGGCGCACTCCGCAAGGAACTGAACCTCAGCTCCCCTGCCACCACTGCGCTGATCGACCGGCTGCACAGCTCCGGGCATGTGGTCCGCGAACGCGAGGGCACCGACCGGCGCCAGGTCCAGCTGCGCATGACTCCCAAGGCCTACCGCGACGGCGGGGCCATGTTCTTTCCGCTAGCCCGCCACATGGGCCAGGCGATGGCCCGGTTCACGCCGGAGGAGTTGGAGATCGCCACGCGCTTCATGACCGCCATGACCGAGGCCACCCTCAGCGCAGCGCTGGAGGCAGCGCAGGAGTCGCCTCAGGACGCACCTCCCCCAACTGACTTGCAATAGTTGTCGTTTCGCGGCGTCCAAAAGGCAACAACTGCGAGCCAGATGGGCCGCGGACACGCCTGCCGCCCCAGACCGCAGCCGCCGCCAGCGCCAGCGGGACCACCAGGGTCCACCCGCTGAACAACAGCACCGCCACCATCACGGCCGCGGCTACCGTCACGCCGTACCAGGCCGGCGTCCGGGCAGGCAGCAAACGGGTCCCCGCCAGCAGGCCGAACGCCGTCACGGCGGTGAAGCAGGCCGACGCCGCGCCGATCTGGAACTGCATATTGCTCAGCCCGGCCGCGGCCGCCCCGAAGGACAGGGCCGTCATGGCGGCGAGCAGGCCCAGGCTGACCGCGGGCACCTGCCCCGGCCCGGCGCCCCGCCCGAGGGCCCGCGGCAGCACGCCGTCGGACGCAAGGCTCGCGCCCAGCCGGCTGGCACCGGCCACAAACGTGTTGATCGGACCAAAGGTCAGTACGGCAGCCGCGACGGCGGTGAGCGGGGCAGCCAGTCCGCCTAGTCCCTTTTCGAGCAGCTCCGCGATGGGCACCTCACTGCCCGGCAGCCCCGGCCCCAGGACGGCCACCGAGGCCGCTACGACGCCGATGTAGACCGACCCCACGACGATCAGGGTCAGCCAGGTGGCGCGTTTGAGGTCGCGTTCCGGGTGGCGGAATTCACCGGCGATGTGGGTGACCGCCTCCCAGCCGGCGAAGCAGAAGAAGAGCAGGCTGGCCACGCCGCCCACGGCCCAATAGCCGTGCGGGGCGAAGGGCTCGAAATTTTCCGCCCTGGCATACGGGACGGCGAGGGCAACGGCGAGCGCCAGCAGCCCCACCAGCAGGATCATGAGCACCAGCTGGATGCCGCTGGACATCCGGATCCCGACGGCGTTGCTCGCGAAGGCGGCCGCCAGCAGCAGGGCCGCGGCCAGCAGCGCTGTTTCGCGTCCGCCGCCGAGGGCGTGGGCGATGTAGTTGCCGCCGATCACGGCCGTCGCCGGGGCGCCGAACGGGATGGCGAAGTAGAACAGGTAGCCGGCCACGGCCGAGGCGCGAGGCCCGTAGGCGCGTGTGACGAAGTGGGCGATCCGGCCGGCGTCGGGCTGCTGGCGGCTCATCTCCGCGAAACCGAACGCCACGGGGGTGCAGAACACCAGCAGCAGGCCCCAGGCCAGAAGCGACGCCGGCCCGGCTTCCTTCGCGGCGATGGCCGGGAGGATCAGGATGCCCGAGCCCAGGATCGCCCCGACGTAGATGCCCGTGGCCCGGAAGAGTCCGAGCCCTGCCTTTTTGCTGTTGGTGTCCACCCCCCTAATCAACCGCAGGACCGCACGGGGCAGAAGTGGCAAAACTGACTCTCATGTGCGAATTCCTGCCGCCTCTGTCTGGCTGCTTCCCTGTTGTCGTTCCACCGCTTTCGCGGATTTGCCGGCGCGGGGCGGTAGCGTTTCATTATGAGTGCGCAGCAGCCCGAAGATGTGTACAGCCACGGCCACCACGAGTCGGTGGTCCGCGCCCACGCCGCACGGACGGCGGAGAACTCGGCCGCGTTTGTGATCCCGTACCTGACGCCCGGGGTTTCGGTGCTCGACGTCGGCTGCGGGCCGGGCAGCATCACCTGCGATTTCGCCGGACTCGTCGCCCCCGGCAAGGTCACCGGGCTGGACCGCTCCGCCGAGGTCATCGCGCAGGCCGCGAGCCTCGCCGCCGAGCGCGGCGTGCCGAACGTGGAGTTCATGGCCGGGAACATCTATGACCTGGACTTCGAGGATGAGACGTTCGACGTTGTCCATGCCCACCAGGTGCTGCAACACCTCACGGACCCGGTGGCGGCCCTGCGGGAGATGCGCCGGGTAGCCAAGCCGGGCGGGCTTGTGGCCTTGCGCGACGCCGATTTCCACGCCATGAGCTGGTTCCCGGCCATCCCGGAGCTTGATGAATGGATGGATCTGTACCAGCGGATCGCGCGCCGCAACGGGGCCGAACCCGACGCCGGCCGCCGCCTGGTCTCGTGGGCACAGTCCGCCGGGTTCGCCGACGTCGCCCCCTCGAGCAGCAACTGGCTGTTCGCCACCGGGCAGCAGCGGCGGTGGCAGGCGCGGGTGTGGGGCGAGCGGGTGCTGCACTCGGCGTTCGCGGACCAGGCCCTCGAGTACGGCTTCGCCAACGCCGCAGACCTGGCCCGGATTTCCGCAGGCTGGCACCGCTGGGGCTCCACGGACGACGGCTGGTTCCTGATTCCCAACGGCGAGGTCATTGCCAGGGCCTGAGCGGCCACCAGGTCCCAGTGATGCATGCCGTTCGCCGGATATGGCCGGAATGGCGAGCCCAGGGCGGCCCCCGGCGGCCGTAAACTGGATCAGTGCAACCCTCCCTTTGGCTGGCCCTCGCGGGCGCCGGCGTCCTGATCAGTTTCACTCCCGGCGCAGGCGCCATCAACACCATGAGCAACTCGCTGAACTCAGGCTTCCGCCGGTCCCTCTGGGGCATCCTCGGCCAGCAGGCCGCACTGATAGTGCACATCCTGATTGTGGCGCTGGGCGTCGGGGTCCTCGTGGCCAGTTCGCCGGTGGCGTTCACGGTCATCCGTTACGCCGGTGCCGCGTACCTGGTCTATCTGGGAATCAAGCAGTTCCTGCACAAGCCCGATCTGGACCAGGAGCAGGCCGCCGCCCTGCGCAACGAACCCGGCTTCTCCATGTTCCGCCGCGGGCTGTGGGTCAACCTGCTGAACCCCAAGGCCATCGTGTTCTTCCTGGCGTTCATGCCGCAGTTCATCCGCCCGGAGCAGCCCTTACTGCCGCAGTACCTGGTCCTGTCCGCCACCGTGGTGGTGATCGATATCCTGGTCATGTGGTTCTTCTTCGCCGCGGCCGCGACGACCTTCCAGCGCTTCACCAGCGACGCCCGCGGACAGATGGTCCTCAATAGGACCTTCGGCGTCCTGTTCGTCGCCGTCGGCGCACTGCTGGCGCTGGTCCACTAAAGGGAACCACGGGTTGTAGTATCGGGACGGCGGCGGCTAGCCAAGTGGCGTGCGGATGACTCATGCTTAGATAATGTCCTCGACGTCGAGCCAGTACCGGATCATCGCGGTGTGCACCGGAAACATCTGCCGGTCTCCGATGGCCGAGCTGATGCTGGCCGAGGCCTTCACCGCCGAGGGGCTCACCCGCGCGGCCGTGGATTCAGCCGGCATCACCGCCTATGAAGTCGGGCGTCCGATCGATCCCCGGGCCGCCCGGAAGCTTGCGGCCCACAACATCCGATCCGACCGGCACGTGGCACGCGAATGGCGTTCGGAATGGTTCCAGGCGCGGGAGCTGATCCTCGCACTTGATGTGGACCATTACGGCTGGCTGCGGCAGTCGGCGCCGAACGGCGCGTCCCGCGCGAAGATCCGGATGCTGCGCAGCTTCGACCCCGCCGCCGCGGCCCGGGATCCCCTGGACCAGGGCATCGAGGATCCCTGGTACGGCGGGTACACGGAATTCGACACCACCTGGAACCTGATCCACGCCGCCGTTCCCGGGATCCTGGAGCACGTCCGCGCCCTGCTGCGGCGGCCGGACGACATCCCGTCACCGAATCCCAGCGGGTAGGCTCTATTTCATGAGTCCCGCACCCGTCATCATCGCCATAGACGGACGCTCCGGGGCAGGCAAGACCACTCTGGCCATCGAACTGGCGGCACGGCTGCGGGAGCACCACAAGGTCTCCCTCTTCCATCTTGAGGACATCTACCCGGGCTGGAACGGACTGACCGCCGGCATTGAACGCTACGTCTCCACGGTCCTGGCCCCGCTCGCCCGCAGTGAACCGGCCCATTGGATCAGCTGGGACTGGCACAACCACTACGACGGCGGAGCCCGCACCACCTGGCCGGCCGAGATTGTCCTCGTGGAGGGAGTGGGCGCCGGAGCCGTGGCCGCGCTGCCCTTCCTTGACGCTGTCATCTGGGCCGACTCCCCCGACCGGGACCGGCGCAGCCGCGCCATGGCCCGCGACGGCGAGAGCTACGAACCCTACTGGGACCAGTGGGCCGGCCAGGAAGACGAATGGCTGGCAGTGGACAATGTTCCGGCCCGCGCCGATGTCCGTGTGCTCAACAACGCGGACGGCGAAGCACCCGAGGAGGTTCTGCAGGCGCTCCAGTACCTGCCCGCCCTTGCCCCCGTCCTGCTGCCTGAGCTCGCGGCCCGCCGCGGCCTCCAGCTCCGGGCCGAGCGGATCCACGCAGCCCCCGACGCCG
>NZ_MQTQ01000028.1:15731-27525 GCF_020532805.1 Arthrobacter sp. SO5 | reverse complement strand
GGACCCGGCGGGTCCGGGCGCCGGGCCGGCGGGACCGGCGGAACCGGCGGGTCCGGGCGCCGGGCCGGATGCCGCGGAACGCAGCCGCTTCAGCATCCTGGCCGACGACGGCGGACGCTTCGGCCAGTCCGTCCGGCACAGTTCCGGCACGACAAGCGTGAGCGTCGGCAACGCCACAGTGAGAACAGTGGGACCGTTCTTCCGTTGGCTGGACGGGGTCTGGGGGCGCCGCGCCCTCCGCGCGCCCGATGGCTACCCGTGCGAATTCACGCTGGGCTGGCTCGGATACCTCGGCTACGAACTCAAGCGTGAAACCGGCGGCAGCGACGTCACGGCGCAGACGCCCGACGCCTGCCTGCTTTTCGCCGGCCGTGCCGTCGTCGTGGACCACGTGGAACGCACGGTGTGGCTGCTGGCCCTGGACACCCCCGACGCCGCTGACTGGCTGGAGAGAGCCCGAGCGGCCGTCACCGAAGCCTCGCGCGGGGAGCCGGCGGCGGCAGGCGACGGCAACCACGGCGCGGTGCACGCTCCACCGGCGTCCGCCGGACCGGACTTCACCGCACGGGATGCGAAAGCCTCCTACACCGCAAAGATCACCGAGGCCCAGCACCAGATCGCTGAGGGCAACACCTACGAGGTCTGTCTCACCACCGCCCTGACCGCGCAGGCGCCCGCCGGCGGCCCGGATCCCTGGCAGGCCTACCTGGCGCTGCGCCGACGCAACCCCGCCCCCTTCGCCAGTTTCCTGCGCTTCGGCGAACTCGCGGTCGCCAGCACCTCGCCGGAGCGCTTCCTGCGGATCGCGGCCGACGGCCGGATGCGGGCCGAGCCGATCAAGGGCACCCGCGGCCGGGACGCCGACGCCGCACGGGATGCGGCGCTGCGCCGGGACCTCGAATCCTCGCCCAAGGACCGCGCCGAAAACATCATGATCGTGGACCTGCTCCGCAACGACCTGAGCCATTTCGCCGTACCCGGTTCCGTATCCGTGAGCCGGCTGTGCGCGATCGAAAGCTACGCCACCGTCCACCAGATGGTGAGCACCATCGACGCCCGGCTCAAGCCCGGGATGCCGCGGGCCGAGGCTGTCGCCGCCTGCTTCCCGGCCGGATCCATGACGGGCGCCCCGAAGGTCAGCACCATGGCCATCCTGGACCGGCTCGAAGGCGCGCCGCGCGGCGTGTACTCCGGCGCGATCGGCTACTTCTCGCTGAACGGAGCCACCGACCTCGCCGTCGCGATCCGCACCCTCGTGATCGAGGGGCGGGCAGGCGGCGGGGCGCAACTCAGCCTCGGGATCGGCGGGGCGATCACGGCGGATTCCTCGCCGCAGCAGGAGTACGAGGAGATCCGGACCAAGGCCTACGGGGTCCTCTCGGCACTCGGCGCCCGGTTCCCGGCTGGTTGAGCTGACTGACTGCAGCCGGCGGCCAGGCTTTCGCGCAGCCTGCTACTGCAGCGTGGCCGTGAGCCGTGCCACGTTGTCCACGTACTTGACCATCACGGGCCGTTTGGTCCAGTCGTCGAGTACAAGTTCGTGCGAAATGTCGCGGTAGGTGGCCTCAACGGCCCGGATCCTCTGCACGATGTCCTCGCCCAGGAGCATCACCGAGACCTCGAGGTTCAGCGAGAAGGACCGCATATCCATGTTGCTGGACCCGAGGACTGCCAATTCGTCGTCGATCGTGAAGTGCTTGGCGTGCAGCACGTAGGGGGCCTTGTACAGGTAGATCCGCACCCCCGCCTCGAGCAGGGCCTCGTAGTAGGACTGCTGGGCGTGGTGGACCAGGAACTGGTCGCCTTTTTCCGAGACAAACAGTTCGACGTCGACGCCGCGCTGGGCCGCCGTCGTCACCGCGTACAGCAGGGAGTCGTCGGGGACGAAATACGGGCTGCAGATCGAGATCTTGTGCTGGGCCGAGTAGATGAGCGTGTTGAAGAGCCGCAGGTTGTTCTCGGTGATGAAGCCGGGGCCGCTGGGCACCACCTGGGCCGTGATGTTGCCGGCATGGAGTTCGGGCTCGTGCGCGAGCTGGTCCTCGAGCGATTCGTCGGTCTCGCTGAGCCAGTCCGTGGCGAAGACGACGTTCAGCGTGGTGACGATCGGGCCGCGCAGGCAGGCCATCAGCTCCACCCACTCGCGGCCAACCTTGCGGTGCCGCGGGTTGTTGTAGGACGGTTCGATCAGGTTCTGCGAACCGGTGAACGCGATTTCGCCGTCGATCACCATGATTTTGCGGTGGTTGCGCAGGTCCGGCCGGCGCCACTGCCCCCGCAGCGGGCTCAGCGGCAGCATCGGCCGCCAGCGGATCTTGCCCGCCTCGAGGCGGGCAATGAGTTTCCGGTAGCCCTTGATCCGCAGCGTGCCGAGGTGGTCGAAGAGAATGCGCACTTCGACGCCGCGCTCGGCGGCCTCCTCGAGTGCCGTGAACAGCTCGTCTGTGACGTGGTCCGTGCTCATGATGTAGAACTCGGCGTTGACGAAGTTCTTCGCCTCACGGACGGCCGCGGTCATTGCCTTGATCGAATCCGGGTAGCCGGGCAGCAGCTCCACGCTGTTGCCGTCCACCATCGGCAGCGACCCCAGGGTCTTGTTCAGCTCCGCAGCGGAAGCCACCCACTCCGGACCCGCGTAGTGGCTTTCGACGGCGGCCAGCTGGGAAGCGCCTGCGCGGACCCGGCTGTTCACGGCGTCCTGCTGCGCCCTGCGCTTGCGGGACAGCCGGAAGTTGCCGAAGAGCAGGAACAGCACCAGGCCCACGGCGGGCACGAAGAAGATGATCAGCAGCCACGCCATGGCGGTGGTGGGGCGGCGGTTTCCGGGGATGATGCCCAGGGCCAGCGCGCGGATGGCGAAGTCGATCAGGGTCAAAATGAGAATCGCCCAGGACGGAAGTGTCTCCATCAGCGAAAACGGCCACAGCACAGGCGAACCCCTCGAGCAAAGGCCCGCGGAAGAGTTCCGGAACGGGCAACCTGCAAATCCTATCCGAGGACGGCCGCACTAAGCTGAAGCCATGACTTCTCCTGCCCCCGTTCCCGGCCCGGCCACCGTCCTGGTCTTCCTGGATCCCGAGTTTGACAACGGCCGCATCGCCGACGCCACCCGGCCGCAACTGATGGCCACGGACCAGGGTGCCACCCGCGGGGACGGCGTGTTTGAGTCCCTGCTGGCCGTGGGCGGCCGGCCCCGCAAGCTGCAGGCCCACCTGGACCGCCTCGCCGGGTCCGCCCGCGCGCTGGAGCTTGACCTTCCGTCGGAGGACGCCTGGCGCCGGGCGATTGAGACGGCGGTTGGCGAGTACCGCGGCCGGCGGCCTTCCCCCGAAGAAGGTGCCGCCGGCGACGCGGACGAACTCGTCGTGAAGCTCGTGGCGACCCGCGGCGTCGAGGGCGCCGGCGCGCCGACATGCTGGGTCCAGGCCTCCGAACCCGGTGCCGCCGGCCGCCGCCAGCGCGAGACCGGGATCGACGTGATCCTCCTGGACCGCGGCTACGACAGCGAGGTGGGCGAGCGCGCCCCCTGGCTGCTTTTGGGGGCCAAGACCCTCTCCTATGCGGTCAACATGGCCGCGCTGCGTTACGCCCACAAACAGGGCGCCGACGACGTGATCTTCACCTCCGCCGACGGCCGGGTCCTGGAGGGCCCGACGTCGACCGTGCTGCTGGCGCATCTGGAAACCTCCGACGACGGCGCCGGCGGTGTCCGCACCGTCCGGCGGCTCATCACCCCCCAGCTGGACAGCGGAATCCTGCCAGGCACCTCGCAGGGCGCCCTGTTCACCGCGGCCAAGGCCGCCGGCTGGGAGCTGGGCTACGGCCCGCTGGAGCCGAAGGACCTGTACGACGCCGACTCCGTGTGGCTCATTTCGAGCATCCGGCTGCTGGCGCCCGTCAACCACATCGACGGCCGCGAAATCGGCACCGCAGAACTGCGCCGGCAGCTCACCGCCGAACTCAACGCCCTGTACGCCACGATCGAATAACCCCCGATCTAGAGCAACGCGGGGTCACCTAGCGCCCATCCTGCGGCCCGGGATGGGCGCGAGGTGACCCCGCGTTGCGGATGGTGGTCAGCGCGGGCTGGCCCCGCCTGGCAGGCCTCGGTCCGGAGCTCGAGGACACCAAGCCACAGGTGCTCTCGGGGCACTGTTGCCTCAGCCCACGGCATATGCGTGCGCCGTCGGAGACCGCCGGAACGATGCAGGGTTGAACGACGGGAGCAGGAACGCCGCCAGAACCGCGTCGAGCAGCTCGGGCGCGGAGGCGCTGCTGGCCCCGAAATGCGCGTGGACACTGAGCACCACCGGGGTGCCGTCGGCCCGGCGCCGGATGTCGACGTCCACTGGCCCGGTCAGGCCGAGTACGCGGACAGCCGCCAGTGCGAGTTTGCCGATATCGGTGCCTTCGCCTGCCGGCAAGCGCCGGCTCACCCCGCCGCTGCCGGGGGTTGGGAAACCCGGTTCCAATTGCTTCACGACGACGGCGAATGGTGCCAGTGCGTTACGCACCGGAGTGCCGAACACCATGGCGCAGTAGGCGGCACCGGGGATCAACTCCTGCACGATCTGGCCGTCCGGCAGGAGCCCCCAGTCCACCGAACTGGCTTCCGCCAGGACCCGGACCCCCTTTCCAGCGCAGGCGAGCCGGGCCCTCACGGCGACTGGACCGCCGAGGGCCGCCAGGGACGCCGGGGCGGCGGCGAAGTCGCTGGGCACTCCGAACCGTGGAACCGGGACCCCCGCCGCGTGCAGCGTCCAGGCGGTGAAGAGTCGGTCGGCGGCGAGGGCGACCGGCCCGGGGTCGGCGACGATGAGCCGGACGCCGTCGGCAAACCCGGCGCGGGCGGCGGCCAGAAGCGGAAGCTCCCCGCCGAGCGTGGGAATGACCACGTTGAGGGATTGTGCGTCAATGAGCCGGCGGAGTGCGGGGATCCAGCCGGGATCACCGACCGGCGGGATCAGGACGGCCTCGGCGCCAGGCACTTCGCGGACGTCAGCGCCGAGTACGGGAATTCCCCGGGCCGCTAGCTGGGCGGCGACAGCTCGGCCTGCCGCGCCGCCTATTCCGGTAACCAATACACGCGGGCCCATGGTTCTCCCTCCGCTGCGGGCGCCGGCGCCGAACCTACGGCGACCTCGCCTCGCAGGCATTTAAGACCTTGCCGGCCACATGGCCGGCCCTGTCCTCCCAGTAAATGCGCTCAGGTCCGGGCACACACGAGTGGCTGCTACCTGAGAACCTGCCCCGGCACCACTGGCAGTACCTGCATTCCCCGGAACCGGTCCTGGGCTCCCGTGACTGAACATGACGGCCCGGCGCTGCGGGCCGGCGTCGCAGGTGTTACGTTTTTGGGGAGTAATGAGACCCGGCGCCAAGCCCTGACTGGCCGGTCGGCAACCCTCCCTTTCGCGGCGGGGTGCCTCAGGTGAGTACTCGGCATATCGACCATTCGAGCTGCAAGCGTGAAAGAAGGAGATCCGTCGTGCCTGACGCGCCCGCCACACCTGTGCCAAACACAGCACCCGTCCCGTCCACCGCCGTCCCGGGGGCCGCGCCCGGCGCTACGGCGGGCGAAAAGCTGCCCTACCGCCTGTTCACCGGCCCCGATGACCGCGCCTTTTGCGAGCGGGTATCGGCGGCCCTGGCCGAGGGCTACGTGCTGCACGGAAGCCCGTCCGCCACCTTCAACGGCACCGCCGTCGTCGTCGCCCAGGCCGTGGTGTTGCCGGCCGCCATGGCGAGCGCGGACGCCGCCGTCGAGTCCCTCGGGGCCCACGCGTGAGCTACGCCGGAGACCTCACCCCGCAGCAGGCCTGGGCCAAGCTCGCGGCCGGCGCCGTCCTGGTGGACGTCCGCACCGGCGGCGAGTGGGCGCACATCGGCGTCCCGGACACCACGTCCGCAACCGAAAAGCCGAATGATCCGCTGTTCATCCAGTGGAACCTGGCCGGCGGCATCCCCAATCCGAACTTCATCGAGCAGCTGAAGCAGCAGGCGCCCGACGGCGCAAACACCGAGCTTGTGTTCCTGTGCCGTTCCGGCGTCCGATCCGTCGCCGCCGCCAGTGCCGCCGCCGAGGCGGGCTTCACCGCCTACAACGTCCTCGAAGGCTTCGAAGGCGAACCGGACGGGCACGGGGAACGGACAGTCAACGGCTGGAAAAACCGCGGCCTGCCCACTACCACCGGGAAGCGCTGACGTGGCCTTCAATCCCGACGCCGCAGGCTGGAGCCCCGACACCCAGGCCGTCAGGGGCGGCCTGGACCGCACCGGCTTCCAGGAAACCACAGAGCCGGCCTTCCTCAATTCCGGCTTCGTCTACGAATCCGCCGCCGCGGCGGAACGCGCTTTCACCGGCGAGGACGACCGCTTCGTCTACTCCCGCTACGGCAACCCCTCGGTGGCGACCTTCCAGGAACGCCTCCGGCTGCTCGAAGGAACCGAGGCGTGCTTTGCGACGGCGTCCGGCATGTCCGCGGTGTTTACCGCCCTCGGCGCGCTGCTGGCGGCCGGGGACCGCGTGGTCGCCGCCCGCTCGCTGTTCGGGTCCTGCTTTGTGATCCTCAATGAGATCCTGCCGCGCTGGGGCGTGGAGACGGTCTTCGTGGACGGCCCGGACCTCGAGCAGTGGCGGGCTGCCCTCGCGCAGCCGGCGACGGCGGTCTTCTTCGAGTCGCCGTCCAATCCCATGCAGGAAATCGTGGACATCGCCGCCGTGAGCGAACTGGCCCACGCGGCCGGCGCCACGGTGGTCGTGGACAACGTCTTTGCCACCCCGCTGCTGCAGCGCTGCGGGGACCTCGGCGCGGACGTGGTGGTCTACTCCGGCACCAAACACATCGACGGCCAGGGCCGGGTGCTGGGCGGCGCGATCCTGGGCACCAGGGAGTTCATCGAGGGCCCGGTCAAGCAGCTCATGCGCCACACTGGCCCGGCGCTTTCCGCGTTCAACGCCTGGGTCCTCACCAAGGGCCTGGAAACCATGTCACTGAGGGTGAACCACTCCTCGGCATCGGCCCTGCGGCTGGCCGCCTGGCTCCAGGAGCAGCTCCAGGTCAGCACGGTGCTGTATCCGCTCCTGAAATCCCATCCGCAGTACGAGCTCGCTGCCCGGCAGATGAAGGCCGGCGGCACCGTGCTCACCTTCGAGCTCTCGCCCTCGCCGGGGCGTTCCGCGAAGGAGGCCGCCTTCGCGCTGCTGGATGCGCTGCGGATCATCGACATTTCCAATAATCTGGGTGATGCGAAGTCCCTCATCACGCACCCGGCCACCACCACGCACCGTGCCATGGGCCCGGCGGGCCGCGCGGCAATCGGCCTGGGCGACGGCGTCGTCCGGCTTTCCGTGGGCCTGGAGGACGTCGAGGATCTGATCCGGGACATGCGCCAGGCGCTCAAACAGGTCTAGCCGCGCCGGACCCGGCCCAGAAGGGACGTTTCGACGGAGGGGACGCCGGATTCGGCCCCCTGCAGGGTCAGGGTGATGGCCCGGGCGACGACGGCGGCGAGCCCGCCCTGCGCGTACGGCCGCCGCTGTAACTGCGAGCCGGTCCCCTCCGCGAGGATCCGGGCGATACCCAGCTGCACCAGGCCCAGCTCGCCCTGGTCCGCCAGCACTGGGGCCAGATAGTCCACGAAGGCCTGGACGACTTCCCTGGCGGGGGCGGGCGTGAAGGTTCCGAAGTCCAGCAACTGCCCCCGCAGCCCGCAATTGCTGGCCTGCCACGCCGCCATGCGAAGCAGCGCCGTCGGCACCGGGGCGGGATCAACGCCGTCGTTCCATTCCCGGCATGCCGTTTCCACCAGCGCCCGCACCATTACCGCAATCAGCGCCGCGTCCTCGGACCGCAGGCAGATGTCGGCGACCCGGACCTCGACGGTGGGGTGGTGCCGGCAGAGCCGCGCGTCGAAGTAGATCATCCCCTCGTCCAGCAGCACACCGCTTTCCACGAGCCGGGTCACCACCCGCCGGTAGACCGGCAGGCTGCCGAAGATCATCGTGGGGCCCGAGCCCGGCCAGCGGTTCCAGGCCTGCGTGCGGTAGCTTTCGAACCCCGTCTCCGCACCGTTCCAGTAGGGCGAGTTCGCGCTGAGGGCTATCAGCACGGCCAGCTTGTCGCGGATCCGGTCCAGGACCGCTACGCCCTCTTCCGGGGACTCCACGAAGGTGTGGACGTGGAAGCCGCAGGTCAGCTGGTTCCGGACGGTGCGCCCGAAGCGTTCCTGCATGGTGACGTACCGGGGCGAGGGCGTCGTGTGCGTCGCCGAGCCCCGGGGCGAGGTGGCCAGGGCGGCCACGCGCCCTCCGTGCAGCCGGGCGGCCCGGTCCGCGAGTGCACGGCTCTGGTTGACCTGCCGCAGAAGCTCCGCATGGTCAAGGCACGGCCGCGTCTGGGTTTCGATCTGCTCAAGCTTGAGCTCGAAGCTGAACCCGGCATCCTCGTGGACCGGCGGCCAGGGGGCTGCCGGCCCGTCCGGGCCGGCGTCCGGTTTGGGCGCCACGAGGCTGGGCAGCATGGCATCGGCCAGGGGAAGGGGCAGCCCCGATTCCGGATCCACGATGAGGAGTTCTTCCTCCACGCCGAACGTGCGCATAGATCTATTGTGCGTCAGGATCGGCCCCAGCGCGCTACCCCAACGCGGGGTCACTCCGCGCCCATGCGGGGCCACCGGACGGGCGCGATCTGACCCCGCGTTGCTTGGGCCGGCGGGGTCAGCGGGGTCAGCGGGTCAATCCTGGAAGTACTCGATCTTCGCGCCGATGGTGTTCAGCCGCTCGGCCAGGTCCTCGTAGCCGCGTTCGATCACGTAGATGTTGCGCAGTTCCGAAACGCCGCGGGCTGCCAGCATGGCCAGCAGCAGGCACGCGGCCGGGCGGAGGGCCGGCGGGCAGCCCACCTCGGCGGCGCGCCACTTGGTGGGTCCGTTGACGTAGATCCGGTGCGGGTCGAGCAGCTGCACGCGGGCGCCGAGCTTGTTCAGTTCGGTCAGGTAGATCGCGCGGTTGTCATAGACCCAGTCGTGGATCATCGTCTGGCCCTGGGCGTTGGCCGCGATGACCGCGAAGAACGGCAGGTTGTCGATGTTCAGGCCCGGGAACGGCATGGGGTGGATCTTGTCTTCCGGCGCACGCAGTTCGGAAGGCCGGGTGGTGACGTCCACCAGCCGGGTCCGGCCGTTGCGGGCCAGGTACTCGCCGGACACCGCCAGCCGCTGGCCCATCTGCTCCAGGGTCGCGAGTTCGATTTCCATGAACTCGATGGGGACACGGCGGATGGTGACCTCGGAGTTCGTCACAATGCCCGCGGTGATGAGGCTCATCGCCTCGATGGGGTCCTCGGACGGGAAGTACTCGATGTCGGCATCGATCGAGGGGCGGCCGGTAATCTTCAGGGTGGTGGTGCCCACGCCCTCGATCTCCACGCCGAGCATCTGCAGGTAGAAGCAGAGGTCCTGCACCATGTAATTGGGGCTGGCGTTGCGGATGATGGTGCGGCCGGGGCGGTGGGCGGCGGCCATGATGGCATTTTCGGTGACGGTGTCACCGCGTTCGCTCAGCACGAAGGACCGGTCGCGCCCGTCCGACGGCGGCGCCTGCACGGCGTAGAAACCGGACTTCGCGTCCACGCTGAGCCCGAATTGGCGCAGCGCCTGCATGTGCGGCTGCACCGTGCGGGTGCCGAGGTCGCAACCGCCGGCGTAAGGGAGCCGGTATTCGCTTGATTCGTCCAGCAGGGGACCCAGCAGCATAATGACGCTGCGGGTGCGGCGGGCTGCCTCCACGTCCATGGAATCGAGGTCCAGGACGGCGGGGCGGCGGATCTGCAGGTCGCTGGCGTTGAGCCAGGTGCATTCGACGCCGATGCTCGTCAGCACCTCCACGATCCGGTTAACCTCTTCAATCCGGGCCAGGCGCCGCAGCGTCGTGGTGCCGCGGTTAATCAGGCTGGCGCATAACAGCGCCACGCCGGCGTTCTTGCTGCTGTTGACGTCGACGGCGCCGGCCAGGGTGCGGCCGCCCTCGACCCGGAGGTGCGTCATGGCCGGGCGGCCCACCTCAACGATGGTGCGTCCGAAAATGGATTCCAGCCGCTGGATCATTTTCAGGCTCAGGTTCTGCTTGCCCTGTTCCATCCGGGCGATGGCGCTCTGGCTGGTCCCCAGCTCGGCTGCCAGCTGTCCTTGGGTCCAGCCTTTCTGGCCGCGGGCATCCCGGAGCAGCGCCCCTACGTGTTCGGCAGTATGTTGAGTCATCCCAAGAA
Organism: Arthrobacter sp. SO5; assembly: GCF_020532805.1. GTDB lineage: Bacteria > Actinomycetota > Actinomycetes > Actinomycetales > Micrococcaceae > Arthrobacter. Next base: position 17,257 of record NZ_MQTQ01000028.1, on the reverse strand, counting down.
AATATCACGGATGAGCTATTGAACCGCGGAATGACCGCCGGAGTGCCGCTAATCTCACACTAATATCCGTATTGTGCGATAAACCGACGTTGGGGTGCCCATGCTACTGCGGTGCGAGGAAGACCATGTTCCAGGTCCCGGCGCCCAGCGCCGCGGTTACCGCCGCGCCGGCGATCAGCAGTCCGCCGAGCACCACCCAGGCGTCCAGCCGGCTGAACGTCGAGGTCCGGGCCCAGGTGCGCCGGGCGCCGCCGAACCCCCGGGCCTCCATGGTGACCGCCAGCCGGGTGGCCCGCCGGACTGCCTGGACCAGCAGCCCGAAGCTTTGCCCCAGCACGGCCCGGAGCCGCTGTAGCGGATTCCCGTGCGAGCCGACGCCCCGGGCCCGGCGCGCCATGCCGATGGTCTGCCATTCCTCGGCCATGAGCCCCACGAGCCGCAGCGCGGCCAGCGTGCCCAGGACAAAACGGTGCGGGAGTTTCGCCTTCTGCGCCAGGGCGTCGGCCAGGTCCGTGGGGTCGGTGCAGCTCATCAGCAGGACCGCCGGAAGCGCGATGGCCAGGCCCCGGAGCATGAAGCCCGCCCCGAGCTCCAGGGACCCCTCGCTGATGGACCAGATGCCGGCGTCGAACAGGATGTTCCCGCTGTCCGGCGCCAGGATCGTGGTGCTCCAGCCGCCCAGCGCGGCCGCCAGGATCAGCGGCCAGCCTCGTTTCCACAGCAATCCGGGGGTCAGCCCGGCCAGGGGGACCAGGAGCAGCTCGCAGGCGAGCGCCACCGAGGCGGACACCCAGTCGATGGACAGCGCCAGGACCATGGTGATGAGGACGACGGCGGCGAACTTCGCCAGGGGGTTCGCTCGGGTGAGGAGGGAGCGGTTGCCGTCCAGCGTCAGTTCCTCCCTCACTGCGCGCCGGCCCTTCCCGGCGCCGCGGGCGCCGGTTCCAGGCGGTCCGGGGCGCGGAGGCTGAGTTCGGTGCCGCCCAGGGCCGCGGTAAATTCCGCATCGTGGGTCACGGAGACCACGGCCGTGCCGGCGTCGAGCAGTTCGGTGAGGAAGGAGGCAAGTTCTGCCCACGTGGTGGCGTCCTGGCCGAAGGTCGGCTCGTCCAGGACCAGCACCTGCGGGTGGGCGGCGAGCACGGTGGCCACGGAGAGGCGCCGTTTTTCGCCGCCGGAGAGGGTGTAGGGGTTGGCGTCCACCAACGTGGCCAGGCGCAGCCGTTCCAGCAGTTCGTCCACGCGGTCCTCGCCGCGGCCCAGGTGCCGGGGACCGAACGTCAACTCGTCCAGGACGCGGCCGGTGACGAATTGGTGTTCGGGTTCCTGGAAAACGGTGCCGATCCTGGTGATCAGCTGCTTGGCCTTCCAGCGGTAGGGGTCAATCCCGGCTCCGCCGCTGAGCTCCGGCGTGGCGGACACCGCACCGGACACGGGAGCCAGCAGTCCGGCCAGGGTCAGGGCGAAGGTCGACTTCCCCGAGCCGTTGGGCCCCGTGACGGTCAGTGCCTCGCCGGCACGGACCT
>NZ_MQTQ01000028.1:0-15711 GCF_020532805.1 Arthrobacter sp. SO5 | reverse complement strand
GGCGGGAGGCTGCGGAACCCGCCGCGGAGGCCGGCCCGCCGGAGCCGTTCGCGGGAGACGCCGAGGTCCTCGGCGGCCAGCAACAGCTGTCCTGCCGGGCTGCCCGCTGCGGACGCCGGGACCCCGGACGTGCGTGCCCGGGTCTGCGGCACGTAGCCGGGCACCCAGACGCCGGCCGCGATGAGCATGTCCCGTGCCTGGTCCAGGACCTGGTCCGGCGGGCCGTCGATCAGTACGGCGGACTCCGTCGCGGATCCCGGCTGCAGCACCACTATCCGGTCCACGAGGTCCTTCCAGACAGGGACGCGGTGCTCGACGACCACCAGGGTGGCCCCGGTCTTGTCGAGGCAGCGGCCCACCGCGTCGCGGACTTCCAGGACGCCGCCCGGATCCAGGTTGGCGGTGGGCTCGTCGAGCAGGATCAGGCCGGGACGCATCGCGAGGATGCCGGCGAGGGCGAGCCGCTGCTTCTGGCCACCCGAGAGCGCCGACGTCGGGTGGCTGAGCGGCAGGCTGCCCAACCCGACGTCGTCGAGCGCTTCGTGCACCCGCCGCCAGATCTCCGCCGGGGGCACGGACAGGTTTTCCGCGCCGAAGGCGACGTCGTCGCCGACGCGTGAGAGCACCACCTGGGTCTCCGGGTCCTGCTGCATGAGCCCGGCCCGGCCGCGCTGGGCGCGCGGCGGGGCGCCGTCAAGCAGCAGGGTGCCCGTCTCGTCGGCGTCTTCCGCGTCAGTGTCGTCCGCGTCGGCGGGCCGGCCCGGGGCGCCGGCGGAACCATCGCCGAGCACCCCGGCCAGGGCATGGAGCAACGTGGACTTGCCGGCGCCGGAGGGGCCCAGCAGCAGCACGCGTTCCCCGGGCCGGATGTCCAGGTCCAGCCCGTTGACGGCGGGCCGGGGCCTGCCGGCGTGCCGCCAGCCCCAGCCGCGCGCGGTGACCGCGGCCGGGCGGCCGCCCTCTGACGATGCCATCAGTGGAGTGCGGGCATCAGGAGAAGACGGGTTCGGTTGCCGCCTTGCGGGAGGCGAACGAGCTCAGCACCCCGGTCCTGGCCAGTCCGCGGGTGGCGAGCCAGGACAGCCCGCCGGCGATGACGGCGCCGGAGATCGTGGTGAAGGCGATGTAGGCGAGCTTGTCCATGGACTCGTAGGCGATGTTCCAGCCCCACGGCAGGAAGGAGTCGTTCAGGCCGCCGAACAGGCCCGCCCCGGCACCAGCCAGCATCGAGACAGGGAGGTTGAACTTCCTGTACAGGAACGCGGCGAATACCAGTTCCGCGCCAAGGCCCTGCAGGACCCCGGAGATCAGCACCGTGGTGCCGTACTGCGAGCCCATGATCAGCTCTCCGGTGGCGGCCACCGCTTCGCAGAACAGTGCGGCGCCCGGCTTGCGGATGATGAGCATGCCCAGCACCGCCGGGATCATCCAGCCGCCGGCGTAGAGTCCGGTCAACGGCGGGTAGAAGGCGTTGACGGGGGCGGAAATGAGGTTGGCGCCCTGGGACCAGGCCCAGAAAATCACGCCTCCCGCCACCGCGATCAACGCGGCCACCACAATGTCCACCACACGCCAGTTGTAGCCGGGGCCGGCAGGTGCCGTCCGGGCAGAACCGTGTTTTGCCGATGTATCAGTCATGTCGTCCTCCTGAGGTACAGGAGGGGAGAGTGCCCCGGCGGGCCACGGCTTCCGCCGCCGCTCCGGGCACTCTGAGAACTCGACTCCCTTGCGCCGGTACTAACCGGATCAGGTTCGAGGGTCTGCGGCTGTCCGCACTCTCAGCGCCCACCTTTGGCTACCCTGGATTTCTCCAGTGGTGCCCGACGGCGGCGCTCCCCTGTCGTATGTAAATCTGCCCTTGTGGGCGTTGCCAAGTTTACACCCGCCACACCGCGTTTATCCGTTGGCGGCCGTCACAATCCCGCCACGCGGTGCCGCGGAGCGGCACCCGCCGCGGGTTTTCGGCCGCGGCCGGGAGGCTAGGCTAGGGTAAGCACTGTTTCCCCGCGCAAGGAGTCCGAAGAATGAACATCCTCATCAAACTGCTCGGCACCGGCGTCAGCCTGCTGGCCGCTTTCCTCGGCACCAAGCTTGTCGACACCGTCTGGGAGAAGTCCACGGGCAACAAGCCGCCCAAGGACCATGATGACGACGTTCCCACGACGCTGCGTTCGGCCCTGACCTTCGCACTGATATCAGCCTCCGTCGGAGCCATCATCCAGGTCCTGGCCAACCGCGGCACCCAGCGCGCGATCACCCGTTTCGCCAAGACCCAGGACATCGTCTAGGCGGTCCCCTGTTTGGGCGCCTGCCGGCACGTCCCTGCAGGCACACCCGGGCCGGCACACCCCTGCCGGCACACCCCTGCCGGCCCGCCCCTGCCGGCACACCCGGGTAGCCGGGCTCAGCCGCCGCGCTGCTCCTCGTCGGTAGAACCGCGCTTGCGCGCCGCGTGCTGCACCACAGCCTCCAGTTCGTCGCTGCTCAGCCGTTCCCGGTGCAGGTGCTTGGTGCGGTAGCCGGCCCGGCCCACCATGTGGGCGGACACGGGCACAGTCAGCAGCTGGAAAATCCAGGCCACCACCAGCACCGGCCACACCCACAGGCTGCGCATTTGCAGCCCCACGGCGGAGAGCAGCAGGAACAGTCCGAGGACCTGAGGCTTGGTGGCCGCATGCATACGGCTCAGGAGGTCCGGGAAGCGCAGCAGGCCCACGGCCGCAGCCAGGGACATGAGCGCTCCCACCACCATAAAGACGGCCGAGACGGCATCGATCACCATGTCAGCGGAGAAGGGCTCAGGATTCACGGGGCTGCTCCCGCCGGTCGGCCACGAACCTGGCCACTGTCACCGAGCCGATGAAGCCGATGATGGACACGGCCACCAGCAGCATCAGGTTGTTCAGGTGCCGGTTCACTGCCATGTCGATGCACAGCGCCGCGCCCAGGATGCCGAGCAGGACGTCGGCCGCGAGCACCCGGTCCAGCAGCGAGGGTCCCCGCGCGATCCGGATGATCACCCCCGCGGCGGCCAGGGACAGCACCACCGCGGTGACGGTCAGGACAAGCTGCATCATGAGCCCACTTCCTGCTTGAGTGCGGATACTTCCTCTTTGGTGCCCATGATCCGGATCAGCCCGGCCTCAGTGTCGCGGACGTCCTTGCGGAGCTTGGCGGCATCCGCGGCGTCACGGACGTTGACGCCGTGGATGTAGAGGGTGGAGGTTGACCGGTCCACCTCGACCACGAGCGAGCCGGGGATCAGCGAGATCACGTGCCCGGTGGCTGTGACCAGCAGGTCGGAGTGGCTCCGCAGCGGCACCGCGATGACGGCGCTGAGAACCCGGGGGCCCTTGGCCACGGCCAGGTAGAGGACCTGGAAGCTCGCCGCCACGACTTTGGCGAGGAAGACAAGGGCGAACGGCACGGCCCGCAGCACGTTGAAGCGGCCGCCGAGCTCCACCGGGGGCAGGTAGAACAACCTGGCGACGACGATGGCGATCAGGGCGCCGAAGAGCAGGTTGCCGGGGCCGAAATCCTGCCAGAGGGCGCACCAGACGATCACGAGCCAGACCAGCAAGGGCAGTTCCTGGCGCAGCGAGATCCGCTTCCGGTTCATTTGCCGCTCCCCTCCGTCGCCGGCTGGGAGAGCGCCGGGACGCGGGCGTCCTCGCCGAGTACCGCCCGGATGTAAGCGGTCCGGTCCAGCATCTCCGCAGCGGACTGGTCCGCAACCCGGAACAGGGGTCCGGCGAAGACCGTCAGTGCGACGCCGACGATCACCAGCCCCAGGGTGGAGCCAACCATGGTCCGCGGCAGCAGGGTGACGTTTCTCTTCCCCGCCCGCTCGCCCGTGGCGGCGCTCCCGGGAGCGGCCAGCAGCACCGGGTCCGGGTAGTCCGCGTCCTCGGGTTTGCGCCAGAATGCACGGTTCCAGACCCTGGCCACTGCCAGCAGCGTCAGCAGGCTGGTCAACACTCCGCCGATCACCAGTGCGAACGCCAGCGGGGTGCCGAGTTGGACCCCGGCCTGCAGCAGGCCGAGTTTGCCCAGGAAGCCGGAGAAGGGCGGGATGCCTGCCAGATTCATGGCGGGGATGAAAAACAGCACGGCCAGCAGCGGGCTCAGCTTGGCCAGCCCGGCCAGGCGGTCCACGGAGGAGCTGCCGCCGCGGCGTTCTATCAGGCCCGTCACGAGGAACAGGCTGGTCTGGATGGTGATGTGGTGGGCCACGTAGAAGACCGCGGCGCCGAGGCCGGCCACAGAGGACATCGCCAGCCCGAACACCATGTAGCCGATGTGGCTGACCAGCGTGAAGGACAGCAGTCGCTTGATGTCACTCTGGGCCAGCGCGCCGAGAATTCCGACCAGCATGGTCAATAACGCGGCCACCATGAGCGGGGAATTGAGCGTGTCCCCCGGAAAGAGCAGCGTTTCGGTGCGGACCATGGCGTAGACGCCCACTTTGGTCAGCAGCCCGGCGAACACCGCGGTGACGGGCGCCGGCGCCGTCGGATACGAGTCGGGGAGCCAGAAGGACAGCGGGAACACCGCGGCCTTGATCCCGAAGGCCACGAGCAGCATGACATGCAGCAGTGTCCGCGTGCCCTGGTCCAGGTCGGCGAGCTTGAGGGCGAGGTCGGCCATGTTGATGGTTCCGGTGGCGCCGTAGATCATCGCTATCGAAATCAGGAACAGGACCGAGGAGACCACCGAGACCACCACGTAGGTCACGCCGGCGCGGATCCGCGGACCGGTCCCGCCGAGCGTCATCAGCACGTAGCTGGCCGTCAGGAGGATCTCGAACCCCACGTAAAGGTTGAAAAGGTCCCCGGAAAGGAAGGCGTTGGATACCCCGGCCACCAGGATGAGGTAGGTCGGGTGGAAGATCGAGACCGGCGCGTCCCGGTCCCCGTCGGCCATGCCCTGCCCGGTGGCGTAGATCAGCACGGCGAGGCTGACGGCCGAGGAGACCACCAGCATCAGCGAGGAGAACTGGTCCACCACCATCACGATGCCCCAGGGCGGGAGCCAGCCGCCGATGTTCACCGCCGACGTGCCGCCGCCCCAGACGGACGCGAGCAGCAGGCACTCGAGCAGCAGGGTCAGCGACAGCAGCGCGATGCTGACGGTCCGCTGGGCCCGGGATTGCCGGATCAGCAGGAAGGTCAGGGCGGCGCCCAGGAGGGGTAGTACGACGGCGAGCGGGGCGAAACTGGCGATGTTCACCTGTCCCCTCCTTCCTGGTCTGGTGTGCTGATGTTCCGGGAACCCGGCTGTTCTTCCGCGGCGGCGTCGTCGGCGTTGAGCGTGCGGTCGCCCACCGTCACCGTGGCGGCCCCGCCGGGCGTGTCTGACATCCCGCCGCCGTCCGAGCCGATCATGATCAGCGGAAATTCGGAGGTTTCCGCCGGGATGACGGAGTCGTCTTCGGCGTCGAAGCTGGGGGTTTCGGCGACGCGGCGGTCCTCGGCGTCGTCCTGGATCTCGTCCTCACGTGCCAGGACCCACGCCCGGTAGCTCATGGCGAGCATGAACGCGGTGACCGCGAAGGAGATCACGATCGAGGTGAGGATCAGTGCCTGCGGCAGCGGATCGTTGTAATCCCGCGGGTCGGTGTCTTTGCTGAACATCGGTGCGAGCCCGGCGTAGCCGCCGGTGGCGAGGAGCAGCAGGTTGGTGGCGTTGGCCAGCAGCATGAGGCCCAGGAGGACGCGGGTGAGGCTGCGTTCCAGGATCAAATAGATGCCGCAGGCGTACAGGGCTCCCATGACGGTCAGCAGGGTCAGGTTGACGCTCATCCTTTCCCCCTGGCCGTAGTTTCCGCGGGTTCGGCCGGTTCCGCGTTTTCCGCGGGCTCCGCGCCGGCGGCCGGGGCGGCGGCCGGGGCGGCGGCCCCGCCGGGTTCCTGATCTTCGGATGGTTCGCCCGGCGGTTCCTCGAAGTGCTCGTCGATTTCCGCGCCCAGGCTGCGCAGCACGTCCAGGACCAGTCCCACGACCACGATATACACGCCGATGTCGAACAGCGTCGAGGTAACGAATTTGATGTCCCCGAACACCGGCAGCCAGAGCTCGATGATGGCGCTCTGGAACACCTGGCCGCCCAGCAGCAGGGGCGTGACTCCGGAGGCCGCCGCCGTCGCAAGGCCGATGCCCAGCAGGGTGCCGGCGCTGACCGGAGCGGCTTCGCGCAGTTCGTAGCGGCCGCCGGCGAGGTACCGGATGGTCAGGGCCAGCCCGGCCGTGAGGCCACCGGCAAAGCCGCCGCCGGGCAGGTTGTGGCCCGCCAGGAGAAGGTAGAGGGAGAAGACGATCATCGAGTGGAAGATTAGGCGGGTGACCACCTCGAAGATGATCGAGCGGCGTTCCGGGGCCATGGTCCGCCCGGCCACCAGCCAGGCGTCGCGGCCGGAGGCGGCGAACCGGCGGTTCAAGGCCAGTGCGGCGTCTTCACGGGTGTTGCCCCGGGGGGCGGTCCGGCGGCCCACGGTCCCCTCGTCCACGGTGGACGTGGGGCGGATGCGGTCCCCCCGGCCCCGGACGAAGATCAGGCTCGCCACGCCGGTCGCGGCCAGGGCCAGCACGGAGATCTCGCCGAAGGTGTCCCACGCCCGGATGTCCACGAGGGTCACGTTGACGATGTTCAGTCCCCCGCCGCCCTCGTAGGCCAGCCTCGGGAACTCGAGCGAGACAGGCTGCGCAACACGGGCGCCGAGCGCGTAGATGGCGACGAAGATCATCGTGACGCCGAAGCCAACGCCGACGATCACCCGGATGACGCGGTATTTTCCGCCGGTGCGGTCGCGCAGCTCGGCAGGCAGGCTGCGCATCGCGAGGACGAAAGCCACCAGGATGATGGTCTCCACGAGCATCTGGGTCAGGGCGAGGTCCGGGGCTGCCTGCAGCGCGAACATCAGGGCGATGCCGTAGCCGGTCACGGAGACCATCAGCACGGCCAGGAAACGCTTGTTGGCGCGGACGGCCGCGAGTGCCCCGATCACGATTCCGGCGCCGACCACCATCTGCAGCGGGGAGTTGGGGTCGATGAAGTAGACGGCTCCGGGGAGCGGCTTGTTCGCCAGGACCAGCGCGGTGAGCGGCAGGACGAATGCCACGGTAAGGATGACGGAGAGGTAGAAGAACAGCGATCCGCGCTGGGTCCGGCCGGTGACCCAGACGGCTGCGTCGTCGAGGGCGCCGATGGCCAGCTGGTAGCTGCGGTCTCCGTCGATCCAGCCGGGAACCAGATCCTGCGTCCGGGCGACAGCGTTGCGCCCGTAGAACATGGCCAGTCCGAGCGCGAAGGTGATGGCGGTCAGCCCGAGCGCCGGGGTGAAGCCGTGCCACAGCGCCAGATGGCCTGCGGCGCCGCCGTCGGCCGCTGTGCCGCTCGAAAAGAGGGCGGCGTACGGCTGGATCCAGCCGTCCACGGGATCCGGCCAGAGTCCGTAGACGACGGTCAGGATGCTCAGGAGCGCGGGCGCGGCGAGGAAGGCCGGCTTGACGGGCTTGAACGCGGTGGTCTCGACGCCGGGTTTCATCGCGAAGGCGCCCCACATGAACCGCGCACTGTAGGCGAAGGTCAAGATCGAGCCCAGGACCAGCCCGGCCAGGATCAGCATGCCCCACGGGGCCGCCGCGGGATCGGCGGCGTAGTGGAGGAAGGCGTCGAACACCGATTCCTTGGCCACGAAACCGGCCAGCGGCGGGATGCCGGCCATCGAGGCGGCGCCGACTGCGGCCACGATGGCCAGCGCCCGGGAGGAACCGTAGACACCGGAGAGCTTGCGGATGTCGCGCGTTCCGGCCTGGTGGTCGATGATGCCGACCACCAGGAAAAGGGTGGCCTTGAACAGCCCGTGCGCCAGGAGCAGGGCCAGGCCGGCGAGTGCTGCGTCGGGTGTGCCGAGTCCCACCACCATGGTCAGCAAGCCGAGCTGGCTGACGGTGCCGTACGCCAGGATGAGCTTGATGTCGGTCTGGCGGAGGGCACGGTAGCCGCCCACCAGCATGGTGGCCAGGCCCAGGCCCAGCACCACGGGGTGCCAGAACGCGGTGTCGGCGAAGCCCGGGGCGAGCCGCGCCACCAAATAGATGCCGGCCTTCACCATCGCGGCGGCGTGCAGGTAGGCGCTCACCGGGGTGGGGGCGGCCATGGCGCCCGGGAGCCAGAAGTGGAAGGGAACCAGCGCCGACTTCGTGATGGCACCGATCAGGATGAGGACGACGGCTGCGCCCACCGCCGCACCGGCCGGGCCGTTGACCAGGGTGGGGGCCTGCGCAAGGATGGCGGAGATCCGGTAGGTTCCCGCGCTGGTGCCCAGCATGATCAGTCCCACGAGCATCGCCAGGCCGCCGGCGGTGGTCACCACCAGGGCCTGGAGCGCAGACCGGCGTGCGGACAGCCGGGTACGGGCGTAGCCGATCAGGAGATAGGACAGGACGGTGGTCAGTTCCCAGAAGATGAACATCAGGAGCAGGTCATCAGCGGCGACCAGCCCGAACATGGCCCCCGAAAAGGCGAGCAACTGGGCGCCGAAACCGCCCAGGTAGTCATCCTTGTCCTTGAAGTACCGGGCGCAGTACACGAGCACCAGCGCCCCGACCCCCAGCACCAGCAACGAGACGACCCATGCCAGGGCGTCGATCCGGAAGGCTAGCTCAAGCTGGAGGGCAGGAACCCACGGCAGCACTTCGGTTACCGCACCGCCGGCAGGGGCGTCCGTGGCCGCGTAGATGGAGCCGTGCTGCAGGAGGAGCCAGATGAACGAACCGGCGGGGACCGCGGCGAGGGCGTAGAACGAGTTCCTGCCGAATCTGCGGAAGATAAACGGCGCTACAGCGGCCACCGCAAAGTGCGCGGCAAGGACTGTGATCACTGGTATCTCCGCAACGTCAGGAATTCGATTGTCAAGAAGTTGGAGCAGGCGGGCATGTCGTTAGGTTCAGTCCGGACAGTTTACCAAGCGTGCACAAATTCTTTTCGGGGCCTGAGCCACGTGCCGGGTCCTCTGCGGATACTATTCACGCTATGAACTCCGCTACCGTGCCAGAGGCCATGCGCCCCACCTCGGAACTGGAATCGGGAAACCAGGCCTCCAACAAGCGGCAGGTCCTCGCGTGGGCGGCCTGGGACTGGGGCTCGGCAGCCTTCAACGCCGTCATGACGACGTTCGTGTTCACCGTCTACCTGACCTCCAAGGCCTTCGGCGGCGAGGACCAGGCCTCCGCCGTCCTCGGCGGGGCGCTGGCCGTCGCCGGCGCCGCGATTGCCCTGCTGGCGCCCGTCACCGGCCAGCGCTCCGATTCCGGCGGCCGCCGCAAGCTATGGCTGGGCGTCAACTCCGCCGCCGTCGCACTCCTGACCGGCCTCTGCTTCTTCGTCTTCCCGAGCCCGGAATTCCTGCTGCTGGGCGTGACGCTGATTGCGCTGGGCAACGTGTTCTTTGAGTTCGCCAGCGTGAACTACAACGCCATGCTTACCCAGGTCTCCACACCCAGGAACATCGGCAAGGTCAGTGGCTTCGGCTGGGGAATGGGCTACCTCGGCGGCATCGCGGCGCTGCTGATTGTGCTCCAGCTGTTCGTGCAGCCCAGCTTCGACTGGTTCGGCGCCTCCACGGCGGACAGCCTCAACATTCGCCTCGTGGCCGTGTTCTCGGCCGTGTGGTTCTTCGTCTTTGCCCTGCCCGTGCTGTTCGCGGTGCCGGAACTGCCCGGGACCGGGAAGGGCGCGGGCCTGGGCTTCCTTGCTTCCTACGGACTTCTGGTCCGCCGGATCAGGGCGATCTACAAGACCAGCCCGCACACCATCTACTTCCTGCTCGCCAGCGCCATCTTCCGGGACGGACTCGCCGCAGTTTTTACCTTCGGCGGGATCATCGCGGCCGGCACGTTTGGCTTCGAACTCAAGGAGGTTATCTTCTTCGCCATCTTCGGCAACGTCGTGGCCGCCGTGGGCGCCGCCGCGGGCGGCTTCCTGGATGACCGGATCGGGCCGAAGGCGGTCATCATCGGCTCCCTCACCGGCCTGCTGCTCGCCGGGACCGCGATCCTGGTCCTCGGCACCGGCAGCTATGTCTTCTTCGGCCTTGAGTGGGCCGGGACCACTACTTTCTGGGTCTTCGGACTGTTCCTGTGCCTCTTCGTGGGCCCGGCCCAGTCCTCCTCGCGGGCCTTCCTGGCGCGGCTCGCCCCGCACGGCGAATCCGGGGAACTCTTCGGCCTGTACGCCACCACCGGCCGGGCCGTCAGCTTCCTCGCCCCCGCCCTGTTCACCCTGTGCATCGTGGTCGCCGCTCCCCTCGTCCCGGCCGGGGAAGCCCAGCGCTGGGGCATCCTCGGCATCATGGTGGTGCTGCTGGCGGGGCTGCTGGCCCTGCTGCCCGTCAAGCCTCCGGGAAAGACCGAAATCGCCGTCGTCCCCGAGGCCTGAGCCTGCGCGAAACGCCTGCCGCGCACTAGGCTGGAGGGATGAACGTGGATGAGACCGACCTCCCCGGGCTGGGCCGGCGCAAGGACTTCATGACCGCCTCGGGGCGCCGGATCGGCGTGGTGGAATACCGTGAAGGCCAGACCGAACTGATTGTCTCCACCTGGGACGATCCGGACACCTGCCAGGCGTCCATTCCGCTGACGGCCGACGAGGCCGCGGCATTGGGGAACCTCCTGGGCGGGCAGCGCCTCGCCATGCAGCTCTCCGAAGAACACCGGGAAATACCGGGGATCGCCACCCGGCAGTTCTCCATCGGCGCCGAGTCACCGTTCCAGAACCAGCCAATGGGGAAGGCCTGCATCCGGACCCGCAGCGGCGTCTCGATTGTGGCCATTATGCGCGAAGGCGAGGTGGTCCCCTCCCCCGGACCGGACGTGATCCTGCACGTCGCCGATCTCCTCGTTGCCGTGGGAACCCAACAAGGCTTGGATACCGCGGCCAGCATACTGCGCAACGGATAAGCGGCATGGATCCGCTGGCCCTGACCCTGATTGAGCTCGGGGCCGTCGTCTTTTGCCTCGGCCTACTGGCCAGGCTGGCGGGGCGGATCGGCATGTCACCTATCCCGCTGTACCTGGTCGGCGGCCTGTTCTTCGGTTCCGGCGGTCTCGTCAAACTCGAGGGGATGCACGAGTTCACGCATCTCTCCAGCGAGATCGGCGTCATCCTCCTGCTGCTCATGCTCGGTTTGGAATATACCGCTGCGGAGCTGGTCACCGGGCTGCGCCGGTCCTGGCAGGCCGGCGTCCTGGACCTGGTCCTGAACTTCCTCCCCGGCGCTGGCCTGGCGGTCCTGCTCGGCTGGGGTCTGGTAGGCGCCATGGTCATGGGTGGCGTCACGTATATCTCGTCGTCCGGCATCGCGGCGAAGGTGATTACCGATCTGGGCCGGATCGGTAACCGTGAAACCCCGGTGGTGCTGTCCATCCTCGTGTTTGAGGATCTCGCCATGGCGGTTTACCTTCCGGTCCTGACGGCCACTCTGGCCGGGGTCAGCTTTGTCGTGGGGCTACAAACCGTGGGCATCTCGCTTGGCGTCGTCACGGTGGTGCTCCTGGTGGCGCTGCGGCACGGCCACCACGTCTCGAAGGCGGTGCACAGCGAGAATTCCGAGGTCTTCCTGCTGAACCTGCTGGGCGCCGCCCTGCTCGTTGCCGGGCTCGCCGCCGCCATGCAGGTCTCCGCCGCCGTGGGCGCCTTCATGCTCGGGATTGCCATCTCCGGCGTCACGGCCCATAACGCCACGAGGATCCTCGAACCGCTGCGGGACCTCTTCGCAGCCATCTTCTTCGTGGTGTTCGGCCTCAACACGGACGCCTCGACCATCCCGCCGGTCCTGGGCTGGGCGCTGCTGCTGGCCCTGGTGACGGCCGGCACGAAAATGCTCACCGGAATCTGGGCGGCCCGGCGCGCCGGAATAGGCGTGCCAGGCCGCTTCCGGGCCGGCGCAGCATTGATCGCCCGCGGCGAATTCTCCATCGTCATTGCGGGGCTGGCCGTCGCGTCCGGCGCGGTTCCGCAGGAGCTTGCGGCCCTTGCCACCGCCTACGTGCTGATCATGGCAATCACGGGCCCGCTGGCTTCCAGATTCGTGGAGCCGGCCGTTGCGCTGCTGCGGCGTCCGGCGAAACCACCGGCGGTCCGCGCCGCCGGCGGCCTCTAGCGGGAGACTTCCGGCAGGCCTTCCGGCAGGCCACGGGAAATTGAGGCGGTCAGCGGATCAAGCTCCACGCCGGTCATCCGGGCGCCTTCCGGGGCGAATCCGATGAATGTTCCAGCGCAGGATCCGGGTTCCAGCACCTCTCCCCCGGTGAAGCCGAGCCGGTCGACGGCGGACCAGATTTCCTTTACCAGGGCGGCGTCGGTGTAATAGGCGTTCGTCGTGGTCCGGGACGCGGCGGCGTACTCGCGCTCGCTCAGGACGTCCTGCAGCTGGGCGCGCTGGGCCGCCCATTCGGTCTTGTCGAACAGCTGGGGCACCGCTCCCCAGCTGGACCATCGCGCCAGGGAACGCTGTTCTGCCTCGGTGGCCGGCCTCTGCTGGTCCGCCAACTCCCGGACAATGCGGATTGCTTCAACGTTTGCTGCGAAGCGGGCTTTCTGTCCCGATGGCAAGGTCCGTCTGGGATGCTGGGCGGAACCGTCCGGCCGCCGCAACCGCTGCCGACTCCTGCTGGGGTTCGGCCTCTAGCTCTCCTCGTCCTCCCGGGCCCCGTAGGTCGGCTCCATCTCCTCCGGCTCCGCGGGAAGGCTGGCGTAGATCATCTCCTGGTACACCATCTCGCGTGCCCGGAGCTTGGCCATGTTCGCCAGCCCGATGTACTCCAGCGACGGTTCCGATCCCCTGGTTGGTGTCAGCTGTTCGCTGAGGTCCCAGATCGCCTGCTGGATCTCCTCCCCCAAGGTCGAAAAGTGTGTCTCGGGGTCCGCTATCTGCGCGAAGCTCTCCGGGTCGTGATTCTTCATGGTTTCCATGGCGCGTCTGCCGTGCTCGTTCATTGACTACCTCTTCCGGTTCGGCCCACAAAGACTCCAGACTCAGCTGACCCTCAATGTGGTCTTAGATTTCCTCGGTGCCACGTGCGCCGTCCCCCTCCGTTTGCCTCCACGCTAGCGCCGGCCTCGGAGGATTAACAGCCGCACCTACCCTGACGGGATTTTCACGGACCTGACTATCGACATGATCAGAGCGACGACGAACGCCACCGTGAGGACGGCGAAGACAACCAGTGCAGGGTTGACCCAAAAAGGGACCAAATCGAAGTCCGCATTGCACTTGTTGTGCATCGGAAAGACTTGGCTCGGTTCCAGCCGATGCTCGCTCCGGTAGACCGCGTCATATATTTGGTCCTTGGTGGCGCAGGTTTCATCGATCTCGTTTCCTCCGGCAAATGCTCCAATGAAGAGAGCGAACGCGGCGGCGACGATAGAGCCGAATGCCAGGCGAAGCCACGTCAGTGGTCTAATCTCTCGCATCTAGATCAGCCCTCCGCGGCTATAGTTTGCCCCGGTGCAGCCTGAAGGCTCTTCCGCTGACGGGCGAGCTCACGGACGACTGTGGCCTCACTGACTTCAATGGTCTTGGCGATGGCGCTGATCGTCCGCTTCTCGCCACGCATCCGGTGCGCGGTGGCTGCCTTGTCCGGCGTCATTTTGGTCGGCCGGCCGCCGACGCGGCCGCGGGCTTTCGCCGCTGCAAGGCCGGCCTTAGTCCGTTCACGCAGCCGGTTCCGCTCGTACTCGGCGATGGCAGAGAAGAAGTGAAACATCAGCACGCCCTGGGATGTGGTGGTATCCAGCCAGGTCTCCGTCAGTGACCGAAGGCCAATGTGCCGGTCGGCCAGCGTTTTCACGATGCCGGCGAGGTCGGCCGTGTTTCTGCCGAGCCGGGATAAATCGTTGACCACCAGGATGTTCCCCGGCTGGAGGTGGTCCAAGCAGTCCTGCCACTGCGGCCGTTCCGCCGTCGCACCGGACGCGAAATCTGTCCAGATCCGGAAGCACCCGGCAGCGTTCAACGCATCCAGCTGCAAGTCCACCGACTGCTCAGTAGTGCTCACTCGGGCATAGCCAAGCAACGTAGCCACGTCAGTTTTCCCTCATTCATTCAAAAACCGTCGTCCACGGAGTTTTGACCAACACCGTCCCCGTAGATTTCGTAGTCGAGTTCTGACACAGCCTAGCAGTGTCGAAGCCGATTTTTGAGTGTCGTTTTTCGAACTCAGCTGCTTTCTTCTCCTAGCACGGGCCATACGGCTGGCGAGAACGGCAGACATACGGCCGGGCAGCGGCGGGTGATCCACGCCGCCCCGGGCAGGCGCCCCGGCGGCCGCGGTCTTTCCGTTCGTCGCCGTTCCTCGGCGCTGGCTGCACTAGGCTGGCCGGCATGGGGAATCGTATTGGGGGTACGCCGCGCAGCACCGCGACGGCGGCAACGGCAGCGGCGGCGGGAATCGGCTGGCTCATCAGCGGGGCATTGTTCACGGCACTTAGCTGGTTCAGCGTCTTTCCAGTCTCGCTAACCCGGCTGGTGGTCCCGGAAACAGTGGCTGCTTCCAGCTGGCATGCGGTGGCGCCTTGGCCGATCCTCATTCCCGCACTCTCCGTTTTGACGCTGATGGGCATCCTGCAGCTCCTGCTGCGCTTCCTAGTTGCTCGCCCGGCGCACCGGTCCGACAATCGGACGGCCATGATGAGCGTATGGCTGTGCGTGGTGCTCGCGTCTTTCTTCACCAGCGTGCTCTGGTCCTCCGGGAGCATCTCGGCGCAGTGGCCGCCACCGCGCATGGCGATGTTGTTCGACGGTGCGGGCCCGGCCCTGCTGGCCGCCGGTTACTGGGGTGTTGTGTGGGGCTGGATTCCTGCCCTTGTCTGGATCCGAACGGCCCGAAGCCGGAACGGCGACGAAGGTGACAACGCCGGCTCGGGCAGCGCTTCGGATGGCCTGGACGCTCCAGGGACAGTAGTGGGCCCGGGCAGACGGCGGCCGCGGGCGCGGCTCGGGGCCCTATTTGCTGCCACTGCCGTCTGCGCCGCACTGCTCGTGGCCGCCGCGCCGCTGTCCGGAGCGGCAACCCGCGCCGCCACCAACGCCGCCCAGGTCCGGCCCTCGCCGTCGCCCACAGGGCCGCCCGTCGTATACGGCTCACCAACCGTAGGCCCCCTGCAACAAACCCCGGATCCGAACTGGTGCAGCAGCGAGCAGGTGGCGATTTCCCTCGGCGAACCGGACGCCGCCAGCGGCCACCGCGGCATGCCCATCCGGCTCGTCAATTCCGGCACGGTTCCCTGCGTGCTCAACGCCTATCCCGACGTCGCCTTCGACGACACCGACGGGTGGGCGATGGACATCCTGACGGTCCGCGGCGGCTCTTTCATGACCACGGACCCTGGCCCCCGCGCTATCACGGTCGCCCCGGGTGCCGCCGCCCGGGCGGCCCTGGGCTGGAACGCCATGGCCGGCGCCGGCGATACCAGGGTAGGCGCGATCCTGGTCGCGCCCTTTTCTGGCGCCGCCCGGACCCGTCTGCCGGCCGACCTGGACATGGTCAGCGGCGGGTACGTGGCCGTGACCGGTTGGAGCCTGGTCGAGCCAGTAGGGTAGGCCACAGCACTCAAGCGCCGTGAACTAGGCAGCCGTAAGCCAGTGAGGATATAGGTGGCATCACCTACGGGGTCTGACTCACCGTAAGCCTGACGCGATGTTGTTGTCCT
>NZ_MQTQ01000027.1 GCF_020532805.1 Arthrobacter sp. SO5 | reverse complement strand
CTTGTTTCAACGGTGCTTGCCGGCCCCGCCGCGGGTGCCGTGGCGAACGCGACGGCCGTGCTGGAGTCACCCATCAGCGGGACGGAAGTGGCGGCGTCGTCGGCGTTGGCAGCTGTCGCGGAGAGCGCCAGCCAGGCGAGTCCGGCGACGCCGGCCAGGATCACCCGCCGGATCGGGCGGCGCATGCGCAGCGGAGCTGTTGCTGGGTCCATGCGCACACCCCATTCCCCGAGAGTTCGACGATTCCTACAGGGTAAGTCCGGGCGACGGGGCGAGTCCAGAGCTCGCGCTAAATTCGGCGGTCTCCGGTGCCGGGTTCCAGCCTCAGCGGGCGTCGTTCGGGTAGCTGATGCCCAGCTGTGCGCGGACCCCGTCGAAGAGCCGCATGGTGTTCAGGGAGTCCTCCAGGGGCATGACCGGGCTCTCGGTGAGACCCTGCTGGATGCAGCGGGTGACCTCGCGCAGCTCGTAGCTGTAACCCCGCCCCAGCACGGCAAAGTGCTCGCGGCGCGGGTCGTCGAAGCCGAGCCGCACCTGGAGTTCCTTGGGGTTGTTGATCGAGCCGCTCGTCTGCAGGAACCCCAGTGTCCCTGCCACGGTGGCCGTGCGGGGACCATGCGCCAGCAGGGACGACGTGAGCTGCGCCTGGGCGCCATGGTGGTACCCGAGAGTCAGCGCGTTCTGGGCGTCCACGCCGTCGTCATTGAGCCAGCCCGTGGCGCTGACGGTCTGCGGGAAGCCCAGGGTGCCGAGCGCCCACAGCAGCGGATAGATCGTAAGGTCCAGGAGGGCGCCGCCGCCGTCCTGTGGTGCCCAGAGGCGGGAGGTGGGCGAATACGGCGCCGGGAAACCCAGGTCCGCCGCGACCCACTTGACTTCGCCGATCTCGCCCGAGTTGGCGATTTCGAAGGCGCGCTGCATGCTCGGCAGGAAACGGCTCCACATCGCCTCCATCAGGAAGAGCCCCTTGTCCCGGGCCAGTCCTATGAGCTCGGAGGCCTCCCGGGCGTTGACCGTGAGGGCCTTTTCGCAGAGAACGTGCTTGCCGGCGGTCAGGGCCGCGAGCACGATTTCGTGGTGGTGGGCGTGCGGCGTGGCGACGTACACGACGTCGACGGCGTCGTTGGCGAGCAGCCGCTGGTAGCCCGTCCGGCCCTCCTTGTCCCCGTAGGCCCGCGCAAAGCCGTAGTCCGCGGCGAAGGCATCGGCGGCGGCCTGGGTCCGTGAGCTGACCGCGTAGAGCTCGGCGTCGGCGAGGAGCTGCAGGTCGCGGGTGACGGACGCCGCGATACCGCCGGTGGCGACGACGCCCCAGCGGAGTCGGGCTCCGGTGGCGGTGCGGGGATCCTGGTCCGCCTGGCCGAACAGCCAGGGCTTCGCGATGGGGACAGTCATGGAGCCATCCTCTCACCCGGCCCGGCGGTGTGCCTGTTTGCACTGAAGGGTGCAGAAGAGCCCCGGCCCTCCCTTACGGGGGAGCCGGGGCTCTTGTGTTGCCCGGGGCTTAGCGCCTCAAGCGGCGGTGCCTGTAGCCGGAACTACTTGGTGATCGGTCCGAGTACCGGATCGTTCGCGTAGGCCGTCTTGACGTTCTCCTTGGTCACGATGACCGGCGTCAGCAGGTAAGCCGGGACAACCTTGACCTTGTTGTTGTAGGACTTGTCGTCGTTGACCTCAGGCTTCTTGCCCGCCTGGACGTCATTGACCATGGTGATCGAGTGCTCAACGAGCGCGCGGGTGTCCTTGTTGATGGTGGAGTACTGCTCGCCCGCCATGATGGACTTGACCGACTCAACCTCGGAGTCCTGGCCGGTGACAACCGGAATCGGCTTGCCGGCGGCCTTGACGGAGGTGATGACCGCGCGGGCCAGGGTGTCGTTCGGGGACAGCACGCCGTCAAGCGCGGCGCTGCTGTAGGTTCCCGCGAGCAGGGTGTCCATGCGCTTCTGGGCGTTCTCTGCCTTCCAGCCCTGGGTAACGGCCTGCTCGAAGGACGTCTGACCGGAGACAACCTTCAGGGTGCCGTCGTCGATCTTCGGCTTCAGGACACTCATGGCGCCGTCGAAGAAGACCTTCGCGTTGGCATCATCAGGGGACCCGGCGAACAGTTCGATGTTGTACGGGCCTGAAGGCTTCTTGGCCTTCATGCCGTCGAGCAGTGCCTGGCCCTGGAGTTCACCGACTTTGAAGTTGTCGTAGGCCACGTAGTAGTCCACGTTCTCGGTGTTCAGGAGCAGACGGTCGTAGGCGATGATCGTGGCGCCGGCGTCCTTGGCCTGCTTGAGCTGGGTGCCCAGCTGCGCACCGTCGATCGCGCCCACGATGATGACCTTGTCGCCCTTGGTGATCATGGCGCTGATCTGGTTCTGCTGCTCCGAAACGCCGCCGTTTGCGAACTGTACGTCCGGCTTGTAGCCGGCTGAGGTGAGGCCGTCGTTGAACAGCTTCTCCGCCAGGACCCAGTTTTCCGAGGTCTTCTGCGGGAGCGCTACACCGATGGCGGAGCCCTTCGGGAATGCTTCGCCGCCGGAGGAAGAACCGCCGGTGGTACCGGTGTCGGCACGGCCGCAGGCTGTCAGCGCCAGTGCCGCAATAGCAGCGATTGCTGCTGCCTTTCCTGCTTTACCAATCATTCGCATTGCTTGGTTCACTTTCTTTAGATGGGTCCGGAAACTCCGGGGAAAAAGTAGCGAGAATGGTTCAGGGAGCGGGCTAGGCGCCCGTGGAGATGACCTCTTTGGTGGATGTCGTCTCGTCGGCCTTGATCTCATTGCTGCGGCTGAAGTTCTTCATCATCAGGCCAATGATCGACTTCTTGCCCTGGGTCTTGTTGTAGACGTCGAATGCGACGGCGATCAGGAGCACGAGGCCCTTGATGATCTGGGTGAGGTCGGCGCCGACGCCGAGGAGCTGCAGGCCGTTGTTGAGCACGGCCATGACCAGGCCGCCGATGATCGAGCCGATCACGGTGCCCACGCCACCGGTGACGGCCGCGCCGCCGATGAAGACGGCCGCGATGGCGTCCAGTTCCCAGCCGACGCCGTCGAACGGGCCTGAGGCGGTGGAGCGGCCCACAAAGATCATGCCGGCGAGGCCGGCCAGCAGGGACATGTTCATCATGACCAGGAAGTTGACCTTCTTGGACTGGACGCCGGAGAGCTCCGCAGCATGCCGGTTGCCGCCGACGGCGTAGATGTGGCGGCCGATAACGGTTTTGGAGGAGATGAAGCCGTACACGAGGATCAGGACGGCGAGAATCAGGCCCGGCACAGGGAATGACGTGCCCGGCCGGCCGGTGGCGAAGAGGTAGGTCGCGTAGAGGATGGCGCCGCAGATCAGGACCAGTTTAAGGACCATGACCCAGGCCTCGGGAACTTCGGCGCCAAGCGCATTGGCCTTGCGGCGGGAGCGGATCTCACTGAAGATCACGAATGCGACGGCGAGAAGGCCGATCAGCATGGTGGGGTTGTTGTAGCCGGTACTCGGTCCGAACTCAGGCAGGTAGCCGGAGCCGATGTACTGGAAATCCCCGGGAACCGGGATGGTGTTTGACTTGCCGACGAACTGGTTGGCGCCGCGGAAGATCAGCATGCCGGACAGTGTCACGATGAACGCGGGAATGCCGACATAGGCCACCCAGAATCCCTGCCAGGCTCCGATCAGGACGCCCAGCCCCAGCCCCAACAGGACGCCGATGTACCACGGCACTCCCCAATCGCGGATGAAGAGGGACACGCAGACGCCCACGAAGGCGGCGACCGAACCGACCGAGAGGTCGATGTGGCCGGCGATGATCACCAGAACCATGCCGATGGCGAGGATCAGGATGTAGGAGTTGCCGTTGAAGAGGTTGATGACGTTGCCCGACGTGAGCGTGCGGCCCTCAGTGAAAATCTCGAAGAACACGATCAGCGCAACGAGGGCGAAGATCATGCCGAATTGGCGGGTGTTGCCGCCAAAAAGCTTCTTGAGCGCGTTCATTGTTTCAGTCCTTGTTTCCGGGTAGTTCGGCTAATTCTTGGATGGTCCCAGAGGGTGAGGCGGTCTTGCGGGTGGAGGTCATGAGTTTCATGAGGCTTTCCTGGCTGGCTTCGCCCTTGTTCAGCACGCCAGTGATGGCGCCTTCGAAGATCGTGTAGATGCGGTCCGACAGGCCCAGCAGCTCGGGCAGTTCCGAGGAAATGACGATCACGGCCTTGCCCTCGTTGGCCAGCTTCTGGATGATGCCGTAGATCTCGTACTTGGCCCCGACATCGATCCCGCGGGTGGGCTCGTCCAGGATCAGCACGTCCGGGTCGGTGAACATCCACTTCGCCAGCACGACCTTCTGCTGGTTTCCGCCGGAGAGCTTCGCGACGCCTTCCTCCACGGAGGGCGCCTTGGTCCGCAGCGACTTCCGGTATTCCTCCGCGACCGAGAATTCCTTGTCCGCATCCACCACGTAGTGCTTGCTGATCTTGCGCAGGTTCGCCGAGACTGTGGTGGCCTTGATGTCATCGAGGAGGTTCAGGCCCAGGGACTTGCGGTCCTCCGTGACGTAGCCCAGCCCGGCGTCGATCGCCTGGCGGACGCTCTTGAGCTGCAGTTCCTTGCCGTCTTTGTAGACATGGCCCGAGAGGTAGCGGCCGTAGGAGCGCCCGAACACGGACCGGGCCAGTTCGGTGCGACCGGCCCCCATCAAGCCAGCGAACCCGACGATTTCGCCGCGGCGGACAAAGAAGCTGGAGTTCTTGCAGACCAGGCGGTCCTGGATCTGCGGGTGCCCGACGTTCCAGTCCTTGACCTCGAAGAGGACATCGCCGATCTTTGGCTCATGGTCCGGGAAGCGGGACTCCAGCGTTCGGCCGACCATACCCTTGATGATGCGGTCCTCGTCGACGCCGTCGGCCTTGACGTTCAGCGTCTCGATCGCCTTGCCGTCGCGGATGATCGTGATCTCATCCGCGATCTGCTCAATCTCGTTGAGCTTGTGGGAAATGATGATCGAGGTGATACCGCGGCCCTTCAGGCCCAGCATGAGGTCCAGCAGGTGCTGGGAATCGGACTCGTTGAGCGCTGCCGTGGGCTCGTCCAGGATCAGGAGCTTCACCGACTTGTTCAGCGCCTTGGCGATCTCGACCAGCTGCTGCTTGCCGACGCCGATCTCCTTGATGGGAGTGTCCGGGTCCTCCCGCAACCCCACCCGGGCCAGCAGTTCGGTGGACCGCAGCCGGGCCTCGGCCCAGTTGATCACGCCGCGCTTGGTGGGCTCGTTGCCGAGGAAGATGTTCTCCATGATGGAAAGTTCCGGGATAAGTGCGAGCTCCTGGTGGATGATCACGATTCCGGCGGCCTCGCTGGCGCGGATGTCCTTGAATTCCTGGACCTGGCTCTGGTACACGATGTCGCCGGTGTAGGTGCCGAAGGGGTAAACGCCCGAGAGGACCTTCATGAGAGTGGACTTGCCCGCGCCGTTCTCACCGCAAATGGCGTGGATCTCGCCGGCTTTCACGCGCAGGCTCACCTCGGACAATGCTTTAACGCCGGGGAACTCTTTGGTGATGGAGCGCATCTCGAGAATTATCGGATCGCTGTGCGTGTTGAGGGACGTCATCTGCCCTTACGCCTCCAATGCATGACTTCGTTGTCCGCCCCTACAAACCGCAGGGCCGTCTGATGAAAAAGTAAACTGGATCACGGACTTGTCGTCAAGTCTTTAACGCAACAGGCCGGTAACGAATGCTCAGTTGCGCCGGATTGCGGCATGTTGGAAGACCAGCGCAGCGGCGCCGAGAGCCTCGGCGCGGTCCCCCAGCGAGGACATCGTGAGCGTGGTGGTCTCCCCGATCACGGGTACAGCGTGCCGCACCAGGCCTCTGCGGATCGGGTCCAAAAGGAGTTCCCCCAGTCCGGCCAGCGGCCCGCCCACCACGATCACCTCAGGGTTGATCAGGTTCGCCACGTTTCCGAGCGCGCGGCCGACGGCGAGTCCGGCGTCGTCCACGACGCGCAGGGTCGCGGAGTCCCGGGCGATCGCCTTTCGGACGATGTCCTCCGGTGTCAGCGGTCGGTCCTCGCCTCGACTCAGGAGCTCGATCATGGTGGTGGTGGAGGCGATGGTTTCCAGGCAGCCCCTGTTGCCGCAGCGGCAGATCAGCCCCAGCTCGTGGATCGTGGCATGGCCAATTTCGCCGGTAATCCCGACGTTGCCATAGTACGGTGCCCCGTTGAGGATGAGCCCGGCGCCGATTCCCGAGCCGATCTTGAGGAACATCAGGTTGCTGATGCCGCTGTGGGGCCCCCACGTGACCTCGGACAGGGCGCCCAGATTGGCGTCGTTGTCCAGGAAAACGGGGAGCTGCAGGGCCTCTACGAGGCATTCCAGGATGTTAATGCCGACCCATTCGGGCAGGATGGCGCCCTGCGCCACGCTCCCCGTGCGCCGGTCGATGGGGCCGGGAATGCCGACCCCCGCGCCTACGAGTGCGGTGCGTTCCACGCCGCTTTCGGCCAGGAGTCGGTCCAGCACGCCGACCGCAGCGGTAATTCCCTCCTCGGCGTGGTGGCCCAACGGCAGCAGGACGGCCTCCTCGGCGATCACCTGGTAGCTCAGGGAGGCCAGGACGACGCGCAGGTGCCGGCGGCCGAAATCGATGCCGACGGCGACGGCGCCGTTGCTGTTGAGCCGGACGTTCAGGGCCCGCCGGCCGGAGCTCGTGGTGGGTTCGGTGGATGCCAGCCCGGCGTCCTGCATGATCTTGACGATGTTCGAGACCGTCGCCGTGGAGAGGCCTGTCTGACGTGCCAGCTCTGCCTGCGTAGAGGGGCCCGCCAGCAGGCATTCGATGATCCGCTGTTGGTTCAGGTGCCGGAGCGCAGACTGTGATCCGGGGTTTTTGGTTCGGCTCCTCGTTGAGCTCGATGGTGAGGGCATGACATGAAGCGTGACGCATTCCGGGCTTGTAGTCAAGAAGTTAACGCATGGCTGGTCCGGTTCCCCGTCCGAACGGACGTACGGTTCCCCGGTGGCGGACCTGAGGACGCCCTGTACATGGCCTGATGACGCCCTGCGGACGCCCTGTCCGTGCCCTGATGACGCCCTCAAGATGCCGGCCGCGGATCGCCAGCCGGGTCCCCTGGGCATTCCGCACTGAAGGAGGCTCGTGCGGGCGGAAATGCACTGGGACGGGGATTGTGCGGCACGGCTACGCTGGAGGAGAAGAACGTCCGCGACAAAGCTCGGACGTCGCTGAGACGCTGAGGTGGTAATGGTGCTGCTGGCCCTGATGCAGGCGAACGCCGTCGTGCTGGATGTGGAAGCCAACTGTCGGGCGGTCGACGGCGCCGCGCGGACGGCCGCTGCCGCCGGCGCGCGGCTGCTCCTCACCCCGGAACTCTTCCCCGTCGGCTATGCGCCGCTGCGGCTTCGATCCGAGCTGGACCCCGGCAGGCTCCCCCTCATCCGGCAGGAGCTGGCGGAGATCGCCCGCCGGCACGGCATCGCCCTGGTCTACAGCCTCCCCGCCGTCACCGGGGCGGGGGAGTGGCAGATCACGGCCACCCTCGTCGATGAGCACGGGACTGAGCTGCTCACCTACGCCAAGGTGCACCTCTTCGGCCCGGCGGAGCGCCAGGCGTTCGTTCCCGCCGCGGCCGCTCCGGCTGTGGTGGACTTCCACGGCGTCAGGACGTCCCTGGTGATCTGCTACGACGTTGAATTTCCTGAGTCCGTCCGGGCCGCCGCAGTGCGCGGCGCCGAGTTGGTGCTGGTCCCCACTGCCTTGGCTGCGGGATTTGAGTCCGTTCCGCAGGTGCTGGTCAGGGCGCGGGCGCTGGAAAACCAGCTCACCGTGGCTTACGCCAACCACTCCGGTACGGAGGACGGCTGTGATTTCCTGGGCGGCAGCGTGGTCGCCGCTCCGGAAGGCTCGCTGCTGGCAGCCGCCGGAGCGGGGGCCGAGCTGTTGTTTGCTGAGCTGCCGGAGCCGCGGCCCGGCGACCGGCCCCACGACCGGCCCGGCGCCGCCGGCCAGGACGTGGCGTATCTGGCTGACCGGCGGACCGAGATCTACCGCTCGTGGGGCAGCTGAGCGCCTTCCGGTCCGGGGGCGGATAGCAGATCCACATCGCCCGTGTATTGCAGCGCAATCCAGAGTTCGGCCCGGACCTGGGCCTGGTTAAGGTCTGTCTCCAGCAGCTCCGCCAGCATCCGGACCTGGCGCCGGATGCTGTTGCGGTGCAGGCCCGTGGCCTTCGCCGTCGCGTCCCAGCTGCCGTTTTCGCCGAGCCAGGCGCGCAGGATGCCGAGCAGTGCATCCCGCCGTTCCGGCTCGAGCGCCAACACGGGTGCCAACAGCCGGGCGGCCAGCATGGCGCCGGCCTCCCTGCCCAGCAGTCCCGTCACGGACCACGCCACCTCATCGGCCCGGACGCTGTGTCCGGTGGCCTCGACACGGCTGCGAAGCGCCGAGGCGCGTTGGTAGGCGCTGGCCAGGCCGGGGAACTCGGTGGCACTCCCGATCACGAGCCGCCAGCCGAGTCCTTCAACCCCGGCCAGGAGGGCGTCGTCGACCTTCAGCCTCGTGATGGCGGCAAAGCCGTAGTCCGTGTGCTCCACCAGCTTGGTATCAAACATCCTGCGCCATTCCAGCAGTTCCCGGACCGGGCTGTCGCCGGATCGGGCAGGGCCGGTTCCGGGGGCGCCGGCCGGTGCGTCCGCACGCGCTGGAGCGGCCGGCCGGAGGCCCTGCACCACGCGCAATTGCCCGGACCGGGTGGACGAGACGCTTTGGGCCAGGAGGTCCTTGAGCCCGTTGACATGCCGAACCCCGCCGGTGGCCACGCTGTCCGGATGCAGCAGCAGCGCGGTGGCCAGCTGGCTGGGGGCCAGCGAGCCGCTGGTGCGCTGGCGGACCAGCAGTTCCAGGAGACCGACGGCAGAGGAGACCACGCTGTTCTGGGCCGGAGTGAGCGGCGCGTCGGTGCCTAGGACCAGGGCACCCAGGTTGGCGTCCCGGGTGCTGCGCAGCGGGTAGCCGAAAACCAGCGCCGAGCCGGCCGCGTCGAACGAGTCCATCTCCACGCGGGGGCCCCTTCCGGCCAGCAGCTTCGCCAACAGGGGCTGCAGCCGGATCGCGTCCACGGCCGCTTCCGTCCCGCCGCGGTGGGTGCCCCGTGCCCCGCGGGCCCGCACCCGGCCGTCGGCGCCCACGAGCACTGCCCAGACCGGAACCCGGTGGACCAAAGCGGCCAGGAGTTCGTGCTCGGGCCGTGCCGACAGCACGGCGCGCATCAGCTGCCTGTTCGTCTCGGCCAGTTGCCGGAACGTGGTGGCGTTCTCGGACTCCAGCAGCTGGGAGAACGCCAGCCCGACGGCGGCGAACGGAACAGTGTTCGGGACGGCCACGAGGGTCAGGTTGTGCCGCTGGCAGGCCCGGACGACGGCCGCCGGGACCGCGGCGAAATAGGGTTCCAGGCCGAATCCGAGGGCGCCGACCCGCGCCGCGACCAGCCGCTGCACATAGGCATCCACCCGGTCCTCGTCGCCGCCCTCGTCCAGAAACGGCAGGCCGGCCGTGAGCAGGAATTCGCCGTCGAGCAGGTAGGGAGTGGGATCCTCCAGCTCGCTCGGCTCCACCCAGCGCAGCCGCTCCCCGGCGTTCCCGCCGTCGTGCAGGACCGCCAGTTCCGGCGGCAACTGGTGCAGGAACTGCGCCAGGGTGACGAAGCCCAGCCGCTCGGAGGGTTCGGCAGCCACGGGCGCCACGTGCGCTCCCATCCGGTGCGGGAGTGCATTAAGTCTCATGGATGTAGACTATAGGGCATTTTGCACAGCTTTGAGAGCTGCCTCACACGCCTAGGCTGGGCGGTGGGAAAAACGACGACTACTGAAGAAAAGGACGTCAACGATGACTGTGCCAACTCTTATTGGACAACGGCCGCCGGCCGCCACGGGCCGTCCCGGCCTCACCGCGCAACTGCTCCGCCGCAAGCCAATCGGGCAGCTGGTCGCCGAGGCGGAAACGGGCCACGGCGGAACACGCCTGGTCCGCAGTTTCGGCGTAGTGCACCTGACGATGATCAGCGTCGGCGCGACACTTGGCACCGGCATTCTGGTCATCCTCGGCGATTCGGTGCCGCTGGCCGGCCCGGCCATCTGGATCTCCTTCGCGATCGCCGGGCTGGCGGCCCTGCTCTCCGCCGTCTCCTACGCGGAGATGGCCGGGCTTGTGCCCGCGGCCGGGTCGAGCTACTCGTACACGTACGCGACCATGGGCGAAGGCATGGCCTGGATCTGCGGCTGGTGCCTGGTGCTCGAATACGCCGTCTCCGTGGCCGCCGTCGCGGTCGGCGCCGGGCAGTACGTCAACGAGGCCCTGGCCGTCTTCGGCCTGGCGCTCCCGGACGCCATCTCCCAGCCACCCGGCGACGGCGGTGTGCTCAACGCGCCGGCGATCGTCATTGTGGTCCTGGCCATGGCGCTCCTGATCCGCGGTGCCAAGGAAAGCGCCTGGATCAATACCGCAATCGTGCTGGTCAAGGTCGGCATCCTGCTGTTCTTCTGCGCCGTGGCCTTCACCGCCTTCAACGGCGGGCACTTCGAGCCGCTCATGCCGATGGGGGCAGCCGGCGTGTCCGCCGCCGCGTCCCGGGTCTTCTTCTCCTACATCGGGTTCGACGCGGCCTCCACGGCGGGCGAGGAAGCGCGGAACCCGAAACGGGACCTGCCGCGGGCGATCCTGCTCTCCATGCTGATTGTCACCACCATCTACGTACTCGTCGCCGTTGCGGCGATCGGCGCCCGGCCGTGGGGCTGGTTCGACGGAACCGAAGCGGCCCTCGTGAAAATCCTCGAGGAAACCACGGGACAGCCGTGGGTTGGTGTGGTGTTCGCCGTCGGCGCCGTCCTGGCCATCGCCAGCATCGTGCTGACCGTCCTCTACGGACAGACCCGCATCCTGCTCTCCATGGCCCGGGACGGGCTGATCCCCAGGGTCTTCGGGCGCGTCTCGCAAAAGACCGGCACCCCGGTGGCCGGCACGCTGATCGTGGGCTCCGCCGTCGCGCTGACGGCCGGGCTCGTGCCGCTTGGCGCACTGGCGGACGCAACCAGCATTGGCACCCTGTTCGCCTTCGCGCTGGTCAATGTCGCCGTCATCTACCTGCGGCGCACCCGGCCGGAGCTCGAACGCAGCTTCCGCGTGCCGCTGTTTCCGCTGACACCCGTGCTCGGCGCTGTCATGTGCGCCTACCTCATGGCTAATCTCGGCGCCCAGACGTGGGCGGTCTTCGGGATCTGGATGCTCGTCGGCGTGGCGGCGTACTTCGGGTACGGCCGCAGGCACTCCCGGGTAGCAGCCCTGAGCCACGAGGAATACCGTGAACTATCCAACGCACGCACGTCCGACGCCACGTCCGACGCCGAACCGATGAAGGCTGACATCTTATGACCACCGCCACCGAACTGCCGGCACCCGTACCCTCAACGCCGGACTCCGGCCCGGGGGTGCCGCCCATCACCATGCTGAATCCGGATTTCCCGTTCAGCTACGATCACTTCCTGGCCCATCCGGCCGGGCTGGGCTCAGTCCCGCCGGCCTTGTACGGTACCGAGGTTGCCGTCGTCGGCGCCGGGCTCTCCGGCCTGGTCACGGCCTATGAGTTGATGAAGCTGGGGCTGCGCCCGGTGGTCTACGAGGCGGACCAGATCGGCGGGCGCCTGCGGACGGCCAGCTTCCCCTCCGCCCCCGGCGTGGTTGCGGACCTCGGCGGGATGCGCTTCCCCGTTTCCGGCAAGGCGTTCTACCACTATGTGGAGCTGCTCGGGCTGGAGACCCAGGAGTTCCCGAATCCGCTGTCCGCCGCCACCTCCAGCACGGTGATCGAGCTCGCGGGCAAGAAGCACTACGCGACGACGGCGGCGGACCTGCCGCCGTTCTTCCTCGAGGTCGCGCAGGCCTGGAAGGCCGCCGTTAACGACGGGGCCAAGTTCGGCCAGATGCAGGACGCCATCCGGGCCCGGGACACGGCCCGGATCAAGGAACTGTGGAACGCGCTGCTCCCGGAACTGGACGAACAGACCTTCTACGGCTTCATCGCCGGCAGCGCGTCGTTCAAGGATGCCGGGTTCGCCCACCGCGAGGCGTTCGGCCAGGTGGGCTTCGGCACCGGCGGCTGGGATACCGACTTCCCGAACTCCATCCTGGAAATCCTCCGGGTCGTATACACCGACGCCGACGACCAGCACCGCCTCATTGCCGGCGGGGCGCAGCGGCTCCCGGAGGCGCTGTGGGAGCACGCGCCGTCGGGCATGGCCCACTGGCCGGACGGAACCTCCCTGGCATCGCTGCACGCCGGCGCCCCGCGCGGCGCCGTGGACCGGATTGCGCGTGAGGGCGACGGCGACTTCCACGTGCGGGAACGCTGGGGACGCGAGTCCGCCTTCCCCGCCGTCGTCACGACCTGCCAGTCGTGGCTCCTGTCCACCCGCATCCACACCAAGGAATCGCTGTTCCCGGCCGAGCTGTGGACTGCGATTGAGCGCTCGCACTACATGCAGTCGTCCAAGACCTTCGTGATGGTGGACCGGCCCTTCTGGAAGGACATCGATCCCGCCACCGGACGCGAGGTCCTGTCCATGACCCTGACGGACCGGCTGAACCGTGCCACGTATCTGCTGGACAACGGCCCGGACAAGCCCGCCGTGATCCTGCTCTCCTACACCTGGAACGACGACGCGCTGAAATGGCTGGCGCTGGACGCGGACGAGCGGGTGGAGCTGATGCTGCATTCACTGGCCCAGATCTATCCGGATGTGGACATCGCCGGCCACATCGTCGGCCAGCCGATCACCGTCTCCTGGGAAGCGGACCCGAACTTCATGGGCGCCTTCAAGGCGAACCTTCCCGGGCATTACCGCTACCAGCAGCGCCTCTTCAGCCACTTCAAGCAGGACAAACTCCCGGCGGAGCAACGCGGGATCTTCCTCGCGGGCGACGACGTGTCCTTCACCGCAGGGTGGGCTGAAGGTGCCGTCACCACCGGGCTGAACGCGGTCTGGGGCGTCGTCAACCACCTGGGCGGGCAGTCCGCGGCGGGCAACCCCGGTCCCGGCGAGCTGCTCGCGGAACTGGGTCCGATCGAGCTGGACTAGGGTCCCTCGACGGTCAGCCGTGCAGTTCCCGGTGGGCGCGGGCGAGCTCCTGGTAGTGCGCGGCGTTCTGCTGGACACCGGCGAATTCCTCGTCGCTCAGTCCGCGCCGCACCTTCCCGGGGACTCCTGCCACAAGCGAGCGGGGCGGCACCACGGTCCCTTCGAGCACCACCGCGCCGGCGGCGATGAGGGAGCCGGCGCCGATCACAGCGCCGTTGAGGATGGTGGCGCTCATGCCGATCAGGCAGTCGTCCTCGACGGTGCAGCCGTGCACGACGGCACTGTGGCCGACGCTGACCCGGGCCCCGACGGTGCAGGGGAAGCCGGGGTCCGCGTGCAGCACCACGTTGTCCTGCAGGTTGGTGCCGGCGCCCACGCTGATGGCGGCGGTGTCGGCCCGGACGGACACTCCATAGAAAGCGCTGGAGTTCTCCGCCAGGGTGGCCCTGCCGATCACCGAGGCGCTGGGTGCTATGAAGGCGGTTTCGTGGACGGCCGGGGTGTCCCCGGCGAAAGCGTAGATGGGGGTCATGCCTCCAGCCTAGGACACGGGCCCTTGCCTCCGGGCCGGCGCTGAGTAGGATCGGGGCCATCAAACGCGCTGTCCGGGAGGTGGTCCGCTATGACGGGAAACGGGATGTTCCTTCGACTGATGCAGCGGCTGGAGGAGTCCGACCGCCTCGACCCGGCCGTCCACGCGGCCGAACCGCTCGCGGCCCGGCTCGTGGCCAACCGCCGGCTGCGCAGTTTCTTCCACGGCGACGCGACCGGCATTCCGCCTCACGTCATCGCCACCGATGTGCCCTTTGGGGCCTGGTTCATGGCGATCTTCCTGGACCTGTTCCCGGACCCGGGCTCCCGGCGGGCTGCCGCGAGGCTCGTCGCCCTCGGCGTCGTCGCCGCCGGTCCCACCGGACTGAGCGGCTGGGCCGAATGGGCCCGCGCCGACCACTCCACCCGGCGCGTCGGCGTCATCCACGCCGCAGCCAACCTTGCCGCCACGCTGATCTTCCTGGCCTCGTGGGTTGCGCGGAGCAGGGAGCGCCACCGTTTGGGCGTGCGCCTGGCCCGGCTGGGAGGAGTCGTGCTGATCCTCGGAGGGTTCCTCGGCGGGTACATGCGCAGCGCGAGCCGCCCCTGAGCACGGGTACGGATGTTTTTCAGGCGGGGGAGCGGAGGACGGTGAAACCCTGTCCGTGGTCGGGGTGGCCGGGTTCGGGAAGCACGACGGCGATCGGCGCCCCCGGGGACGCGACCCGCCCCAGCTCGCGGACGACGTCGTCCCACTCCCCGGGCGGCAGCGCCGCCAAGGCGTCCACCGCCCATACGGACGGGAACGCCGAATCGGCGAAGGGCAGGACCCCGGCCGCCGCGACCGAGGCCTCCAGGCCCCGGGCACGCGCGGCATGGATGTTCTCCTCGGACGGGTCAACGCCGGTGAAATGGATGCCGGCCTGGACGAACAACAGCCCGTCCGCTCCCGCCCCACACGCGAGGCCCAGCACCGAACGCCGGCCCTCGGACTTGAGCAGGGCCACGAACCCCGCCAGTTGGTCTTCCCTCACAGCTGCCACACCCCTAGTCAATGACCGGTGTCAGTTAAAGACAACCGTCCGGTTGCCGTCGAGCAGGACGCGGTGCTCTGCATGCCATTGCACGGCCTGGGCGAGCGTGCGGCCCTCCACGTCCCGGCCCATCTGCACGAACTGCTCGGCCGTGCGCCGGTGGTCCACCCGGATGACTTCCTGCTCGATGATCGGCCCCTCGTCCAGGGCAGCCGTGACGTAGTGCGCCGTTGCGCCGATGAGCTTCACGCCGCGGGCATGGGCCTGGTGGTAGGGCTTGGCGCCCTTGAAGGAGGGCAGGAACGAGTGGTGGATATTGATGGCCTCGCCGGTCAGCTCGGTGCACAGCTCGTCGGAGATGATCTGCATGTACCGGGCCAGGACGGTGAGCTCGACGTCGTGCTCTTTCATCAGGGCGCGCAGCGCGTCCTCGGCCTGGACCTTGGTCTCCGGCGTGACGGGGATGTGGTGGAAGGGGATGCCGTAGAACTCGGCCAGGCCCTGGAGGTCACGGTGGTTGGAGACGATGGCCGGGATCTCGATGGGGAGCGTGCCGGAGCGCTGCAGGAACAGCAGGTCGTTGAGGCAGTGCGCGGAAGTGCTCGCCATCAGCAGGGTCCGGACCTTGCGTCCTGCCGGGTTGAGGCTCCACCGCATCGCGAAGGCCTGTGCCACGGGCTCCAGGGCGGCCTCCAGCTCGGCGAGGGAGGCCGCCGTCGTCGCCTCGACCCGCATAAAGAAGGTGCCGGTACCCTGGCTTCCGTACTGCTGGGAGTCCGTAATATTGCAGCCCGCCACAAGGAGCGCGCCGGCGACGGCGTGCACGATCCCGGGCCGGTCGGGGCAGGAAAGGGTCAGGATGTAGGAAGCTGTCAGCTGGTCGTCAGTCACGGTGACCAGCCTACCCGCGCGCGGCGGCGGGCCTGGGGTATTCTTAACCCGTCGCAACTGGCGTTGGGTGGTTAACCACCAGGGAGCGGCACTTACGAAGACCACGGATCGTACGCCTGGGCCGAGGGTCATGTTTTCCGGTTGGCAGCGCCACGCTGCCAACCCGCCGTCGGCGCCCGCAAGGGCTGCCGGTCCCTGGCGCGTGTCCCGTCTTCCGGGAGCCGTAATCTAGGGGCGCCGCCGCGGGCCAGCCGGTAACCTGACCTCAAAAGCACTGCCCGTAGCCAAGCCAGGAGTTCTTCGTGACTACTTCCGTTAGCCTTACCTCAGCCGCCGTGAGCAACCAGCCGCTGGCCGAACTCGATCCCGAAATCGCCGCAGTACTGGCCCAGGAGCTGGGCCGCCAGCGCGGCACCCTGGAAATGATCGCCTCGGAGAACTTCGCCCCGCGCGCCGTCATGGAGGCCCAGGGCTCGGTCCTGACCAACAAGTACGCCGAGGGCTACCCGGGCCGCCGCTACTACGGCGGCTGCGAGTACGTCGACATCGCAGAGCAGCTCGCGATCGACCGCGTCAAGGAGCTCTTCGGCGCCGAATACGCCAACGTCCAGCCGCATTCCGGCGCCCAGGCCAACGCCGCGGCGCTGTCCGCCATGATCAAACCGGGGGACAAGATCCTGGGCCTGTCGCTGGCCCACGGCGGCCACCTGACCCACGGCATGAAGCTGAACTTCTCCGGCAAGCTTTACCAGGTTGCCGCGTACCAGGTGGAGGAAGGCAACTTCCGGATAGACATGGACAAGCTCCGCGCGCAGGCCATCGCCGAGAAGCCGCAGGTCATCATCGCCGGCTGGTCCGCGTACCCGCGCCACCTGGACTTCGAGGCTTTCCGCTCGATCGCCGATGAGGTCGGCGCGCTGCTCTGGACCGACATGGCGCACTTCGCCGGCCTCGTGGCCGCCGGACTGCACCCGAGCCCGGTCCCGTACTCCGACGTCGTCACCTCCACCGTCCACAAGACCCTCGCCGGCCCGCGCTCCGGCGTGATCCTGGCCAAGCAGGAGTGGGCCAAGAAGATCAACTCCAACGTCTTCCCGGGCCAGCAGGGCGGACCCCTCATGCACGTGATCGCCGCCAAGGCCGTCGCGTTCAAGATCGCCGGCACCGAGGAATTCAAGGAACGCCAGGAGCGCGTCCTCGAAGGTGCCAAGATCATCGCCGACCGGCTCAACCAGGCCGATGTGTCCGACGCCGGGGTCTCCGTGCTCACCGGTGGCACGGACGTGCACCTGGTCCTGGTGGACCTGCGGAACTCCCAGCTCGACGGCCAGCAGGCGGAAGACCTCCTGCACTCGGCGGGCATCACCGTGAACCGCAACGCCGTCCCGTTCGACCCCCGCCCGCCGATGGTCACCTCCGGCCTGCGGATCGGCACCCCGGCCCTGGCCACCCGCGGCTTCGGCGCCGAGGAGTTCACCGAGGTTGCCGACATCATCGCCACCGCGCTGAAGGCCGGTTCCGCGACGGACATCGAGGCGCTCCAGTCCCGCGTGGACAAGCTCGCCGCCGACTTCCCGCTGTACCCGCAGCACGAGCAGTGGTAACGCCATGACCGCTGCTGACTCCGCAACCGCCGCCCGGGCACACACCGCCCGGATCCTCGACGGCAAGGCCACGGCTGCCGCCATCAAGGCCGAACTCACAGACCGCGTCGCGGTGCTCGCGGCCAAGGGCATCGTCCCGGGACTGGGCACCATCCTGGTGGGCTCCGACCCCGGCAGCACCTGGTACGTGGCCGGCAAGCACAAGGACTGCGCCGAGGTGGGCATTACCTCCATCCGCCGCGACCTGCCGGAGGAAACCACCCAGGAGGAACTCCTGGCCGTGGTCCGCGAGCTCAACGAGAACCCGGACTGCACCGGCTACATCGTCCAGCTCCCGTTGCCCCGGCACATCGACCAGGACGTCATCCTGGAGGCCATGGATCCAGACAAGGACGCCGACGGCCTGCACCCGATGAACCTGGGCCGGCTCGTCGCCAACGTCAACGGACCCATGAAGTCCCCGCTGCCCTGCACGCCGAAGGGCTGCGTGGAACTGCTGACCCGGCACGGCGTCAACCTCAACGGCAAGCGCGTGCTTGTGGTGGGCCGCGGTGTCACCATTGGCCGCCCGGTGGGGCTGCTGCTGACCCGCAAGGACGTCAACGCCACCGTCATCCTGGCCCACACCGGCACCGTGGACCTGCCCGCGGAACTCCGGCAGGCCGACGTCGTCATCGCCGCGGCCGGGCAACCGCACATGATTAAGGCGGCGGACCTCAAGCCGGGCGCCATCGTGCTCGACGTCGGCGTCAGCCGGGTCGATGACGGTTCCGGCAAGGCCGTGGTCACCGGAGACGTGGACCCCGACGCGGCCGGCGTCGCCGCCTGGCTCTCGCCGAACCCCGGGGGAGTGGGGCCGATGACCCGCGCGATGCTGCTGGCCAATGTGGTGGAAACCGCGGAACGCCAGCTGGAAAGTGAACACGGGAGCTAACGAGCTAATCGGGTGGCGGAACGGCAAACGTCCGGATTTTTACGAAAAGACTCTTTCATAGTTCGGCAGTATCCACTACCGTGATTTGGGTGCCTGAACTCGACTCTAAAGAATCCTCCCCCAAGGAAGCTCACGTGAGCCCCGCCGAAACCGGCCCGCCGCAGTATGTGATCACGGCCGAGAACCTGACGAAGCGCTACGGCGACGTGGTCGCCGTCGACGGCATCTCCTTCTCCGTCCCCGCCGGGGAGGCGTTCGGCCTGCTCGGTCCCAACGGGGCGGGCAAGTCCACCACCATGAAGATGATCGGCGGGGTGTCCCAGCGGACCTCCGGGAGCCTGAGCATCATGGGCCTGGACCCGGACCAGAACGGGCCGGAGGTGCGGGCGCACCTTGGCGTCGTCCCACAGCAGGACAACCTGGACGAGGAACTCAAGGTCCGGGACAACCTGCTGGTCTACGGCCGCTACTTCGGCCTGCCGATGAGCTACCTCAAGCCCAAGGCCGACGAACTGCTGGAGTTCGCCCAGCTCACGGACAAGGCCAAATCCAAGGTGGACGCCCTGTCCGGCGGCATGAAGCGGCGGCTCACGATCGCGCGCTCCCTCATCAACGAACCCCGGATCCTGCTCCTGGACGAACCCACCACCGGGCTGGACCCGCAGGCGAGGCACATCCTCTGGGACCGGCTGTTCCGGCTCAAGGAGCAGGGCGTAACCCTGATCCTCACGACGCACTACATGGACGAGGCGGAGCAGCTCTGCGACCGCCTGATCGTGGTGGACAAGGGCAGGATCATGGCCGAGGGTTCCCCGGCCAGCCTGATCCGCGAATACTCCACCCGCGAAGTCCTGGAGCTGCGCTTCGGCTCGGAACGCAACGCCACCATCGGCGCTGAACTCAAAGGCATCGGCGAACGGCTCGAAACCCTGCCGGACCGCGTCCTGATTTACGCCCACGACGGCGAGGCCGCCCTCGAAGAGGTCTCCGCCCGCGGGCTGCGGCCGGTGACGTCGCTGGTGCGCCGGTCCTCGCTCGAGGACGTCTTCCTGCGCCTGACCGGCAGGAGCCTCGTTGAGTAGGGCGGAGACGACGGCCACTACCGCGCTACGCGCCCATTCGCCGGAGGTCTCGGCAGCCCGCGCCCGGCGGTGGGGGTCGCTCTACTTCGCCGAACACGTCCTCCGGGTGATGAAGAGCTACGGCTGGACCATCATCATGTACGGTGTCGGGCAGCCGGTCGCGTACCTGTTCGCCATGGGCGTGGGGCTCGCAAGCCTCGTCGACACCAGCAGCACCCCAATCTTCGGCGGCGTCAGCTACCTGGTCTTCATCGCCCCGGCCCTGCTGGTCTCGGCCGCGGTCATGACGGCCGCCAGCGAATTGACCTTCCCGATTATGGACGGTTTCAAGTGGCGCCGCGTCTTCTACGGGCCGCACGCCTCGCCGTTGACGCCGGAGCAGATCGCCCTCGGACAGATCATCGCCGTCACTGTGCGTTTTCTGCTGCAGTCCGCGATCTACTTCGCCGTCGTCGCGCTGTTCGGGGCGTCCCCGAGCGGCTGGGGCTGGGTCTCGATCCTGGTAGCCACCCTCGCGGGTTTGGCTTTTGGCTTGCCGCTGATGGCCTACGCGGCCTCGATCAAGCAGGACAAAGGCCAGTTCGCCATGGTCATGCGGTTTATCGTGATGCCGCTCTTCCTGTTTTCCGGCACCTTCTTCCCGCTGGACACCTTGCCCCTCGCCGTGCGCTGGATCGGCTGGATCTCACCGATCTGGCACGGCACCGAGCTGGGCCGGGTCTTCAGCTACGGCTACCCGGAGGCCCCGTTGCTGACCATCGCGCACGTCGTCTTCCTGCTGGCCCTCACGGTGCTCGGCTGGGGCCTGACAAAACGCCAGTTCATCAGGAGGATGGCCGGATGAGCGCCGTCACCACTAGCCACAGCGCCACGGAGGCCGCACGCAACCGGAAGTTCGGGCCGCTCTACTCCCGGAACGTCCGGGCCGTGATCGCCCGCGGGCTGATGGCCACCAAGAGCAGTAACTGGATGGTCATGCTCTCCGGCTTCTTTGAACCCGTGCTGTACCTGATTGCCATGGGTGTGGGCCTGGGGCCGATCGTCGGCTCGGTGCAGGGCCCCGGCGGAGCGGAGATTTCCTACGCCGCCTACATCGCCCCGGCGCTGCTGGCCGTCTCCGCCATGAACGGCGCCGTCTACGACTCCACGTGGAACGTCTTCTTCAAGATGAACTTCGCCAAGCTGTACCAGGGCATGCTGTACACCTCGCTGGGGCCGCTGGACGTCGCCATGGGGGAGATCTTCCTGGCCCTGCTGCGCGGCTTGATGTACGCCACCGGCTTCACCGCCGTGATGGGCGTCATGGGGCTGATCGCCACGCCGTGGGCCGTCCTCATGATCCCGGCCGCGGTGCTGATCGCGTTCGGTTTCGCGAGCTTCGGCATGGGCATCACGAGCTTCATGAAGACGTTCCAGCAGATGGACTGGATCAACTTCGTGATGCTGCCGATGTTCCTGTTCAGCGCCACGTTCTATCCGCTGAGCGTGTACCCGCAGTACATCCAGTGGTTCATCCAGGCCATGCCGCTGTGGCACGGCGTGGAGCTGCTCCGGCAGATCAGCGTGGGAGCCTTCACCCCGGCGACGGCGGTGCACATCGGCTACTACCTCGTCATGATCGCCTGCGGCCTGCTGCTCACCACCGGCCGGCTCCGCCGGCTGTTCCTCAAATAAGGAGATCCCGTGATCGGAACATGGCACGCACTCGTGATCGACTGCGAGGATCCGGACAGGCTCGCAGGCTTCTACCAGGAGCTCCTGGGCATGATCCGGGTGCAGGAGGACGCGGACTGGATTTCGATCGGCGACGCCGCCGACCGTCCCGCCGTCGCATTCCAGCGCGTGGACCGGCTGGTCCGGCCGCAGTGGCCCGATGCCGGGCATCCGCAGCAGATGCATGTGGATGTGAAAGTCGGTGACCTCGACGCAGGCGAGGCTGAAGTCCTCCGGCTCGGCGCCACGCGCCTCCCGGGTGGCGGAAAGTCCTTCCGGGTGTACACGGACCCGAGCGGCCACCCCTTCTGTTTGGTCCTGTCCTGAGCCGACGTTCCTGATCCGACGTTCCTGATCCAAGCCCGGGGCGGAACGTTCGCCCCGGGTGGAAGCGGGCCGCCGCGCTGCGGGGGGTTTGCCATAATGGGGGAATGCAATCTCTGGGCAACTCCGCGTCTTCCAAGCCGTCCGCGAACACCTCCGGCACCGCCAAGTTCTCGATGTTCCGCGTCAGCGGACCAGGAATGATGGTCTTCATCGTCGCGTTCGTCGTCGCGGTGATCTTCGCGGCGAACCAGAACGACGTCGTCGGGTGGGTCGTCGCGATCATCGCCGGCTTCTGGCTGGCCCTGGCTGCCTATGTCGTCTTCAGCATCCAGAAGGCGGCCAGGAAGGCCGGCGCCAAGCTCACGGAAGCGCAGAACGCCTTCAACGCGGCAACCGGCCGGGCGCCGTCGTCGGTCACTAGCGACTCCGACGGCGTCCGCACGGTGACGGTGCGCCGGGACGCCGACGAGGTCCGCGACCTGAAGCTGGACCACTCGTTCAAGATCGTGCAGGTGCAGGTCCGCGTCGTGGAGCAGGAGCGCGCCAAGGGCGCCGCCTCGGACCAGGACACGATCCGCCGGGCGCTGGAGACCATTGAGATCACCGCCACCAATGCGCGGGGCATGATCAGGTCCTCGGGCGATACCGACGAGCCCGTCACCGGAACCGTCATCGACTAGAGTGGAGCGGGTGAGCTCGGCATTGAAGAAGGACAACCTTCGCATCGCATCAGTCAACGTCAATGGTCTTCGCGCCGCCTACAAGAAGGGCATGGCGGAATGGCTGGAGCCCCGCGAGGTCGACATCCTCTGCCTGCAGGAAGTCCGCGCTCCTGACGCGATCGTCGGGGAGCTCCTCGGCGAAGGGTGGTACATCCTGCACGCGGAGGCCGAGGCCAAGGGCCGCGCCGGAGTCGCCATTGCCTCCCGCGAAGAGCCCCTGGCCACCCGGGTGGGCATCGGCGATGACTACTTCGCCACGACCGGCCGCTGGGTCGAGGCCGACTACACGGTGCGCGACGCGGCGGGCAACGCCTCGCAGCTGACCGTCGTCAGCGCCTACGTGCACTCCGGCGAGGCCGGCACCCCCAAGCAGGAAGACAAGTTCCGTTTCCTTGACGCGATGCTCACCCGGCTCCGCGAGCTAGCCAAGCACAGCGACCATGCCCTCGTGGTGGGCGACCTCAACGTCGGCCACACGGAGCTGGACATCAGGAACTGGAAGGGCAACGTCAAGCGTGCGGGCTTCCTTCCCGAGGAGCGCGCGTATTTCGACCGCTTCTTCGGCGAGGACATCGGCTGGAAAGATGTTCACCGGGGCCTGGCGGGCAACGTCGATGGCCCCTACACCTGGTGGTCGCAACGGGGCCAGGCCTTCGACAACGACACCGGGTGGCGCATCGACTACCAGATGGCCACCCCCGCCCTCGCTGCTGCCGCGGTGTCAGCCGTTGTTGACCGGGCGCCGTCCTGGGACACCCGCTTCTCCGACCACGCCCCGCTGGTAGTGGACTACCGGCTCTAGTTTTAAGGCTTCCACGAATGACCTCTTCTTCAACTGTGACCGACGCCGCCGTCGCCCCCGATGCCTCGACGCCGGCCCTGCCGTCCACCGGGGTCCGGCAGCGCATCCTCTCCGGCATGCAGCCCTCCGCCGATTCGCTGCATCTGGGCAACTATCTGGGCGCCCTGGTGAACTGGGTCCGCATGCAGGACGAGTACGACGCGATCTTCTTCATCCCGGACCTCCACGCGATCACCGTTCCGCAGGACCCTGCGGAACTGGCCCACCGCACCCGCGTCACGGCCGCGCAGTACATCGCCGGCGGGGTGGACGTGGACAAATGCACACTCTTCGTCCAGTCCCAGGTGCCCGAGCACGCCCAGCTGGCCTGGGTCCTCAACTGCATCACGGGGTTCGGTGAGGCCTCCCGGATGACCCAGTTCAAGGACAAAGCCCACAAGCAGGGCTCCGACCATGCCAGCGTGGGACTTTTCACCTATCCGATCCTGCAGGCCGCGGACATCCTCCTGTACCAGCCGCATGGCGTCCCGGTGGGTGAGGACCAGCGCCAGCACGTGGAACTCAGCCGCGACCTAGCGCAGCGCTTCAACTCCCGTTTCGGCGAGACGTTCACGGTTCCCCAGCCCTTCATCCAGAAGGAATCGGCGAAGATCTACGATCTGCAGCACCCCACCGCCAAGATGT
This sequence comes from Arthrobacter sp. SO5, assembly GCF_020532805.1. Lineage (GTDB taxonomy): Bacteria > Actinomycetota > Actinomycetes > Actinomycetales > Micrococcaceae > Arthrobacter. The sequence goes on along the minus strand of NZ_MQTQ01000027.1, from coordinate 27,072 downwards.
CCAAATCCGCGGAGTCGCCGGCCGGTCTGATCAACCTCCTGGACGACCCCAAAGTCATCGCCAAGCGGATCAAATCCGCCGTCACCGACGCCGGGACGGAGATCCGCTTCGACCGCGAAACGAAGCCCGGGATCTCCAACCTGTTGACCATCCACTCGGCCATCACCGGGCAGAGCGTCGAGGCCATCGTCTCCGCGTACGAGGGAAAGATGTACGGCCACCTCAAGGTGGACGTGGCAGAGGCCGTGGCAGAGCGCCTGACACCGATCCGGAACCGCACGAACGAGCTGCTGGACGATCCCGCGGAGCTGGACCGCCTGCTTGCCCTCGGGGCGGACAAGGCCCGCGCAATCGCGTCCGCCACCCTCCGGGACGTCTATGCCAAGGTTGGCTTCCTGCCGTACGCCGGAAGCCACGGAGTCCGCTAGAGCGATGGCTTCCGTCAGCAGAGTCGCCGCTCACGAGCCACAGCGCGTCACCGCGCGTGCCGGCAGCAAAGCTGCCGCGCAGACGCAGACGCAAGCGCACTCGAAGTACGGACAGCGCAGCGAAGGCATCGGCATCGGCGTCATTCTTGGATTCCCGGCCGAGATCGCCGAGGAGCTTCAGCGCTGGCGGGCCTCGTTTGGCGACCCGATGGCCGGCGTCGTCCCGGCGCACATCACGCTCGTGACCACCACCATGACCCAGGACTGGGAGGCTACGCGCAACCATGTGCGCGAGGTCGCGCGCCGGCAGAAGCCGTTCACGGTCACCATTGCTGGCACCGGATCCTTCAGGCCGGTCTCTCCGGTGGTCTTCCTCAATGTCGAAGACGGCTTTGGCGACTGCGTCAGCCTGCACCAGCAGCTGCAGACCGGGCCCCTGGAACGTGATCTCCAGTTTTCCTACCACCCGCACGTCACCGTCGCCCACGACGTTGCCCCGGAAAGCCTCGACGAGGCCGAAACGGTGCTCAGGGATTACAGGGCCACGTTCCCGGTCGCTAGCATGGGACTTTACGAGCACGACGACAACGGCATTTGGCAGCTACGGGAAGAACTTGATTTTGGGACCGAACCTCACCACGACAGAGGCCAGGACGGCACCGCAGGCGCCGGCTAAGCCGCCACTTCCCACCGATCTGGCCGGACTGAAACTGGAAGTCATCCGGAAGAGGGTGGACTGGGGCCGCGTTCGGCGCTCAGGCGGCGGGAGAATGGCGTCGCTGATGGCGATGGTGGCGTGGCTGCTGGCACGGCTGAACACGCTGTTGCCCCTGCGCGCCTTCCAGCACTACGGCCGCCAGCATGGCCCGCTGATGAGCGCCGGCATCGGGTTCAGGATGTTCTTCTCCATTACGGGCCTCCTGGCTACCGGATTCTCCCTGGCCGGCCTGTTCCTCAGCGGGCAGCCTGCCCTGCTTGACCAAATTATCAAGAGCGTGGCCGTGACCGCGCCCGGCCTCCTGAAGGTCGACGGCAGCGAGGGGCTGGTGGATCCCTACGAGCTGCTGAACCCCGCCAGCCTCGGCTGGGCCGCCGCGATCGCCGCCGTGGTGACGGTCTTTACGTCCCTGGGCTGGATCAGCGGCGTCCGCGACGGCGTGCGCGGCATGATGCAGCTCGGACCGCGGGGAATGAACCCGGTCCTGCAGATACTGCGCGACGTCGGCACCCTGCTCCTGCTCGGCGTGGCCCTCGTGATCAGCGCGGCAGCCTCGCTGGTGTTCGGCACGGCGGCGGGCTGGGTGACCGAACAGCTCAGGCTCGATCCGTTGCTGGCCGGGCCCCTGACGACCTCCGTCACGATCCTCGTGCCGCTGCTGCTCGGCTGGGGCACCGCCCTGATCATGTTCCGGGTGGCCGCGGGGCTTAAACCGGCCCGGCGCTCACTGCTTGAAGGGACCATCCTCGCCGCGGTGGGCACCACGGTGCTGCAGATTTTCAGCACCCAGCTGCTGGCCAGTGCGGGGAAGAACCCCATCCTGGCGCCCTTTGCGATCATTATCGGCCTGCTGATCTGGTTCAACCTGGTCAGCCAGGTCTACGTGATCTGCGCAGCCTGGGTCGCGATCCGGGAACAGGACCTCGCGAGTGAGCCCGCTGCCACGAAGACCGGGTGGGGCGCCCGCAAGGTCCAGCCGGGCAAGACCCCCGTGGAGCCCCGGGCCCGGAGGAGGCCCGTCGCCGCCGCGTTCAGGCGTCGAGGTATTGATCGGCCCACGCCGAAATAATCTTCGCCGCCCGGGCCGCTTGGCCCTTCCCGGTCAGCAGGTGGTCGCTGCCCTCGAGGGACACGAAGCTGCGCGGGTGCCGGGCCGTCTGGAAGATCGTGCTTGCGTTCTCAATCCCCACCGTGTTGTCCGTGGGGGAGTGGAGCACCATGAGCGGTTTGTGCAGGCCCTTGATGCAGTCCGTGAGATCCGCCTTCTCGAGGTCTTCAATGAAGTGCCGCCGGATCTCCACACGCTTGCCGCCCAAGTCAACTTCCGCACTTCCCTCGCTAAGGATCCGGTCCAGCGCCGCATCGAACACGTGGGCCACATGCTTGGGCGAAAACGGCGCGCCCACCGTGGCCACGGCGTCGAGGTCCGGGATCTCCCGGGCGGCCGCCAGTACCGCGGCACCGCCAAAGGAATGGCCCACGAGTAGGGAGACCGGCCGGCCCGACTCCCGCATGAACTCGGCGGCCTTCACGGTGTCCGCCACCTTGTGGCTGAAGGAGCCCTCGGACCACGAGCCTGCGGATTCGCCGAGGCCGAGGTTGTCGAAGCGGAGCATGCCCACCCCGTTGTCCGCCAGCTCCTTGCACATGCGCGACGCCGAGGGGCTGTCCTTTCCCAGCGTGAAGCCATGGGAGAACACTCCCCAGCCCTTCACCGGCCCCACCGGGACGTCGACGACGCCGGAGAGGATTTCCCCGGTGGAACCCTGGAAGGAGACTTTTTCGGAGCGGGACACGTGGACCTTTCGAGACGGGAGATACGACGACGGCGCCCCCACCTGAAAGGTGAGAGGCGCCGTCGTCGTGCTACTTGGAGAGAGCGGTTGCTAGATCTTGCGGGACAGAATGGCCTGCTTGACCTCGGCGATCGCCTGCGTGACCTGGATGCCGCGCGGGCATGCTTCGGTGCAGTTGAAGGTGGTGCGGCAGCGCCACACGCCTTCCTTGTCGTTAAGGATCTCCAGGCGCATGTCGCCGGCGTCGTCACGGGAGTCGAAGATGAACCGGTGGGCGTTCACGATGGCGGCCGGGCCGAAGTACTGGCCGTCGGTCCAGAACACCGGGCAGGACGAGGTGCACGCGGCGCAGAGGATGCACTTGGTGGTGTCATCGAACCGCTCGCGGTCCTCGGCGGACTGCAGGCGTTCCTTGGTCGGCTCGTGACCCCGGTTGATCAGGAACGGCATGACCTCGCGGAAGGACTGGAAGAACGGTTCCATGTCCACGATCAGGTCCTTCTCCACCGGGAGGCCCTTGATCGGCTCGACCGTGATGGGCTTGGACGTGTCCAGGTCCTTCAGCAGGGTCTTACAGGCGAGGCGGTTGCGGCCGTTGATGCGCATGGCATCGGAACCGCAGACACCGTGCGCGCAGGACCGGCGGAAGGAGACGCTGCCGTCGATTTCCCACTTGACCTTGTGCAGGGCGTCCAGGACACGGTCCGTGCCGTACATGGTCACATGGAAGTCATCCCAGGTGGACTCGTCGGAGACCTCCGGGTTGTAGCGTCGCACCCGCAGGTGCACGTCGAAGGACGGGATGTCCCCGCCGCCGCCTATGTGGGCCGGGAGTTCGATCTTGGAGGCTGGCTCAGCGAGTTCAGCGGTCATCTTAGTACTTCCTCACCATCGGCTCGTAGCGCGTAAAGACCACCGGTTTGGTGGCAAGTCGGATGCCGGCGGTGACTTCGGCGGTGTGCGCCGTCCCATCCGCCGGAGCATGCTCATCCTTGTACGCCATGGAGTGCTTCATGAAATTGTCGTCGTCGCGCTCGGGGAAGTCCTCACGGAAGTGGCCGCCGCGGGATTCCTCGCGGTGCAGGGCCGCCACGGTCATGACCTTGGCGAGTTCCAGCAGGAAGCCCAGCTCCACGGCCTCGAGCAGGTCCAGGTTGAAGCGCTTGCCCTTGTCCTGGACGCTGATGCGCTCGTACCTCTCCTCGAAGGACGCAATGTCCGTCAGGACCTGGTTCAGGGTGTCGGCGGTGCGGAACACCTGCATGTTGGCATCCATGGTGTCCTGCAGTTCCTTGCGGATCGCAGCGACCTTCTCGGTGCCGTCAGAGGTGCGGACGTGGTCCAGCAGGTCCAGCGTGTAGGCCTCCGGGTCGGCGGGGAGCTCCACGAAGTCCGCTGTCTTGGCGTACTCCGCGGCGGCAATGCCGGCGCGCTTGCCGAAGACGTTGATGTCCAGCAGCGAGTTGGTGCCCAGCCGGTTGGAGCCGTGCACGGAGACGCAGGCAACTTCACCGGCGGCGTAGAGGCCCGGGACGATCGTGTCGTTGTCCTGGAGGACCTCGGCGGTGATGTTGGTGGGGATGCCGCCCATGGCGTAGTGCGCCGTCGGGAAGACCGGTACCGGCTCCGTGTACGGCTCCACACCGAGGTAGGTGCGGGCGAACTCGGTGATATCCGGCAGTTTGGCGTCGATATGCGCCGGCTCAAGGTGCGTCAGGTCCAGGAGGACGTAGTCCTTGTTCGGGCCGCAGCCACGGCCCTCACGGACTTCGTTGGCCATGGAGCGGGCCACGATGTCGCGGGGGGCGAGGTCCTTGATGGTGGGGGCGTAGCGCTCCATGAAGCGCTCACCCTCGGAGTTGCGCAGGATCGCGCCTTCGCCGCGGGCGGCCTCGGAGAGGAGGATGCCCAGGCCGGCGAGGCCTGTCGGGTGGAACTGGTAGAACTCCATGTCCTCCAGGGGGATGCCGCGGCGGAACGCGATGCCCATGCCGTCGCCGGTGAGGGTGTGGGCGTTGGACGTGGTCTTGAAGACCTTGCCCGCGCCGCCGGTGGCGAACACGACGGACTTGGCCTGGAAGACGTGCAGCTCGCCGGAGGCGAGGTCGTAAGACACGACGCCGGCAACACGCTTCTGCTTGTACGGTGTCCCGTCCTCGCGGACGGCGTCTTCCTCGACCGTCAGCAGGTCAAGGACGTAGTACTCGTTGTAGAACTCGACGTTGTGCTTGACGCAGTTTTGGTACAGCGTCTGCAGGATCATGTGGCCGGTGCGGTCCGCGGCATAGCAGGCGCGGCGGACGGGGGCCTTGCCGTGGTCGCGGGTGTGGCCGCCGAAACGGCGCTGGTCAATCCGGCCCTCGGGCGTCCGGTTGAAGGGCAGGCCCATCTTCTCCAGGTCCAGGACGGCGTCGATCGCTTCCTTCGCCATGACCTCGGCGGCGTCCTGGTCCACCAGGTAGTCCCCGCCCTTGATGGTGTCAAAGGTGTGCCACTCCCAGTTGTCTTCCTCAACGTTGGCCAGGGCCGCGCACATGCCGCCCTGTGCCGCGCCGGTGTGGGAGCGGGTGGGGTAAAGCTTGGTCAGTACCGCTGTTTTCGCGCGCTGACCTGATTCGATCGCCGCGCGCATCCCGGCGCCACCGGCACCGACGATGACGACGTCGTACTTATGGACCTGCATACCAGACGCTCTTTCTCTCAAAATTCGTTATACAACACACGCGGCGGCGGAGCCTGCCCCGTGAAATCTCGTGAAGTGCTTAGTGCCGCTACGGCGCGGGGCAGAAGCCGCCGGGCAGCGGGACACCGTTGACCATGGGGCACGGGTCAAAGGTGAAGATGACCATGGTGCCCAGGACGATGATGACGGTGGTGGCAGCGTAGAGCACGATCTTGAGCCAAAGACGGGTCGCGTCCTTTTCGGCGTAGTCGTTGATGATCGTGCGGACACCGTTGGTGCCGTGCAACATGGCCAGCCACAGCATGGCCAGATCCCAGACCTGCCAGAACGGGTCGGCCCACTTGCCGGCCACGAAGCCGAAGTCGATGGCGTGGATGCCCTCGCCCACGAGCAGGTTGACGGTCAGGTGGCCGAAGATCAGGACTACCAGGACGACGCCGGAGAGCCGCATGAAAAGCCAGGCGATCATTTCGAAGTTGCCCTTGGAGGCACCGTTGCGGCGGTACTGCGGAGCAATCCGGTCGCTGCCGACCTTCGCGGCGCTGCGGGGGCTCTGGATTTCAGTTGCACTCATGGCTTAGTGGCCTCCGAAGGCGAGGGAAAGGTGGCGGATGGAGAAGCCCACCATGACGACGACCCAGAGGGCCAGAACCGTCCACAGCATCTGGCGCTGGTACTTCGCGCCCTTCTTCCAGAAGTCGACGGCGATGATCCGCAGGCCGTTGAAGGCGTGGAACACGATCGCTGCGACAAGGCCCGTTTCACCCAGGGCCATGAGGGGGTTCTTGTAGGAGCTGATCACGGCGTTGTAGGCCTCGGGCGACACGCGCACCAATGAGGTGTCCAGCACATGGACCAACAAGAAGAAAAAGATCACTACACCGGTAATGCGGTGTCCAACCCAGGACCACATGCCTTCACGGCCGCGGTACAAGGTGCCAGCTGGTTTTGTCGGCACTGAATAAACCTCCCTGCAACACAGCGGCGCTGGCATGGGATCCACGCGGGGGGAACGCCTGCTGCGAGAGCACTCATAAACGTAAGCCTAAATCTAGGCTTCGCTCTCAGCTTATTCAATTCAGCGGCCGCTGGGTGACGGTCACCCGCGCGGAATTCGCCCGGATTTGAGACGAACGCCACATTTCCGTGTCCGCGGGGCGCCCCGGGCCCGTGTCGGGCCCGTGTCGGGCGCGTGTGCGGCCCGTTAACGGGCCGGCGGGCCGCGTTCGGCTAAAGTAGCCGTGATGAGTACTGACAATTCGACGAGCCACGCTTCACCCCTGAGCCGATTTATTGCGGTGATTCCGGCGGGCGGTGTGGGGACCCGCCTCTGGCCCCTGTCGCGGGCAGCTGCCCCCAAGTTCCTGCACGACCTCACGGGTTCGGGCAGCACGTTGCTGCGCGCAACCTATGACCGCCTCGAGCCGCTTGCCGGCAAGCGCGTCCTCGTCGTGACCGGAACCGCGCACCGGGCTGCGGTCTCACGCCAGCTTCCCGAGGTGCAGGACGCCGACCTCGTGCTCGAGAGCGAGCCGAAAGATTCCGGGGCCGCCATCGGCCTCGCCGCGGCCATCCTGCACGAGCGGGACCCGGACACCATCATGGGCTCCTTCGCGGCGGACCAGGTCATCAGCCCGGACGGTTTGTTCCAGGACGCCGTCCGCGAGGCCATCCACACGGCCGCCGCCGGCAAGATCGTCACCATCGGCATCAAGCCGACCCACCCGTCCACCGGCTTCGGCTATATCCGGGCCGGCGAGAAACTCAACGTGCCCGGCGCCCCGAGCGCCCAGGCGGTCGTCGAGTTCGTGGAGAAGCCGAGCGAGGAAGTCGCCCAGCAGTACGTGGACAGCGGCGAGTACGTCTGGAACGCCGGCATGTTCGTCGCTCCCGTGTCTCTGATGCTCAAGCACCTCGAAGCCAACCAGCCTGAACTGTTCGCCGGGCTGCAGGAAATCGCCAAGGCCTGGGACACCCCGCAGCGCGATGAGGTCACCGCCCGCGTCTGGCCGACCCTGCCCAAGATCGCCATTGACTACGCCGTGGCCGAACCCGCCGCCGCCGCGGGGGACGTCGCGGTTGTGCCGGGCACCTTCCGCTGGGACGACGTCGGGGACTTTGCCTCGGTGGGCCGGCTCAACAGTGCCAAGGAAGTCGATGACGTCACCGTGATCGGCGAGGGTGCCCGCGTCTTCACGGAAAACGCCAGCGGCGTCGTGGTCTCCGATACCAAGCGCGTCATCGCCCTGATCGGGATCAAGGACGTCGTCATCGTCGACACCCCCGATGCCCTGCTGGTCACCACCAAGGAACACTCGCAGCGCGTCAAGCAGGCCGTTGACGCCCTCAAGGCCAGCGGAGACACCGACGTCCTGTAGCGTCCGCTCCGGCACCGCCGGACCCGGATCGGGTATTCAACCAGCCGTAACGCGCCGTACGCGATGCCGCTATTTATTGTCCGCTCGCTAGAGTTATTCTGTGCGCAATTACACTACTGAAGCTGAGTCCACCTCATTGGTGGGGCCGTGGCTGAAACCCCTCCTGCCGGAACTGATAGCTTTCCGACGTGACCTCCACGCGCATCCGGAGCTGTCCTTCAAGGAGTTCCGCACCACGGACAAGCTGGTCAAGCGGCTCCAGGAAGCGGGCCTCAAGCCCCGCCGCCTCGAAGGCACCGGACTGACGGTGGACGTCGGGGAAGGACCCGTCGCTGCCGCCCTCCGCGGGGACATCGACGCCCTGCCCATCATTGAGGAGACTGGCCTCGAGTTTGCGTCCAGGAACCATGGCGTGACGCACGCCTGCGGACACGACGTGCACACCGCCACCATGCTCGGGATCGCCCTGATCCTGCAGCGGATGCACGAGGAGTCGCCCCTGCGCGGCACCGTCCGGATCATCTTCCAGCCCGCCGAGGAAACCATGCCCGGCGGCGCGCACGCCTGTATTGAGCAAGGGGTCCTCGACGGCGTGCCGCGCATCCTGGCCCTGCACTGCGACCCCCGGATCGACGTCGGCAAGATCGGCACCCGGATCGGGGCCATCACCTCGGCCTCCGATACGATCAGGATCGAACTGACCGGACGCGGCGGCCACACCTCGCGCCCCCACCTGACCGAGGACCTCGTCTTCGCGCTGGCGCAGATCGCCGTGAACGTCCCGGCTGTGCTGTCCCGACGCGTCGATGTCCGCAGCGGCGTCTCCGTCGTCTGGGGCCAGATCTCCGCCGGTTCAGCCCCGAACGCCATTCCGGCCAGCGGCTTTATGGCCGGCACCATGCGCTGCCTGGACCGGGACGCCTGGCACAGCGCCGGCAAAATCCTCGATGAAGTGGTCCAGGAAATCGCGGCTCCCTACGGCGTCGACGTACACCTCGAGCACACCCGCGGCGTGCCGCCCGTGGTGAACTCCGAACACGAGACGGCACTCATCGAGGCCTCCGCACGTGCGGAAATCGGCGAAAGCGCAGTGGTCCTGACCCCGCAGTCCATGGGCGGGGAAGACTTTGCCTGGTTCCTGGCGGAGACGCCCGGCGCCATGATGCGGCTGGGGACCAAGACCCCCGGCGGCGAAGAATACGACCTTCACCGCGGCGACTACATCCTGGATGAACGCGCCCTGGGCCTGGGCATCAGGGTCCTCACCGCCGCGGCGCTGCGGACCCTCCGCGACCTCTGAGCACCTTTCCGCGGCGGGCAAGCCCCGTCCGTGGCGGGGGCCCTCCCTGCATTTAGGTTGTGTGCAATTCAATTGTGGGCTAAGCTATTTGAATGACCGATGCACCTCCGCGCGAAGCGCCAAGCCCCGATGCACCGCGGCTTGACCGCCAGCTGTGCTTCGCCATGTACTCCGCATCGCGCGCGGCGACGGCCGTCTACCGGCCGATGCTCGAGGATATTGGCCTGACCTACCCGCAGTACCTCGTGATGCTGGTGCTCTGGGAAAACCAGCCCCGCAGCGTCCGGGAACTGGGGGAGGAGCTCGGGCTGGACTCTGGGACGCTTTCGCCGCTGCTCAAGCGGCTGGAAGCGCTGGGCCTCGTGGAACGGCGCCGGTCCGCCGCAGACGAACGCCGCGTGGAGGCCTTTCTCACCGTTGCCGGTGCGGCCCTGAGCGCGCGGGCCACGGGCATCCCGCAACGGCTCGCCGACGCGGCCGGTCTACCGCCAGCCGAACTCGACCACCTCCGGGAAACTCTCGGCCGGCTCACCGCCGCGCTCCACGCCCACCGCTGAGCACCCCCCGGACCCAACAGATTTCCCCAACAAATTTCCCCAACAGATCGGAACCCCTTGAAGACTCTCTACACGGCAGAAGCACTCGCCTCGGGTGAAGGCCGGGACGGCAACGCCCGCACGCAGGACGGCAAGCTCAACGTGGCCCTGGCCAGCCCGGTGGAACTTGGCGGCAACGGCGAAGGCACCAACCCCGAGCAGCTCTTCGCCGCCGGCTACGCGGCCTGCTTCCACTCCGCGCTGCGCCTCGTCGGCCGCCAGCAGAAAGCGGACCTGACGGATTCCGCCGTCGCAGCCAAGATCCACCTCGGCGCCCTCGACGGAGGTACCGGTTACGGCATCGCCGCGGAACTTGAGATTGCCCTTCCCGCCGTGGACCGGTCCACCGCCGAGGCCCTCGTGGCCAAGGCCCACGAGGTCTGCCCCTACTCCAACGCCACCCGTGGCAACATCACTGTCGACATCAAGATCCTGGAGGTCGCCGCATGAGCACCCACACCGAAGCCACCGCGATTCCCGCCACGACGCGGGAGATCCAGCTCGCGTCCCGTCCGCACGGCCGCCCCGTGCCCGAGAACTTCCGCCTCGCCGAGTCGGCGCTGCCGGAACTGCAGGACGGCCAGATCCTGGTCCGCAACCTGTACATCTCCGTCGATCCCTACATGCGCGGCCGGATGAACGACGTCAAGTCCTACTCGGCCCCCTTCGCACTCGATGCGGCGCTCGACGGCGGTGCCGTCGGCGAGGTCATCGCGTCCCGCTCGGCGGACCGTAAGGTGGGCGACGCCGTCGTCCATTCACTGGGATGGCGCGAATACGCCGTGCTCGACGCCGGCGCCACCACGCCGGCCCGCACGGATCTGGCCCCCGCCTCCGCCTTCCTCGGTGCGCTCGGCATGACCGGCCTGACGGCCTACGCCGGCCTGCTCAAGGTTGCCGACTTCAAGGCCGGGGAGGTCGTCTTCGTCTCAGGTGCAGCGGGCGCAGTCGGCTCCCTGGTGGGGCAGATTGCCAAGGCCATGGGCGCGTCCCGCGTCATCGGCAGCGCGGGTTCCCCGGAAAAGGTGGCGCGGCTGCTGGAGCTCGGCTTCGACGCTGCCTTCAACTACCACGACGGCCCGGTGTCCGAGCAGCTGGCCGCAGCCGCCGGCGACCGCGGAATCGACGTGTATTTCGACAACGTCGGCGGGGAACACCTCGAAGCCGCACTGTCCGCGCTCACCGCCGGTGGCCGGGTGGCCATGTGCGGCGCCATTTCGCAGTACAACTCAACCGAGCCCGCGTCGGGCCCGCGGAACCTCATGCAGGCCATCGGCAAGGGGCTCACGCTCAAGGGCTTCCTGGTCGGCGGGTACTGGCAGTACATGGCCGAGTTCATCGAGACCATGTCCGGCTGGCTCGCAGACGGCACCGTCCGCTACGACGAGACGATCGTCGACGGCCTGGAAAATGCGCCGCAGGCCTTCATGGACCTCCTGGACGGTGCGAACACCGGCAAGATGCTGGTCCGCATCTAGCGACGGATCCAGCTCCTGTACCACGCCGCCCCCGGCGCCGTTTCCTCCCGGAACCGGTGCCGGGGGCGCTTGTGCGCGCGCCCCGCACTGGTGACTACCAATTGGTAACAAATTCTCAACAATCTGGGGAATCCCGGTGACCTGTGCTACCTGCACGTGTCCCAGGCCACTAAAGTTACTTGCATCAGTGCGCCTCGGCGCAGTGCTGCGAATCCCATCAGTGAAAACAGCGTTCCAGCGGCCATACCGCCAACAGACACTCATTGAACTCCTGTCGCAGCGCCTACTCTTTTCTTCCTGGAGGAACATTGAAGAACTCCCTGCGTGCAACCCTCAAGCGCGGTTCGATGGCCGGAGTCGCCACCGCCGGTGCGGCTGCTCTCCTGCTCACCGGTTGCGGGGCTGCCCCCGACGCGGGCAGCAGCGCCACCAAGACCGCCAGCAACTACACGGGCTGCATCGTGTCCGACTCCGGTGGATTCGACGACCAGTCGTTCAACCAGTCCTCCTACGAAGGCCTGAAGAAGTCCGAGAAGGACCTGGGCATCAAGGTCAACCAGGCTGAGTCCAAGACCAACAACGACTTCGAGCCGAACCTGCGCGCCATGGTGGCAGCCGGCTGCAACCTGACCGTCACGGTCGGCTTCCTGCTGGGCGACGCCACGAAGGCCCAGGCCACGGCGAACCCGGACAAGCACTTCGCCATCATCGACTTCGGCTACGACACCCCGATCGCCAACGTCAAGCCGATCATTTACGACACGGCCCAGGCTGCCTTCCTCGCCGGGTACCTCGCAGCCGCCACCACCAAGACGGGCACGGTTGCCACCTTCGGCGGCATCAAGATCCCCACCGTCACCATCTTCATGGACGGCTACGCCGACGGCGTGAAGTACTACAACGAGAAGAAGGGGAAGTCCGTCAAGGTCCTTGGCTGGGACAAGGCCAAGCAGGACGGCTCCTTCACCGGTGACTTCGAAAAGCAGGACAAGGGCAAGCAGTTCACCCAGAACTTCCTGGACCAGGGTGCGGACATCGTCATGCCCGTCGCCGGTCCGGTCGGCAAGGGCGCGGGCGCGGCCCTGAAGGAAGCCAAGGCTGCAGGCAAGGACGTCAAGCTGATCTGGGTTGACTCCGACGGCTTCCTCACGGCGCCGGACTACAAGGACATCATGCTCTCCTCCGTCATGAAGCAGATGGGCGAGGCCGTAGAGACCGTTGTCAAGCAGGACACCGAAGGCAAGTTCACCAACACGCCGTACGTTGGCACGCTGGCGAACGACGGCGTGCAGCTGGCCCCGTTCCACGACATGGAATCCCAGGTCCCGGCCGACGTCAAGACCGAGCTGCTCCAGATCGAGAAGGACATTGCCGACGGCAAGCTGAAGGTTGAATCCGCCGCCAGCCCCAAGGTCTAGCTTCCTCCTCCAGCGCCACGGCCCGTCCGGTCATCCACCGCACGGGCTGTGGCGCTTTTCGTTGAGCGGACCCCGCTCCGCGCCCGGCTCCAGGCACTAGGCTGGTGCTGCGGCCCTACGTCCCGTCCGGGCCCCGCGATTCGGACACTTCGAGATTGGTCAGAGTTTTGAAACTTGAACTCAAGGGGATCACCAAACGCTTTGGCTCCCTGGTAGCCAACGATCACATCGATGTGGTTGTTGAACCCGGGCAGATTCACTGTCTGCTCGGCGAGAACGGCGCTGGCAAGTCCACGCTGATGAACGTCCTGTACGGGCTGTACGAGCCCACCGAGGGCGAAATCCTCGTTGACGGCAAACCAGTCACCTTCCGCGGCCCGGGGGACGCGATGGCTGCAGGCATCGGCATGGTGCACCAGCACTTCATGCTGATCCCGGTCTTCACCGTTGCCGAGAACGTCGCACTCGGCGCGGAAACCACGAAGGCGGGCGGCTTCCTGAACCTGGATGACACCCGCCGGAAGATCAAGGAGATTTCGGACCGGTACGGCTTCGACGTCGACCCTGATGCCCTGATCGAAGACCTGCCCGTCGGCGTGCAGCAGCGCGTCGAAATCATCAAGGCCCTGGTCCGCGATGCCAAGGTGCTCATCCTCGATGAACCGACCGCCGTGCTTACCCCGCAGGACACCGAAGAGCTGCTGGACATCATGCGCCAGCTCAAGAGCCACGGAACCTCGATTGTCTTCATTTCGCACAAGCTCCGCGAGGTCAAGGCCGTGTCCGACACCATCACGGTGATCCGGCGCGGAAAAGTGGTCGGCACCGCCAGCCCCTCGTCCTCGACAACCGAACTCGCCTCCATGATGGTGGGCCGAGCGGTCAACCTGACCCTGGACAAGGCCCCGGCCAATCCCCAGGAAAGAACTTTCCAGGTCAAGGACCTGACCGTCATCGCGCCGAGCGGCCAGCACGTTGTAGACAACATCAGCTTCGACATTGCGCGCGGCGAAATCCTCGCCATCGCCGGTGTCCAGGGCAACGGGCAGACGGAGCTGACCGAGGCCATCCTCGGCCTGCAGGACCGCGTCCACGGCTCCATCCTGCTCGATGACGAGGAGCTCGTCGGCCGCAGCGTCAAGGACGTCCTCAACGCCGGCGTCGGCTTCGTCCCGGAGGACCGCTCGCTTGACGGGCTGATCGGCACGTTCTCCATCGCCGAGAACCTGATCCTCGACCGCTACGACCAGGCGCCTTTCGCCAGCGGCATCAGCATGAACCCGGCCAAGGTCCTGGAAAACGCGAAAACCCGGATCGATGAATTCGACGTCCGCACCCCGTCAGGCTCGCTCGCGGCGGGGACACTGTCCGGCGGCAACCAGCAGAAAGTCGTCATGGCGCGGGAGCTCTCCCGGCCGCTGCGGCTCTTCATCGCCTCCCAGCCCACCCGAGGGGTCGACGTCGGATCCATCGAGTTCCTGCACAAACGGATCGTGGCCGAGCGCGACCACGGCACGCCCGTGATGATCGTCTCCACGGAACTCGATGAGGTCATGGAGCTCGCCGACCGGATCGCCGTGCTCTACAAGGGCAAGCTGGTGGGCATTGTTCCGGCCGGCACCGGACGCGACGTCCTCGGCCTCATGATGGCCGGGCTTTCCCCGGAGAGCGCGCATGCAGACACAGCCACCAAGAACCAGGCAACGACCCCGGCCGACGGCCGGGCGACGGCCGCCCGGCCCGTGCAGGAGTCCACCTCCGGCGCCGCAGGAGCCAACGCCGTAGGAGAGAACAATGATTGAACAGCCACGACCCCCGGCTGAACCGGATCCAGAGACGCGCTCTCCGGGCGCTGAGGTGAGGGAGCCAGCAGAGGACGCCGGCTTTGTCGCCTCGCTTGAGACCGCAGGAGGCGCGATGCAGCCATCGGCGGTTCCGGCCACGGCCCAGAGCGGATCCCTCCCCGGCGGCCCGGATGAGTCAGAGTCGCTGCTGCGCAGGATCTTCACCGGCAACGGCATCGTGACCATCCTGGCAGTGCTGCTGGCGCTGATCCTCGGCGGCCTGCTGATCGCCATGACGGACAAGGTAGTGGCCAGCACGGCGGGCTACCTCTTTGCCCGGCCCGGTGATTTCTTCGCCGCCGTCTGGTCCGCCGCCACGAGCTCGTACGTCGCCCTCTTCCAGGGTGCCATCTTCAACCCCCGCGGGACAGGAGTGGCCGGCCAGTTCGCCCCGCTCATGGAGACGCTGACCATCGCCACCCCGCTGATCACGGCGGGTCTCGGCGTCGCCCTGGCCTTCCGCGCGGGCCTGTTCAACATCGGCGCGCAGGGCCAGATCATCATGGCCGGCATCCTCGCTTCCTGGGTCGGCTTCGCGCTGCACCTGCCGATCGGGCTGCACCTGCTGCTGGTCCTCGTGGCCGGCGTCATCGGCGGCGCCGTCTGGGGCGGCATCGTCGGCGTGCTCAAGGCCAGGACGGGCGCCCACGAGGTCATCGTGACGATTATGTTCAACTACATCGCCCTCTACTTCCTGCGCTACCTGCTCGACACGAAGCTGTTCCAGCGCCCGGGGGAGACCACCCCGATTTCCCCCATCCTGGATCCCAGCGCCGTGTACCCGCTGCTCTTCGGCAGCCAGTACCGGCTGCACCTCGGCTTCCTGCTGGCCATCGCGGCCACGGTGTTTGTCTCGTGGCTGCTAAACCGCTCCACCATCGGGTTCGAGTTCCGTGCCGTCGGGGCAAACCCCAAGGCGGCCCTGACTGCCGGCATCAACGTCCCCCGGGCTACGGTCCTGGTAATGACCATTGCCGGCGGCCTGGCCGGCCTGGCCGGCGTCGCGCAGGTGGCAGGCACCGAGAAGGTCCTGACCGACGGTGTCGCGGCAACCTACGGCTTCGATGCGATCACCGTGGCCCTGCTGGGGCGCTCCTCGCCGTGGGGCACCTTTGCCGCCGGCCTGCTGTTTGGGGCCTTCCGCGCGGGCGCCGTCCAGATGCAGATCCAGACCGGCACCCCGATCGACATCGTGCTCGTGGTGCAGTCGCTCATTGTGTTGTTCATCGCGGCGCCGCCCCTGGTCCGGGCGATTTTCGGACTTAACCCGCGCAAGAAGCAGGCCGCGACCGCCGGCAAAACCAAGCAGGCCGTAACCACCGGAGGTGCCGCATGAGCACAACAGCAACCTCGCCCGTCCCGGGACCAGGCAAATCGGGCCAGGGTAAATCGGGACAGGCAACACCGCAGCCGGACACGAACCACAAGCCGGCGCAGTCCGGCAAGCCCGTAACCTGGAAGCTGCCGGTCACGCTGGCGGTGCTGGCCGTCGTCGCCTTCATCTTCTTTGGCCTGCTGGGCCCGCAAGGATCCGCTAAGTTCGGGGTTTCCTCCGGCGGGGATTTCTTCCAGCTGCCGGCGATCGAGGTCCCCGCGTTCCTGTCCGGGATTGTGCTCTCCGTGATCCTGCTGGTGCTCGCGGGCTACGCCTTGGCCCTGAAGGCGAACAGGAACCGGCGTCCCCCGCGCTGGCTGCCGGCCGTGTTCACGGTCATCTTCGTGGTCGCCTTCCTGATCTGGGTGGTGGGCGGTGCCCGGACCCCCAGCATCTCGCTGGCCGGCCTCATCGCCGGGTCCGTGACGCTCGCCGTGCCAATCGTGTTCGGCTCGCTGTCCGGTGTGCTGTGCGAACGCGCCGGCGTCGTGAACATCGCCATCGAAGGCCAGCTCCTGGGCGGCGCCTTCACTGCCGCTCTCGTCGCCAGCCTGACCCACAACCCCTATGCCGGCCTGCTCGCGGCAGCCGTGGCGGGCGCGCTTGTCTCGATGGTGCTGGCCCTGTTCAGCATCAAGTATGTGGTCAACCAGATCATCGTCGGCGTCGTCCTCAACGTCCTGGTCTCCGGCCTCACCGGCTTCCTGTTCAGCACCGTGATGCAGTCCGATAAGGCGAAGTACAACTCGCCCGGCCGGCTGCCGATCATCGATATCCCGGTCCTGTCCGGCATCCCTGTGATCGGGCCCATCCTGTTCAAGCAGTCCGTGGTGGGCTACCTCATGTACGTCGCCGTGATCGTGATCTGGATCGGACTCTTCAAGACCAAGTGGGGCCTGCGCGTCCGGGCTGTGGGCGAGCACCCGCAGGCAGCCGACACCCTGGGCATCAAGGTCAACGCAACCCGCTTCTGGAACGTCACCCTGGGCGGTGCCGTGGCCGGAATCGGTGGATCGTTCTTCACCCTCGTGGCGATCGACAGCTTCACCAAGGAAATCTCGGGCGGCCGCGGCTTTATTGCCCTCGCGGCCATGATCCTGGGCCGCTGGAATCCGATCGGGGCGTTCTTCGCCGCGCTGTTGTTCGGTTTCGCCGATAACCTGCAGAGCATCGTGACGATCATCGGCACCCCCGTGCCGAGCCAGTTCATGGCCATGCTGCCGTACGTCGTGACCGTCTTCGCGGTGGCCGGGCTCGTCGGCCGCTCCAGGCCGCCGGCGGCCGACGGCATACCGTACGTCAAGGGCTGACCGTGGAGGGTATCCCGGTCGATTGGGCCGCGCTCGAAGCCGCGGCCGTGTCCGCCATGAAGAACGCCTACGCGCCGTATTCGAAGTTCCCGGTGGGGGCAGCCGCCCTCACCGGGGACGGCCGGATCGTCAGCGGCTGCAACGTCGAAAACGCCAGCTACGGGCTGACCCTGTGCGCCGAGTGCGCCCTCGTGGGGAACCTGCAGATGACCGGCGGGGGACTGCTCCGCGCGTTTTACTGCGTCGACGCCAGCGGGAACGTCCTCATGCCGTGCGGGCGCTGCCGGCAGCTGCTTTATGAATTCCGGGCTCCCGATATGGAGCTCATGACCACCCAGGGAATCAGGACCATGGACCAGGTCCTTCCCGATGCCTTTGGCCCCCAACACCTGGAGGAACCCCGATGACACTTCCGACAAAGCACGCCAGCAACACCGAAGCGTTCGACGCCGTCGACATCATCCGCATCAAACGGGACAAGGGCGTCCTCAGCCCAGCGCAGATCGACTGGACCATCGACGCTTACACCCGCGGCGCCATCGCCGACGAGCAGATGGCCGCCCTGAACATGGCGATCCTGCTCAACGGCATGGACCGGGCCGAGATCTCCCGCTGGACCGCGGCGATGATTGCCTCGGGTGAACGGATGGACTTCTCCAGCCTGCGCCGGCCCGACGGCAGCGTGAAACCCACGAGTGACAAGCACTCCACCGGAGGCGTGGGGGACAAGATCACCCTCCCGCTGGCACCCCTCGTGGCCGTCTTCGGGGTCGCCGTGCCGCAGCTGTCGGGCCGCGGCCTGGGCCACACCGGCGGCACCCTGGACAAGCTGGAATCAATCCCCGGCTGGCGGGCGGCGCTGAGCAACGAGGAAATGCTGGCGCAGCTCCAGGACGTGGGCGCGGTCATCTGCGCGGCCGGCGCCGGGCTGGCCCCGGCGGACAAGAAGCTCTATGCCCTCCGCGACGTCACGGGCACGGTGGAGGCCATTCCGCTGATCGCCTCCTCGATCATGAGCAAGAAGATCGCCGAAGGTACCGGTTCGCTGGTCCTGGACGTCAAGGTGGGCAGCGGCGCGTTCATGAAGGACGTGGCCCGGGCCCGGGAACTCGCCGAGACCATGGTGGCACTGGGCAAGGACGCCGGCGTCAACACGGTGGCCCTGCTCACCAACATGGACACGCCCCTGGGCCTCACGGCGGGCAACGCGATCGAGGTCGAGGAATCGGTGGAGGTACTCGCCGGCGGAGGCCCGGAAGACGTCGTCGAACTCACGGTCCGGCTGGCCGAGGAGATGCTGGCCTGTGCCGGCGTCCACGACGCCGATCCCCGGGCTGCCCTGCGGGACGGCCGGGCCATGGACGTCTGGAACCGGATGATCGAGGCGCAGGGCGGGGATCCCCGCGCCAAGCTGCCGGTCGCCAGGGAATCCGAGGTCATCTACGCTCCGGCCGACGGCGTGCTGGTGGAACTCGACGCCATGGCCGTCGGCGTCGCCGCCTGGCGCCTCGGGGCCGGACGTGCCCGCAAGGAAGACCAGGTCCAGGCGGGCGCCGGCGTGCGGATGCACGCCAAGCCCGGCGCCCTGGTCAAGGCCGGCGAGCCGCTCATGACGCTCCTGACGGACACCCCGGAGAAGTTCGAACGGGCCAAGGAAGCGCTCAAGCACGCGGCCGTGATCGCACCGGAGGGCTCCCGGCCCGCCCAGCAGCTCATTATCGACCGCATCGCCTGAGAGACCGCATCCCCGGCCGGCAGTACACTGGCACCACAGCAGTGACCCCGTTGTTTGTAAGGAAACCGTGCAGGCAATCAACGACTTCATCCTGGCCGCAGCAGGCCAACCCTGGGTGCTCTTCCTCGTGTTCGCCTGCTGCGTGATTGACGGCTTCTTCCCGCCCATCCCCAGTGAATCCGTGGTGGTCGGGCTGGCCGCCGTGGCAGCTACGGCGGACATCCCGAACCCGGTTTTCCTCGCGGCGACCGCCGCTGCCGGCGCCTTCGTGGGCGACAACATGGCCTACCTGATCGGCCGGGGCACGGGCACGCGGCGCTGGTCCTGGATGCGCCGGCCACGGATGCAGGCGGCCTTCCGCTGGGCCGGCCGGGAACTGCGCAAACGGCCGGCCTCGCTGATCCTGGTGGCGCGGTTCGTCCCCATCGGCCGGGTGGCCGTCAACCTGACGGCTGGCGCCACCCGGTACCCGCGGCCCCGGTTCATGGCGCTGACCGCGCTCTCTGCGGTGCTGTGGGGGGCCTACTCCGTGGCTATCGGGCTTTTCTTCGGCCAGTGGTTCGAAGAAAACCACCTGCTCGGCGCCATCGTGGCGGTCATCTGCGCGATCGTCCTCGGCGTCGTGGTGGACGTCGCCGTCAGCAAGGTGCGCGGGAGGCTGCCGGAAGGCGCCGGGTCCGTCCCGCCGTCGGAACCGTAGGAAACGCGGGCGGAATTCTCCGGACGCAACGTGGCGGATACCTCTCCGCCGTGGGACACTGAAGAGCGCTTTTCCATCACTTTCCTAGGAGTACAGCCCGCGTGGAATTCATCAATGAGGCTATTCTCCACGCCGCGGGTCAATGGTGGATTTACCCGATTCTGCTGGTCTTTTGCTTCATCGACGGCTTCGTGCCGATCCTCCCGAGTGAAACCCTGATCGTTGCCCTGGGCGCACTCTCCGTCACCTCCGGCCAGCCCAATATGTGGTTCGTCATGGCCGCCGGCGCACTGGGAGCCATCGCGGGCGACAACATGGCCTACCTGCTGGGCCGGCGCGTCGGCGTCGAGCGCTTCCGCTGGATGCGCAAACCCAAGGTCCAGAAAGCCCTGCACTGGGCCCGCTACGAACTCGACAAACGCGGTGCCATGCTGATCTTCACGGCCCGCTACATTCCCGTGGGGCGCGTGGCCGTCAACTGGATCGCCGGCACCACCGCCTATCCCCGGCGCCGGTTCGTCATCCTGGACATTTTTGCGTCTGTCACCTGGGTGGCCTACTCGGCGGGCATCGGCATCCTGGCCGGGAACTGGGTCCACGAGCACCCGCTGCTCGGCGTCGGCATCGCCATCGCCTTCGCGATCGTGCTTGGCATCGTGATCGACCACCTGCTGACCTGGCTCCACCGCTGGCGCGACACCCGCGGCGCCGCCGCGGCCGCCAGCCGGGCAGCTGTCCTGGCCGCCGATGCCAAGGCCGCCCACCTCGAGGCCCGCGTAACTCAGGCCTCCGCGGCACCGCCGCCGCCGGCCCCCGTCGACGCCGAAGCCTGAGACCGTCCGCACCGGCGGTTTCCCGGCTGGCATTGCATGGCCGCCGACCCTAAGGTTGGAACGTGACTGAGATAATTCTTGACGCTGCCCCTGACCTTGACTTCGACCTGAAGGGCCTTCCCAAGGTTTCCCTTCACGACCACCTGGACGGCGGACTGCGCCCGGCCACGATCATTGAACTTGCCGAGGCTGTGGGACACACGCTGCCCTCGACCGATCCCGTCGCGCTGGGGGAGTGGTTCCGCGAATCCGCCGACTCCGGTTCGCTGGTGCGCTACCTCGAAACGTTCGACCACACCATCGCCGTCATGCAGACCAAGGACGGACTGTTCCGGGTCGCGAAGGAATTCGTCGAGGACCTGGCCGATGACGGCGTCATCTACGGCGAGGTCCGCTGGGCCCCCGAGCAGCACCTGCAGAAGGGCCTGGGCCTGGATGAGGTAGTCGAGGCCGTCCAGGCGGGCCTCGAAGCGGGTGTGGACGCCGTCGCCGAGTCCGGCCGCGATATCCAGGTGGGCCAGCTCATCACCGCCATGCGGCACGCCGACCGCGGCCAGGAGATCGCCGAACTGGCAGTCCGGCACCGCAACAAGGGCGCCGTCGGGTTCGACATCGCCGGCGCCGAGGACGGCTTCCTGCCCTCCCGCTTCAAGGACGCCTTCACCTACCTGGCCGAGCACAACTTCCCGGCCACCGTCCACGCCGGCGAGGCCGCCGGCCTGGAAAGCATCCAGTCCGCGCTCGTCGACGGCCGGGCCCTGCGCCTGGGCCACGGCGTCCGGATCGCCGACGACGTCACGGTTGAGTTCGACGAGGATGAAGGCCCCGACGCGGCATTCAACGACGGCACCGACGAGGTCAACGACAGCATCGGCATGGTCACCCTTGGTGAGCTCGCCGGCTGGGTCCGCGACCGTGGGATCGCCCTGGAGATCTGCCCGTCCTCCAACCTGCAGACCGGCGCCATCGCCGGCTTCGGCGAGGGCATCGCGAGCCACCCGCTGGACATGCTCTACCAGCTCGGCTTCAACGTCACTATCAACACGGACAATCGGCTCATGAGCGGCGTGACGCTCACGGACGAGTTTGAACTGCTGGTCGAGACCTTCGATTACGACCTCGATGACCTGCTGGAACTGACGCTCAACGCGGCCGAAGCAGCATTCCTGCCGCTCGAAGAGAAGGAAGCCCTCGTTGAATACATCAACGAGTTCTACGACGAGCTTGGCTAAAGAGGACAATCCACCCGTCCAGGGGCAGCTCGGAGAGCTGGTCGAAACGATCGCTGCCCTGCGCGAGCACTGCCCCTGGATGGGTGCCCTCACCCATGAATCCCTCGTGGAGTACCTCCTCGAGGAGGCCTACGAGGTTGCCGAAACCATCGAGACGGCCGGCGGCGACGCCGAGCTGAAGTCCGAACTCGGCGACGTCCTGCTCCAGGTGGTCCTCCATGCCCGGCTCGCCGAGGAGCGCCACGCCTTCGATCTCGACGACGTCGCCCGCGGCCTCACCGCCAAAATGGTCCGGCGCAACCCGCACGTTTTCCGGCCCGACGGCTCACTGCAGGATTCCTTCCCGGCAACAGTGGAGGAGATCGTCCTGACATGGGATGCGGTCAAAAAAGCCGAGAAACCTGAACGAGGCCACGTCCTGGACGGCGTTCCGGCCGCGCTTCCGTCCCTGGCCCGGGCCCAAAAGCTGCTGGACCGGGCCGAGCGCGCCGGCCTGCCGGCAACTGCGGGCCAGACCCACACCGCTGCCGGACTCCCGGCCACCGAGGAGGAACTCGGTGACCTGCTTTTTGGTGTGGCGGCTGCAGCCCGGGACAGCGGGCTCGACGCCGAACGCGCCCTTCGCGGCGCGATCCGCCGCTTCCAGTCGGTCCAGGGGTCCGCGTCGACCGGATGATTCCGGCTGATGACGTCCGGGGGCTGGATAGGTTTCTGTAACCCATCCCGCTCTCGACTACGCTGGTAGCGACGAGGACGTCGGTATTTCAGCTTGATTTCCAGCTGGGTTCCCAGCAGTCAGATTCCAGATCGCTTCACCAAAGGAGCATATCCATGGCGCTTATCGATGCCATCCACGCCCGCGAGATTCTCGATTCGCGCGGCAACCCCACCGTAGAAGTTGAAGTGCTGCTCTCGGACGGCCAGATCGGCCGCGCGGCGGTTCCGTCCGGCGCCTCCACCGGCGAGCACGAGGCCGTTGAACTCCGTGACGGGGACAAGGGCCGTTACCTCGGCAAGGGTGTCCAGAAGGCCGTCGACGCTGTTATCGACCAGATTGCCCCGGCCCTGATCGGCTTCGACGCAACCGACCAGCGCAGCATCGACCAGGCGATGATCGACCTGGACGGAACGGCCAACAAGAGCAAGCTGGGCGCCAACGCCATCCTGGGCGTATCCCTGGCCGTCGCCAACGCCGCAGCGGCCTCCGCGGACCTGCCGCTCTACAAGTACCTGGGCGGACCGAACGCCCACGTCCTGCCCGTGCCGCTGATGAACATCCTCAACGGCGGCTCGCACGCCGATTCCGACGTCGACATCCAGGAATTCATGGTTGTCCCGCTCGGCGCCGAGACGTTTTCCGAGGGCCTGCGCTGGGGTGTCGAGGTCTACCACGCGCTCAAGGCGGTCCTGCAGGCCAAGGGCCTGTCCACCGGCCTCGGCGACGAGGGCGGCTTTGCGCCGAACCTGCCGTCCAACCGCGCGGCCCTGGACCTCATCCAGGAAGCCATTAGGAATGCCGGCTACACCCCGGGCAAGGACATCGCCCTGGCCCTGGACGTGGCGTCCTCGGAGTTCTTCAAGGACGGCGCCTACCAGTTCGAAGGCAAGGCCCTCAGCTCCGCCGAGATGAGCGCCTACTACGCCGAACTCGTTGCCGACTACCCGCTGGTTTCCATCGAGGACCCGCTGGACGAAAACGACTGGGACGGCTGGAAGATCCTCACCGACGCCATCGGTGACAAGGTCCAGATCGTTGGTGATGACCTCTTCGTCACCAACCCGGAGCGCCTGCAGACCGGCATCGATTCCCGGACGGCCAACTCACTGCTCGTGAAGGTCAACCAGATCGGTTCCCTGACCGAAACCCTGGACGCCGTGTCCCTCGCCCAGCGCGCCGGTTACACGACCATCACCTCGCACCGCTCCGGCGAAACCGAGGACACCACCATCGCCGACATCGCAGTGGCCACCAACGCCGGCCAGATCAAGACGGGTGCCCCGGCCCGTTCCGAGCGGGTCGCCAAGTACAACCAGCTGCTGCGCATCGAAGAAGAACTCGACGACGCCGCACGCTACGCCGGCCGGAGCGCCTTCCCGCGTTTCAAGGGCTAGCAGCCGCAAAAACCAGGAACCGGTGGCTATGGTTGAAAGACCATGGCTGCCGGTTTCTGTTGTGGTCCCGTTCACGGTTGGCGACCGCCGACCGCGCGGGGCGCCGCCGGTGCAGGCCACGGTTGTCAGGACGAAAGCAGCACGCCAGCCCGGCAGGGGCCGGGCATTACAGGAGTGACATGGCTACCCGCCGACCCAAGGTTCCCCGGGCGACGCCTGCGGCCCCGAAGTCTTCGGACGCGGGCGACGGCGGCGACGTTATCCTGGCCGATTTCGGCTCCCGCGCAACGGCGGGCAGCACCGCCAGCACCCACACGCCGGGCAAGGGCAGCGGACAGCCCCGCCAGGCGGCCGGCCAGCACAGCAGCCCCGCGGCCAAGCTGCCGGCCGGCAAAGACGCCCGCACGGATTCCGGCAAACCGTCGGAGGGGAATCTCGATCCCGTCCCCGCCAAAGCCTTCTCCGGGCGCATGCTGGCGTTGTTCGTCGTCATGATTGCCATCACCATCATGCTGGCCCCCACGGTCAAGATCTTCTTCGAAAAACGTGCCGAAATCGCCGCCCTGCAGGCCGATATTTCATCCAAGCAGTCGAAGCAGACGGACCTCAAACGCCAGGTCTCCCGCTGGCAGGATCCGAACTACGTGAAACAGCAGGCCCGGGACCGGATTAACATGGTTATGCCCGGTGAGACGGGCTACTGGGTATTCGGCAGCGATCTTCCTGCCGGACAATCCGGCGGCGCCGCCGGGGCAGGGTCCGCGCAGGACCCGGCCAAGCTGCCCTGGGTGGACTCCCTCTGGGATTCCATCCGGCGCTCGGCAACAGACTAAGACGCGGCGCCCGCCGCAGGATTGTCCCCGGACACTCCGTACAGGGCAGGAAGGTGCCGCGACAGTGGACCAGAACCGAGTGGACCGCAACCTCACGGCAGGGGACCCTTTAACGGATCCCGCGGCAGGGACGCCGGTGGAATCCCGCCGGCCCACGCCCCACGACCTCGACGTCCTGAGCCGCCAGCTCGGGCGGCCGGTGCGCGACGTCGTCGAAATCCCGGCCCGCTGCGTGTGCGGCAACCCGCTGGTCGCCGCCACTTCACCGCGGCTCAGCAACGGCACCCCGTTCCCCACCACGTTCTACCTGACCCACCCGGTCATCACGTCCGCGGTGTCGCGGCTCGAGGCCGCCGGCCTGATGAACCGGATGAACGACCGGCTCACCGCCGATCCGGAGCTGGCTGCCGGCTACCGCGCCGCCCATGAGGCCTACCTGGCCTCCCGCGCCGAAACCGGAGCACGCTCCGGGATCGGCGCCGTGCCGGAGATCGACGGCATCTCAGCCGGCGGCATGCCCGCCCGCGTCAAGTGCCTGCACGTCCTGGTGGGCCATTCGCTTGCCGCGGGTCCAGGCGTGAATCCGCTCGGCGACGAAGCCATCGCGGCCATCAGCGACTGGTGGACCGAGGACCGCTGCTACTGTGACGGCGCCTGGGATACCGGCGGCGAGACCCCCTCCAGGGACCTCAGCCGGCACGGGCCGCAGGGCCTGCCGGCGATTGTGGGCCGGCCTGCTCCGGTCCGGAAGACGCGCACGGACCCCACCGAAAACACCGAAAACACCGAAAAAACCGAAAAAACCGAAAACACCGAAAACACCGGGGCCAGCCAGTGACCCGCGTCGCCGGGGTCGACTGCGGCACCAATTCCATCCGGCTCCTGATCGCGGACGTCCACACGGAGCAGGGGAGCACCGTCCCGCGGCTCACCGACGTCGTCCGCGAAATGCGCGTCGTGCGTCTGGGCCAGGGGGTGGATGCCACCGGCGAATTCGCCCAGGAGGCCCTGGACCGCACCTTCGAGGCCGTCCGCGAATACGCCGCGCTGATTCGCCACCACGGCGCCGGCAAGGTGCGCTTCGTCGCGACGTCGGCCACCCGGGACGCCCGCAACCGGCAGGTGTTCATCGACGGGATCCGCGAGCTCCTCGGCGTCGAACCGGAGGTCATTACGGGCGACGAGGAAGCCGCACTCTCCTTTGCAGGTGCCAGCAGCGTGCTGCCCTCCCGCGGCGGAAATCCGGTCCTCGTGGTCGACCTCGGCGGCGGCAGCACCGAATTCGTCCTGGGCGACGCCGACGGCGTCATTGCCGCCAGAAGCGTCGACGTCGGCTGCGTCCGCCTGACCGAACGCCACTTGCTCAGCGACCCGCCGACACCCGGGCAGATCGCCGCGGCGGAGGCCGACGTCGACGCTGCCATCGATATGGCGGCGCAGACCGTCCCGCTGGACCGCGCCACCGTCGTCGTCGGCGTCGCTGGATCCGTCACCACCATCACCGCGCACGCCCTGGACCTCCCCGCGTATTCGCCGGCGGCCATCCACGGCACTGAACTGCCCATGGAAACCGCGCGACGGGCGTGTACCGGGCTGC
Source organism: Arthrobacter sp. SO5 (assembly GCF_020532805.1). Classification (GTDB taxonomy): domain Bacteria; phylum Actinomycetota; class Actinomycetes; order Actinomycetales; family Micrococcaceae; genus Arthrobacter. The sequence goes on along the minus strand of NZ_MQTQ01000027.1, from coordinate 706 downwards.
TGGAGATGACGCGGGCGGAGCGTTCGGCACTTCCCTACATGCACGCGGGCCGGGTAGACGTGATCGGTGCGGGCGGACTCGTTTGGCGGCGCGTGCTGGAACGGCTGGCACAGGTCACAGAAGGCAGGGTGAGCACGGCGGTCACCAGCGAGCACGATATTCTTGACGGGATCGCCCTCAGTATCAGCTAGCCGGAGGCAACCCCGGATCGAACGGAACCGCACACCCTTTGCGCAGCGCCACCGCGTCTGCAGCCCACCCGCTGTCCCGCCGATAGGACCCGAATGACCAGAGCAACAGCCCGGCCCCGCCGGACCGCCTCCGCGTTGATGGCCTTGGCCCTTGCGGGCGGCACCCTCGCGGCAGCCCTGACGGCGGCCCCCGCGGCCCACGCGGACCCCTGGCGGGACAAGGAGTACTGGCTCGCCGAGTCCGGCATCACCAAGGCGTGGGAGGTCTCCAAAGGCGCCAACGTCAAGGTCGCCGTGATCGACAGCGGCGTGGACGGCAAGCACGCGGATTTGGCGGGCGTCCTAGCCGGCGGAGTCGACATCTCCGGGGCAGGCAGCCCCGACGGCCAGAAGAGCATTGGCGCCAAGCCTGAGCACGGCACCCTGGTGGCCACCATGCTCGCCGGCCGCGGCCACCAGCCACCCGTAGCCACGCCCAGCGCCGGCGCCACGCCCAGCGCCAGCCCTGCCGCCAG
>NZ_MQTQ01000026.1 GCF_020532805.1 Arthrobacter sp. SO5 | reverse complement strand
GGCGGCGGGGGCGGCGGGGCCTTCGCCACCGAGACCGTGATGACCTTGCCCTGTTCGACGGGGGAATTGGCGGCGTCGCTTTGATCCGTGACCTTGCCCGGTGTCACCTGTGAGTTTTCGACTTCCTTGACGGCCAGTCCTAGCCCGAGCGCCTTCAGCGCAGCCTCTGCCTCCGGCAGCGGGAGTCCGCGGAGCTCGGGTGCGGCAACCTTGCCGGTGGAGACGATGAGGTCGACCGTACTGCCCGCCGCCACGTTCTGGCCCGGCGCCGGGTTCGTGGTGATGACCATCCCGGCCGGCACGGTGGGGCTGTTGGCCATGGTTGTTCCCGGTGCTCCCGTCAGGCCTTTCTGGCGCAGGATATCCCGGGCGGCCGCCTCGGTGCGGCCGGGAAGGTCCGCGGGGATAGTGACGACTGCGGGACCCTCGGAAATGTTGAGGGTGATGTTCGAATTCGGCTCCACGGAACTGCCTGCGGAGGGCACCGTGCCGATCGCACTGCCCTTGGTGATCGTGTCGTCCTGCATCCGGTTCAGCTGTGGTTTAAGCGCGGAGTTGTAGAGCTTCTGCAGGGCCTCGGACTCGGTGAGTGAGGTCACGGTGGGGATGAGGACTTTGGCCACGGGGGGCGGCGCCTGGTTCATCATGTTGTAGAGCCACAGCCCGCCGCCGGTCAGGACCAGCAGGGTGAGGATGACCAGCGTCGTGATCCATGTGCGGCGCCGGGATTTCTGGTGCGCTGTCGGTTCGCGTTCGACGGGAAGGACCAGCGGGAGGCTGCCGGAATCCGGGGAGCCGAAGTCCTCGCCCGCCCCGGTCAGGGGCTCGGGAAACGCGCGCGTGTCATGCGCGGGCCGGAGCCGGCCGCCGGCGGACTCGTCGAGGAACTTGGCGCCGGTCACGGAGAAAGCCGCCGTTGGTGCGCCATCGGGCGTCGGCACGGTGTTGTTCGGGTTGGTCGGGGCCTCGCTGGCTGCAGGCGGCGCCACGGCGACGCCGCTGCGAGCTGCCCGGAGGGCCCGCCGGAACGCGGCGGCATCCTGGAACCGGTCCGCACGGTTCTTCTGCAAAGCCTTCATCAGCACGCTGTCCAGTGCCTCGGAGATCTCCGGATTCAGGCTGCTGGCGAGCTCCGGGATTTCCCGGACATGCTGGTATGCCACGGAAACCGGGCTGTCCCCGACGAACGGCGGCCGTCCCGTGAGCATTTCGTACAGCAGGCAACCGGCGGAGTAAAGGTCGCTGCGAGCATCCACGGTCTCGCCGCGGGCCTGCTCCGGCGACAGGTACTGCGCGGTTCCCACGACGGCCTGGGTCTGGGTCATGGTGGCGGCAGAGTCCGCCATGGCGCGGGCTATGCCGAAGTCCATGACCTTGACGCTGTTTGAAGCCGGGCAGAACATGACATTGGCCGGTTTGATGTCGCGGTGGACGATGCCCGCTTTGTGGCTGTAGTCAAGGGCAGAGAGAACGCCGAGGGTGAATTCGATCGCCTCGTCGATGCTGACTTCCTTCGCCCGGATGAGGTCACGGATGGTCCTGCCGGAAACGAACTCCATGACGATGTACGGCACCCGGACAGTGTCCTCGTGGTCGCCAGGGACCGCGTGGTCCCCGGTGTCATAGATGGCGACGATTGAGGGGTGGTTAAGGGCCGCCACGGCCTGCGCTTCTCGTTTGAACCGGGCCTGGAACTGGGGGTCCCTGGCGAGGTCGGGGCGCAGCAGTTTGACGGCCACCGTGCGTCCCAGCCGCGCGTCAGTCCCGCGGAACACATCGGCCATGCCGCCGCGCCCGATCAGCTCACCCAGCTCGTAGCGCCCGCTGAGGACGCGCTGGGTGTTCACGGGGTGGCGGTCCTCCCGGTGCGACGGGGTGCGGGGCGAATCAGTCATCACGGCCTACGGGGTGGCCTTGCAGGTGGCCGGCGTTCCGGGCGTCTCAGTGCCCTTGCAGGCGGGCAGGGCCGTCGCGGCCGGCGCGGCCGGCGCCTTCGCCAGGTGGTAAGTCACCACGGAGCCTGCCGCTGCCTTGCTCCCCGGTGCCGGCTCGGAGCTGACAAAGGTCCCGGCCGGCTCCTTCTTTGACGTGGGATCGACGTCGGCACCCTTGACCCAGCGCAGCCCCGCATCCTCGATGGCCTTCTGGACGTCCGCTTCCTTTGCGCCGGACTGGATGGTGGGGACCGAGACGGACTCCGGACCCTTCGAGTAGGACACAGTGATGGTGTCGCCGGGCTGGACCTGGCCGGACGGGTTGATATCTACGACAGTCCCGGGCGTGGCGTTATTGAAGACCTCTGCGCCGGTGACTTTCAGCTTCATGGCCGCCAGTTCGTTGCGGACATCGTTGTAGGGACGGCCGAGGTAGGCATCCGGGATCAGGTTGATGGCCGGCGGCGTGGAGGGTGGGGGCGCCGCGGAGCTGCTGGTGGGACTGGGACTCTTGGACGTGGGTGACGCGCTGGTGGTGGTGGGGCTAGCGGTCGTGGTGGCGGCTGACGCACTCGTGACGGCAGCGCTGCTGCTGGTCGCGGACTGCGGCGCGAACAGGATTCCGGCCTGGGTCAGGACGACGCCGATCAGGGCGAACAGCACCAGCAGGATCAGCGCGATCAGCGGCCAGGTCCAGGGACTGCGGCCACGGCGTTGCGGTTCATCCGCGGGTTCGTCGTAGTCGTCGTCGGCCTGGACCCAGTCGCGTTCGGCCGCGAGGGCATCAGCACGGGAGAGTGTGTTCCGTGCCCCGTAGGCGCTGGCAGCGGCGGCGCCGGCCGCCAGACCCGCCGCAGCGCCCGCGCCGGCGGCGCCAACAACGGGAAGTGCCGACGTCGCCGACGTCGAACGGTCAGACGAGTCGATGACTCCCGTGGCGGCGGTAGGGATGTCGACGGGCGCCGTGATGGGGCCAGTCGCCCCCTCATAGAGGAGCATTCCGGGAACGGCGGCGTGGGCGGCGGCGATATCGCCGCTGCGGATCGCTTCGGCTGCTTCGGATAACTTAAGGGCATCCGCCGGGCGGTTTTTCGGGTCCTTGGCCAGCATCGACATCAGCAGCGCACGGACTGGCCTCGGGATGGTTTCCGGCAGCGGCGGCGGCGCGTCATTGACCTGCGCCAGTGCGATCGCGATCTGGGATTCGCCCGAGAAGGGCCGGTGGCCGGTCATGCACTCGTAGCCGATCACGCCGAGCGCATAGATGTCGGAGGCGCCGGTCGCCAGCTGGCCGGTGGCCTGCTCCGGAGCCAGATACTGGGCGGTGCCCATGACCTGCCCGGTCTGCGTCAGCGGAACCTGGTCCGCGAGCCGTGCGATGCCGAAGTCTGTTACCTTGACTCGTCCGTCCGGGGTGATCAGCAGGTTCCCGGGCTTGACGTCGCGGTGCACCAGGCCCTGCTTGTGCGCGACGGAGAGGGCGCGTGCGGTCTGGGCGATCATGGAGAGGGTGCGGTCCGGGGAGAGCACCTGCTCGTGTTCGATGATGCTGCTCAGCGGCTGGCCCGGAACCAGTTCCATGACGAGGTAGGCGGAGCCCTCCTCTTCGCCGTAGTCAAAGACGTTGGCGATTCCCACGTGGTTCAGGAGCGCGGTGTGGCGGGCCTCGGCGCGGAACCGCTGGAGGAACCCGGGATCGCCCGTGTACTCCTCTTTGAGCACCTTTATGGCGACGATGCGGCCAAGGATCAGGTCTTTGGCTTTCCAGACTTCGCCCATGCCGCCAATCGCAATGCGCGTGGTCAGCTGGAACCTGCCGCCGAGGGTGATTCCTGTTGTAGGCCTCACTTATTCAACACCGCCTCAAAGATCTTCTTCGCGTTCGGACTGGTTAGCTGTGCGCCGGTGGTGATGTCTACGCCTTCGATGACGATGGTGACCGCCACCTGCGGGTCATTGGCCGGGGCAAACCCGGTAAACCATGAGTTGTTCAGGCCGTTGCCAAGCTCCGCGGTACCGGTTTTTCCGGCCACCGGGACGCCGGGAACGGCCGCGCCGCGGGCAATTCCGTCGCTGACGACGCTGACCATCCACTCGTTGATCTGCCGGGAGATCTCCGGCGTCGTGGACGTCCTGAGGGGCTGCGGTCGCGGTTCGCTGAGCACGCGCAGGTCAGGGGAGCGCACGGCCTTGATCAGGCTCGGCTGCATCTGGACTCCGCCGTTGGCGATCGCGGCCGTCATCGTGTTGATTTGGAGCGGCGTGGCCCGCACGTCGCGCTGGCCGATCGAGGACTGCGCCAGCCCGGCGTCGTCCAATGGCTCGGTCGGGAAGGTGCTCTGGGCGGACTCCAGCTTCAACTGGTCGCCGAAGTCCTTGCCGAAACCGAACTTTCCGGCCTGGTCCCCGATCGCCTTTTGACCCAGGTCGAGGGCGATCCCGGCGAACGGGGTGTTGCAGGACTGCTGCAGCGCAAAGGCGAACGACGCGGTATCCCGGGTGTAGCAGTTGCCGCCTGCATAGTTCGGCAGCTTGTACTGGATGCCGGGGAAAGACATCTCCGCGGGGTTGGGCAGCACACTGTCCTTGTTGTACTTGCCCGAACTGAGGGCCGCCGCCGTGTCGATCAGCTTGAAAACCGATCCCGGCGCCAACAGCGCGCCCGTGGGACCGCTGACGGACTGGTTCAGGTTGATCCCGGGGATCTTGTTCAGCGCGGTGATGTTTGCAGCTTCAGCGTCGGCATCCTGGGTGGCGACCAGGTTGGGGTCGTAGGAGGGTTTAGACACCATTGCCAGGATTGCACCGGTCTTGGGGTTGGTTACCACGATCGAGCCGCGCTGGCCTTCCGGGATCAGGTCGTAGGCGAGTTTCTGGAGTTTCGGATCGAGGGTCAGCTCCACCGAGGCGCCCTTGGGCTGGTTGCCCAGGAAGAGCTGGCCGACCCTGTCCAGGAACTGCTGGTCCGAGCTTCCGGCCAGGACATCATTCATCGTGTTCTCCAGGCCGGTCACGCCGTAATTCTTGGAGAAATAGCCGGTGACGCCGGCATACAGCTGTGGCTGGTTGTACACGCGCTGGAACTTGCAGCTCTCCGAAGCCGGGACCGACTCTGCCACCGGGGCGCCGCCGACGATGATCGCGCCCCGGTCGTTGCAGTAGTTCTGCAGGAGGGTGCGTTTGTTCCAGGCGTTGGCTTTGAGCTCGTCAGCACCGACCACCTGGACGTAGCTGAGCGCGCCGAAGATCAGGGCGAACATCGCGATGGCTGCGATCCAAGAATTGCGGATGGCCTGGTTCACAGCTTCACCGCCTCGGTAGGAGCTTCCGGGCTGTTCCGCGGACCGCCTGGCGCGGTGGCCGGCTTGGAAGGCATGGCAGAGGGTACTTTCTTTGCGTCCGGTTCATGGCTTGGCGGCAGCGGTGTGGTGTCCACCGGGCCGCGTGCCGAGTGCGAAATCATCAGGAGCAGGCCCACGATGATCCAGTTGGCGAGCAGCGAGGAGCCGCCGGCGGCGAGGAAGGGGGTGGTGAGCCCCGTCAGGGGGATCAGCCGGGTGACGCCGCCGATGACCACGAAGCACTGCAGCGCGACGGCGAAAGAGAGCCCGGTGGCGAGCAGCTTCCCGAACGCGTCCCGGGTTCCAAGCGCGGCACGGAAGCCGCGCGTGAACAGCAGCAGGTACATCAGGAGGATCGCGAAGAGTCCGATCAGCCCGAGTTCCTCGCCGAAGGACGCGACGATCATGTCGCTGTTAGCGAACGGGACCAGGTTCGGGCGGCCCTGGCCCAGCCCCGTGCCCACGAGGCCGCCGTTGGCCATGCCAAAGAGGCCCTCGACGATCTGGAGGCTGCCGCCGAATTCCCGGCCGTACACCTCGTCGGTGAAGGCGTTAAGCCAGCCGTCAATCCGGAGGGCAACGTGGGAGAAAACGCGGGCAGCGACGAAGCCGCCCGCGGCGATCAGGACCAGCCCGATGATTACCCAGCTGATGCGGCTCGTGGCGACATAGATCATGACCAGGAAGAGGCCGAAGAACAGGATCGAGGAGCCCAAGTCGCGCTGGAAGATCAGCACGCCGATGCTGACCAGCCAAGCGGCGATCATGGGGCCCATGTCCTTGAAGCGGGGGAACTGCACCGGCCCGACCTTGCGGCCGGCCAGGAGGATGAGATCCCGGTTTGAGGAAAGATACCCGGCGAAGAATATAGCGAGGGTGATTTTGGCGATTTCACCCGGCTGGAAGGTCATGGATCCGATTTTGATCCAGACCCTTGCGCCCAGGATCTCACCGGCCGAAATGCCGGGGACCAAAGGCAGGATCAGCAGGACTGCGCTGGCAGCAAGGGAAATATAGGTAAAACGGCGTAGGATCCGGTGGTCCTTGAGGAACCAGATGACGCCAATGGAGACGGCCATCGCCACCAGGGTCCAGCGCAGCTGGTTGTTGCCGGTGTCCTCCGCCACCCGGTCCAGGCGGTGGATCATCGCCAAGCCGAGGCCGTTGAGGGCCACCACGAGTGGAAGTATTACCGGATCTGCATATTTTGCACGGATCCGAAGAACCACGTGGAAGGCGAGGGCGGCCGCAGCCAGCAGGCCGGACTGGAACCAGAAATCGCTGTCGAAAGCCTTTTGCTTGTCCACGCCGACGAGCGCCTGGGCGCCGATGCCGACGCAGAGGGCGAGGACGAGCAGGACGAGCTCCACGTTCCGCCGCGGCTTGGGGACGGTCTCGATCGTTGTCATTTTGCCCCCTCACAAACCGGCGCAGTAGCTGCGGGTGAGGCCGACGCCGGGGCCGTTCCGGCGGCTCCGGGGCTTGGAACGGGGCTGGCGGTGGCTGCGGCTGAAGCCGTGCCTGAGGGCGTGGGAGTGGGGGTCGGTGAGGGCGTGAGGCACTCGTCGGCGGGGGACGTGGTGCCCGTCCGCTCGAGGTTTTTCACGATGCGCTGTGCGTCGTAGAGATCCCGCGCGGGGACCGTTTGGCGGACGCGCTGCTGGGAAAATTCGGGGAGATCTGACATCTGGATATCGGTCACCGCTTCGAGCGTGGAAAGCTGGATGGGTCCCAGACGCTGGGAGACCCCGTTGAAGATGGCGACGTGCTGGTCGTGTTCGCCGATGTAGTACCTCGTCTGGGTCCACGCGTAGCCGAGCCACAGGCCGACAGCCAGCAGGGCAGTGATGGCGGCAGCGATCGAGATAGTGAGCCAGCGGCGCGGACGCCTGGCCGGCTTGTACTCCTCGGCGTCCTCCCGGGCCTGCTCCGACTTGTGGGTCAGGACCGTTGCTGCCCGCCGGGCCACGGTGCGGCCGGCAATGGACGGGATGGATCCTGATTCCGCGGCCGAGGCGGCGGCGCCCACGAGTTCGTGGGGGCGGCCGGCGAGTTCTTCGCGCAGGACCTCGGCCGTGAGGTGTTCGCCGAGGTGCGGGTCCGTCGTCGTTTCGGGCTCTTTTGTGTCCGCTGACGGGACCGCTGCCGTGCTGACGGCCTCCGTGCCGGATTCCCTCGTGCCAGTCCTTCCGGAGTCCGCCGTCGGCGAAACAGAGGCCTGGCCGGGTGTACCAAGGGTGCTTCCCGGCTGGGTCGCCGCGGGTGGGGTCGCGGACACTGCCGCGGTGCCGGTGGCAGCGGCCGGCGGCGCGACGATCCCGACGGCGGCGGTGCGCACGTCGTCGGGCGTTTGCTCGGCGATGTCCACCATCACCACAGTGACGTTGTCCGGGGCGCCGGCTTCGAGGGTGAGCTCGACGAGCAGTTCCGCGGTTTCACGCAGGCCCTTGGTTTCCCTGACGGTGCGCTCGACAACGTGGCCGGCAACATAATTCAGGCCGTCCGAGCAGAGCAGCCAGCGCTCACCGGGCTGGACCTCGAGGGTGTCGAGATCGAGCTCCGGACTTGCATCGACGTCCCCCAGGACGCGCATGAGGACGTTCTTGTGCGGGTGCGTTTCCGCCTCTTCAGGCCTAAGCCGGCCTTCGTCGATGAGGCGCTGGACAAAGGTGTGGTCCACGCTGACTTGTTCGAATTCGCCGTTGCGCAGCCGGTAGGCGCGGGAATCGCCGATGTGGGCGAAGTGGAGCCTGCCTTCGGCCAGGAGCAGTGCCGTGACGGTGGTGCCCATGCCTGCGAGCTTGGGGTTGATGTGGACGAGTTCGGAGAGCAGCGAATTAGCGGTCTGGATCTCGTCGGCCAGGACTGTCCCGGCGTCGCCGGCGTCGTAATTGTCATGGTCCAGGTGGATCATGTCCAGCACGGTGGCCGCCGAGGCGACATCGCCGCCTGCGTGTCCGCCCATGCCGTCAGCCACGACGGCGAGGTGCCGGCCCACATAGGCGGAGTCGTCATTCTTGGCGCGGACGCGGCCGACGTCCGATCGCGCGGCATAGCGCATGATGAGCGGCCGCTTCGGGGCAGCTGCCTTGCCTGCTGCCTTGTCTGCGGTGTTGTCCGGAGCAGCCACGGCTACGGCCTCAATTCGATGACCGTCTTGCCGATTCTCACGGGGACACCCAGCTCTACGGGAAGGGCCCGGGTCAGCTGCTGGTCTGCCAGATAGGTGCCGTTGGTGGAGCCGAGGTCCTCAATAAACCAGCGGCTGCCCTGCGGGAACAGGCGGGCGTGCCGGCCCGAGGCGTAGTCGTCCTCCAGCACCAGCGTGGCTTCCTGGGCGCGGCCGAGCAGGATGGGACTCGCGGCCAGGGCGATGGTGGTGCCCTGCAGCGGTCCTTCGGTCACCACCAGCTGGCGGGCCTGATGCCTGACGGGGGCGGCTGCGGGCTCGGCCAGTGCTGGGTTCTTGCGGACCTGGCGGGCTGTTGGGGCGCCGGCTGCCGCCTTGCGCCCGATCATCAGGTCGCGGCGCATGGCGGACACGATGCTGAAGATCAGTACCCACAGGAGCAGGAGGAACCCGAAACGCAGGGCGGTGATGGTCAGTTCACTCACTGGCGGCCGCCTGGGCCGGCGGGCAAAAGGCGGAAGATGATTTTGGTCCGTCCCATCGTGATCGTGGAGCCGTCCGCGAGATCGGAATTTCCCACGATCTTGTGGCCGTTGACGTAGCTGCCATTCGTGGAGCCCAGATCGATCGCCTGGGCGATGCCCTGGCCCGTGCGGATTTCCAGATGGCGGCGCGAAACGCCGGTGTCGTCAATAAGAATGTCTGCCTCGGATGAACGTCCCAGCACGATCGAAGGCGCGTTCAGGGAGTACCGCTGGCCGTCGATGTCCAGGACAGGCTGCAACCGGGACGGCTGGCGGCTCGGTGCGGCGGGCATGGCCCCCTGCGGGCCGGGCTGCGCTGGAGCGGCGGCCTTCTCGGTCCGGGACTTGATGTCAAAATCCCCGGCGCGGCGTTCCTCGGCGCGGCGGAAGCTGATGCGGACAGGCCCCTGGAGTGTGTAGCCCTGGCTGCGCACGTGGTTGATGACGACGTCGCAAAGCTCTTCCGCCAGCGGCGTGCCCCATTCCTGGGCCCGCTGGAAGTCGTCATCACTGAGAAGGACGTCGAAGACGTTGGGGGCAAGGGTGCGGCCCGCAGCGATCGTCATGGCTTTGTTGTCCACCTCGCGGCGCAGGTGGCTGGCGATCTCGACCGGCTCAACCTGGGCGCGAGAACCGGTGGAGAAGACTCCGCGGACGGCCTTTTCGATGCCGCGCTCGACTTTGTCCAGCAATCCCATGGTCCTTCTCCTTTCCTGTCAGCTGCAGGGCAGCATTCGTTCCGGAACTCGGTTCCCAACAAGTGGCTGAGCCCGCCGTAGACGGGCACTCCTACATCAGATACTACTGGGCCAGTCTGGGAATGGCCTCAACGCGCCCCGCCCCTGCGTGCGGGAAAGTCGCGGCGGACCGTCCCTGACATGCGGTGACGCTGCGGGGCGGGCGTGGCTGCAGTGACCCCGAGGACGCGGTAAACGCATACGTTTCGGCGGCCTTTGGACCAGTCGCCGGACCCCAGGATGCCGGCCGCGTCGGGGCCGGCGGCGGCCGATTGGTGTTTTCCCGCCGTTGTCCGTTATGCTGGATCTCGCTGCTTTTACGAGGTTGGCGGTCCGGAAATCGGGCCGCATTCCTGGTGGAAGAAGTTGCGCGCGAGTGGCGGAACGGCAGACGCGCTGGCTTCAGGTGCCAGTGTCCGAAAGGGCGTGGGGGTTCAAATCCCCCCTCGCGCACGCAAATTCAAGGAAACCCCGGTCTTCGGACCGGGGTTTCCTTGGTTTAAGCCGCATGCTCCGCTGGACGGGCCCGGTATTGGGCGCCGGCGCTCGGGAATCCGATGGAATGGACCCGCGGGGCGGACCAATGACGGGCTGGTGCAGGCGCCTGGTGCCGCCGGCGTGGTGCAGGCTACGCCCGGAAGCCCCCGAGGCCGGCGATGAGTGCCTTGAGGCCCAGGCTGAAGGCGACGTCGGCCTGGCTCTCGAAGCCCTGTTCGGCCAGCCGCGCGACGGCCGAGGTGAAGTGGGGTGTCGTGGCGGCCATGCTGCCGGAATCAAAGATGTCGGCCGGTGCCGTGACATCGTAAGCCGAGCCGAAGATGAAGGACTCGAAAGCGACGATGGCCGAGATGATGCGTTCCTGCGGGAACCCGGCCCGGCTGAACCCCGCGCTCACGGCCTCATACATCGCCAGAGTCTTCGGTGCGTCGGTCACCGGCAGGACCGCGATAACGGGGATCAGCGGAGTGTGCTTGGAAAACACGTCCCGGTAGCTCCACGCCCAGTCCCGCACAGCGCGCTCCCACGGTTCGGACTCGAAGGCGGAGACGTCCACCAAGGAGGTGAGGTGGTCCTGGACGAGGACCAGGACGTCCCGCTTGGAGGAGACGTGGTTGTAGAGGGCGGACGGCGCAACGTTCAGGGTCCGGGCCAGGGCCGCCATGGTGAACCCGTCGTAGCCGCTCTTCTGGATCAGCTGCAGGGCGGCAGCGGTGATGCCGTCCTGGTCCAGGACGGCCGCGGCCGGCCTCCCGACCCGGCGGCGCGGCTTGGTGTCCGGGCGCTGGGAGTCTGCGGGGGCACTTGTTACTGCGGGCATGTCCTGGCCTCTCTAACTGGCGCTGTTCAGGGTGATTCCATTGTGCACCGGTTTGGCTCCCTGTTCCTTACCCGGAATTTTTGTCAAAAGCCCTTCCCTGCCGGAACGGAAGGGACTATAGTTACCACTAAATGAACGGCATTCATTTAGTGGCACGCATCACTCCTGCGGCCACGGAGAGGACATCATGCTCGAACTTGACCGCGACGTCGTCATCGTCGGAGCCGGCCCCGCCGGGCTCACCGCAGCCCGCACACTCAAGAAGGCCGGCCTAAGCGTCGCCGTACTGGAGGCGCGGGACCGCGTCGGCGGCCGCACCTGGACCGACACGATCGACGGCGCCATGCTCGAAATCGGCGGCCAGTGGGTTTCCCCGGACCAGACCGAACTGCTCTCACTGCTTGCGGAGCTTGGCCTGGCGACCTACTCCCGCTACCGCGACGGCCAGTCCGTCTACATCGGCGCGGACGGCAGACGCACCCTGTATACCGGGGACACGTTCCCCGTCAGCGAAACCACCGCCGCGGAAATGGACAAGCTCACCGCCCTGCTGGACGCACTCGCTGCCGAGATCGGGCCCACCGAGCCGTGGGCGCACGCAAAGGCCCGCGAGCTGGACACCATCTCCTTCCACCACTGGCTGCGGCAGAACTCCACCGACGAGGAAGCCTGCAACAACATCGGCCTCTTCATCGCCGGGGGCATGCTGACCAAGCCGGCCCACGCCTTCTCCGCCCTTCAGGCCGTGCTGATGGCGGCGTCGGCCGGTTCCTTCTCGCACCTCACCGACGAGGACTTCATCCTCGACAAGCGGGTTGTCGGCGGGATGCAACAGGTGTCCGTGCTGCAGGCGGCGGAACTGGGCGACGACGTCGTCCTCGGCAGCCCGGTCCGCACGATCAACTGGGCCGAAGACTCGAGCGCCGGAGCGAGCAGCTACCGGGTGACCGCCGTCTCCGACCGCGCCACCGTGAACGCGCGCTTCGTGATCATGGCGGTGCCGCCAAACCTGTACTCCCGCGTCTCCTTCAACCCGCCGCTGCCGCGCCGCCAGCACCAGATGCACCAGCACCAGTCACTCGGCCTGGTCATCAAGGTCCATGCCGTCTACGGCACACCCTTCTGGCGCGAGGACGGTCTCTCCGGAACCGGCTTCGGGGCCGAGGCCCTGGTCCAGGAGGTGTACGACAACACGAACCATGGGGACCCGCGAGGCACCCTGGTCGGTTTCGTCTCCGATGAGAAAGCCGACGCCATGTTCGAGCTCAGCTCCGAGGACCGCCGGCAGGCCATCCTCGAATCGATCGCCGGGTTCCTGGGCCCCAAGGCCCTCGAGCCCGAGGTTTATTACGAATCGGACTGGGGATCCGAGGAATGGACCCGCGGCGCGTACGCCTCCAGCTATGACCTGGGCGGCCTGCACCGCTACGGCAAGGACCAGAACGCCCCCGTGGGGCCGATCTACTGGTCCTCCTCCGACGTCGCAGCCGAGGGCTACCAGCATGTCGACGGCGCGGTGCGGATGGGACGTGCGACGGCGGCGCTGATCGTTGCCGCCGCGGACCGTGCGTCCGTCACTCCCTAGAAACCCAGCCAACTGCTCAGAAAGGACCGGCCAGATGCGTTACGTAGTGGGGTATTCCGCCAATGACAGGGGCCACGATGCGGTCAATCTGGCCGTCTCCCTTGCCCGCGGCCGGGGGGCCAGCCTGGAGCTTGTGCTCGCGGTTCCCGAAGTGCAGCAGTTCGGGGCCGCCCACGCGCCCAAGGCCGGTTTCGAGTCGCTCCTCAACGAGCAGGCACGGCAATGGCTCGACGCCGGGCTGGCGCTGGTTCCCGACGACGTCCCGGCCCGGGCCCATATCCGAAGCGGTGATTCGGACGCCCAGACCCTGATCCAGGCGGCAGAGGAGCTGGGCGCGGACATGCTCATCATCGGGGCCACAAGCAACGGATTGTTCAAGCGGTTCACGATCGGTTCGGTGGCCAGTGCCCTGCTCCACGCGGCCACTGTTCCGGTCGCCCTCGCGCCGCACGGCTACCACCGCACCGGGGCCCTCACCCGCATCAGCTGCGGGCTCGGGACCCGGGCCGGCGCCGAAAAGCTGCTCGACTTCGCCCTTGGCATGGCGATGAACAGGGACGTTCCACTACGGGTGGTGTCGCTTCTGGCGCTCGACGGCGGCGATTCGGCCGGCGCGGCCGCGGCCGAAGGGACGGCCCGGGAGTATGCGGAGAAGCACCTCGCCGCCGCCCTTCCTGCCGGTGACTCCGGGGTCCAGGCCGAGGCCACGGCGGAGGTTGTGGTGGCACAGGGCCGCAGCATCGAGGAAGCGGTGGACCGCCTGGACTGGGAGGACGGCGAGGTCCTGGTGATCGGATCCAGCCGGCTTGCGACGAGCCGGTCCATCTTCCTTGGCAGCACGGCCGGCCGCATCCTGCGCGCCCTTCCGGTGCCGATGGTCGTCGTCCCCAGCGACTATGAACTTAAACACTCCACCCATTCAACGTCGAATGACACCTCCCGAGAGGCACAGAAATGAGCACCGAACGCGCAACGTCCAAGGCTTCGCATCCTGGACAGCACACAGATAAGCAGCACGGACTGAGCGAGAAGGGCCTCAAGGCCGGATCCGTTGGTCTGATCGGCGCCGTCGTCATCGGTGTTTCCTGTATAGCCCCGGCTTACACCCTCACGGCGGCTTTGGGTCCCACCGTCGCCGAGGTCGGTGTGCATCTGCCGGCGATCTTCCTGGTGGGCTTCATCCCCATGATGCTGGTGGCGTTCGGCTACCGCGAACTCAATAACGCCATGCCCGACGCCGGGACCTCCTTCACCTGGGCCACCCGGGCCTTCGGTCCGTGGATCGGCTGGATGGGGGGCTGGGGGCTGATTGCCGCCACGATCATCGTGTTGTCGAATCTGGCCGCCGTAGCCGTCGACTTCCTTTACCTGATGCTGGCGCAGGTCTTCGGCAATCCGGAACTCGCCGACCTCACCACCAACCTGCCGCTGAACATCGCCACAACCCTCGTGTTCATCGCCCTCGCGTGCTGGATCTCCTACCGTGGCATGGAGACCACGAAGACGTTCCAGTACGTGCTCGTCGGATTCCAACTGCTGGTGCTTGGCTGGTTCGCCGTTGCTGCGTTCAGCCACGTCGCCAACGGGACCGCCTTTGACGCCACCGCGATCGCCCCGGACTGGTTCAACCCCTTCGCAGTGGATTCCTTCTCCGCCTTCGCCGCCGGTATTTCGCTGTCCATCTTCATCTACTGGGGCTGGGACGTCACGCTGACCATGAACGAGGAGACCAGGAACCCGGAGAAGACGCCCGGCCGCGCGGCCACCGTCACGGTACTGGTCATCGTGATCATCTACATGACGGTCGCACTGGCTACGCTTTCCTTCGCCGGCGTCGGCGACACAGGGCTCGGAGCCGGGAACCCGGAGAACCAGGGCAGCATCTTTGCAGTCCTCGCCGGACCGGTAATGGGCCCGTTCGCAATCCTGATGTCGCTGGCCATCCTGAGCAGCTCGGCAGCTTCGCTGCAGTCCACGTTCGTCTCCCCGGCCAGGACGCTCCTGTCCATGGGGCACTACAAGGCGCTGCCGCAGAAGTTCGGCAGGATCAGCCCGAGCTACAAGTCCCCCAGCTACGCCACGATCGCTTCCGCCGTCGCCGCGGCCGCTTTCTACGTCATCACCCGCACCCTGTCCGAGAATGCGCTCACGGACACCATCACGGCACTGGGCATGATGATCTGTTTCTACTACGGCATCACCGCCCTGGCCTGTGTCTGGTTCTTCCGGGCCGAGGCGTTCAGCGGGGCGCGGGCGTTCTTCTTCAAGTTCCTGGCACCCCTCCTCGGCGGCGTCATCCTGATGGTCATGTTCTTCAAGACGGCCTACGACTCGATGGATCCCGGGTATGGTTCCGGCTCGTCGATCGGCGGTCTGGGCCTGGTGTTCATCCTCGGCGTTGGCGTCATCCTGCTGGGCGCGGTGCTCATGCTGGTCATGGCCAGGATCCGCCCCGAGTTCTTCAAGGGGCAGGTCCTCTCCACGGGTATCTGATCCGGCAGTTCCCGCGGCCTGTCCGCGGCGGAGGGTCCTTCTCCCGGCAGCCCCGGAAGCGTGCACTGGAAACTAAGCACACTTACCAATAGGCTTTCGGGTGGGGGACCTTCCTCCTGTGAACCAGAATGAGGTGACAGTGTGCCGAACGACGAGACCATCAGCAAAGTAACGGACATCATCAACGATTCCCGGATCGGGATGTTCACCACGATCAACGATGAGGGCGCGCTGGTCAGCCGTCCGCTCGCAGTCCAGGACGTCAAGGACGACGGCGACATGTGGTTCTTCACGTCGGTAGACACCTCGCAGGTGGCCCACATCCGTGCCAACCCCGCGGTGAACGTCTCCTTCGGCAAGGGCACCGAATGGGTCTCCGTGGCGGGGACCGCTGAGGTGGTGACCGACCGGCAGCTGATCCATGAGATGTGGAACCAGGTGGTGGAGGCCTGGTTCCCGGACGGCCCCGACACCCCGGAGGTAGTCCTGCTCCATGTCGGTTCGGACTCCGCAGAGTACTGGACCAGCCCGGGCGGCACTGCTGCCACGGTGCTGCAGTGGATCAAATCGAAAGTCACCCACAGCAAAATGAGCGTGGGGGAAAGCGGCACCGTCACACTCTAGGGACTGACCGGACGCCGGTCAGTCGGTGATCTTCAACCCGGTGCCCCAGTTGAACGTGGCATAGGCCGGGTTGAGCTGCAGTCCCATGACCAGCAGTTCGAAGCCTTCGAGCTCCCGGGCGTGGTGCAGTCCGCCGACCTGGAGCGGGCGCAGGCCGGCCGCAGAGGCGAACGCGGCAACCTCGTCGCGGGCTTTCTCGGAGTCGGAGGCGATGAAGACGTCCAACTGCACCCCGGCCGCGGTTCCCTCCGTCAGCGGCCCGGCGAATGTGGTGTTGAACGCCTTCACGACGGCGGCGCCTGGCAGCAGGGCGGCGATTTCTTCGGCGGCGGACGAGCCGGGGGCCACGTCCAGGCTGTCAAAGGTTTCCATATTGACGGGGTTGCTGATCTCGATCACCGTCTTGCCGCTGAGGGTGTCGCCGTAGTGGGTGGCTACTTCCTTGGCCGGACCGAAGTAGAGGGCCAGCACCACAAGGTCTCCGTCGGGCACTTCGTTGAGCCCGCCGGAGCTAGTGCCGCCGCCAAGTTCAGCAGCGAGCTTGGCGGCGTTTTCGGGCGTGCGGTCCAGGATCTGGACCGCACGCCCGGCTGCCACGGCGCGTGTTCCGATCGCGCGTGCCATGTTGCCGCTGCCGATGATGGTGATGTCGGTCATCGTGTTCCCTCCGCTGAAAGGTGCCGCTTGTCCGGGGAGATCCCGGGGGTGGAGTAGGCAATCACGGTCGACGACGGGACGCCGGCCGCACGCTCCGCCTCGGCCAGGGCGCGCTCAAGCTGGTCAACGGCGGGCCCGTAGCCGGCGCTTCTTTCGCCGCGAAGCTTCTCGGCTGCCTTCATCGCCCGGATGAGTGCAGCCGTCTCGGGACGGGACGGGTCGCTCATGGCGGGGTAGTCGATGCAGTATGCCGGATCAAGTTCAAAGCGTTGCCACCGGGCCAGGGCGCTGCCGTGGCGGGCGGCGGCGGCTGCATTGGCCTCCACGGTTTTCCTGGCCGACCGCCGGGCCTCCTGCCGGCTGAACAGCCGCGGAGCCCACAGATAGGATGCCCCGGCGGTGCCGGCGGCAAGCAGTCCGAGCATCAGACCGGCCCACGGCGATGCCACGGACGAAACAACGACGGCGGGGACCACCACGGCGAGTCCGGCGAAGGCGTCCCAGAACACGGCGTCCGGAAGCCCGGCGTCGGCGGCCAGATGTTTCCGGGCCAGATAGACAGTGCCTGAAACCGCGCCGAGGACGACGGCGGCCAGGGCAATCAGCTGCCAGGGCGCGAGTTCGAAGAGAGCAGGCATTCTCAAACACCTCCGGGGAAGCGGCCCGGGGCGGGCGCAGCTTCTCTTATTCCATTTGAATCCATCGGGGGCGGACCGTCAATGGTTCCCGGCGCCGCCCGGACGCGAGGCGGTTCCCCCCGCGGGCGGTCCGTCGTAGCCTAGGGCCCATGCGAGTGAAGATGTGCAGTATCCATGTCAGGGAGCCGGCGTCGGCCCACGAGTTTTATACAGGGATTCTGGGCCTTGGAAGCCTCATGGCCCTGCCGGAGCACAATCTTTTCATTGTCAAGGACCCGGCCGGTGATGGCGGCGGTACCGTCGGACTGCTGCTGGAACCCAGCGACAACCCCATCGGCGCTGCGTATATGAACGGCCTCCACGATGCCGGGATTCCGGCGATCGTCCTTGGCGTCAGCGATGTCCGGGCCGAATACAAACGGCTCACCGGGCTGGGCGTGATGTTCCAGGGCGAACCGGGAGAGGGTCCGGGGGGCATCTCCGCCGTGCTGGACGATGGCTGCGGGAACTTCGTCCAACTGCACCAGGACTAACCGGGGAACGGTCGGCTTCCGGCAATCTTCGGGGAGGCCAAGGCCTACTCTGAGGCGGTGCGTGCCTTTTTGGCGTCCTTCTTCGAGGCTTCGTCCTTGACCCGCTGGGCCTCGGCGCGGACGGCGGCGTGGGTGGAGCGTTCGGCGACCAGCCACGCGGGGGGTGCCTGCAGCAGCGCGGTGATTTCCGCCGTCGTGAGGGCTTCCTCAACGCCGCCGCGGGCCAGGCCGCTGATGGAGACGTTCAGCTTCTGCGCGACCACCGGCCGGGGGTGCGGGCCGCTGCGGCGCAGTTCCGCCAGCCACTCCGGCGGGTTGGCCTGGAGCTCGGCAAAATCGGCGCGGGTGATGACCGAATCCTGGAACTCCTGAGGTGTTGCGGGCAGGTAGATGCCAAGTTTCTTGGCAACGGTGGCCGGCTTCATGGACTGGGAGTTTTCAGAGGTCATGCTTCAAGGGTATCCGTCCGGCGGCTGACCGGGCACCGGCGCTGAACACTGACGCCCGCCCTGCGCCCGCCCGGGCGGTACTGTAAACGTGTGTCCGCAGCCGAAGAATCCCCCCAGACCCCCGACG
>NZ_MQTQ01000025.1 GCF_020532805.1 Arthrobacter sp. SO5 | reverse complement strand
GTTTTTTGGTTGCTGGCAAGCTCGCTTGCTCGGCGGCCGACGGAGCCCTGTCTACCCGCAGGGCAAGGGGCCGGAAATTCCCTCAAGGAAATCAGCGACGCAGGAGCACCGGAAGGACATTTCCTGCACCGCAGGCACCGGGAGGAACGACCGGGGCTAGACGGGGTGGAGCGGACGCCTAGAATCCGGAGGAGGACAGCAACCAGAAAACGTCGAAGACGTGAGGAAGGGCCAGGGCGGGCCGGAGCCCTGCGACGGACAGCACTGGACCCCACAGCCGGCCGCGCAAGCGGACGCCCGGTAACTGGTTGGAGCGCAGCGGAAATCAGGGCCCTTGATATGGTGGGCCGGTCTTTGCCGGTTGCAGATTTTAGTGAACAGACAGGGCGTCGATGGTCGAGAGATTGTGGTCTTATTGGCCGATAGGGCTCTGGGTGCCCGGCATTATGGTCATCGTGTACCTCGTCTTCCGCAAAGCGGATCTGCGTCGGGTCTTCGTCATATCGTTGCTGGGTTTTGCCGTGACTTTCGCCCTGTCCTGGTGGGCCTATGCCGCTCAGTCGGATCTACCCGTCAGGACAGAAAGCACAGCGCTCGGTACCCGGACGACCGATGTCAACACCAGCCTGTCTGCGTTGTTCGGACTGCTCTTCAGCTTCTACGGCTTCATGGGTACGGCTGCCATCTGGGCTGTCCACGAGGTGGTCCGCCGGGTTGCCCGACGACGGACGTCCAGGTCTGCTCGGAAGCATGAAGATCGAGGGGAGAAAAGTACTGGCCCGACTCGGTCGAGCCGGAACTAGGCGTGGCGGCAGCTGGCCTTTACGCCCCCGGAGAACGGGCCAGAGCCGTCAGCGCCTGGATCCGCTTCCAGTGTCCGTGATGGGCCGAACCGCGGAACGGGTGGTGACCATGCCCGCATCATCAGAGCATGGCCATCCGGTTCTTGATTGCCGGTGGCCCCGGGTCTCGGACGGTCCGGGAAGCCAGGCGGGGTCCCTCGGCACAGCTCAACGCCGAGCCGGAGGCACCCGCTGCTGGTTCGTTTGGCCCCGGTCATCCTTGTCCGGGGTTTCCGGCGCGATGCGCTGCAGGAGGGCGTCGTGGGCCTTTTTCAGGGTCTCGGCCCGGGCCTCGGCCGCGGCCACCCTGGCCGCCGCGGCAGCTGCGGTGTTGCTGGCCTGCTGCTCGGCCGCGTGTGCCTGCCCCAGCTGCGCTTCCATCGCCGCAGCCTGGGCAGGCAGGGTCTAGATGTCCGTGCGGTGGAAATTCAGGTGGCTGCGGCTCGCCGTGGGACCGCGCTGGCCCTGGTAGCGGTTGCCGTATTCGCCGGAGCCGTAGGGGTGTTCGGCGGCCGAGGTGAGCCGGAAGAAGCAGAGTTGGCCGATCTTCATGCCCGGCCACAGCTTGATCGGCAGCGTTGCCATGTTGGACAGCTCCAGGGTGACGTGGCCCGAGAATCCGGGGTCGATGAAGCCGGCCGTCGAGTGCGTGAGCAGGCCCAGCCGGCCGAGCGAGGACTTGCCCTCCAGCCGGGCGGCGATGTCGTCCGGCAGCGTCACGGTCTCATACGTGGAGCCCAGGACGAACTCCCCTGGGTGCAGGATGAACGGCTCGCCGGACTCGACCTCAACGAGGCGGGTCAGGTCGGGCTGTTCCTCGGCCGGATCAATATGGGCGTACTTGTGGTTGTCGAAAAGGCGGAAGAACCTGTCGATCCGTACGTCCACCGACGAGGGCTGAACCATGGCAGGGTCGAACGGCTCCAGAACGATGCGTTGGGAGTCTATTTCGGTACGAATGTCGCGGTCTGAGATCAGCACAGTCTCAAAAATACCGCACTGGGCCACAGCCGGAGCGCGTGCGGGCAGTGTTACGGAAGCGGGCCAGGTCCCGCCCGGCCGGCCCCCGTCCGCGGCCCGGCTGCCTATTCCCTGGCCTAGTCCCGGTCCGGTTCCCGGTCCGGGAGATCTTCCAGCACCGTTTTGAGCCGATCCAGCTGGCGGACCTCGGCCTTCATCTGCCGGCCGTACGGGGACCTCAACCGGGCAAGAATCCCCCGCGGCTCGCACTCCAGGGCGAAACGGACGCGCGTGCCCCGGCCTTCCGTGCTCAAGTAGTAGCCGCCGTGAAGGCGGGCCTCGCCCACGAGGACCCGGTACTGGATCTCGGCCCCCGGCCGGGCCTCGGTGATCTCAAAATCGCCGGCGACGGGGCGGCCACGCGGCCCGGCGAGTGTTTGCCGGTAGATTGCTCCCTTGGACCCGGCGGCGCCTGATTCCAGCTCGATCCTGCGGATCCCGGCCCGCCAGCGCGGGAGGTTCCCGCCGTCCAGCAGGAAGTTGTACACGTTCATGGCATCACGCTCGATGACGACGTCGTACTCTGCGAACGCCACGGAATCCCTTGCTCGGCGGATGGCTGATGGGCGCAGCCCGCATCCCCGGGGACTGCAGCTAGCTCTTTCAGGATAGGCAGCGGCGCCCGCCAAACGAAGCCGTGTGGCGGGCCTTTATCGAAGAGTTACGGACTCTCCCGGCCGTGTACCGCTCCGTGACTTCTTCCTGGACTTCTTCCTGGCGGCACCGCGCCATCCTGGCTCCCCCGCCCATCTGACTCAAATGGCCGCTCTCCCGGGCGGCTTAGCGTCCATTCGCGGCAACGGCGGAGTCCACGGCCCGCGATGGCGCCGGCGCGACGTGTTCGTCGAACGCCCGGGGCTGGGGTAAGGTGAATCTCGTTGTTCCCCGGGACCAAGTCCAGCATTCTGGACAGTCCCGATGCGGCTGTAGCTCAATGGTAGAGCGCTAGCTTCCCAAGCTTGATACGCGGGTTCGATTCCCGTCAGCCGCTCCACTCCGCAGCAGGACTCCAGGCGGAACTCTGCCCGCCGGGCTCCTCCCGGGCCGTTAGGCCCCTACCTGTATGGTTCGAAGTCAGGAACCCCTCCGGTTCCGCTACAGGAGCGATCATGGCTGACAAATCCCCCCGTCAAGCAGCATCCAAGAAATCCGGCAAATCCCTGAAGGAAAAGCGGGCCGAGAAAAAGACCGCGGCAGCGCCGCCCAGCTCCCTGGACAAGGCCACCAGCTCCAAGCCGGCGGGTCCCAAAAAGAAGTGAGCGGCAGCGTGAACCACCTCACCCTCGGAGTCCTTGCCAGCACGCGGAAGCCGGACGAGCGGCGCCTGCCGATTCACCCCCTCCATCTGGACCGCATCGCTCCGGAACTCCGGCAGCGGCTGATCCTGGAAGAGGGCTACGGCGAGCGTTTCGGTGTCTCAGATGCCCATCTGGCACCGCTGGTGGGGCGCATCGTGCCGCGGGCGGAGCTGCTGGCGGAGTCCGACGTCGTCCTCCTGCCCAAGCCGCAGCCCGAGGACCTTGCCGAACTCCGTGACGGGCAGGTCCTCTGGGGCTGGCCGCACTGTGTCCAGGACCGGGCCATCACCCAGCTGGCGATCGACAAGAAACTCACGCTGATCGCTTTCGAGGCCATGAACCACTGGGCCAGCGACGGCGGGTTCGGACTTCACGTGTTCCACAAGAACAACGAGCTCGCCGGCTACTGCTCAGTGCTGCATGCCCTGGCCCTGACCGGATCCACCGGCGACTACGGCCGCCGGCTGAGCGCCGTCGTGATCGGCTTCGGGGCCACGGCCCGCGGCGCGGTGACGGCCCTGAACGCCCACGGCGTCCACGACGTGCAGGTGCTGACCAACCGCGGCGTCGCCGCCGTGGGCTCGCCCATCCACTCGGTCCGGATCGCCCAGTTCGACCACGACAGCGAGGCGCCTTACCTCAGCGAGGTCATCACTGAACGCGGGCGCGTGCCGCTTGCGCCGTTCCTCGCCGAGAGCGACATCGTGGTCAACTGCACCCTGCAGGACCCCAACGCGCCGCTCACCTACCTGCGCACCGAGGACCTGGCCGCTTTCCGCCCCGGCAGCCTGATTGTGGACGTGTCCTGCGACGAGGGGATGGGCTTCAGCTGGGCGAAAAACACTACCTTCGCCCAGCCGATGTTCAAGGTCGGAGACCACATCGACTACTACGCAGTGGACCACACTCCGTCCTACCTCTGGAACTCCGCCAGCTGGGAAATCAGCGAAGCACTGCTGCCGTTCCTGGAAACCGTGATGTCCGGCCCCGAGGCCTGGGCGGGGAACGAGACGATCCGCCGCGCGATCGAAATCCGCGACGGCGCCGTCCAGAACCCGGATGTGCTGCGGTTCCAGCAGCGGGAGCCGGTGTACCCGCACCTGTCGCTTGGCGACTAGGCCGTCCCGGAACCTAGCGTGTCGCGGCCGCAGGACCCCCGCCCGGGTGCTGCCCGCGCCCCCGGCCGGCCCGCTTCCGGACAATCGTCATGAGGCGGCGCCGGTCCTTGAGGTCCACCTTCAGCATCAGCTGATCCCGGCGTGCCAGCACGAGCGCGACCGTCGCCGCCGCGAGTGCCGGAACTGCGCCGGAGACCAGGATGGCGGTGTGCGGGTCGAAGTGTTCGGCCAGCCAGCCGATCATCGGCCCGCCGATCGCCTGCCCGCCGATCAGCACCATGATGTACAGGCTCATCACCCGTCCCCGGATGGCCATATTGGAGCTGATCTGGACCAGCTGGTTGGCCGCCGTCAGGAACATCAGGCACCAGAACCCGGCCAGCACCATCGCCGCGCCAAACCACACCATGGACGGCGCCAGCGACGCCAGGCACAGCATGAGT
Organism: Arthrobacter sp. SO5; assembly: GCF_020532805.1. Lineage (GTDB taxonomy): Bacteria > Actinomycetota > Actinomycetes > Actinomycetales > Micrococcaceae > Arthrobacter. Next base: position 10,555 of record NZ_MQTQ01000025.1, on the reverse strand, counting down.
CCGTACATGCCGGCCCCGAGCATCACGGAGCGCAGCCGAAGTTGGCGCCGCCGCGCTGAGGTGATCGCCCCGGCCAGTGCGCCGAGGGCCACGAGCGCGTTCAAGAGGCCGTAGCCGCCGGCCCCGACGTCGTACACATGATCAGCGAAGGCGGCCAGCAGCACCGGCAGGCTCATCGCGAACACGGCAATAAAGCCGGCCATGAGCCAGGGCCAGTAGATGGTCGGCTTGCTCAGCGCATAGTTCAGGCCTTCCTTGAGCATGCCCTTGCGTTTGCGTGCCGGCGCGCTGAGGTGCAGCTGGTCCGTGCGCAGCGTGAGCAGCATCGCCACCGTGGAGCAGCACGCCACCGCATTGGCGGCGAACGCCCAGCCGGCGCCTACCGCGGTGAGCAGCAGCCCCGCGACCGCGGGTCCGATCAGGCCGCCGAGCTGGAAGACCGTGGAGTTCACGCTGATGGCATTGCGCAGGTAAGCCGGCCCAACCAACTCATTGACGAAGACCTGGCGCGCGGGCTGGTCCAGCACCGTTACCAGGCCCAGGGCCAGGGCGATCGCGTAGATGTGCCAGACCTCGATCCGCTGGCTCAGGGCCAGGACCGCGAGGACTGCCGCCAGCACCGCAGCCACCGACTGGCACAGCATCAGGATCTTCCGCTTCGCGAAGCGGTCCGCCATCATCCCCGCCCAGGGACCGAGGAACAGCGAGGGCAGGAACTGCAGCGCCACCGTGATGCCGACGGCGGTGACGGAGCCGGAGAGCTGGAGCACCAGCCAGTCCTGGGCGATCCGCTGCATCCACAGGGCCACCACTGCGATGAAGTGGCCCATCGCGAAGATCCGGAAATTGCGGACCTTCAGCGAGATGAACGTGTGGCGCCACGGCAGGGGCTGGTTGACGACGGCGACTGGTGCGGTGCTGGTGTCCGGGAGCCGGGTGATGGTGGCCTGTAACGGCGGAGGGGGTGCCACGGAAAGTCCTAAAAGGAGCGGGTGTGCGGGGGTGCCTTAACGCTAAGCTGGCCCCGGCAGATTGTGGAAGCTTATTGTGTGCATAACTCGCATTACGAAGCGCAATATGCTGCGAGACCGCACCGCCCAGCGCCTACGGCTCAGGAGGCCGCATGTTTGAACCCGCCCAGCTCCGCTCCTTCCTGGCCGTCGCCGAAACCCTGAGCTTCACCAAGGCCGCCGAACGGCTGGGCCTGGCCCAGCCGACCGTGAGCCAGCACGTCCGCAAGCTCGAGACCGCCGCGAAGCGCGTGCTGGTGGCCCGCGACACCCGCGACGTGCGCCTGACGGACAACGGAGACGCCATGGCAGGGTTTGCCCGCAGCATCCTCGCCGCGCACGACTCCGCGTCCCGCTATTTCTCCGGATCGGCGATGCGCGGGCGGCTGCGGTTCGGCACGGCCGACGATCTGGCCATCACCGGGCTCCCGCGGATCCTCCGGGAGTTCCGGCAGGTCTACCCCCACATCAACCTGGAGCTCACGGTGGGCCAGAGCGACCACCTTTACAAGCGGCTCAATGCGGGCCAGCTGGACCTCGTCTTCGTCAAATGGGTGGCCGGCGCGAAGGAGGGCACGGTGGTCCAGCAGGACTCCTTCGCCTGGGTGGGCCTGGAACAGACGGTGCTGGATCCGTCCGAGTCCGTTCCGCTGATCGCCTACCCTTCCCCCAGCCTGAGCCGGAAGCTTGCCATCGACGCGCTGGAATCCACCGGCCGGACCTGGCGGATCACGTGCACCACCCGGCAGATCAGCGGCGTGCTCGCCGCCGTGCGGGCCGGCATCGGCGTGGCGGTAATGCCGTCCTCCCTGGTGCCGGATGACCTGTTGAACATCACCCGGCGCTTCGACCTCCCTTCCGTGGGCGACGTCGACTTCACGCTGATCCGCAACCCGCTGGCCAACACCGAGGTGATTGAGGCCCTCACCCAGTCGATCGTGGGGCGCACCCTGAAGCGCTCGGCCTGAGCCGCCCCGTTCCGGGACGCCTGCGTCCCGTCGGCACGCGCCGGTTTGTGTACTTACGCCCCTGCTACTTGGATTAAGTACTTACGCAAGCCATTGATCCACCCTGAGTCCTGACCTATCCTGAGAGAGTTGAGGGTCAAGCAGAGGCCAATGCAACGCTTCGAAGCAAACGAACGTTGACCTGCTCCTCTGCCCTTGGGGGCGGCACGGCAGCGTTCGGGAAGGCCGACAATGACGCCAGCCACAAACCGCCCACACGTTCCCGCCGCAGCTTCAGCCCGCGCGCTCACGGTGGTGCGGCCACCGAGTCCCACGGTGAACCGCGGGGCCGCAGCCCAGCACACAGTCCGGGGACGCCGCGATCCGCATCCCGCCACGCTCGCGGAGGCCGAGTACGTCGGCAGTCCGTTCTGCGAACGCTGCGGCACCGACGAGTACATCTATCTCGAGACCTTTGTTCCCGCCACCCACCACCTGGACGGCTCCATCAACAGGCCGGGCGAGGTCACGTACTTCTGCTCCGGCTGCGACGACTTCTCCGCTCATCCGGTGCCCGCCTCGTGGGTGCCGCCCGGCTGGTACTTCGGTTGAGTCCCGATCCCAGCGGCCCCTGAACTTAACGAGCCGGACCGCCACCCCGTGAAGGGTGGCGGTCCGGCTCGTTTGCTGGTTGTCTCCGCAGTCCCGCCGGCAGCCTTAGATCAGGGCGTCCGAGAGGTGGTTGGGGGTGCCGAAGCGGTGGCTCGTGATGCTGATGGCCTGCTCGTGCAGGAACGGCAGCAGCTCCACGCGTCCGGCTTCCGTGACCGGGTGGACGTAGACCGCCAGGTCCGGGCGGCCGCCCGTGGCTTCGGCCAGCGCCCTGGCGTCCCCGCCGATCAGCCGGATCCGGGCGCCGGAGAGCTTGCCCGCCGCGGCGCGCGTGCCGGCGGAAGCGAGCCATTCGGCGTCGTTCTCCAGGGTGACGGCAATGCCGAGGCCGGAGAAGACAGCGCGCAGCCGGGCGGGCAGCTCGACGGCAGCCGACACAGTCAGGGCGGAGCCCGCCCGGACGCCGGCAGCCACGGTCCGGACCAGGTGGGCGGGCGGCTCGCCCTCGGAGAGGCGAACCGAGACCGGCAGCGGGCGGTAGCGGAAAATGTTGCGTTCCGCGCTCAGACCGGAAACGTCCCTGGCCGTGCCAAACTCCTCGGCCCAGGCCAGGGCATCGGAGGCCAGTGCACGCTGCAGCGCTTCCAGCTCGCCGGCGGACAGGAAGTCCTTGGCCGCATCCTCGATCCGGCGGACGCCGGAGTGCACGGGTGCTGCCGCGTCGTTGCTGCCGGCAGAGCTCGGCTTGCTGACCCATTCGCCGAGCCCGAGGAGGTAGCTGGGCCCGCCGGCCTTGGTGCCGGCCCCGACTGCCGACTTTTTCCAGCCGCCGAAGGGCTGGCGCTGCACGATCGCGCCGGTGATGCCCCGGTTGACGTAGAGGTTGCCGGCCTGGACGGTGTCCAGCCAGAGCCCCAGCTCCTCGGTGTTGAGCGAGTGCAGGCCCGAGGTGAGGCCGTAATCGATCTGGTTCTGGATGGCGATGGCGTCTTCCAGCGTGTCCGCGGTCATGACGCCGAGCACAGGGCCGAAGAACTCGGTGAGGTGGAAGTAGGAACCACGGCGGACACCGTAGCGGATGCCCGGGCTCCACAGCTTGCCGGTCTCATCCAGCCTCTTCGGCTCCACGGCCCAGCTTTCACCTTCGCCCAGGGTGGTAAGCGCGTTGAGCAGCTTGCCGCCGGCGGGTTCGATGATCGGGCCCATCTGGCTGGCCGGGTCCTCGGGGTAGCCGACCTTGAGCGAGGTGACGGCATCGACCAGCTGGTTGTGGAATCGCTTGGATTTCGCCACGGAGCCGACGAGGATCACCAGCGATGCCGCGGAGCACTTCTGCCCGGCATGGCCGAAGGCGGAGTACGCGACGTCCTTGGCCGCGAGGTCCAGGTCCGCGCTCGGGGTCACGATGATGGCGTTCTTGCCGCTGGTCTCGGCCAGCAGGGGCAGGTCCTTGCGGAAGGAGCGGAACAGCTCGGCGGTCTCGTAGCCGCCGGTCAGGATGACGCGGTCCACGTCCGGGTGGGAAATGAGCTGCCGGCCCAGTTCACGCTCGCCCAGCTGCACCATGGTGAGGACGTCGCGAGGGACGCCGGCTTCCCAGAGTGCCTCGATCATGACGGCGCCGCTGCGGCGGGCCTGCTTGGCGGGCTTGATCACGACGGCGGAGCCGGCGGCAAGGGCCGCGAAGGTGGAGCCGGCCGGGATGGCGACCGGGAAGTTCCACGGCGGCGTCACAACGGTGAGCCTGGCCGGGACGAAGGTGGCGCCGTCGACGTCGTCGAGCTTGCGGGCAGACTCGGCGTAGTAGTGCGCAAAGTCGACCGCCTCGCTGACCTCGGGATCGCCCTGGTCGATCGTCTTGCCGGTCTCACTCGCCATGACCTCCAGCAGATCCGCGCGGCGGGCCTCGAGGACGTCACCGGCGCGGTGCAGGATCACTGCCCGCTCGGCACCGGAGAGCGCACCCCAGGCCTTGCCCTTCTCCACCGCGGTGTCGATCACGGAGGTGAGGGTTTCGGCGTCGTTGATGGTGGCAGCTTCCACGGCGGCGTTGCCCAGCGTGGAGGACGTTACGCGGCCCAGGATGGCACGGCCCCAGTCGCGGTTCGCAGGCAGCGACGGGTCCGTGTCCGCGGTGTTCTCGAACGCGTCGTGCGGCATCGGCGCGGCCGGGAGGGCGCGGTTCTGCCGGCGGTTCGGGGCCGGGACCTCGTCGTCGAGCCTGGCGAGGGAGGCGAGGAAGCGCTGCTTCTCACGCTCGAAGAGGGCTTCGTTCTCGCTGAGCTCGAAGACGGCGGACATGAAGTTGTCCTGGCTGGCGCCCTCTTCAAGGCGGCGGATCAGGTAGGCAATCGCGACGTCGAACTCGGCGGGGTGGACCACCGGGGTGTAGAGCAGGAGCGAGCCGACATCGCGTTTCACGGCTTCGGCCTGGCCCTGGGCCATCCCGAGCAGCATCTCGAACTCGATCCCCTGCTGTGCGGTATCGGCGATGCCGCGCTGCTTGGCCAGCAGCCAGGCGAAGGCGATGTCGAAGAGGTTGTGGCCGGCGACGCCGATCCGGATGTTGCGGATCCGGTCCGGGTGCAGCGAGTAGTTGATGACGCGCTTGTAGTTGGTGTCCGAGTCCTGCTTGGTGTGCCAGGTGGCCAGCGGCCAGTCGTGCAGGGACGCCTCCACCTGCTCCATCGGCAGGTTGGCGCCCTTGACCACGCGGACCTTGATCGCGGCGCCGCCGCCGGCGCGGCGGGCGGCGGCCCAGTCCTGCAGGCGGATCATCGCGGACAGTGCGTCCGGGAGGTAGGCCTGGAGCACGATTCCGGCCTCGAGGTTCTTGAACTCCGGCTTGTCCAGGATCCGGGTGAAGACCGCAATGGTCATGTCCAGGTCCTTGTATTCCTCCATGTCCAGGTTGATGAACTTGGCTTTCTGTCCGCCGGCGGCAAAGGACGCGGCGCGGGTGAACAGCGGGGTGAGCTTCTCGACGACGTGCTCCACGGCCTCGTCGAAGGCCCAGGCCGAGTGCGGTGCGACGGTGGAGGAGACCTTGATCGAGACGTAGTCGACGTCGGGGCGGGACAGGAGTTTGTGGGTCCCCTCAAGCCGGCGCGAGGCCTCGTGCTCGCCGAGCACGGCTTCGCCGAGGAGGTTGACGTTGAGCTTGATGCCTTCCTTGCGGATCCTGGCGATGGACGGGCCCAGCTTGGCGTCGGTGGCATCGACGATGAGGTGTCCCACCATTTCGCGGAGCACCCGGCGGGCGATCGGGATGACCACCTGGGGCAGGACCGGGGCCATGGCGCCGCCGAGACGGACGGCGCTGCGCATGTACCAGGGCAGGAACGCCGGGACCTTGGGGGCCAGGGCAGCGAGGTTGCGGGCGGCGACCTGGAGGTCTTCGGGGCGGACGACGCCGTCGACGAACCCGACCGTGAAGTCCAGGCCGTTGGGGTCCTTCAGGACGCCGGCGAGCTGCTCGGCGGAGGCGTCGACGGGGACCTTGGCTGCTTCCGTGAGCCAGTGGCGCACCAGTGCGATGGTTTCCTCGGCCAGGGCCGCGGCCTCGAGCACCGGGGAGCCTTCCGAGACGGCCGGGTGCCCGGCGACGCTGCCGGTGATCACGCCGGACTCCGCTGAAATGTTGGTCATGGCTGGTACTCGTTCTTTCTCAAAATGTGGACCTCTTACGAATCAGTATGCGACCGGATTTTCATAAGATAAAGCGATGTTTCCTGAGCAATACTGGTTAGAAAATCCAAAGTTTTCTCTTTCCCGTCCGAACGTCCGGAAACCGCCCCCGCCCTTTAAAACCCGTTGCGCTATCACTTCCGGCCCTCAGGACCTGCGGATGGGAGCCATTAGTGATAGCGCAACGGGCGTGGCGTGGTTACGCCAGGGGGCGGTGCATCTCCACGATCTCTTCGTGCCGCGGGCTGTCCGGGTTCAACAGCGAGTGCTTGCGGCCGTAGGTGAAGTAGATGATCAGGCCGACCACGAGCCAGATCCCGAACCGCAGCCAGGTCTCCCAGTGCAGCTGGAACATCAGGAACAGCGAGGCCAGCACACCGAACGCCGGGACCAGGGGCATCAGCGGCAGGCGGAACGTCCGGGGGGCGTCAGGCTTCTTGTAGCGGAACACGATCACCGACAAGCACACGACGACGAACGCGGCCAGGATGCCGATGTTGGTCAGGTCTGCCACGGCCTTGATGGGAAGGATGCCAGCCAGGACTGCCGACCCGACGCCGGCGATCCAGGTCACGCGCTGCGGCGTGCCGTGCCGGTCCGTCTTGGCGAACCAGCCCGGCAGCAGGCCGTCGCGGCTCATCGAAAACCAAACGCGGGTGACGCCGAGAAGGAAGGTCAGCATCACGGTGAGGATGGACAGGACCGCGAAGACGGAGATGATCGTCGCAATCACGGGCAGCCCTACGCTGTTGAAGGCGGAGGCGAAGCCGGCCTTGGGGTCGATCTCGGTGTAATTCTGCATCCCGGTGAGCACCAGGGTGGCGGCCACGTAGAGCAGCATGGCAATGATCAGCGAGTAGATGATTGCCTTCGGCATGTTCTTCTTGCCGTCCTTCGCCTCCTCCGCCGCGGTACTCATGGCGTCGTAACCGAACACGGCGAAGAACACCGTGGCGGAGCCGGCCACCACGGGACCGAAGCCGCTGGGGAAGAACGGGTTGTAGTTGTTGGTGTTGATGTAGAAGATGCCCAGCCCGATGATGAACAGGATCAGCACCACTTTGATGCCGACGGCAATCAGCTCGAAGCGTCCAAAGGTCTTGGTGCCGCGGGAGAGGATCCACGTCACCAGCAGGCAGACGAGGATCGCGGGAAGGTTGATGATGCCGCCCGTGCCCTCATCCGGCGTCGCTGTCATCCAGGCGGGCATATGGATGCCGATGCCGGAGAGGGCGGCGTCGAAGTAGCCCGAAATGCCGATGGCCACCACGGCGACGATGGCAATGTACTCCAGCAGCAGGTCCCAGCCGATAAACCAGCCGATGATCTCGCCGAGGGCAACATAGCCGTAGGTGTAGGCCGAGCCTGCCCGCGGGATCATGCCGGCAAACTCGGCGTAGGACAGCGCCGCGGCGGCGGAGGCGAGCCCCGCGATCAGGAACGAGACGAGCACGGCCGGGCCGACGCCGGGCTCGCCCCCGCTGCCGTGGGCCACAAGCCCCGCCAGCGAGAAGATGCCGACGCCGATGATGCCGCCGACGCCGATGGCCGTCAGCTGCCAGAGCCCCAGGCTCTTCTGCAATCCGCTGTGTTTGTTTTCTTCTTCGATGTCGTCAATGGGCTTGCGCCGCATGATCGATGTGGTCACGTCTTTAGTCTTCATCAGGGTCTCCTGCTAGGTGTGGCGCCCATCAATCCACCCTGTGATGGGGGTTACTCAGTCCCAACAGTATGCAAGCCAATTTCCATTAGATAAAGTGAATTCTCCTAATCAATAACCGTTAGCTTCGCAAAGGAATAACAATGCTCGACGTCCGGCGGTTGCGCCTTCTCCGGGAACTGAAAATCCGGGGCACCCTGGCAGAGGTGGCCGAGGCCCTCCAGTACAGCCCGTCGTCGGTCTCGCAACAACTGGCCCTGCTGGAAAAGGAAGCCGGCGTGGAGCTGCTCCGCAAGACCGGACGCCGCGTGCAGTTGACGCCGCAGGCCGAAGTCCTCGTGGCGCACACGGCTCAGCTGCTGGAAACGCTGGAGCAGGCCGAGGCCGACCTCGCAGCCTCCCTGACTACCGTGACCGGGACGGTGCGGATGGCCGTCTTCCAGTCCGCGGCCCTGGCGCTCATGCCCGACGCCCTGACCCGGATGGCTGCCAGCTATCCCGAAGTCCGGGTCGAAATGACGCAGCGGGAACCCGAGACCGCCCTGCACGAGACCTGGGCCCGGGATTTCGACCTCGTGATCGCCGAGCAGTACCCCGGCCACGCGGCCCCCCGCTACGCCGAGCTGGACCGCGTGGCCCTGACGAGCGATGCGATCCGCCTGGCCGTCCCGCCGCGGTCCGCCGTCGGGCCTGACATCACGTCGCTTGCCGACACCGCTGAACTGGCCTGGGTGATGGAACCGCGCGGCGCAGCCTCCCGGCACTGGGCCGAACAGGCCTGCCGGAGCGCGGGATTCGAACCCGACGTCCGGTTCGAAACCGCCGATCTGCAGGCGCAGATCCGGCTGATCGAATCCGGCAACGCCGTGGCCCTGATGCCGGACCTCGTCTGGACCGGGCGCGGAACAACCGCTCTGCTGATCGATCTCCCGGGCGATCCGCACCGGACGGTCTTCACGTCGGTGCGGCGCTCAAGCGCCAAGCGCCCCGCCATCCTGGCCGCCCGGGAAATCCTCGCCGAAACCTCCGCGTCCATCGGCCGCGCCGTCGCGGCACCGGCGGGCTGAGCGGCCGTGTTCGCTGGCTCACAGCGCTCCCGGCGCCCCGGCGCTAGACTGGTGCGGTTATGAATCGCACAATTTTCAAGTCCAAGATCCACCGCGCCACGGTCACCCACGCCGACCTCCACTATGTCGGTTCCGTCACCGTGGACCTTGACCTTCTGGAAGCTGCCGACATTCTTCCCGGCGAGCTCGTGGCGATTGTCGACGTCACCAACGGCGCCCGGCTGGAGACCTACACGATTGCCGGCGAGCGCGGATCGGGTGTGATCGGCATCAACGGTGCGGCCGCCCACCTCATGCACGAGAACGACGTCGTCATCCTGATTACCTACGCCCAGATGACCACCGAAGAGGCCAAGGCCTACAACCCCAAAGTGGTGCATGTGGATCAGGACAACAGGATCGTCCAGATCGGCAATGACCCCGCCGAGGGGCACACTCCCGGGATGATGCGCCCGCCGTATGCCTTGAACAACGCCTCGCTGAACTAAAGTCCCTGACTGCTCCCCACCCCGGCCGCACCCCCGACTAAGGCAACGCGGGGTCACTTCGCGCCCATCCCGGGCCCCATCATGGGCGCGATGTGACCCCGCGTTGTCCTTGGCGCCGGTAGGGTGTGACTGGTCGGGATACTCCCCGCACAATTGCACGTATTGGGGAACCACTTGAAGAGCGCAGTAAGACACAGCGCCGGGCCACACAACGTCCGGTCATCCACGGCACGCCGCCGCACCGGGACGGTTGACTGGATTGCCGCCGGCCTTGCCGGACTGCTGCTCGTCTCCGCCACGGCGTGCGCCAGCCCGGCAGCGGCACCGGCCGAGGCCGCCGCACCCGGGAGCCCCGCCGCCAGTGTTACCGCCACGCCCAGCGCCACACCGACCACGACGCCGACCCCAACTCCGGGCACTGACGGAGCGCCGCTGGACCCTGAGACCACCCCCGGGGTCACCGCCGCCGGCCTCGGCGCCCCCAACCAGCAGCCCGCCTTCGCCAGCAAAGCCCTCGACGTGCTGGCCACGCTTCCCATTAAGGGCCGGGCGCCGAAGACCGGCTACTCGCGCGACCAGTTCGGCCAGGCCTGGGCCGACGTCGACCGCAACGGCTGCGACACCCGAAATGACATGCTGCGCCGGGACCTGGCCGCCGTGGCACTCAAGCCCGGTACCCACGACTGCGTCGTCCTCTCCGGTGTCCTGAACGACCCCTACACGGCCAGCCTGATCAACTTCCTCCGCGGCAACACCACCAGCACCGCCGTCCAGATCGACCATGTGGTGGCACTTAGCGACGCCTGGCAGAAGGGCGCACAGCAGCTCACTGCGGCCCAGCGCCTGTCCTTCGCGAATGATCCGCTGAACCTGCTGGCAGTGGATGGCCCCGCCAACATGAAAAAGAGCGACGGGGACGCCGCCACCTGGCTGCCGGCGAACAAGTCCTACCGCTGCGCCTACGTCGCACGCCAGATTTCGGTCAAGTCCAGCTACGGGCTGTGGGTGACGCAGGCGGAGCACGACGCGATGGCGCGGATCCTGGCCGACTGCCCGGACACCGCCGCTCCGACCAGCGAGGAGG
>NZ_MQTQ01000024.1 GCF_020532805.1 Arthrobacter sp. SO5 | reverse complement strand
GCACCCGCCCAGCTACGAGAACAGCTGCGCCATTTGAGTACGACCGTGCTGATCACGACGTGCGCCAGGATGCGACCAACTGGTGATCTCGGTGACCCGGAATATGCCACGAAGATCGCGTTGCGTCGACTGGCGCGCCGCCACCAACACCTCACCGAAGAAATCACCGACGCCGACGGCGAACTCAAGGAGCTCATCACCGTAGCTGCACCACACATGCTTGCTCTTCCTGGTGTCGGCACTGAAGTCGCCGGGCAGCTGCTCGTCACCGCCGGCGACAACCCGGAGCGGTTACGTTCCGAGGCCGCCTTCGCGCACCTCTGCGGAGCGGCACCTATCCCTGCCAGTAGCGGTCGAACCCACCGTCACCGACTCAACCGCGGCGGCGACCGCGCCGCCAACAACGCCCTCTACATCGTCGTGCTCGTCCGACTGCGCTACGACGCACCTACCCCCGCCTACGCTGACCGGCGTACCCAGCAAGGCCTCTCCAAACCCGAAATCATTCGTTGCCTCAAACGCTACGTCGCCCGCGAAATCTACGCCGCCCTACAACCCACCCACACGCAAAAAGAACTCATCAAAGCCGCTTGACGATCTATAGGAGCATCGGTCCTTCACCAGGCACGGTGTGGTGTTCCGCATCCTTGGAACCAGGATGACCCCGGTGGGACACTCCCCCGCCGACCGCAAACGGCAGCCCGCCGCGTAACTTGGCCGTCCAGTATGTTGTCCCACAACGCCCGCCACAATCACCGTCACAGGTGCAATCTTCGGTACGGTGCGGGCGGCACGGTCTTGCGCCGGCGCTGACCGGGCCCGGCTCGTTAGCCCACGCGGATGCCATTATCAGCGAGGAACTCGCGGGCACGGCCCATCTGGCGGTCGGTGGAGAAGGCGTACCACTGTTCACTAAGGTTCTCGCCGTGGACGAGGTCGCGGAACCGGAAGAAGGCACCTTTGCCCTCGATCGCCCGCTCCAGCCGCTCCCGGAGGGCCTCATCGCGCTGCCGCTCGGCGAAGGCCGCCATGTCCCGCCAGCCGTTCCGCGAACCGGTGCGGTCGAGCCGAAGCCAACGGTCCGGCTCCTCCTCAATGTCGATGGCGGCGCCCTCCCCGACCATCATCGGGTCAGTGGCGCTGTCGTCGTACACCTGCCCGGTACGCAGGTCGAGGTAGCCACCGGTCGACAGCTCGGGATCCCCTTCCAGCACGGTGCTGAGCATGTCCAGGTCTACCGGCACCACGCAGCCTGTCAGCGGCTCGCGGCGCAGACCGGCCAGCAGGTCCTCGGCCAGCAGCCGGTCACCAGGGCCGCCGCGCCAAGTCAGCCGGTTGATGACCGACAGTGCCACCGGCTCGGCGTCCCGGCGTCTCTGCTCCAGCGCCATCGGTATGCCGGCCCCCACTTGTTGCAAAGCGTCATCGATGTCGTGTCCCGTCACCGCCGCGAGGAAACGGCCCGCATCTGTTGCCGCGGTGGCTTCCCGCAGCTCGGACAAGTCGAGCCCGGGCACCTGCACCTCTGCGGGCCACGCGTGAAGCAGCATCGGGTGTGGCCGGCCCGGTTTCCCTGGCGCCCGGCTCTCCCCATCGTCGGCAGCCCACCGGCGCCCGTACTGGTCCGGGATGCTGCCCCAGCCCCAGTACGGCAGTGGGGCATCAGGACGGACACCCAATACCTCCAGCGGGTCGACCTTCACCTCCCCGACCACACACCGGTGCATCCACGCGTCACCGAGATCGAACGTGAACTGAAACTCATCCCCCGGCTCCACCGTCCGGGCGACCTTGGCAGCCGCGATGTCGATTGGCGCGATGATCGGCCCGCGGATCGACGAAGCCATTTCGGTTCCCGTCTCTTCGTCAGTGATTACCCGGCCGTCGGTCAGAGTGAACACTGACAAGTGCGAGCGGTCCCACCGGGCGAAAGCATCGTTGATGGCATCGGCGAGATCCATGAAGGTGTGCGACGGTCCCACGGCGAAGATGCGCCCAGGCCATGGCCACAACTCCTCACCACGACCACCGAGCAATTCCACCGTCACCGACAACCAAGTTCGTGCCATACCCCAAGGATGGCATGTGCCGCCGCTATCCCGTTTGAGGATCCTCAACCGGGCGCGTAAGGCCGGGTTGACGAACCCTCCAGGATGTTGTCGTGGATCTTCTTCCATACCCCCTTTTCAAGTGTCCTGCCGGCTGAGATCCTCAGCTATCCGTTCAGGGAGCCGCCGCTGCAGCACATTGCTCCACGCGACCAGGGCGAGTGTCACGAGGACGGTCGCCCCAAAATAGATCAATGTTTCGGGGAAGCCGAGGGAGATGCCGAGGACCTGGCCTGCGAAGACCTTCGCGCCGATCAGGACCATCAGCACGGCGGCAGCAAGGTAGCCGACCTTCGATCCGCGGGAAACCGTGCGCCCCTTCGGAAACCGTTCTGCGTATTCCTTGGGGCTGCCGAAAGCATCTTCAGGACGCGCACCTGTCTCCTGCAGGTGGCTCTGGAGTTCTCGGAGCAAATCGGCGACCTGGTCCTCGCTGAGCTTGCGCTGGCGGAGTCCCAGCGCAAGGGCTTTAAAGTAATCCAAGGTGGTCATGCCGGGTTCCCTTCCATTGTCAGTATCGCCGCTACTCTTGCCGTGAATTCCTGCCAGGCACCGGAGGTCTCGCTTAGCCACGTCTCCCCTTGGGGGGTGATGGTGTAAAACTTGCGGCCTGGACCTCCGTGGCCTTCGCGCCATTCGGAGCGGACCCTTCCGTCGGCCTCGAGCCTGTTGAGTACCGGGTAGACGGTGCCGCCGCCGATGCCGGGAAGGCCCCGCGCGCCCAGATCCTGCACAATCTGGTAGCCGTAGGACTCGTTCCGGGTCTGGACCTGCTGCAGGATGCACGGTGCCAGGACAGCCCGGATCCAATCGCTGGGCCACTTTGGATCATCGCTCATGTCTAGACGGTAACATCGTCTAGTTTGCCTGGCAATCTAGTATGGCGGCCAGACACTGAAGATTGATGCCGGTCTCCGGCTTTTCTTTTGGTTACCCCGACAAGTGGCCGATCTCCGTTGACCGCGATAAGCATCGGGCCCACATGCGCAACCGGATCCGTAGTTATACGCAAAATGACCGTCATGAACACTGGCGCAGGCGGCTTCTGAAGAAAGTGTCGGGAGTGCAGATGACTCCTGACAATCTGGTGACAGCGGTCCGGTCCGGTGCACTCGGCTCTCCGAAAGTGGCACCTGCCGGGGATCCCGGTCCGCGCAGGCACAAAGGGTGGTTTCTTGGCGGATGCCCGTGGGTCGGCGACTTTTTCGGGGTTGAACGGAACGGATACCGTCGCGATCTATTGCGAGTTCAATTAGAGTGACCGCCATGACTGAGACCCTCGCCCCTCCCTTTGCTGTTGCCGCGGCGACAACCCGTCAGCCTGACGTGATGAAAGGATGCGCCCGGCTGGCCATCCACGGGGAGGCCGTTTCGGATACGGTGCACACCTACTCCACAGAGCGGATGTCCTGATGGCGCAGAGCAGGGCACTTCCTGGCACGACTATCAACAAATGACTTCATGGTCCGAACGGGGAACCGGCTTATTTCATACAGACGGTTCCAGTGCGCCCAGGTCAGCGCCTTCGGGTTGTGTTCGAAGAAGTCAATGCCCCGTGGCGGCAAGGAATGTTCATCGCGACCGAAGGCAGCCTGACCCTCGCTGACGTGACCTCCCGAGCCCTAGTCCTGTGGCACGACAGCACTCCTCCGGAAGTCGAGATTGATGTTGTTGAAAGCAACGGCACAATCACGATTTACAACGTCTGGGACTCCGGGAGGAAACTTGGACGGTTTGAGTCGCAGAAGGCCACTTCCGGAATGCTCGTCGAACGTATTGAACCTCACGGCTGGCGCTACCGCTGCAATGACATCGGCTTCGATCCAGATTTCAAGAAGCTAGTCGTGCGAATGGAAGTTGTGGACGAGGCACCTTCCGACGCCAGCTCCTGACGATCGAGGCAGCCAGACGAAACACGGCCATCCGCGGGCAGAGTGGCCCCGACCACCGGTTGGGCGCCACTACCTTGACAGGCTCAATTGACCTGCAAAAGCGGCCGACTATGGTTGCGGTTCAAAGGCAGTCACTTTACGAAATCGTCTGCACAAAATGTCCAAAGTCGTGCACGGTCCACTACATGTCCGAAAGGGAAACCTCTACGGGACCGACAGCTGCTCCTGAAGTGGACGGGTGTCTCGGGTAGGCTCGGGACACCAAGCCCGAGGGGGCAGCCGCATGGAACCCGAGCATTACAGCAGACCAGACAACGATCACACCACCAGCGGTGAGCCCGCTTCCAAAACGTCGGAACAGCAAAGGCGAATCAAGTTCTCAGCCTGGCTCGGTATTGGCCTCGCCATATTCATCATGGTTCCAGCCGTATACAGGCTTGCCACAGAACCGCCTCGCTGGCCAGACACCATATTCGTGAGCGTTGGAGTAGGGCTGATCATTTTTCACTCTGTCCGGGTCATCCGCCTACCCAGGGGTAACTAGGCGGTCCCCGGCAGGCTCTGGACGCCAAAGAACGGCAGTAGGGGTTCGAGCGTTTGCATCGTCCAGAGGGCGAATGAGTTTCTTGTGCTTGTCCCAGGCGAAGACGCAAGGCTCGTCTGGAACGAGGCACAGAGGACGAGTCCTCGTTGCCGGCCGCGCGGAGGGCTCCGAGCTGAACCCTCCGCGGCACCGTCCCCTAGGGGATCGGATTGCGGGCATCCCAGTCACTCGAGCCGCGATGAAGGAAGCAGCAATTGATGGACGACGCCGAGTCTTCAGCGCCCATCAGGCAGCCTTGATCTAAGTTCTTCTGCAAAGGAAGCGATGGCCTGACGCCGGTCTCGGGTAAATGCTTTCGCCTGCAGGTCCAGGACTGCCCGGCTGCCAAGCTCGCCCAAGCCCAACAGCTGACCCACCCGACGGATCGCTTCGTCCTTGTCCTGTGAATCCTCAATCACCTTGAAGACCTCGTCCCGCCGATCCATCGCCTGCACCAGAGCCTCGTGGAGCATCAACTGCTGCCTCATCTGTCTCTCGTCCTCATCCATGAGGCGATTCTCGCACGACAAAGGTAGAGGACATGAAGTCCCGGTACGGGATCCTTGACCGGGCGCGCGGCACCATGACGTCCCTTCGAGGGTATCCGCCTAGCGACGCTCTCGGGATAAGTCCAACTAGTTGCCGACAACGGCGTATTCGCCGTTCAATTTCTCGGCCAATCGTTCGATGCTGGAGCTTGACGGCTGGCCACTCGCGATTTGGCTGAGGTCAACAACCATCCAATTGCTTCCTCGAACGAGAGGGATTTTGCCCTGGCTTGAGTCAGCCCACGTTTGATAGCTCTTCTCAAGAGCGTCCTGATTCGGGTAGAGGTCTATCTGAACATTTTCCGAGCAGAGTCTCTGAGAAGAAGTGAGACGACCGCCATCGCCCATAGGCACGACCGGGTCGCCAACAGGTTTTGAATCGCAGCCCAGGACGTCATCGACGGCAGCGTAGGCCTCATCAATGGAGCCAAAAGATTTCAGGTCTTCGCGTCCAAGCTGCTGCCCTGCGCATCCCGTGAGCGGGACCGCCACGAGAGAAAACGCGACAACGATTTCCAGCAAACGACTGCACTTCATCACTTCTACCCCCCAAGGTTATTGATGGCACTATTCCACACTGAGCCCACGCCGGAAAGCGATCCCCATATGGACGCTGTCTGGCTTCGACGTCGAAGTGCCTATGCGTAGATTCCGGGATGAACGTCGGAGCGGTCGGCTACGAGGGTTTCCAGACGGGGATCATCCACCAGAGCCGAGATGCATTCTTCGGAACCAGCGACGTAGACAGAATCAGCGTAAAGATCATTTCCAACGCACCAGGTTTGGTCAACCGGCCACCACCGCACACTGCGCCTGGAGCCTTGTTCATCGAACGCCTCTGTTGCAGCCTCGACGGGTCCTTCGAGGAGGAACATCTCCCGCTCGGGAGGAAGGAGGACCGCAGGGGCTCCGGCGAACTCGTCCCTGATGTCGGAGTAGCCTACCCAGGCGGCGAAGCAACATTCGTCGGGCGTGGTCGTGTGCCGGCTAAGAACGTCTGCGAGGGCAGATGCAACCTCGTAATCGAGTGTCCCGAAATCAACATTGATCTTCTCACCCGTTTTGGCCTCGTAGTCCCGGCATAGACGGTCCCCAACGGCGGCACCGTTCAAGGGAATGCCCAACTCCCGCGCAACGGCGGCCCAGGAGAGTTTCCGTCCGGCGGCGCCGACAAGGGGATTTAGAACACGAACGACTGCCGGAAAAGTCTCTGGCGCAAATGTGCTCACGAGAAGGGGAGGCCCCGGAAAGCCGCGGGCCAGCCAATCCGCAGAAGATGCGGAACTGGCAGGAGCCAGATTTGCTTTCATGTATCTGCTCCGATTCTGTCTGGGTGATTCTTCAGTCCCTAAAGGATCACCCTAACGGGCGCCCCTCCACTGCTACCGAGACGTACACCGGTCGATGAACTGTTCAGATGCATCACGATTGTCCCGCACAGGGTTCCCCATAAGGAACGGCAAAACCGCCAAACCGCCAAACCGCCAAACCGCCAAACCGAGCTACGAAAAACCGCCAATTCCAACCAACAGGCGAACGCTAACCAGCATGCCGGTCCATCCCGTGAAGGACCTTTTGCAGATCGCGTTTTGATTGCCTGAAATCGACGATCGCTGACCGCTGCCTATGACGGCATTCAGCCTCGACACGGGTCACGCCCTCCATGTCGTGGAGGGTGACAACGATCGTTTCGCCCCAACTAAATGCGGAAGCGCGAGCTTCGATCAGGAGTGTTGTCGATTCTCCACTCAGCAGGTCGAATCGTCGATCAGCCCGGACATTGCCCTTGACGATCTCCTTCGCGGCATCGGGAGAAATCGGAGGTGAATACTCGGCCTATAGAAGTTTGGGACCGTGTGATGCCTCTTGCTGACCTCCACCTGGCTGTGCCTTCTTTCTTGTGGATTGATTTAGCCGGCGGCCGAGCTACGTCGGAGATACGTCCTGGATGCTGGCATCCACATCAGCACCGCACCGGCAAGACTCAGGACCAACCCCGCAACTACCAGCGGTGTTGGTGCGGCACTCAACGCACCTGCCAGGGACAAGATGGCCACGATGGACAGAACAAACCTGGCCCAATGTTCGCCTCGCAAAAGCCTGCATGCCGCCCAGGATTGCAGGACCGTCACCAGGAGAACCAGTCCCATGGTGACCGCGAACAGATCGGAGTCTGTCGGCCACACGGCCATCACGATGGCCGGTACGACTCCTGATACGAGCGCACTGGCAAGCCAAAAGTAGGTTGATGCTCGAAGGACCGCAGGCGCGTCGCCTACAGCCCTGTGTTCAGCAAGATGGTCCATTTTGAAGTCCCCAATCTTCACACAAGCTGCGCCACTTGATGGGCGGGCGCGAAATCCCAAGATTACCTCGGTGCGTCGAACGCTATGCGGCCGGTTCTTCCTCCGAGACAGGCTTCTGGGCCGGCACGATTCCCGCGGTGGAATTCAACCTGTCGATCTTGCGCAGGGCCCGGACGATACTGCCGAGAATCAGGAAGATGCCTCCCAGGAGCAGGAGGCCCCCGCACAGCCCGAGCAATGTGTAGAAGTCCTCATCGCTGCGGTATGCCGCATCGGCAACCCGGCCTCCGAGCGGGACGAGGAGTATCCAGCCGACGGGCACCAGGAGTAATCCAGTGACAAGAACCTGTGCGTTGTGTGTCCGAGCCATTCCATCCCCCAGAAATTGTGAATCCCCAGAGTAGCCTGCGGCGAACTCCGGCGGGTTCTGCAATGGCCAGATCAGGACTACGCGACGGGAACCGTCTGGGTCCTTCGGAGCTGGGCGACGCCGATGACAGTGAGGGCCGCTGTGCCTAAGAGAACGAGAACCAACAACCCAGACGAGTGTGGACATTCCCTGCAGACGACTTCGGAAACTGACAGTTTCGATGAACGCTATCGATCCCTGAATGGCGGCCGGTGAAGGGACCGTTTTTTGGTTGCTGGCAAGCTCGCTTGCTCGGCGGCCGACGGAGCCCTGTCTACCCGCAGGGCAAGGGGCCGGAAAT
>NZ_MQTQ01000023.1:7927-50328 GCF_020532805.1 Arthrobacter sp. SO5 | reverse complement strand
GGGGGTGCTGCGGCGGGTCGTCCTGACCCTCCCGCGGGACATGTCCAGTCCTGCCCGCGGGCACCGGACATAGTGCCTTTATGTCCAGTCCCGGGCTCAAAGGCTGGGCATGTCCCCCGGGGTGGGAGCGGGGTGGAGCTGCTATTGGGCCCTCTTGGCCCAGCCCTCTTCGTCGGGGCCGCCGGATTCGCCGTGCTCGCACAGCTCAATGACCTTGTTGGAGGCGGCGTGAACGGCCTCCTGGGTGCTCTTGCGGCCGTCCGTGGACGCTGTGCCCGCAGCGAAGCCGACGATGAAGGCGCTGATCGCGTCCGCGTGCGGTCCGACTGCCTTCCGCGATTCCTCCGCAACTTCAACGATTTTCTCGTGGTCAACTTCCAGGTCGAGGATCTGCAGCGCCTGGATCAGCCGGCTGCTCCAGTGCCTCAGCGAGCTGTCCTCGTCACGGGTCAAAGTCATAGCTACTCCTCTTTGTAAAGTGTGTTTGTAGGGTGTGTGCGTCGATCGTCTACTCCACAAGGGGTAGCACCGACCACCCACATGTGCAACGCGACACAGGGCCCCGCGGCGCAGTGGCTACCTTTTCTTCAGCTCCACAGCGCAACGTGGAACTTCGAGCCCCGGCGCTCAAGTCCGCGGGATCCTCCCGGCGCGACCATCGCGGCAGTCGCGTCCGCGGTGTTGACGAAGCGCTGCAGCGTCTGCGCCATCGTGGTGGTCCGGCGGTGGTCCAGCGTGCTGGCCCACCACAGTCCCGTGAACGGGGTCCCGACGACGGGCAGGCGGACGAGTGCCCCGCTCTGGACCTCGGCGCGCACAATATGGCCGATCGCCAGCATGATCCCTTCCCCCGCCCGCACGGCAGCCAGCGCATCGGTCTCGCTGCTCAACCGGATAATGTCGGGCGCAACGCCCACGGACGCCAGCCAGCGCCCCTCTTCCGTGCCGGCCTGGATCCCGGCAGGTCCGGCAAACCAGGGCCTGCCCAGGAGCGTGGCCACAGACAGCGGACCGTGCAGCCGGGCCAGCGGATGGGACGAGGCCACCACGAACACCCGCTGGTAACGCAGGAAGGGAACGGACTCCAGGTCGAGCTCCGACGCAGCCGTGCCAGCTGGCGCCGTCGGCCGTGCGCCCAGGGCGATGTCGTAGGCCCGCTCGTGCAGGAGCGGGTCAAGGTCCTCCGCCGCCTCGACCACCACATCAACCCACGCGCCGGGAACCCGCTTGGTGAAAAGGTCCAGCAGCCGGCCGGCGGCATGTTCGGCAAAAGGCGCCGTGGCGACGATCTTCAGCCGTCCGGCGTCGTTCTTCGCGTGGGCGACCTCCCAGCGTGCCTGATCCGCCAGCCCGACGATGTTCTGGGCGTAGTCCGCCAGGGCCCGGCCGCCCGGAGTCAGTGCTACCCCGCCCTGGGCTCGCACAAACAAGGGGTCGCCGAGGTCTTGCCGCAGCGCCGCCAGTGCCGCCGAGACGGCCGGTTCGCTGACTCCGAGCGCTTCCGCGGCGGCGTGCAGCGAGCCCAGCCTGGCGACGAGGGCGAAGGTGCGCAGTTGGCTCAATGTCATGGACACGGCGTCATAACCTTTCGCTTATGACGATGTTGACACTCCATGTCAGGCGGGGCAAGACTTGCCTCAAATCGGCGCTCCGCGACGTTGCGAGCGCCCGGGAGTGAGGTAGGGACTATGCAGATTCCGGCTCCATTCGACTATGTGCGGGCCAGTTCGGTGGACAACGCACTGGAACTCCTGCAGCGCCACGGCACGGAATCCCGGGTCATCGCCGGGGGGCACAGCCTCCTGCCGATGATGAAGCTCCGGCTGGCCCGGCCCGAGTGGCTCATCGACATCAACGACCTTTACGAACTCGATTTCATCCTCCGCGACGGCGACACGCTGCGGATCGGCGCCATGACCCGGCACACCACCCTCCTCGAATCCGACGAGATCGCCGGGATCTTCCCGATCGTCCGGGACGCCGAGTCGGTCATCGCCGACCCGATCGTCCGGAACCGCGGAACCATCGGCGGTTCCCTCTGCCAGGCGGACCCGGCCGAGGACCTGTCCACCGTCTGCGATGTCCTGGGCGCGGAAGCAGTCATCCGCGGTCCGGCCGGCGAGCGCATCCTGACCATGGCCGATTTCCACCGCGGCCCCTACGAAACAGCTGTGGGCCAGGATGAGCTCCTGTGCGAGCTTCGATTCCCCCTTCGTCCCCGCTCGTCGAGCGCCTACGAGAAGGTGGAACGCCGCGTGGGCGACTGGGCCGTCGGCGCCGCCGGCGCCGCAATCACGCTCGCCGCGGACGGCACGATTTCCGACGCCGCCGTCGGACTCACCGCACTCGGCCTTGACGGCACCCTGGCTGAGGCCGCAGACGTGCTGCGCGGCCGGCATCCCGCGGAAGAGCTGTTCGTTGAGGCCGGACGGCTGGCTGCGGCAGCCTGTGACCCGGTGGACGACCAGCGCGGCCCCGTCGACTACAAGCGGCATCTGGCCGACGAACTCACACGGCGGGTGTTGCGGCTTGCCTGCACCCGCGCCGCCAAGACCCAGGAAGGCTGAAGCGGATGAAGGTCAGCATGACCGTCAACGGAAACGACGTCACGAACGAGATTGAACCGCGTGTTCTCCTGGTCCACTACATCCGCGAGGTCCTCGGCCTGACCGGCACCCACTGGGGCTGCGATACGAGCAACTGCGGCACCTGCGTGGTCCTGATGGACGGACAGCCGGTGAAATCCTGCACCGTCCTGGCGGCGATGGCCGCCGGGCACGATATCCGCACCGTGGAAGGACTCGCCAGCGGGGGATCCCTGGATCCTGTCCAGCAGGGCTTCATGGAGGAACACGGACTGCAATGCGGTTTCTGTACCTCAGGCATGATGCTGACCGCCCGCGCCTTGCTGGATAAGAATCCGCATCCTGACGCCACCGAGATCCGGCAGGCCATTTCCGGGCAGATCTGCCGCTGCACCGGCTACGCCACGATCGTGCGCTCCGTGCAGTGGGCAGCCGCCCACCCTGCGGGTACCGGCGTGGACGATGCACCGGCGGCCGACGAAGTCCTCGACGGCACGGACACTCCGGTCCCGGATTTCGCAACCGAGATAGTGGACACAGAGGTGAAGGCATGACCGTCATCCATGAACGGCCCAGCAATCCGGCGGCCGGCGACGAGGACCGCCCCATCGGCTACGGCCGGATCCAGCGCAAAGAAGACCCGCGCTTCGTCCGCGGCAAGGGCCACTACCTCGACGACATCGTCCTGCCCGGCATGCTGCACGGCGCCATCCTGCGCGCCCCCGTGGCGCACGCCCGGCTCGTCTCGATCGACACCACCAATGCCCTGGCCCACCCGAAAGTCCTGGCCGTCATCACCGGGAAGGACCTGCTGGGCCTGAACCTCGCCTGGGCACCGACGCTCTCCGCGGATGTCCAGGCCGTGCTGGTGACGGACAAGGTCCGGTTCCAGGGGCAGGAAGTCGCGTTCGTCGTGGCCGAGGACCGCTACGCGGCCCGGGACGCACTGGAACTGATCGACGTCGAATACGACGTCCTCCAGCCTGTCATCGACGCCCGCAAAGCGCTCGACGCGGACGCCCCCGTGATCCGCGACGAGATCGAGGGCCGGACGGACAACCGGATCTTCGACTGGGAAATGGGCGACAAAGCAGAAACCGAGGCCGTCTTCGCCTCCGCCGACGTCGTGGTCAGCCAGGAGGTCGTCTACCCCCGCGTGCACCCGGCTCCGATGGAAACCTGCGGGGCCGTCGCGGATTTCGACGCTGTCGACGGGCGGCTGACCCTGTATGAGACCACCCAGGCCCCGCACGCCCACCGCACGCTGTTCGCGATCGTCGCGGGGATCCCCGAGCACAAGATCCGCATTGTCTCCCCGGACATCGGCGGCGGCTTCGGCAACAAGGTCGGCATCTACCCCGGCTACATCCTCGCCGTCGTCGGCTCCATCGTCACCGGCCGGCCGGTGAAGTGGGTGGAGGACCGCTCGGAGAACCTGATGTCGACCTCGTTTGCCCGCGACTACATCATGCAGGGCGAGATCGCGGCCACCAGGGACGGCAAGATCCTCGCGGTGCGGACCAGCGTGCTGGCAGACCACGGCGCGTTCAACGCCACGGCCCAGCCGACCAAGACCCCGGCTGGCTTCTTCTCCATCTTCACCGGCAGCTACGACCTCAAGGCCGCCTACTGCAGCGTCACCGGCGTCTATACGAACAAGGCCCCCGGCGGCGTCGCCTATGCGTGTTCCTTCCGCGTCACGGAGGCCGTTTACCTGGTGGAACGGCTGGTGGACATCCTGGCCCGCAAGCTGGAAATGGACCCGGCCGAGCTGCGGCTGAAGAACTTCATCAAGCCCGAGCAGTTCCCTTATGCGAACAAGACCGGCTGGGTCTACGACTCGGGCAACTACGAGCCCGCCATGCGGCTGTCCATGGAAATGGCCGGCTATGAGGACCTCCGGCGCGAGCAGCAGGAAAAGCGGGCCAAGGGTGAATTGATGGGCATCGGGGTTTCGTTCTTCACGGAAGTCGTGGGCGCCGGGCCGCGCAAGCACTTCGACATTGTGGGCCTGGGCATGGCCGACGGCGCTGAGCTGCGCGTCCATCCCACCGGCAAGGCCGTGGTCCGCCTCTCGGTGCAGAGCCAGGGCCAGGGCCACGAGACGACGTTCGCGCAGATCGTCGCCGAGGAACTCGGCATCCCGCCGGAGGACATCGACGTGGTCCACGGCGACACGGACCAGACACCGTTCGGACTCGGCACCTACGGGAGCCGCTCGACGCCGGTCAGCGGCGGCGCCGTCGCCCTCGTCGCCCGCAAGGTGCGGGAGAAGGCGAAGCTCATCGCCGCGGCCATGCTCGAGACCCGGCCCGAGGACCTCGAGTGGGAGAAGGGGCGCTGGTTCGTCAAGGGCGATCCGGGCGCCGGGAAGACCATCGCCGAAATCGCCATGGGCGCCCACGGCACCGTCGCCCTGCCCGAGGGGGTCGACGGCAACCTCGACGCCGAGGTCACGTACGACCCGCCGAACCTGACCTTTCCCTTCGGCGCGTACATCTGCGTGGTCGACGTCGATCCCGGCACCGGGCGCGTCGTGGTGCGGCGCTTCATCGCGGTGGATGACTGCGGCACCCGGATCAACCCGATGATCATCGAAGGCCAGGTGCACGGCGGACTCACCGACGGCGTCGGGATGGCGCTGATGGAGATCATCGAGTTCGATGCCGATGGCAACTGCCTCGGCGGGTCCTTCATGGACTACCTGATCCCCACGGCCATGGAGGTGCCGGATTGGGAGACCGGCTTTACCGTCACCCCGTCCCCGCATCACCCCATCGGGGCCAAGGGCATCGGCGAGTCCGCCACGGTCGGTTCGCCGCCGGCGATCGTGAACGCCGTTGTCGATGCGCTGGCGCCCTACGGAGTGGTGCACATGGACATGCCCTGCACCCCGGCCCGGGTCTGGGCGGCGATGCAGGGCCGGGCAAGGCCGCCGATCTGATATGGCCCCGACCGGAGAGCCCCTGACGGCCCGGGCGGAGGAGCTCGCCGCCCGCCGTGAACCGTTCGTCCACGCCACCGTGGTCCGCGCCCAGCACCCCACGAGCTCGCACGCCGGGGATACCGCGCTGGTGCTGCCCACCGGCGAGATCCTGGGCTTTGTCGGCGGACACTGCGTCGAGTCCTCGGTGCGCGAGTACAGCCTCCAGGTGCTGGCGTCCGGGGAACCGCTCCTGCTGCGCGTGGTCCCCGGTGAGCCGTCCCGCACCGCCGGGGAAGGCGCCGTCGAGGTCTCCAACCCCTGCCTGAGCGGCGGGGCGATCGAGATCTTCCTGCAGCCTCGCGTTCCGGCACCCCGGGTCCTGGTGGTCGGCACGACTCCGGTAGCCCAGGCCCTGGAGACGCTGGGCTCTGGCGTCGGCCTGGCCGTGGAGCTCACCGACGGGGAATCGGCGGTGCCGCGGGCGGACGATGCGGCGCTGATTGTCGCCTCCCATGGCAAGGCCGAGGAAACCGCGCTCGAGGCAGGGCTGCGTGCCGGCGTGCCCTACGTCGCGCTCGTGGCCAGCGTTGCCCGGGGCGCCGCGGTGCTGGACTCGCTGGAGGTCGACGCGGCGCTGCGCTCGCGGGTGTTCACCCCGGCGGGACTGCAGCTCGGTGCCCGCACCCCCGGCGAGATCGCGCTCTCCATCCTGGCCCAGCTCATCCAGGAGCGGGCCACATCCCGGCATCACGCGGCACCGCCGGTGCCGGCTGCCTCCCCGGCGGAGGCGACGGCGATCGACCCGGTCTGCGGCATGGCCGTCGCGGCCGTTGACACCTCGCTTCACCTGGTGCACGACGGCGCTACCGTGTACTTCTGTTCACCCGGCTGCCGTGCCGGCTTCCGCAAGGATCCGGAGCGTTATGCCCTCACGTCCTGAGCAGTCACCCGCTGAAGCCAGGACCGCCGGGCTGATCCTCGCGGCAGGAGGTTCCCGCCGCCTCGGCCGGCCCAAGCAGCTGTTGCCCTACGGCTCCGGCGTGCTGCTCGACGCTGTCCTCGCCACCGCCCGGGACTGCGGCTTCGAGCAGACCATTCTGGCGTTGGGAGGAGCGGCCGCGGAGGTGCAGAGCACCGCTGACACCAGCGGCTGCGACATCGTAGTGAACCCCGACTTCGGCGAAGGCTGTTCCTCTTCGATCGCCACGGGGCTGGCCGTGCTGCACCCGGACACCGATGCTGTGGTTCTCCTCCTCGGGGACCAGCCGGGCGTCCGGGCGGCGACAGTGCGGGCACTGCTTTCCGCCCTCTTGGCGGAACGGAAGCCGGGGAGTCCCGAACAGGGCTCCGGGGACCGGCCCGGCCCGGGCATCGCAGTCTGCCGCTACGACGACGGCCTCGGCCATCCCATTGCATTTGCCAGAGAGTTCCTGCCCGGGCTGTCCGTCCTGCACGGCGACAAGGCGGTTTGGAAGCTGCTGGAGCAACGGGCGGACGACGTCGTCGAGCTCGCCGTCGCGGGGCCCGTCCCGCTGGACGTCGACACCGAAGAAGACTACCGCCAGGTCATGGCCGAGCTGGACGGAGTGAAGTGAACACGGCGGCACGCACGGGCGCCGAGCTGGAGGTGCAGCGCAGGGTGCCCGATGTCCCCTCGCTCATGGCGGAGCTGGACCGGAACGACTACCTGGCCGACGTCGGGCTGGCGACAGCCCTGTTCCTCGCCGTCCGGCTTCCGCAGCCCATCCTCCTGGAGGGTGAGGCCGGGGTGGGCAAGACGGAGGCGGCGAAGGCGCTAGCGCAGCTGCTGGATACGCCGCTGTACCGGTTGCAGTGCTACGAGGGCATTGATGCGGGTGAGGCGCTCTACGAGTGGAACCACCAGCGGCAGCTGCTCGGGATCCGGCTGGCGGAGGTGCGCGACGCCGCCGTCACCGAAGCTGACCTTTTCAGCCCGGAATACCTGCTGCGCCGTCCGCTGCTGCAGGCGATCGAGCACCCCGGCCCGCGCCCCGCGGTCCTGCTCCTGGACGAGATCGACCGGGCAGACGCCGAATTCGAGGCCTTCACCTTTGAGCTGCTGGCCGAGGCGGCGGTCACCATTCCGGAGCTCGGCACCGTCAGGGCCACCCATCCCCCGATCGTGATCCTGACCTCCAACCGGACCAGGGACCTGCACGATGCGCTCACCCGCCGCTGCCTCTACCACTGGATCGACTACCCGGGACCGGAACGGATCGCGGAGATCGTGCGCCGCCGGGTGCCGGAGAGCAGCGGAGCGCTGGCGCTGCAGGCCGCAGCGGTCATGACGAAGCTGCGTACGCTGGACCTGGCCAAGCCGCCCGGGATCTCGGAGGCCATCGACTGGGTTTCCGCCCTCGCCGTGCTGGGCATCGAACGCATCGACGCCGCGACGGCGGAGCAGACGTGGGGCTCGATCGTCAAGAACCGGGACGACCTGGAGCTGGTCGGCGCCCGCGGGGCGGCCTGGCTCGTGGGCGGCACCGGTGGGTTAGGGGACCGATGAGTGAGGTAAGCCAGGACACCGCGACTTTGCCACCGCCGGTGCAGGCTGCCGTCTTTACCGCCGCCTTCATCACCGCGCTGCGCCGGGCCGGCCTGGCCTGCTCCCCGGACCGGGCTGTCCGGCTCGCCGAAGCCCTCCGGCTGGTCCCTCCGCGCGACGTGGAGACGCTCTACTGGACGTCGCGGGTGGTGCTGATGTCCGCGCGCGAGCAGCTCCCGGTGTTCGACGCCGTCTTCACCGCCGTGTTCCTTAACGGCTTCAACCCTGCCATGCCGCTCGCAGGGCCGGCAGCGACGCCCGCCCCGCTGCCGGCGGCCCCCGAAGAAGCCCGCACCCGGCCCTCCCCCGCCGACAACCGGGCAGCACGGAGCGCGCCTTCGCTGCGGCAGCCGCACCCGGCCGTTGCCTCGGCCGGGCAGAACGGGCCGGAGGACAGCGATGCCCAGGAAAGGGAAGCCGTGCTGGCGATGGCCTCACCCGACGAGCACCTGCACGGGATGTCCTTCGCCGACCTCTCCGCGGCGGAGCTGCAGGACGTCAGGCGGCTGGCAGCCCGGATGCTGCTCGCCACGCCGACGCGGCTGAGCCGCCGTAGCCGCAAGTCCGCCCACAGCAGCGCCAGGCTGGACGTGCGGGCCACGGTCCGCGCGGCCCGGCGCTCCGGCTCGGACACCACCCGGCTGCTGTTCGCCCGGCGTCGGGAGCAGCGGCGAAAACTGGTGATGCTCTGCGACGTCTCCGGCTCGATGGAGCCCTACGCACGGATCTTCGTCTCAGTGCTCCAGGGGGCGGTGGCCAAGGCCGGGGCCGAGGCGTTTGTGTTCTCCACCCGCCTGACCCGGCTGACCAGGCAGCTCTCGCTGCGTGATCCCGACGAGGCCCTGGCCCGAGCCGCCGCCACCGCCCCCGACTGGGCCGGCGGGACCCGGATCGCCGATAGCCTCCGCCGTTTCGTCGACGAACACGGCCGCCGCGGGCTGGCCCGCGGCGCAGTGGTGGTCATCTTCTCGGATGGCTGGGCGCAGGAGGATCCGGCGCAGGTGGGGGCCCAGATGGCCCGGCTCCGAAGGCTTGCTTACCGGATCGTGTGGGTCAACCCGCGCAAGGCAGCTCCCGGCTACCTGCCGCTGGCTGGCGGAATGGCAGCTGCCTTGCCGTATTGCGATGCCTTCGTCAGCGGGCACAGTTACACGGCTTTGACCGAGGTTGCGGCCGCAATCCGCGGCGTCGGCCAGGCATCATCTGAAAGAAGGACGAACTAATGCAGATCGACAGCACATTCTCGGTAGTCGCACCGATAGACAAGGTCTGGGACACCCTGATGGACTTCGAACGGGTGGCAGGTTGTGTGCCCGGCGCTCAGATCCTCAACAAACTCTCCGACGACGCCTACCAAGTCGGCATGACCGTGAAGCTGGGACCGGTGAATATGCAGTACAAGGGCCTGCTGAACGTCATCGAACGCAACGCCGCCGAGCACCGCGCCGTACTCGGGGGAAAGGCGCAGGAAACGCGCGGCCAAGGCACCGCGGAGGCCACCGTTGTCATGTCCCTGGCCGACGGGCCCGGCGGCAGCACGAAGGGCACCGTGTCGGCTGACGTTGCGCTTTCCGGAAAGGCGGCTGCCATGGGCAAGGGCGTGATCGGCAGCGTCACGGAACAGATGATGGCACTCT
This sequence comes from Arthrobacter sp. SO5, assembly GCF_020532805.1. Classification (GTDB taxonomy): domain Bacteria; phylum Actinomycetota; class Actinomycetes; order Actinomycetales; family Micrococcaceae; genus Arthrobacter. The sequence goes on along the minus strand of NZ_MQTQ01000023.1, from coordinate 40,614 downwards.
TCGCTGGCAACCTGCAGGCCATGCTCGTGGAGCCGGTGGCAAAGGCGGCTCCGGAGGCGGCGCCGGTGGCGGCGGAGCATGCGCCGGTGCCAGGACCTGCGGCTCCCGCCTCGGCCGGCCAACCGACGGCGCCTGCTGCCACGCCCGCCGCCTTGCCGCCGTCGCCGGTCGCGGCCGCCGGCAGCCTGGACGCCCTGAGCCTGGCCCGGGGCATCGCCGCGGACCAGCTCTCCAGCCCCGGGAAGATCCTTGCCGTCGTCGCGGTGGTGGCCTGCGTCGCCTACTGGGCGGGCCGGCGGTCGGCCTTCCGCACCATGAAGATGTACGGCACGTGGCGGGCCGCCCATGCGTGATGTGCTCGCTGCCATCATGCCGGACTGGGAGCAGGGCCGCACCGCCGGCCTGGCCACCGTGGTGGGCACCTTCAAGTCCGCCCCGCGGCTCCCGGGCGCCTCCATGGTAGTCACCGCCGGAGGGGAAGCCGTCGGTTCGGTCTCCGGGGGCTGCGTCGAGGGTGCCGTGTACGACCTCGCCACGCAGGTCATGGGCGACGGCACCCCCGTCCTCGTCCGCTACGGGATCAGCGACGACGACGCCTTCGCTGTCGGCCTGACCTGCGGCGGCATCATTGACATCTTCGTTGAGCCGGTCTCGCAGCGGAGCTTCGCCGAACTTGATGACGTCAGGGCGGACATCGCCGCCGAACGGCGGGTGGGGGTCGTTACGGTAATCGAGCACGCGGACAGCCGCTGGCTGGGACGGCATCTCGTCGTACGGCCCGGCGGCTTTGAGGGTGACCTCGGCTCCGTGCGGGCCAACCAGGCAGTCGGCGATGACACCCAGGGGATGCTCGCCGCCGGGCGCTCCGGCATCCTGAACTACGGGCTCGACGGCGAACGCCTTGACGCCGGGATGCGCGTCTTCTTCGCAAGCTACGCCCCGCCTCCGCGGATGCTCGTTTTCGGGGCGATTGACTTCGCCTCGGCACTGGCCCGGCTCGGTGCCTTCCTGGGCTACCGCGTCACTGTTTGCGACGCCCGGCCGGTCTTCGCCACCGCGGCGCGCTTTCCTGATGCTGCCGAAGTGGTCAACGCGTGGCCGCACCGCTATCTGGCCGAGCAGTTGGCGAAAGGTCTCGTGGACGAGCGGAGCGTGCTGTGTGTGCTGACGCATGATCCCAAGTTCGATGTCCCGCTGCTGGAGGTGGCGCTGCGGGGCAGCCCGGTCGCATTCATCGGCGCCATGGGGTCGCGACGGACGCATGAGGACCGGATTGCGCGGCTTCGTGACGCAGGACTGAGCGACGCGCAGCTGTCCCGGCTGCACAGCCCGGTGGGGCTGGACCTGGGCGCCCGTACCCCCGAGGAAACGGCAGTGTCTATCGCCGCGGAGATCATCGCGAAGCAGTGGTGCGGCAGCGGGGAGCCCCTCCATCGGCTCGGGGAACGGATCCACCATGACGAGCTCCACGACGCCGGCCGGGTGCGGCAGCCGGACCGCCCCCCGGCGTAAGCTCGTCCCATGGCGAGATACTTTGACGTACACCCCGAGAACCCCCAGTCGCGCTCCATCAACCAGGCCGTGGAAATCGTGCGTTCAGGCGGCCTCATCGCCTATCCCACCGACTCCTGTTACGCACTGGGCGCCCAACTTGGGAACAAGGACGCTTTGGACCGGATCCGGACCATCCGCCATCTCGATGCCAAACACCACTTCACGCTGGTCTGCAAGGACTTCGCCCAGCTGGGCCAGTTCGTGCAGATCGACAACGATGTGTTCCGCAGCATCAAGGCCGTCACCCCGGGCAGCTACACCTTCATCCTGCCGGCCACCAAAGAGGTCCCTCGCCGGCTGCTCCACCCGAAGAAGAAAACGGTCGGCGTGCGCATCCCGGACAACGTGGTGGTCCAGGCCCTGCTGGCTGAACTCGGCGAACCCCTGCTGTCCAGCACGCTGCTGCTGCCGGATGAGGAGGAACCCATGACCCAGGGCTGGGAAATCAAGGAACGGCTGGACTATGTGCTGGACGCAGTGATTGATTCCGGCGACTGCGGCTCCGAGCCCACCACCGTCATCGACTTCTCCAGCGGCGTCGCAGAAGTCGTGCGCCGCGGCATGGGTGACCCCTCCCGGTTCGAGTAGGGCCCGGGCCTACGCGGAGGCCGTGCCGGCAGGTTCTGCGCGGGCAGGGTCTGCGCCGGACGGCGCTGCTCCGGACCGTTGTCTGTTGCGCAGCCAGCGACGGATAAGGTCGCCGGCGGCCAGCAGGCCTGCCAGCGGTGAAAGCACCGCAGCTGCGTAGACGAACAGCAGCCATGAGATCGTCGCCAGCAGCGACTGGTGCTTGCTCAGCAGCGACAGCCCGCCGACCAAGCCCAGGGCCCAGAACAGAACCACGACGGACAGCACGGCCGCGGCCGGAAAGTACTCGTTCGTGGCGGTACTCTTTAGAATTCTCAAGGTTTTCACGGACCCTCCTCATGCCTGGCGGTGGGAATATTCGCCGGGGTCATTTCAAGTATGGGGCCCGCCGGGACTTAGCTTTTCACGAATCCGTTCTACGTGATGAAGCTAACTCCGGAGTGCGGCGCCGGAACCCTAGCCGGCCCGCATCTACGGGGTCGGCAATGTCATCGGCGGACAGGGATTGAGCGTGCTCACACAGCGGCACGGACCCGTTGAAGGAATGAGTCGAGGACGCGGCCGGCATTCTCCTGCATTCGACGCGATTCGGGCGCGGCCACCTGCGGACACTTGGGCCCATGGAGCCGATCGCCGAGGTACAGCAAGGCGGCCAGGACTTCCGAAAGTTCGGTGTTCCCCTCGGCGCGTTGCCTCAGGAGCCTCAGATGCGCGGCCTGAAGAGCAGGGCCCGGCGTGCAGCCGAGATCGCGGTCGAAGAGCCGGCGGCAACGATCGTAGGCCGACAGGCCCTCAACCGGGAGCCCCGACTGTTCGTACCCGGCCACGAGGACCGTCCAGGCTCTCTCGTTGAGGGGCTCGGAACGGATGGCGGCCTGTGCCAGATGGATGGCGGCGTCCGGTTTGTCCAGGAAGGCGGCGGTCTCCGCGGCGAAGATCTGCGCCGCCACTTTTTCAGCGGCATGGCGGGTCCGGGCCTCATCGGCCCAGTCTGCTGCGAGTTCAAAGCCCAGCAGCGGCTCGGCCGAGATCTCCAGGGCCTGGAGCAGAAGCGCGTAAGCCTCGTCCGGAGATGACTGGCCGGCAGCACGGACCAGCCGGCGGAAGTTGCAGAGGTCCAGGTCCACGAGTTGCGGGTCCAGAACGTAGCCGCCGTTGGCGGTGCGGAGCGGGCCGGTCTTCGTATGGCCCGGCTGGATTGCCCGACGGATGCCGCTGACGTAGCTCTCCAGGGTTGCGACGGCGCCATCCGTGGCGCCGGCGCCCCACAGGATTTCAATCAGACGGGTTTTGGACACCGGTGTCCCCAGATTGAGCAAAAGAATTTCAAGGATATGCCGCGGCTTGCAGCCGCCCATGTCCGCCGCGGTGAGCGTGCTGCCCTCCCGGTGAATTTCAAAGGTTCCAAAAAGCCGCACAGAAATAGTTGGTGATGGACCTGTCAAATTTTCCACGATGTTCTCCGTTTTCCCCAGACAATACGAACCTAATCGCATCTCGAAGAGCCGAATCCTCAACGGAACTTTGCGGTGCTGAGACCCCTGTTCCTTCCGGCTTTCCATTGAAACCGTGACATGCCAAAAGGGGCGCAACAAGGAATGAAACTACGCGTTCTTTACCCGGAGGAAAGTCGGGTACACCGGGAAGTACTGCCGGGTAAGTTCCTGAACGGCTTTTGCAGGTATCCGCCCGGCCTGCCAAGTAGCCCTACGCCGCTGAGAATTTAAGCACCAAGTAATCGTGCGTCCGGCCGCACGAACCCGCGAAACCGCACCCAGGCTCCTGTGGATGACGCACTGCCGCGTCCAGATTTTCAGAAGGCCGGACCCGTACGGTCGGAGCGTCCGGAAGTCCCCCCAGCCCAGAAGGGTACGGACATGGCTCATACAACTCCCGGCGGCGCTTTCGGCCTGACGTCCGTCCAGGTGCCCCGCCCCCGCGGCCGGCACCTTCGCGAGTGCCGTGCCCGGCTAGGCGGGATGATCCGCAGGCTGCCGATCGGTCTAGGGCCGGTCAACCGTGGACTACGCGGCACGCCGCCCGAGGATCTCCTGATGGCCGGCGCGTGGAGAAACCCATTCCTCGACGAGCCGTCTCCCGATCCGCCGAAATCCCCCCGGGCCACCGTCTACAACGGCTAATTCGCCGGCGGAAGTTCGGCAAATTCCGGCAGTCGGCAATACACACCTTACGGCTGCTTTTCGGTCATTTCATCGGGAACCGCCACGACACGCATTTCCGTTCCCTCCCGCAGCACGGCCAGTTCCAGTGGCTCGCCAATCGCCTCAGCAAATAGGAGTTTTTGCAGGCTCTCCGCATTTGACACGGATTTCTCGCCAACGCTCAAGAGCACGTCTCCGGCACGCAGTCCCGCCCGTTCCGCCGGCGAGTCAGCGAGGACTTCGACCACAAGCAGTCCGTCGCGGCGCCCGGTCCGGACCACGGCGCTGGGCTGCAACTGGATGGGCGTATTAACGAGGCCCAGGTAGGCCCGCCTGACGCGGCCGTCCCTGAGCAGTGCGGCGATGATCCGGCGGGACGTGGCATTGATGGGGACCGCCAGGCCAAGGCCTGCCCCCGCGACGGCAGTATTGATGCCAACGATCCTCCCCCGGGCGTCTGCGAGCGCACCGCCTGAGCTTCCCGGGTTGAGGGCGGCGTCCGTCTGGATGACATCCTCGATCACGCGGCGGTTGCGCCCCGACCAGACCGGAATGGAACGGCCCAGCCCACTGACCACACCGGCGGTGACGGAACCGGACAGGCCCAGGGGGTTGCCCACGGCGATCACCAACTGCCCCACCTTGAGTCCTTCCGCGTCACCGAAGTCCGCCGGCGTCGCCGTCGGCGCCTTGCCCCGGACGACGGCGAGATCCGAGAGGGGGTCTGCACCCACGAGCTCCACTGCCGTCCTGGTCCCGTCGGCGAAGACCGCATGGCCGCTCCGCAGACCACCGACCACATGCGCATTCGTGACGAGGTAACCGTCCGCGGTGAAAAGGACCGCGGAGCCCGCCCCCACCCGGAACCTGCCGTTGCGTCCGCTGCCGGCCGTCATTTCGAGTGCGGCGACGTGCTGCGTAACCGTCTCGGCCACGCGAATTACCGTTGCGGAATAGGAATCCAGCAGGGATTCCGTGGGGTCTGACTCATCGTTCGCATCTGCTCCGGACGCCCTGCTGATCGCAGTAGCCACGGTGCACCTCCTTGAAGCGGTTCTTATCCAAGTCAACCACCGGGCACCCTGCCTTAGACCGGCACGGCGTACGCCGTGAGAGAAATACGCCCGACGCCGCGGCGCCGGGCCGCGGTTCACCGCGCCGCCGTTCCGCCGTTAGGCTCGTGGGGAGACCAGTCTTTTAGCCACAGGAGTACCTTCGTGAACCCACCCACCGCCTCGCCTCATCCGATGTCTCCGCTGGGCCTGACCTGGGGCATCAAGCGAAGTTTCATCGACTACATCGGCAGCCTGCCGGACGGTTCGGTCTCGGCGGCGGACGGTGCAGAAGTGCTTGAATCCGGCCTGTTCTGTTTCGCCCCCGACGACGCCGCAGACACCAGGGGCGCAGACGACCCCGGCTACAACCCCGCAAGCGCTGCAGGGTCCCTGCGCTTTCGCGGCGACGTCCGCCTCGGCGGCCATCACGGCATGCTGCTGCTGCGGCTGCTGGATCCGTGGATCACCTTCACCGGCAGCACGGGGGTTCTGTCCATCAGCACCGGTGGCGGCAGCGGCCGGGACCGGATCACGGTCGCTTTCGTGCGGGCCGCTGAACCCCGCGAGCTTGAGGGGTCCCTTGTCTGGGAGCACGTCGAGGTGGTGGTCTCCCCCGAAGGGTCCGAGCTGTTCGACGGACAGTACGCAGCGGGCCAGCCCCTGGACCCGCTGATCATCCGGGTCCCAGGTTCAGCCGCCGGGCAAGCAGGCAGCGGATCTACTTCGTCGCTTTGAAAGCATCTGCGCACTTTGCACGAACTCCGGACACACGATGACCGGCCGCACACTGGTTGAGGAGAGCGTGCGGCCGGTAGCCTGTCGTGGTCCCCTGCACGTGGCCGGGGTCCTTGGTTGAGGGAATCCGATCCCGCAACCTGTTCAGTTCGTCCTGCACTAACTGTGACCCAGAGCACCTGAGAGGACGCTGAGAGGACCGGACCGCTGCCGCCGGGGTGAACCGGCGGGAAGAGCGGCCGGAAGAATAGTGCCTCCCGACTGTTGTCGGGAGGCCGCCGGTGCCGCATTCTTGGAACATGGACCACGTGACGTCCGATCCCCCGGAATCCGGGCCCCGCCGCGGCCGGAACAGCTGGGGCGTGCGGAAGCGCACGACGGCGGCCGCCGTTGGCGTCGTCGCGATGGCGCTCCTGCTGGGGGGCCTGATTTGGCTGGTCCTCCTGCAGACGACGCTGACCGCCTCGACCGAATCGTCCGCCCGGCAGAAAGCACAGGACGTCATAGCGCAGCTCGCGGTGGACCAGGACATCGAGGATGCGATCGAGTACATCCTGTCGACCGGCTACGCGGGCCAGTTCGTGCAGCTTCTGGGCCCGGCCGGCGATGTGGTTGCCGGTTCGCAGCCGAAGATCTCCGTCCTGCCCCTCACGGGCCTGCGTCCCGGCCCCGGAAAGACCGCGATCCAGGACGTTTCCAGCCTCCCCAACATCGGCAACAACGATGACTTCCATGTGGTCGCCACCGGCGTCCGGGTTGGCGTCCGGGATTACACGGTTGTGGTCGCCTCGTCGGTGCAGGTGCAGTCCGAGACCGTCGCCACCGTGGCCTGGCTCATGCTTGCCGCCATGCCGCTCCTGCTGGCCGTGGTCGCGGTTGCGGTGTGGCTGCTGGTGGGAGGGTCGCTGCGACATGTCGAGAAGATCCGCGGCCAGGTCGCGTGGATCAACGCCGAGCACCTCGATGGCCGCGTCGACGTTCCGCCCACCAAGGACGAACTCCAGGCCCTGGCGCAGACCATGAACATGATGCTGGACCGGCTGCAGGCCTCGGACCGGGAGCAGCGGCAATTCGTCTCCGACGCCAGCCACGAACTGCGGAGCCCCCTGGCGACCCTGAGCGCCGGCGTGGAGATTGCCGCGGCAGATCCGTCCGGTGCCATGTGGCTGCAGATGAAGGATGTCCTGGCCGGCGAGACTGCCCGCATGCGTTACCTCGTCGACGACCTGCTGACGCTGGCGAAGGCGAATGACGGCGGTGTGAGCATTGAGAGTGTGGACGTGGACCTCGACGACGTCGTGGCACAGGAAGTCCGCCACCTGCGCTCGGCAAGCCGGCACCAGGTCAGCGCCGATCTCACCCCGGTCAGGATCAAGGGCGACGCCCGGCGGCTGGCGCAGGTGCTCCGCAATGTCCTCGACAATGCGGACAGGCATGCGCTCTCGATGATTCGTGTCAGCCTGCGCACCACCCCCGAGGGGGCTCTCGTGTCGGTCGATAACGACGGCGATCCGGTGCCGGAGGACGACCGGCAACGGATCTTCGAGCGGTTTGTCCGGCTCGATGAGAGCCGGTCCCGGGAGGGCGGAGGCAGCGGGCTGGGCCTGGCCATTGCGGCGGGCATCATGTCAGCTCACCAGGGGACCATTCGGGCAACCGAGGGCCCTGCGGGCGAATGCCGTTTCGAGATGGTCTTCCCCGAGGTGGTCTTCCCGATTACGAAGACGCCGGTTCCGCCGCAGGTCCCGTCCCAGGCTACTGCCCGGCTGCGCCCTCTGGGATCTTCTCGGCGCTGAGCAGATACCCCATCCCCCGGACCGTCGCGAGGCTGCTGACGCCGAACGGAGCATCGATCTTCCGCCGCAGGTAGCCGATGTACACCTCCACCACGTTGTCCCCGCCCTCATAAGCTGAATCCCAGACGTTATCGAGGATCTCCGATTTTGAGACGATCTGGTCGTGCCGGCGCATCAGATACTGCAGCAACCCGAACTCGCGGGCGGTCAGGCTGATCAGCCGGCCGCTGCGGCGGACGCTGCGGTCAACCGGGTCCAGCGTCAGGCTCCCCAACGTCAGCACCACGGGCCGCTCGGGCGCTCCCCGGCGGATCAGGGCCCTGATCCGCGCCACCAGCACCAGGAAGCTGAACGGCTTGGTGAGGTAGTCATCGGCGCCAAGGTCAAAGGCATCAGTCTGGTCATATTCGCCGTCCTTCGCGGTGAGCATCAGCACCGGCGTCCAGACTTTCCGCTGCCGCAGTTCCTTCAGGACGTCGTAGCCGTTCTTCAGCGGCAGCATCAGATCGAGCAGGATGACGTCATACGGGTTTTCCGTGGCGGCGGAGAGTCCGCTGACGCCGTCGTGAGTAAGATCCACGACGAACCCTTCATTGATCAGCCCCCGGCGGACGGTATCGGCCAGAACCTTCTCATCCTCCACCATCAGAACCCTCATGGCGCGACTCCTCTCCTCAGGGACAGCTCCTCAGGGACAGTATGCCGCTTCCGGGTGGATCTGGGGTGCGAACCCCCGATTCCTAGCCGTCTCCCTGGACCTGAGTCATCTGGGGCACGGAGTCGAAGAGCCAGCCGGCGACGTCGCTGCGCAGAACCAGGTGCGGCCCGCCCGTGGCGCTGACGTTGCCGTTGGGAACGTAGTATCCGCGTCCGGCACCGGGGCCGCCGGCGGCACGGTCCAGGGCCTCGATGAGGGGCCTCGTGAGATGCCCGTGGGGGCCGAGGGACCGAAGTCCGTCGAGTTCGGGCGGGGTGAGCCGCCCCAGCACTACAGCGATATCGGCCATGATGATTCCCTTCCGGCGGATGGTGCCTAAGGAATCAGGATAGGGCTGCGCCATTAACGCCACATGAAATCCGGGCGACCATCATGGATCAACAACGACGGCGGCTGGAGCGTGATCTGATCCGCCGGCCCGTTGCCCGGTGTCATGAGGGTCACTGCACACAGGCCCCCTACACCCAGAGTATTAACGGTTGGATGCTGTACCGTTCAATCCCGGGAAACCCAGAACAACGGAAACGAGTACCAACACGTGGCAACCGATTATGACGAAGTCCGATCCGACGTCGCAGAATCCCGCAACGCCTCCCTTGAGGCCCTGCGCTCCGCGAATGCGCCGGACGCGCGCAGCGTCGTGCGTGAACTCGATGAGGCAGACACCTCGGAGGGCGTAGAACTGCCGGGCGCCGACCTGTCCGGCGAGGAACTGACAGTGACAGTCATTCCGCAGAAAGAGGACGAATTCACGTGCTACTCGTGCTTCCTTGTCCGGCACCGCTCCCAGCTGGCCAGCGAGAAGGCCGGCCACTCGTTCTGTGCTGACTGCATGAGCTAGCTCCGTCGGGGCGCCGGATTCCGGCCAGATCGAAAAAACCGGATGGCCGGTGCCATTTCGCCGCGGCGGGCGCAGAATGGGTGGTATCAGCTCCGCCTGCACTTCCCTTCCCACTGCAGAGGATGGTGCTGCAGAGGATGGTGGCGACATGACTACCGGCAGGCTCCGTTCCCTCACGCTGGCACTGCTGCTGGCCTGTGTGCTGGCTGGGACCGCCAGCTGCTCCAGTGGCGGCGCAAACCCGGCCGCGACGTCGCCGGCCGGCCAGGCCACAACAGGTGCCCCGGCGTCCGGCTCGGTGGCGACGTCCATCACCGTCAAGGACTTCGGCTACGGAGCCCCGATCACCGTGTCCCCGGGCGCAACGGTAGCCGTGACCAATATGGACAGTGCCCGGCACACGGTGACGGCCGACGAAGGATCCGCGTTTGACGTGGACGTCCAGGGCAACGGCGGCACGGGCACGTTCACCGCGCCGAGTCAGCCGGGAACGTACGCCTACCACTGCACCTTCCATCCGGGCATGCACGGGACGCTGACAGTCAGATGAGCGCCCCAAGCAGCACCGGAAATACCGCCGCCGTGCGGGGTGCTGACCTCGCCCTGCGGGTGCTGACCGCCCTTGCCCTCCTCGTCGACGCCGGCGTCCACATCCACCTCGCTCCCGGCTACCAGGCCGCCAGCGCGGGCGGGATCGGCCAGGGCACCCTGTTCCTGCTCGAGGCCGCCGCGGCCATCCTCGCTGCGGCGTACGTCCTGCTGCGCGGCACCCGCGCTGCCTACGCGGTCGCGTTCGTGGTGGCCCTGAGCGCCTTCGCCGCAGTCATCACCTACCGATACGTCAACATCCCGGCCTTCGGACCGTTTCCGGCCATGTACGATCCGACATGGTTCTTCGAGAAATCCCTCAGTGCGGTGGCGGAGGCCGCCGGGGCTGTCCTGGCGGCTATCGGCTTCGCCCGTGCGCCGCGGACCGCACGTCCTGGCACGACGCGCGCGCAGAGCCGCTCGTCCTGACCCCGCCACCGGATACGCTGGTGCCCCGCACGTAGATTGAGCGTGCTGAACCCGGCGCGGAAGGTTTTGCTGGCATGGCGGCGAGATGGTTGGTGGACGGAAGGTCAGCGCCGCGAGCGGTGGCTGACGTGACGGCCGCGGTGGCAGCATTCCTGGTTGCCGGAACCTGGCTTTGCGTCTCGGCTTTCCCCGTCCCAGGACAGTACGTATTCCTTGCCGCCGCGATTGCCGCCGGCGGCGCGGTGATCGGCCGTGCGGCAGCCTCGATCCTCCGCCGCGTGCCCCCGGTCTGCACACCGGCGGACCGCATCACGCTGGTCCGTGCCGTGCTGGTGGCCTGCTGTGCCTCGCTGACTGCCGCCGGTCTGCTGGCCGGAGTCCCTTCCGGCAGCCTCCTCGTCCCGCTTGGCACGGCCGCTTACCTCCTCGACGCCGTCGACGGTCCGGTGGCGCGGGCCACCGGCACCGCTTCCGCCGCCGGTTCGCGCCTGGACACTGATACCGACGGCGCCCTCGTCCTGGTGCTTTCCTGCGCGGCCGCCACAGTCACGGGCCCGTGGACGCTGGGGATCGGGCTGCTGTACTATGCGTTCCTTGCCGCGGGATGGTTCCGGCCCTCACTGAGGGAACCCCTTCCACCGAATGCCGCCCGTAAGATCATCGGCGCCCTCCAGTCGGCCGCGTTGCTGTTTGCCCTGACACCGGGCGTCCAGCGTGGGCCGGGAGCGGCTGCGGTGGCCCTGGCGCTGGTGCTGCTGGCTCTTTCCTTCGGCCGCGACGTCGTCGAGTTGGAGCGGCTGCGCCGCGACAATCTGGCCGCGGCCATGCACCCGGCGTAGACTCCTCGCAGACATATGAAGGTTGGGAGGCCCTCATGAACAAGAACCGGCTGGAGGCCTTCAGCGACGGTGTGCTGGCCATCATCATCACCATTATGGTCCTGGAACTGCACATCCCTGCGGAGCCGACCTGGCAGGCGCTGCTCGATGAACTCCCCACATTCTTGAGCTACCTCTTGAGCTTTGTGTATGTCGGGATCTACTGGGCCAACCACCACCACCTGCTCCATCTGGCCGGCAAGATCAACGGAGCGGTTCTCTGGGCCAACCTTCATCTGCTGTTCTGGCTGTCGCTGTTCCCGTTCACCACACGGTGGATGAACAGCGCCGGCTGGATGGAAGTCCCCGTCCTGGTCTACGGCCTGAACCTGCTGCTTGCCGCCATCGCCTATTACCTGCTGAAGCTGACCCTGATCCGGCAGCAGGGACGGGATGGTCCGCTTGAGCGCGCGATGGGCCGGGACTGGAAAGGGAAAGCGTCCCCCCTCCTCTACCTTCTGGGCATGGGGCTTAGCCTGGTGAACCCCGTCCTGGGCCTCGCCGTCTACTCGGGTGTGGCCGCCCTGTGGCTGATCCCGGACCGGCGCGTTGAACGGTTCCTCACGCACCCGGCCGGCTCCGGGGCTGAATCCCACAACTAAAACCCTGCCGCGGGTCCCGCAATCATCGCTTTCCGTTCGAGCCGGCTCAGCCGCGGGGCCGCATGCGGACGTTCGGCAGGACAGGGGCGGGCAGCGGTGAGGGTTCGCCCGGCGGGAAGGTGCCGAATCGCGGGACATCCCCGGCCTCATCTGCCCCACCGGGACGGACCTCGGCGCCGATTTCGGCCTGCCACTGCGCCCGGTAGCCCGCAATCTCCTCGTGGCTGCGGCCGACGAAATTCCACCACATCACGATCTGCTCGCCCAGGGGTTCCCCGCCGATCAGAAGCACCCGCAAGGGTTCGGAGCCGGCGCCCAGCGTCAGCGAGTCCCTCCCTGCGGGCAGATACGCCAGGTGGTCCCTGGCAACGGGGTGCCCGTCGAGGCCCAGGCTCCCCTGGTCTACCAGCACGCCGTGTTCGAAGCCCGGATCGACGTCGAGCGTCAGCGCCGCCCCGGCGTCGAGCACGATCTCGGCGCCCAGCAGCCGGGTGTGGGTGGTGACCGGGGAGCGCGAGCCGGCGAGCGAACCCAGGAACACGCGCAGGGTCCAGCCGTCCCCGGCCAGCGGCTCGGGACGGTAATGCTCGAAGCTCGGTTCCATATGGCGGGCGCTGTCCGGAAGGGCCACCCACAACTGGGCGCCGTGCAGGACGGTCGTTCCCGGGGTGGAGAACTCGGAATGGCTGATGCCGCGGCCGGCCGTCATCAGGTTGACTTCCCCGGGCCGCACCGCAGCGTGGAAGCCCGCCGAGTCGCGGTGCTCGATCTCACCGGTGAACAGCCAGCTGACCGTCTGCAACCCCGTATGCGGGTGGCGCGGCACCTGCATCCCGCCGGACACACCGACGGCGTCGGGCCCGTAGTGGTCCAGGAAGCACCAGGCTCCGATCAGGCTGCGCTGGCGCTGGGGAAGGGTGCGCCGCACATCCATGGCCCGCGGGCCGCCCAACGGAACCTGCCGCGGCACCAGTACTTCGACGCCGGCACAATCGGCGCCGGATGCGCAGAGCATTTCCTGAGGGGCAACTTCGGTATTGCTCATGGTGACAGCCTACCGATCGGCGCACACGACGCGCAGACCCCATCATGGAACCATGAGCATCCCGGAGTCCCCCCTCACATTTGCCGTCGGCGAGACAGCCGTTTCGGGCGTTTATGCCCGCCCCGGCGATCCCTTCGCGTCGCTGGTGGTGGCGCACGGCGCGGGGTCCGGCATGGAGCACCCCTTCCTGGCCGGATTCACCCGAGCCCTGAACGCGCAATCCGTCGCGACGCTGCGGTTCAACTTTCCGTACCGGGAGGCCGGCAGGAAATTCCCGGACCGCCCCCCGGCGGCGATATCCGCCTGGCGGGCCGCCATGGCCGAGGCCCGGGCGCGCTCGGACGGGGAGCCGGTCTGGGCGGCCGGCAAGTCCTTTGGCGGGCGCATGGCCTCGATGGCCGTGGCAGAGGGGATGGAGGCCGCGGGTCTGGTCTATCTGGGCTACCCGCTGCACCCGCCGGGCAAGCCGGAGAAGATCCGGGATGAACACCTCTATGGCCTGTCGCTGCCGATGCTATTCCTGCAGGGCACGCGGGATCCGTTCGCGACTCCTGGGCTGCTCGAGGCCGTGGTTGCCCGGATCGGATCGCGGGCGACCCTTCAGTGGTGCGAGGGCGGCGGCCACACCTTCGAGGTCGCGGGCCTGAAGCGCACCCCGGAAGAGGTCGGTGCCGCACTCGCCGGGCCGGTTGCGGCGTTCATGAAGCGGCACACCGTGTGATCAGCGTCCGGCCACGGAGTGGAAATCGGGGGCCGGGGCGGCCTCACATCCAGGCGCTACGGCGCATCGGCGGTCCGTCGCCGCCGGGCCGCTGCACGAGGACCTGGTTGACGCCGGTTATTCCGGTCTCGAAGCCCAGGGCGCTCGCGGCCATGTAGAGCCGCCATACCCGGGCCCGTCCAGCGCCGGCGGCCTGCACGGCCTCATCCCAGCGCTCCTCGAGATTGTGCACCCAGGCCCGGAGGGTCAAGGCGTAGTGGCGGCGCAGGGCCTCGACGTCGAGCACTTCGAACCCGCAGGACTCCAGCGCGACGACGGTCTCCGCGAGGCTGAGCATCTCCCCGTCCGGGAAGACGTAACGCGGAATGAACGAATCCGGGTCCGGTGCGGCGGGCCCGGCATTCCAGGAGATGGCGTGGTTGAGCAGCCGTCCGCCGGGGCGCAGGAGCCCGTGCAGCCGGGAGGCGTAGTGGGGCATCTGGTCGCGGCCGACGTGCTCGGACATCCCGATGGAGCTGATCGCATCGAACGGGCCGTCCTCGACGTCGCGGTAGTCCTGGACCCGGATGTCCACGCGGTCCGCCAGCCCGGCCTCCGCGACGCGCTTGCCGGCGAGTGACGCCTGTTCCGTAGAGAGCGTGACGCCGACGACGTCGACCCCGTAACGCCGGGCGGCGTGCAGGGCGAAGCTGCCCCAGCCGCAGCCGACGTCGAGCACCCGCATGCCCGGCTGCAGCCCCAGCTTTCGGCAGACGAGGTCGATCTTGGCCTCCTGGGCGGCCTCCAGGCCGGCGTCCTCTGCCTCCCAGACCGCGCAGGAGTACACCATCGACGGCCCAAGGACCATGGCGTAGAAATCATTGCCGACGTCGTAGTGGTGCGAAATGGCCGCGGCGTCGCGCTGCTTGGAGTGCCGGCGGCCGGCACGGACAACCTTCGCTTCCTCGGGCGGCGGCGCAGGTTTCGGCCCCAGCGCCCCGAGCCGGACGGCCGTCTTGACGAGCGTTCCCAGCTCCCGGGCGGTCAGCCGACGGAACGGACCCGGTTCCGCGAACTTGCCGGCGGAACTCAGCGCCGTGAAGGCCTCGAAGATGTCGCCCGGAGCATCGATGTCCCCGGCGACATAGGCGCGGCTGAGGCCCAGCTGCCCGGGTGACCACAGGATCCGGCGCAAAGCCCGGCGAGTCCGGAACACCAGCACCGGGGCGCCCGCCGGACCGGCCTCGGAGCCGTCCCAGGCCTGCAGCCGGACCGGGATTTCCTTAGTGCCCAGGACAATGGCCAGCCCCTCGGCCAGCCGTGCTGCCACACCTGTGGTTATCGTCATGGCGCTTGCCTCTCTTCCGACGGCGTCCTTTTGCCCCAATCTATTCGCAGCGGTGGCCTTCGAACAGAGGCCAGACGTCCCAGACCCACCAAGGGTCCCCCGCACCCGGTTTGCGGGCGGCACTGCCCCCCCGGTGGGATACGTGCGGCGGTGGCTATGACAAGTGCCCTCTCATCTCTCGCAGGGGCCTTCAAGGACGTTCGGGCCACCTACCCTTTGCTGCGGGCCCGGCTGGGCTGCACCCGCGGCGGTTCCCCGGGCATCTTGGGAAAATCGGGAGGGAAGGGCAGCTCCCCCAGACCCGCTGCGACGTCCCGCTCCCACCAGCCCATCAGGACATCGATGCTGCCGGCGGTGGCATGCATGTCCGCCCACGGGTCCCCGGTAGTCCTGAGCCGTTGCGGAACAGTGGTGATGGTGAAGTCCTGGGTGTCGGCGTGCTCCAGTTCATCCCAGCCGATCGGGCAGGAAACAGTGGCGTTTTCCAGCGCGCGCGGGCTGTAGGCGCCAGCCATGGTCCGGTCGCGGTTCGCCTGGTTGAAGTCAACGAAGATCCGGGGACCGCGTTCCTCCTTCCACCACGCCGTGGTGACCTTCTCCGGCATCCTCCGTTCCAGTTCGCGGGCGGCGGCGATGACGGCGTGCCGCACCTCCAGGAACTCCTGCCGGGGTTCGATCGGGGCAAAAACGTGCAGCCCGCGGTTGCCGGAGGTCTTGATGAAGGACGTCAGCCCCGCCTCGGCCAGGACGTCCCGCAGTTCCTGGGCGACCGGAATGGCCTCCTGGAACCCAGTGCCCGGCTGCGGGTCGAGGTCGATCCGCAACTGGTCGGGATTGTCCGGATTGCCGGCCCGCGACGGCCAGGGATGAAACACCACCGTATTCATCTGCACCGCCCAGACAGCCGCCGCGACCTCGTCGATGACCAGCTGCGGATGGGAGCGTCCGCTCGGATAGACCACGGGCACGGACCGCACGAAGTCCGGCGCACCTTTGGGCGGGTTCTTGGAGTAGAACTGGTCGCCCTCGATAGTGTCCCCGAACCGCTGGAGCGTCACAGGTCGGTCGCCGTTGGCTGCGAGGAAAGCGTCCCCGACGTCGACGATGTACCGCGCGAGGTCCAGCTTCGTCAGTCCGTGCTTGGGCCAGAGCACTCTGCCGGGACTCGAGATCCGCACGTCGCGGGTTCCGTGCGGGCTGCTGACGGTGAGCGTGGTTTCTTCCCTGGCCATGGGGACAAGCTACCCCCGGGGCAATCGTCAAGGGAATAGCGGGTCCCGGCACGTCCCTACTGCGGCGGGTAGTAGAAATGCAGCCCGACGAGCACGCCGGCCGGGTCATTGATGTAGCAGGCCTTCCCCATCTGGCCGAGTTCGAATGCAGGAACGACCACGCTGCCGCCGTTGGCCTGAACGGCCGCCAGGGTTGCGTCGAGATCGGCGACCCGGATCACGGGGACGGCTCTGGGCTGGCCGTCCCGCGAAGGAAGGATGGCGCTGTCCACGCCGCCGGCGTCCCCGCGCGGCGCCACGAGGTAGTCCGGCGCGGCGAACGGCTGGGGGTCCCAGCCGAACACGGCGCGAAAGAACTCGGCCGACTCCGCGTGGTTGGGGCTGTTGATTTCCATGAAGTACACGGGTTCGGTCATCGGATTTCCTTCCGTACGGGACTGCGGGGAGTGGACAGGGTGGGCGAGTCCGTCCAGGTGTCCAGCAGCGCACGGATCCAGGTCTCCACGTCCACCAGGGGTTCGGGATTGAGCTCGTTCCAGCGGTTGCGGCCGGCGTTGCTCGAACGGACGAGGCCGGCCTGCACCAGGATGCCGAGGTGCTGGGAGGCGGCCGGGCGGCTGACCGTCACGACGTCCGCCAGCTGTCCGCTTGTTGCCGGACCGAGGGCGAGCCGTTGCAGGAGCTGCCTGCGCGAGGGATCGCCCAGGGCATGCAGTGAAGCGGTCAGATCAGTCGTAGCGGTGCTCATACCGCGAGCCTATCTGTAAGCATCTGCTTACACAACGGTGATCCGGGCAGGCCTCGGAGCTGACCCACTTCTTCCACAGCCGGTGCTCCATCACCACTGATGTTCCGGGCGCCCCAGTGCCCCGCACCAGCCGGGAACCGGCGCTCAGCTCGTCAGCAGGTCCATGTGGTGTTCCTCGACGACGTTCGGGTGCGCCCGCATCCGGTAGCGGAGGGCATTGTCGCCGTAGGTTTCCAGGATCGGACTGTTCGTCGGATCGACCGACAGGCCGCGGGCCCGGGCCTGGAAGTCCGGGTTCACCGCAAGCTGCGGCATGGTAGCGTCCAGCGCCGGATTGTAGAAGAACGGCAGCGAGATTCTGTCGGTGCCCTTGAGGGGTGAGATCACGCGGTGCAGCGTTGCCTTCAGGTAACCGTTCGTGGCCAGCTCGAGCATCTCGCCGATGTTGACCACGAAGGCTCCCGGCACCGGGGGCGCGTCGATCCACTTCCCCTGATAGTCGACCTGGAGCCCGCCCTTTCCGGGCTCCACCAGCAGCAGCGTCAGCACGCCGCCGTCGCGGTGCGAGCCAACACCCTGCTTGGGCTCCGGGTTGGACTCCCCCGGATAACGCACAATTTTGAGCAACGGAAAGGCCCGCTCGGCGAACGCGGCGTCGAAGGTATCCTCGGGCGCCCCGAGGGACACCGCCAGGGCCCGCAGGAGGGTGAGTGAAATATCGCTCAGCCGCGCGGTCCACTCCGAGACAATGGCACGCATTTCGGGCAGCGCCTCGGGCCACAGGTTGGGCCCTTCGAGCCGCCAGTACTCGGCCACTCCCGGACCCGGCTCCACGGTACTGCGCTCGACGCCGATGTCGATCTGCTCGCGCCAATCAACAGCGCCGTCAGTGAGTTCCCCGCCGACCCTGGTGTAGCCGCGGAACTGCGGGCTGCGGACGTTCTCAACCGCGAGCTTCTGGTCCTCGGGAAGGTCGAAGAAGCGGCGGGAGACCTCCAGCATGGCGTCCGTCAGTTCCTGCGGGACCCCGTGGCCGGCCAGGTAGAGGAAACCGACTTCGTGCATGGCGTCACGGAGTTCGTCACGAAACCGGGCTGCTTCGTCCGGCCCCGCATTCAGACGGGAAAAATCGAGGACGGGCAATGATTCGAGAGGCATCTTCGTTAGTCCATTTCAGCAAATATGGCAAGCCGGGGCCTGTATCAGCTTCAATGTTACGTACGCGATGAAGGCGGCGGGCATTCACGTGTCGAAATAAGACATGCTCCGAGGTCCCGCCCCGCAGGTACTCGAGACTGCCGCCTAGACGTGCGGACGGCGCCTGGCCTGCCGGAATCCGGCAGGCGGAACCGCCGGGCCCGCCGGTGCACCGCTGCGCCGGTCCAGCTCATCCGTGACCAGCCGCAACAGCTTCCTCGCCGAATCCGAGAGATCCCGGCCGTTGTCCGGGGACGCCAGTTCGACGCACTGCAACAGCGCGGTACGGAGGCGCAGCAGCTGGGAAGAAGGTACCAAGGGCCAGCGGCGGAAGGAATCAAAAAGCGGGTTCGCGCGGTGCGAATGGGCCAGGGCTCCGTAGCCCCAGGCGAATTCCGGCCTCATGCCGCCGAATCCCGACCCGCCGCGCGCGTCCCCGCCCGTGTCCCCGCGTGTGTCCGGACGGCCCGGCTCCCTTGCCGCCCTGGTGCTTTCAATACTGATTGCCACGTGAGGTCTGCGGCGACTGTAGTGCCGAGTTTGCTGGTCATGGTCAAAAGCCCCCTGTAGTGCACTGGCGGCCGACTTCCTGACCGCCTCTAGGATACCCAACGCGCCGTGTGCTACGTCACAATTGCGTAACACCGTGGCGGCCCGGGCGTTCAGTTCCTGCTTTTCGTCCGCGCCGTCGCCGGCGCAGTCCACGGGTCCTCCGGCCAGGGATGCCGGGGATACCGGCCCCGCATCTCGGCCCGGACCTGCGCGTAGGGCCCGGACCAGAAGGAAGCCAGATCGTCCGTCACGGCCAAGGGTCGCCTGGCGGGCGAGAGCAGGTGGAACAGCACCGGGACCCTTCCGCCCACCAGCCGCGGCGTCTGGTCCCAGCCGAAGCACTCCTGCAGCTTGACGGCCACCACCGGTCGGCCGCCGGCGTCGTCCACGTCCGGGTAGCTGATCTTCACCCAGGAGCCGCTGGGCACCTCAAGCCGTTCCGGAGCCAACTCCCCCAGACGGGCCGCATCAGGCCACGGAAGCAGCCGGCGCAACGGATCAGCCAAATCGATCCCGCTCGTCGCGGCCCCGCCGGCCAGTGCCTCCAGTTCAGGCGCGAGCCACTCGTCCAGCCTGGCCAGCAGGGCCGGCTCGGAAACGTCCGGCCAGGGGTCCCCCAGTTCCCGGCGCAGGAGGCCGAGGCGGCGGCGCAACGCATCGGCCGCCGTCGACCATCCGATGGTTCCCAGCCCCTCCTTCGCGAGGGCGCGGGCCACGGCCGCACGTCCGTCCGCAGCGGACGGACGCACCGGTGTCGACGACAGGACGATCGCACCCAGCCGGCGTTCCCGCCGGGCCGTAACCCGGCCCTGGCCAAACCGGGCCTCCACACTGTCCCTCAGGAGATGACGGGCGGCGGCCTCCGCCGTGTCAGCCGCCAGCGGAGCCGCTGAACGGATGACAGCCCCGGTCCCCGCCGCGGCACGTCCCCGGGCGCGTGAAACTTCGGCGACGGCGAGCCACTCGTGCCCTGACAGGGCGCTGCCGGCCAGCAGCCCCGCCCGTGTTCCGAAGGAAAGCAGGTATTGCGCCGGCCCGTCACCGGGAACGCGGCGTGCCACCCGATCCGGGAAGGCAAGTGCGACGACGAAGCCCACCGCCTCCGCAGCCGGCACCGGAGCCGCAACGGGTGAAGGAACGACGCCGGACCTTACCCCGTGTGCGATTGCCTCCATCCGCCGGACGTCGTCCGCCCAGCGCCGGGACGCCGGGTCCTTTCCGCTCCGCAGCGACAACAGCAGGCGGGTAAGATCCCCGCCGGGGGCGCGCTGGTCCCCGGCGACGAGGGAGACTGCCTCCGCCGCGCTCCGGTTGCCTACGGCGGCGGCACCGACCAGGAGGGCGCGGGCCAGCCGCGGGTCAGCCGGAACCCGGGATAAGGTCTTTCCAAGCTCTGTAGCGTGGCCGTCCGGCTGGACTGCGCCGAGTTCACGCAGCACTTCGAGGGCCTCAGCCATCGACCCCGCCGGCGGGGCGTCCGGGAGGGCGAGGCCCCGCCCGCCGGGTGATCCCCAGCAGGCCAGGATCAGGGCTGCGGCGGTCAGGTCCGCCACGGCAATCTCGGGGGTGCGGTGGGCCGGCGCGGCGCCAAAGGCCTTCTGGTCGTAGCAGCGGACTACCCGGCCGGGTCCCTGGCGGGCAGCCCGTCCGGCGCGTTGTGCGGCGGATGCCCGGGAACAGGACACGTTGACCAGCCCGGACATGCCGCGGCCGGCGTCGCGTCGCGGCTCGCGGGACAGTCCGGAGTCGATGACCAGCCGGACGCCCGGAACCGTCAGGGAGGACTCGGCGAGGGCCGTCGACACGATGATCCTGGCGGGAGCGCCCGGATCCCGCCCGGAGACGGCCCGGTCCTGCTCCGCCGGACCGATCTGGCCGTGCAGCTCGAGCACCTCCGCGTGGACCCTGCCCCGGAGGCGGGAGGCGACGTAGGACACTTCCCAGGCCCCCGGAACGAACACCAGGGCATCGACGTCCTTGCCGCCGGCGAGAGCGTCACTGTGTGCGGACGCGGCAGTGTCCGCAACATGGTCCAGGAAGGCACGCGCCACCCCCCGTTCGTCCAGCCGCGGCACGGCGGCGGGCGCCCACTGTACCTCCAGCGCGTGCAGCGCAGACGCGCAGTCGACGACGGGAGCAGGGCCGCCGCCGTCGTGGTCACCGATCAGGGCGGCGAAGCGCGGGGCGTCCAGCGTGGCCGACATCGCAACGACCGTGAGGTCTCCACGCAGTTCCCGGACCTCGCCGAGCATGCCGAGCAGCAGGTCGGTGTCGAGCCCGCGCTCGTGGACCTCGTCGAGGATCACGGCGTCGGTGGCGCCCAGGCCGGGATCCGCGAGCAGCCGCTGGAGCAGGATACCCGGGGTCACGAACTCGATCAGGGTGCCCGGGCCGGCCTGGTGTTCGCCGCGCACGGTGTAACCAACGCGGTCCCCCAGCCGGCTTCCGTCCAGGGCGGCGAGGCGCCGGGCCGCGGAGCGTGCGGCGACCCGCCGCGGCTGCGTGACTACGACCCGCGCCCTGCCCTCCCCCGCCCCATGCGCGGACAAGATGTTGGCCAGCAGCGGCGGAACCAGGGTGGTCTTGCCCGTGCCGGGGGGAGCCTGGACCACTGCCGTTGCCGCCGGTCCGCCGGCCCGCAGCGCGGCGGCCAGCTCCCCCAACGCGTCCGCAAAGGCCAGGCCGGCACCGATGGCATCCACGTCGAACACGCCGCGGGCGCAGGAAGGGTGCAGGGGGACGGGCAGGGAAGTCACCTGTTCATTGTGCCCACAAAGTGCGGCCCGCCGCTTCAGCCGGTTCCCGGTACGGGTGGCTGTCGTCGGGGAACCACAACCGCACGGCGATTACACTCGTTGCATGGAACATGGGGTCAGGGATTCCAAGCGCACCCCGGTGGCCGCGGCCAGCGTGGGCTTCGCGGCAGTGGCAACGTACGCGATTGCCGGCGCATTGCAGATTCTGGTGTGGAATCCGCTGGCGGCTGTCCCGGGGGCAAGTCTTCGCGAGATCTACGCGGCCATGGAATCCGCCCGTGAATCTCTGGCCGCGCCGCTGGTTTTCGCCTGGAGCCTGGCCGGGATTACCTTGGCAGTTGGCGTGCTTATCGGCACGCTTCTGGCCAGAAAGCCAGTGGTTCGCCAGGTCATTGCCGGCTATCTGGGCTTGCTGGTCCTGGCAGCGCCAACGCACTGGTACGTGGCCTTTCCCGGAGGCATGGGCATCGCGGATGCCTTTAATACGTCCGGCGGCGATCACACCCCCTGGGGCGGGCTGCTCTACGCCGTGAGTGCCGCTGCCCTGCTGGCACTTGTGGGAATTGCCGTGGAGGGGAGGAGACGCCGAAACGTCGAAAGACTGCCGCCGGGTGAAGAGGAATGATCTCCCCGACGGCGGGCCACGCGGGACCTTTGCATCGACTAGATTGGACGGGTCGCTAAAATCCGGATCTGGGAGGAAATGTATGTTGCTGGTCACCGGGGTCAGGGCACGAAACAACGTCCAGGTATACGGCCCCGCGGACGGTCCGGTTCTCCTCTTCGCGCACGGCTTCGGCACGGATCAGGGTATGTGGGGAAAGATCCTGCCCCACTTCATCGACCGCTACCGGGTGGTCCTTTTCGACCACGTCGGCTCCGGCCAGTCGGACCAGTCAGCCTACGCATCGGACAGGTATTCAGATCTGCAGGCCTACGTAAATGATCTGCTGGAAATCTGTGCAGACCTTGAGTTGCGGGACGTGACGCTGATCGGCCACAGCGTGGGCGCCATGATGGCAGTAAGCGCCGCCACCCAGGACGTACAGGGGCGTCTGTCGCGGCTGGTGCTCCTCGCCGCCTCGCCCAGCTACCTGGACCACCCCGACGACGGCTACGTCGGCGGTTTTTCCCGGCAGGATCTGGATGAGCTGTTTGAGTCCCTCGACGCCAACTACGTCGTGTGGGCCAACGCCATGTCGCCGGTCTTCATGAATGCCCCGCACGCCCCTGACCTCGACCGAGAAATTCAGGGCAGCTTCTGCCGCATCAACCCGCGGATCGGCCGGGACTTCGCCCGGGTAGCTTTCCTGTCCGATGTCAGGCACCTCCTCGGCCAGATCCGAATCCCCGTCCAGGTCCTGCAAAGCTCCGACGACGTTGTGACCCCGTTCCACGTCGGAACCTATCTCCATCAAGGCATCAAGGACAGCGTCCTGACGCGGCTGACGGCCACCGGGCATTTCCCTCAGTCCAGCGCCCCGGAAGAAACCGCGGCCGCAATGTTGAACTACCTGCAGCCGGCGACATGAACCACGGTTCCCCCGGCGGAACGGACTTCCAGGCCCTGTTTCACGGGGCTCCGGCCGGATACCTCGTGGCGCACGCTGATGGCGTCATCATCGAGGCCAATGACACCATCTGCGCGTGGACAGGACGCTCCCGCGACGAACTCTTCGGGGCTAGCCTTCTGGAGCTCATGCCCGCGGGCGACAGGTTCATGTTTCGAAGCCATGCCACGCCCACGCTCGACGCCACGGGCGGATTGACCGAGCTGTCGGTAGAAATTCTGGGCCCCGGGGGCACCCGAAAGCCCGTTCTACTCTCCATTTCCCGTTCGCCGGCCCCGCCGGCCCCTGCGGACCAGTCAGCCCAGGCGGACCAGTCAGCTGCGGCGACCGACAGGATCATCCTCTTCGCCGTCCCCGAACGCAGGCTCTACGAACGCGAACTGGCCCACGCCCTCAGGAAGCTGGAAGAAACCGAGGCAGAGCGCACTCAGCTCCTGGAAGATGCACGGCACCGTGCAACGCACGACGAGCTCACCGGGCTGCCTAACAGGCGGCTGCTGGAGGAGCGGATCGACGCAGCCCTTCAACAGGCCGGAGCCGCGGCAACCAGGACCGGTCTGCTGTTCTGCGATGTCAACGGTTTCAAACACGTCAACGACACCCTCGGCCACGCGGCCGGGGACACCGTGCTGCAGAATATTGCCGGCAGACTCCGCAACGCCATCCGCACCGCCGATACGGCCGCACGGTACAGCGGGGACGAGTTCGTCGTCGTGGTCCCGGGGCTTGGCGACCCGGCTGAACTGGACGTTGTCGCCGGACGCATCCACGCCAGCCTCGAGGAAGCCATGACCGTTGAAGGCGAGACCATGAGAGTCAGCCTCTCTGTCGGCAGGGCCATCAGCCCGGTGGTCCTGCCACTGAACTCCGGACTGCGGCAGGACTTGGCCCGGCGGCTCCTCGCCGAGGCGGACCTGGACATGTACCGCGTCAAGAAGCGCATCCGGCGGCGCGGCGAAACCCGTACTCGAACCGCGCACCAACAGGACGCTGGCCGTCCGGCCACGACCAGTCAGTAGCTCGGCCGGGACTCCCCGTCGGCAGCAGCGCCGTAGCGTTCGGCCAGGGCCTCGCTCCCCCGGGCCAGGAGTGCCACATCGGCGCCGACCAGGATGAAGTCCACGCCCGCGTCCAGGTACCGGCGGGCGGTGGCTGGGGCAAAGGCGTTCACCCCGGCAGGCTTGCCCAGGCCGGTGACGGTCCTGATGCAGTGTTCGACCGCCGAGACCACTTCCGGATGGTCCTGCTGGCCAAGGTGTCCCATCGACGCGGCGAGGTCGGAGGGCCCGATGAATACCCCGTCAACGCCGTCGACGGCGGCGATCGACGCCACGTTGCTGACCGCAGTCACCGTTTCGACCTGCACTAGGACGGTGATGGCCTTGTCCGCGCGGCCCAGATAGTCATCAATCCGGTTCCAGCGGGAGGCCCGCGCCAGGGCGCTGCCGACCCCGCGGACGCCGTGCGGCGGATAGCGGACGGCACGGACGACGGCGGCGGCCTGCTCCGCGGTATCGACCATGGGGATCAGCAGGTTCTGGACGCCCAGGTCCAGGTACTGCTTGAGCAACACGGTGTCGCCGACCGGCGGCCGGACGACGGCCTGGATCGGATACCCTTGGACGGCCTGCAGCTGCGCAAGGATGGATTCGAGCCCGTTGGGGCTGTGCTCGGCGTCGATCAGGAGCCAGTCCAGGCCGGAACCGGCGCAGATTTCGGCGACCAGTGAGCTGCCCGAGCAGACCCACATTCCGGTCTGGGGACTGCCGGCGCGGGCCAGCCGCGCGCCGAAGGATTCCCCGGGTTCTACTCGAAGCGGCATGTGATGGTTCCCAACTGTCCGTAGTCCGCGTAGACCGAATCGCCCTTGGAGACCCACATGGGGCGGGTGAACGATCCGGCCAGGATGATTTCTCCGGCGCCGAGGGCGGTACCGTGGGCCGCGAGTTTGTTGGCCAGCCAGTAGACCCCGGCGGCGGGGTGGTTCAGCACCCCGGCCGCCACCCCGGTCTCTTCAATCACCTGGTTCCGGTAGAGCAGCGCCGCAACCCAGCGCAGGTCGATGTCCCGCGGCTTCACGGGATTGCCGCCGATCACCATGGCACCCATGGCCGCGTTGTCGGAGATGGTGTCCACGATGGTCCGGCCCTCCATCTCGATCCGGGAATCCAGGATTTCCAGGGCCGGAACAACGTAGTTGGTGGCGTCGAGGACGTCGAAGATGCTGCAGTTCGGACCGGACAGCGGTTTGCCGAGCACGAAGGCCAGTTCCACTTCGACCCGCGGGTGGGTGTACTGCTCCCACGCCAGCGCGGCACCGTTCTCCAGCACCATGTCATCGAAAATCACGCCATAGTCAGGTTCCGTGATGCCGGTGGCGGCCTGCATGGCCTTCGAGGTCAGGCCGATTTTCCGGCCGACGAGGGTCCGGCCCGACTGTTGCAGGCGATTGCTCCACAGACTCTGGACGGCATAGGAATCCTCCACTGTCATCTCCGGGTAGCGGGCCGTCAGCCGCGGGATTGGCGTGCGCGTCCTTCGGGCCTCAAGCAGCTCGTCGGCTATGGCGGCAACAGCCTTGCGGTCCAGCATCAGAGCTGGTTCCCCAGCTTGAAGCCGCGTTCCTCGGCCGGCTCGCGCGTGTACGCGAAGCCGTCCGCGCCCACCGTCACTGCCATCTCGCTGTTCTCGGTCCGGATGACCAGCGGCTGGGGATTGCCGTCCAGGTCCAGGACCAGGGAGGCCTCGGTATACCAGCTCGGGACCACGGGGTTGCCCCACCAGTCGCGGCGCTGGTTGTCGTGCACATCCCACGTGATCGTGGGGTTGTCCGGGTCTCCGGTGTAGTAGTCCTGGGTGTAGATCTCCACGCGGTGGCCGTCGGGATCCAGGATGTAGAGGTAGAAGGCGTTGGACACGCCGTGCCGGCCGGGCCCGCGTTCGATCCGGTCCGAGATGCGCAGCGCGCCCATCTTGTCGCAGATCTGGATGATGTTGTGCTTCTCGTGCGTGGCAAAGGCAACATGGTGCATCCGCGGCCCGTCCCCGCCGGTCAGGGCCGTGTCGTGCACGGTCTGCTTGCGGTGCAGCCAGGCCGCGTAGGTCACGCCGTCGGCATCCTTAATGTCCTCGGACACCCGGAAGCCCAGGTCCTCGAGGTATTTCCGGCCGCGCGGCACGTCCGGGGTGACCTGGTTGAAGTGGTCCAGCCGGACCAGTTCGCCGGCGGAGTAGAGATCGTAGCGCTGGGTGAGGCGCTCCACGTGCTCGGTTTCGTAGAAGAACTCGTAGGGGAAGCCCAGCGGGTCCTCCACCCGCACCGAGTCGCCGATGCCTTTCGTGAACCCGTCCCTGCGGCGCTCGGTGCGGCACCCCAGCTCCCGGTAGTAGGCCTCCGCGGCATCCACCTCGGCCGGTGACTTAACCCGGTAGGCGAAGGCCGCCACAGCGGCAATCGGGCCTTTGCGCAGGACCAGGTTGTGGTGGATGAACTCTTCGAGGGAACGCAGGTAGATAGTGTCCTCATCTTCCTCGGTGACGTGCAGGCCCAGCAGGTCGACGTAGAACTCGCGGGATTTGGCGAGGTCCGTGACCACGATCTCCATGTACGCGCAGCGCACGATGTCAGGTGCCGGTAGGGAGGGCGTCGGGATGTCGGTGCTCATGGTGTTCTCTCTTCGTTGAGGCGAGTCGTGAGGTGTCGTGTGTGGCTGGGGGCCCGGGGGCTCAGGCGCCGAACTTGGGCGTGTGGACGGGTCCGAGGGTGATGTGGACGGCCTGCTGGTCGGTGTAGAAATCGATGGAGCGGTAGCCTCCCTCGTGGCCGAGGCCCGAGGACTTCACACCGCCGAACGGGGTGCGGAGGTCGCGCACGTTGTGCGAGTTCAGCCACACCATTCCCGCCTCCATGTTTTGCGCGAAGGTATGGGCCCTGGAGAGGTCCCGGGTCCAGATATACGCAGCGAGCCCGTACTTGACGCCGTTGGCCAACTGAAGCGCTTCCGCGTCTGAATCGAAGGGGGTGATCGCCACGACCGGTCCGAAGATTTCCTCCTGGAAGATCCGGGCGTCGGGCTTCACGTCGGCGAACACCGTCGGGGCGACGTAGTTGCCGGTCGCTAGGCCTTTGGGCCGTCCGCCGCCGGCCAGCAGCCGGCCTTCGGTCTTGCCGATTTCGATGTAGCCCATGACCTTGTCATAGTGCTCCGGGTGGACCAGGGCGCCCACTTCGGTCTGCGCGTCGTGCGGATCGCCGACCACGATCTTCCGGGCGCGTGCGGCGTACTTGTCGCAGAACTCCTCGTAGATGGCGCGCTCGACCAGGATCCGCGATCCGGCGGTGCAGCGCTCCCCGTTCAGGGAGAACACGCCAAACAGCGCGGAGTCGATCGCGGCGTCGAGATCGGCGTCGGCGAACACCACGCACGGGGACTTGCCGCCGAGCTCCATGGACAAGCCCTTGAGGTGTTCCGCGGCGTTGCGGAAAATCGTCTGACCGGTGGTGGTTTCCCCGGTGAAGGAGATCAGCGGGACGTCCGGGTGCTTGACCAGGGCGTCTCCTGCTTCCTCGCCCAGCCCGTTGACCAGGTTGAACACTCCGGCGGGGACACCGGCGGCGGTGAAAATGTCCGCCCACAGGGACGCGGACAGGGGCGTGAACTCGGCGGGCTTGAGCACCACAGTGTTGCCGGTGGCCAGCGCGGGCGCCAGCTTCCAGGACTCAAGCATGAAGGGCGTGTTCCACGGCGTAATCAGGCCGGCGACGCCGATCGGCTTGCGGTTGACGTAGTTGATCTGCGCGCCGGGGACCTTCATGGCGTCGTCGAACTGGGCCACGATCAGGTCGGCGAAGAAGCGGAAGTTCTCCGCCGCCCGGAGCGCCTGGCCCTTCGCCTGGGTGATCGGCAGACCCGTGTCGAAGGTTTCCATTTCGGCGAGCCGGTGTTCCTGCGCCTCGACGGCGTCGGCGATCCGGTTCAGGATCCGGGCACGTTCACGCGGCTTCATGCCCGGCCACGGCCCGGACGTGAAGGCCTGCCGCGCTGCCCGGACCGCGGCGTCGATGTCCTCCCTCTGGCCGGCGGCCGCCGTCGCGTACGTGACGTTGGTGACCGGATCCAGGACCTCGAACGTCGCTCCGTTGATCGAGTCGACGAACTCGCCGTTGATGAAGTGCCGGATGTGGGTGGGCAGGTTGTCGGGGATGTAGTGCTCGGCCATGATGGGCCTTCCTTCTGCGTGGGTTCGGGTGTGGTTAGAGCGCCGACGGCGGCTGGTGGCTCTGCGCCAGGAAAGCGTTCAGTGTGTTGGTGCGGTGGGCGCGGGCGGCCATTTCGACGTCGTGGGCGGCAGCGCCGGCCTCGATCAGCTCAAGCAGCGCGTCGTGCTCGAGCACCGACTGATGGGCGCGGCCGGGAACGTAGCTGAACGTTGAGGTCCGCATGGCGCCGAGCCGGTTCCAGCCCCGGTGGACCAGGTCCAGGATGTGCGGATTGGGGCACCGGCCATAGAGTACGGCGTGGAACTCGGTGTTCAGCCGGGTGAACCGGGCCGGTTCGAAATCCGCCAGGCACGCCCGCAGCTCCTCGTTCAGCCCCCTGGCGCGGGCGAGGTCGGCGGCATCGATCAGCGGCGCCGCCAAAGCGGTGGCCGCACCCTCAATGATGCTCAGGGTCTGCATCGTATGCAGGTACAGGGTGGGATCCACCCCTGCCACGGTGGCGCCCACGTTCCGTTCGAAAGTCACCAGGCCCTCCGCCTCCAGCCTCCGGATCGCTTCACGGACCGGAACCACGCTGACCCCGAGTTCCCGGGCAATCGTGCTAAGTACCAGGCGGTATCCCGGGCCGAGTTCCCCGCCGGTGATGCGCTGCTTGAGCCTTAGGTAGGCCTGCTCGGACTTGGAGCCCTCGGGGGCGGCGGCTTCGAGTGCGCTGATGCCCATGAGGTGGCCTAGCGTTCCCGGCCGGAAGCGGCGCGCCACTGGGCGTACTTTTCCTGCCACTGCGCATTCATCGGATAGAGCCCGTCCACGCTGTTGCCCTCCTTGACCATCTCGAAGATGAAGGCCTCCTCCTGCTCCTGCCGGATGCAGTCGTCGGCGAGTTCCTCGGCAAGCGCCGGCGGGATCACGAGGATACCGTCGGCGTCGGCAACGATGATGTCCCCCGGCTGGACGGTGGCCCCGCCGCAGGCAATCGTGATGTCCGTGTCCCACGGAACGTGCCGGCGGCCCAGGACCGCCGGATGCGGGTTCGCGAAATAGGTGACCATGTCCAGTCCCGCGACGGCGGTGAAGTCCCGCACTCCCCCGTCGGTGATGACGGCGGCCGCCCCGCGCACCTGGGCGCGGAGCGCCAGAATGTCGCCGATGGTGCCGGTTCCTTTTTCGCCCCGGGCCTCCATGACCAGGATGTCCCCTTCGTTGACGGAGTCAATGGCCCGTTTCTGGGCGTTGAATCCGCCGCCGTGGCTTGTGAAGAGGTCTTCCCTGTTGGGCACGTACCGCAGGGTGCGTGCCAGTCCGACGACGCGCCGTTCCGGACGGGTGGACTGCAGCCCGTCGATGCTGACGTTATTGAGCCCCCGCCGCCGAAGCTGGGAGGAAAGGGTGGCGGTGGCAACGGATCCGAGTTTGGCTTTGAGTTCCGGTGTCAGGACAGGGGCCTCCGGTGTCAGCCCTGCAGCCGCCGCGGAACCGAAGGCTTCCACCCGGTCCTGGTCGGTGATTCGAGGGGTGGAACCAAAATCGGCGAAGGCACTCTCGCCCTGGACCACGGTCGTCGTCAGCCTGCCGCTGCTGAGCGCAGTGCCGCCGTCGTGGGCTGGCGTGTCGACTTCGACCTCCATGACGTCCCCAGGCACCACCACTGAGGAACCCGCCGGGGTGCCCGTGAGTATCACGTCGCCGGGCTCCAAGGTCATGAGCTGCGACAGGTCGGCAACAATCTGCGCGAAGGGGAACAGGAGGCTCTGCGTGGTGTCCTGCTGCACCAGCTCCCCGTTGACCCAGGTCCGGATCCGCAAAGCTGTGGGGTCCACCCTGTCGGCGGGAACCAGGTACGTGCCCAGCGGGGTGAACCCGTCCCCGCTCTTGGAACGGACGTTCGAGCCCTTGTCCGCGTATTTGAGGTCGTAGACGCCGAGGTCGTTGGCGGCCGTCACGGCGCCCACATGGCTCCAGGCTTCCTCGACGCCGACGCGGCGGGCCGTGCGGCCGATGATGAGGGCGATTTCGCCTTCAAAGGCCAGCAGTTCGGTCCCGGCGGGGCGCTCCACGGTCGAGCCCGTGACGCTCAGCGAGGACGTCGCCTTCATGAAGTAGGACGGCTCCTGCGGGACGCGTCCCCGCTGGGCGGCGCGGGACGGATAGGAGAGGTGGACAGCCAGGACCTTCCGGACCCTCCGGAGAGTTGCCGCGTCGACGGCGGGAAGCCCGGCGTGCTGGTTGCTGATATTTTCGCTCAAGACCATCTCCAGATCATGTACAACATCGTATATGATCCATATTGGATGGTGACCTGCGTCATGTCAAGCGATATCCGGCTAGCCGGCCGGTGGCACCACGTCCTCCAGCGCCGACCTGTCGAAAAAGCGGACTTCCCCCGTTGCCGGGAAGAATACTGGTACTACCGACGTGCTTGGGTCTTTCGACGTTTCGTAAATCTCGCCCGCGCTTCCGTGCTTGCGGGCAATGGTTCCCACCAGGTCGGTGCCGCGAACCCGGACCGTTCGAAATTTGTAGCTCATGATGACCCCTTCGTCAGTTAGCCACACCCTACTCCTGTGAGGCCGGACCTGGGCGGCATGAGGACATTTCGCCGCGGACGACGGCGTCGGACGCCCCGGCCGGTAGAACACCCCGGTGGCCCTGCGTATTCTTCTGGGGAACGGGCCATCACGGGCAGCCCCATTCGTGTTTGTAGATTCGGTGGATTTACCGTTAGGTTCGTCCTACCGCCTGGATGAGGGACGTACATCGAACGCATACGGGCGGGGAGAATCTTTGGGGGGATAGATGAACAAAGCGCAAAGGCGCGCGCACGTCGAGCCGCGGTGCCCGGTGTGCGGTGCGCGGGTAATTCCGATCTGGAAAGACGAGCGTTCCGTCGCTGCCACCCAGCCGGACTGGCGCGTCAGCGACCGGCAATGCAGCAGCCAGAGCTGTAGCCTTAGCGATGCCTGCAACTGGTAGGGCCTGCCGGATGGGTTGAAGGACGCGTATGCCCCGCCGGGCGCCCGGATCCACGGCGCCGGATGGGCTAAAGTGATGCACTGGGAATTCGGGCTGTGTTCCATGCAGGATCCCGCATCGCCTTGAGAACCAGACGCCGGAGGCAGCCAACATTTTTGAGCAGTTAGTCGCATTCGCGCTGACCTGCCTGGTCGTGGTGCTCGTGCCCGGTCCGGATTTCGCCCTGGTGCTGAGAAACGCGCCCCGCGGACCCGGGTCAGCGGCCACCACTGCCGCCGGCATCATGGCTGGCAACACGATTCTTGCCCTGCTGGCCATCCTCGGCGTCACCGCGCTGCTGGGCGCATCGGAGATTCTGGGAACGGTCGTCAGGATCGCCGGTGCCGCGTACCTGCTCTATCTAGGTGCCCGCGCCCTCCGGGAGGCGTTCACCCGGGCGCGAAGCCGGCCCGCGGTGCCTGTGGACCGGCGCCACTTCGGCGGCAATTCACCTTTTGTGCAGGGAATGGTGAGCAACCTCCTCAACCCCAAGGTCGCCGTCTTCTACTTGTCGCTGTTCCCGCAATTCAACCTCGCGCCGCTGCCGTCCCTGGGCCAGCACGCCCTCATGGCGGGCATCTTCCTGCTGATCGCCCTGGCCTGGTACGTGCTGTTGGTCCATGCGTTGAAGCAAGTGACCGCCGTTCTCGCCCGCCCCCGTGTTCACCGGCTCATCGTCGGTGGTTCCGGTGCGGTCCTGGTCGGGGTGGGGGGAACCCTCCTGACAACGTCGTTGGGCTCCTCGTAGCGCCGACGGCGACCGGTTCCCGCTATACGGCGGCCGTGGCCGTGACCCTTGTTCGGTCCCGTTGCCCGAGGTAACGGATTGGTGACGGATCGGGGCTGACCCATCCGGGACGGCTGTGCTGTCGAAGTACTCCTGACAGACAAGCACCGGGCCCGCCCCGAGTCACTCGGTAAAGCACCACCCGCGGGAACGGTCACCACCCCACAGCTTTCAAGGAGCACTCCCATGCGCACATCCCTCAAGACCTTCGCCGGCGTTGCCGCTGCCGGTTCCCTCATGTTCTCCCTGGCCGCCTGCAGCCCGGCGAACACCGCCTCCTCCGCCCCGGCCACCTCTACGGCCTCCTCCTCCGCCATGGCCGCCATGCCCAAGCCGCTGGCCGCGATCCCGGCACTGACCGGGACCTCCACCGCGGTCAAGCTCGATGCCTCCTTCGCCAAGGCCCTGGAAACCCTCAAGCTCACCCCCGGCGTGGTGGGCACCGCGGCCCTGACCGACGGCTCGCTGATCTTCCCGATCACCGGCGGCAAGGTCGACTACTACGACCCCGCCGCGGACTACCGCCCGTACGTGCAGG
Organism: Arthrobacter sp. SO5; assembly: GCF_020532805.1. Lineage (GTDB taxonomy): Bacteria > Actinomycetota > Actinomycetes > Actinomycetales > Micrococcaceae > Arthrobacter. The sequence continues at coordinate 7,961 of NZ_MQTQ01000023.1, read as the reverse complement.
GCCTGATCAGCCACGCCGACTCCGGCTTCTCCCT
>NZ_MQTQ01000023.1:0-7848 GCF_020532805.1 Arthrobacter sp. SO5 | reverse complement strand
CAGGAAAACCTGCCGGAGATCTAGTCTGCACCGGCGGGAAGTGCCACGGTTCCTCCCTTGGAGGTCCGTGGCACTTTTCCATGTCCAGACCGACGTGGCCCCCGAGGAGTTCCCCCGGACGGCCTTAGTCTTGAAAGGTGACTGAAATGACCGAAGCCCGGGTTGATGTCGTTCTGCCGTGCTTGAACGAAAGGGGCGCCCTGCCGTGGGTGCTCGCACGCATGCCGGAAGGGTACCGGGCAATCGTCGTCGACAACGGCTCCACAGATGGTTCCGCTGAGCTCGCGGCGAGTCTGGGGGCCACCGTGGTCCGGGAGGAGCGACGGGGATTCGGCGCTGCCGCCCATGCTGGCCTGCTGGCCTCCACAGCCGAGTACGTTGCCTTCTGCGACTGCGACGGTTCGCTGGACCCGGCGCAGCTGCCGTCACTGATCGCCCCGGTCATGGGCGGCAGCGCGGATCTCGTGCTGGGGAGCCGCCAGCCGCAGCGCGGCTCCTGGCCCGTCCATGCACGCGTGGCCAATGTCGTGCTGGCCTGGCAACTCCGGCGCCTGACCGGTGAACGCGTGACGGATCTCGGCCCGATGCGGGCAGCACGCCGCCTCCAGCTGCTCTCCCTGGGGCTGCAGGACCGGCGCAGCGGCTACCCCCTGGAGATGTTCCTTAAGGCGAGCCTGCGCGGCTGGAACATCATCGAGCTCCCCGTGCCGTATGCGCCGCGGACGGGCAAATCGAAGGTGACGGGCACGCTCCGCGGGACACTCACCGCTGTGCGGGACATGTCTGTTCAGCTCAAGGCAGCCGCGGCAGCCCAGGGTTCCGCACCGGTCCTCAAGCGCACCGGTAACGAATCATGAGTATGCCCAACAACACCATTGATCTGACAGTGGCCGTCATCGCCAAGCAGTGTCTTCCCGGACAGGTCAAGACCCGGCTCAGCCCGCCCCTGACGCCCGAAGGCGCCGCTCACCTCGCGCAGCTGAGTCTCAGCCGCACGCTGGCAACCGTGCGGCTCCTCCCGGCACGGACCCGGCTCCTGGTCATGGACGGAACTCCGACGGCCGGTGACGCGGAGGACTTCACCGTGGTGCATCAGGCCTCCGGTGGCCTGGATGAACGGCTCGCCGCCATCTGCGATGGGGTAGCCGGTCCGCTGCTGATCATCGGCATGGACACCCCGCAATTCTCCGTGAACCACGTGGCAGCGCTGCTCGATGATTGGGGCACCGTCACGGCACGCCGTGACGCCTGGCTCGGACCGGCCTCCGACGGCGGCTTCTGGGGCCTCGCGCTCCGCCAGCCCGACGGAGCCCTGATCCGGGGCGTGCCGATGTCCACGGACACCACCGGGGCCCAACAGCACGCCAGGCTCTGTGCCGCCGGCCTCAGCGTCGGGATGCTGCCCGAACTGCGGGACATGGACTACTTCAGTGATGCACACGCGATCGCGGCCGAGCTTCCCGGCACCGCCTTCGCGCTTGCCGTGGAGACAGCCGCAGCCATTGCCCGCGGCGTCGTTCTTACCGATGAAGCACGCCCGTGACGGCGAGTGGCTTGGCACCGCTGGATCTCTTTGGCCAAGGGCGCCGCGAGCCGTACGCCCGGGCCCTTGCGGAGGGATCCGGCACCCTGACACTGCGCCCTGACAGCGAGCACCACGCAGCAGCCCCTGTGGACTTCGATGTCCGCAGCTGGTGCGAGGAGGCCAGCGCGCTGGAGAGTTCGCTGCTGCGCAGCCTTAACGGGCCCGTGCTCGACGTCGGCTGCGGTCCCGGCCGGCTGCTGGTCGCTGCCCAGCGAATGGGCCTGACCGCCCTCGGCATCGATACCAGCGCCGAGGCGGTCCGCCGCGCACACGGTCGCGGAGTCCGCGCGCTCGAACAATCCATCTTCGCGCCTGTTCCCCAGGCCGGCCACTGGCAATCCCTCATCCTGCTCGACGGGAACATCGGGATCGGCGGAAGCGTCACATCCCTGCTGCGCCGGTGCCGGCAGCTCATTGCGCCGCAAGGGACTCTGCTGGTGGAAGTGGAAGCCGACGAAAATCTGGACACCGTCTATTCGGCCGTGTTGGAGGACGCAACCGGAAACGAAAGCGAACCTTTCCGGTGGGCCAGAACGGGCATCGGGGGTCTTGAGTCCCGGGCCGGGCGGAGCGGGTGGACCGTGACGTCCATCCAACACCTTCAGGGCCGCGTCTTTTGCCACCTCTCACCCGCCAACGCGAGGGACAGGATCACAGCGTGAGCACCGCCGCACCCTCCCCCGCCCGTGAACCCGGAAACAGGGCGGGGACCTACATGGCGCTGGCCGTGCTGTTCCTTGTGGGCGCGGCCGTGCTGTGGTGGATGGTGCTGCCGGGAAATCCCTTCGAATCCGCGCCCATCGTCGGTACGTGCATCTCGTGGCTCGTGCTGCTCGGGGCGTTGGGTGTCCTCAGGCGCTTTCCACAGCGTCACATCGGCGCCGTGATCGTTGCGGGCACGGTATTACTCGGCGCTGTTGCGGTGAGCGCACCGCCCCGGACCAGCAACGATTCGGCCCGCTACGCGTGGGACGGGATCGTTCAGAAGGCGGGAGTCTCCCCCTATGCGCATGTACCTGTTGATGAGACGCTGGCGGCCCTGAGGCCGGGTTGGCTGTTCGCGCCCGGCGCTTTGGACAACAATGGGAGGCCGGCGTGCGCCAAGGACCTGTTTGGCACGGAGTCCGTCGCCGCCTTTGGCTATCCGTCCGGGGCTCCGCTGTGCACGGCCATTAACCGCCCGCACGTGCCCACCATCTATCCGCCCACCGCGGAGATCTATTTCTTCGGGGTGCGGGCGGCCGTTCCAGATGGGGTGGGATACCTTCCGTTCCAGCTGGGCGGGCTCCTCATCAGTGTCGCCGTGACGCTTATGCTGCTTCGCGCCCTCGGCACACGGGGCCTTCCCCTCTACCTGGCCGCAGTGTGGGGGTGGAGCCCGTTCGTGCAGCTTGAGGCCATCAACAACGCCCATGTCGACCTTCTGGGCGGTGCCCTCATTCTTGCCGCCGGAATGCTGCTGGCAGGGGGAAAGCCGCTGCGCTCCGGCATGGCCTTCGGAGCCGCGGTGGCAACGAAGCTCATTCCGGTCATCGCGGCCCCCGCGTTGTTGTTCAGGCGCCCGGCCCGGTTCATCGCCGCCGCAGTGGCGACCTTCGCGCTCCTCTATGTGCCCTATCTGGCCGCCGCAGGCACCGGTGTCCTCGGCTTCCTGCCCGGCTACCTCAAAGAAGAGGGCTACAGCCAGAGCGGCGGGATCCGGTTCGGGCTCGCTCAACTCGTCGCTGCCGGCCCCTGGGTCCCGGTCGTGAGCGCAGCGGCCCTGGCCGTCGTTACGCTCACGGTGTTGCGGCGGACCACGGCGGCGAACCACTGGGAGCAGCAGGCGGCAATGATCGGACTGACGCTGCTGATCGTCAGCCCGAATTACCCCTGGTATGCGCTGATGCTGTTGCCCTTCGTCGTCCTGGGCCAGCGGTGGGAGTACGTGGGAGTAATCCTCGCCCTGGACGTCATCTACATGGTCCCCTCGGTCGCCCCCTATAGCGAGCCGCTCAACCAGGGTGTCCTGCTGCTGGCGGCCGCCGCCATCGCAGCAGGGGCGTGGCTGCGGCGCCGCGGCGGGCTTTCACTGGCCGCCCGCCAGGGGCTCCAGGCGGAGGCGGTCCACCCCGCGGCCGGAGCACGATGACGGCTATACCGCTCGCCCAGACACGAACAGACAAGTTCCGACAAGTTCCGACAAGTGGCAGGATTTCACCATGGATAGACCATTCCCCGGCACCCCTCACACCCGCATCGGCATTATCGGCGGATCCGGCACCTACCGGCTCCCAGGAGCAACGGTGCGTGCCACCGTCGACGTCGACACGCCCTACGGGCGGCCCTCAGGGCCGGTGACGTTCGCTGACGTCGCCGGGCAGAGCGTGGCTTTCCTCCCCCGTCACGGCGGGGAACACTCGCTTCCGCCCCAGAAAATCAACTACCGGGCCAACCTCTGGGCCCTCAAGAGCCTCGGAGTCGAAGCGATCCTCTCGTCCTCGGCCGTGGGCGGACTGCGGGAAGGATTCGGGCCCGGGACCTTCGTCGTCACGGATCAACTGATTGATCGCACCTGGGGGCGAGCGGACACATTCTTTGACGGCACTGCGGCCGACGGCGTCGCCCCCGCCGGCGTCCAGCACCTGCCGGCGTCCGAACCGTTCTGCCCGACGCTGCGTTCGCATCTGCACGCCGCGCTGGCGGCGCACAGGCTGCCCAACGCCCCGCAGGGAACAGTGGTAGTGATCAATGGGCCACGATTCTCCACACGAGCCGAGTCGCAGTGGTATGTCTCCGGCGGTGCAGACATCATCAGCATGACCCAGTACCCCGAACCCGTCCTCGCCGCTGAGCTAAACATGGGCTTCGCCAATCTGGCCTTTGTTACTGACTCCGACACCGGGCACGACGGCTCTGAGCCTGTGACGGCAGGCGCGGTCTTCGCGCGGCTGAAGAATGCCCAGGAAAGTGTACTGGCCGTCCTCGAAACGGCCGTCGCCGCAATCAGTGACGGCTACTCCGCCCGGCCGCTGATGGACCAGGAGGCCGTGCGCAGGATCATGGCGCTGCCTCCGGTGCGCGTAGCAGCGGGGGCCTGATGAAATTCCTCGTCACCGGCGGCGCGGGCTTCATCGGCTCCCACGTTGTCGAAGCAGCCCTGGCCAGAGGCTGGACCGTGCGGGTCCTGGACTCGCTGGACCCCGGACTCCATCCGCACAAACCCGTCTTTGACCCCCGAGTGGAACTGATGACCGGAGATGTGACGGATCCGGCCACGGTTGACGCGGCGTTGCAGGGAATCGACTCGGTTTGCCACCAGAGTGCGAAAGTCGGCCTGGGCGTGAGCTTCGCCGATGCGCCGGACTATATCCGCAACAACGATTTCGCGACGGCCATCCTGCTTGCCGCCATGGAACGCCACAGCATCACCCGGCTGGTTTTGGCCTCCTCGATGGTGGTGTACGGCGAGGGCGCCTATGCCGACGCCGGAACAGGCCTGCCGGTCAGGCCAGGTCCGCGCGCGGAGGCTGATCTGCGCGCCGGCATCTTTGATCCCCGCAATCCTGAAACCGGGGCGGTCCTGGTCCCGGCCATGATCACGGAGGGCGCTGCGCTGGACCCGCGAAACGTCTATGCCGCATCCAAGCTGAGCCAGGAGCACCTTGCAGCTTCGTGGGCCCGGAGCACCGGCGGCTCGGCGGTGGCCCTGCGCTACCACAACGTCTACGGACCCCGGATGCCCAAAAACACGCCGTATGCCGGCGTCGCCTCCCTGTTCCGTTCCGCACTGGCCCGCGGCGAGGCGCCGCGGGTGTTTGAAGACGGCGCCCAGCGCCGCAGCTTCATCCACGTCAGGGATGTGGCGGCAGCAAATATCGCCGCCGCCGAGTCCCTGTCCGACGGCGGCGGCCCGGGCTTCCGCGCCTACAACGTCGGCGCGGACGAGGTGCGGACGATCGGCGAAGTGGCGGCCGCGCTGAGTACCTACAGTGCGGGTCCTGCTCCGGTGGTCACCGGGGAATACCGGCTGGGGGACGTCCGCCACGTCACAGCGTCCTCGGAGCTGATCAAGGCTGAACTTGGCTGGGCGCCGGCCGTGGGGTTCGAGGACGGCATGCGGGAATTTGCCACGGCCCCCCTGCGCGGCGAGCAGGTCTGACCAAAGCCGGGGCGTCTGGGCTTCCGGCAGCGGCAACGCTGCCGGAAGTGCCCAGCCACCGCGCTAGCGACGAATGCGTCCTGGCAGGCTGGCGCGGCGTTCCAGCGCGAAGATGGCCGCTGCGGACGCGATCGCCAAGACTGCCAAGAACCACACAAGGGATGCCGCGTAGTCGGCCTCGAGGACTGTGGTGCCCCGCGCAACGGACTGGGCCTTCACCAGGATCGCTGCGACCAGGGTCACTACGGCGCCTGTCAGCAGGGTGCCTCGGAGCACTGCGGCCGACACCGGCTGCAGTGTGGATCCGGCCCGTGTCAGGCCCGCGCCGGCGAGGGTGGAGAGGGGCACAATAACGCCGTCATGGATGAGGACCGCAACAGCCATCCACGTCAGCAGGCCGATCAACTGTGACGGCCCCAACTGCGTGGGCAGGCCCAGCAGTCCGTAGCCCAGCAGTGACACACCCACGGCGCCGAGCACCGCGCGTGCGACTCTGACACTATCCGACGCTTTCACAAGACCTCCATGCTTTGCAGCCATTTGGTTTGCAGCACCCCGGGCCGCCCGGGGGCGATTATTCTGGCCGGGTATCCGTGATCCAGGTCGAGTACCGAGCCGTTGAGTTCCAGGGCCACGAGTGTTTTCTCGTCCCGGGCGTACTCTGGGGCCATGGTCATCAGCCGGTAGGCGCCCTCTGGTTCCAGGCTGGTGAAGCGGAGGGTGGATCCGGCCGGAGCCCCCACTGCGTTGACCAGGTCCCGCACCCTGACCCCGCGCCATGCCGCCGTCTGGCTCCAGCCCTCCACGCACGCGATGGGAAGTTCGTGGGTGTGCTGGGGCAGCGCTTTGAGTTGCGCGAGGCTGAATTCACGGCTGGTGGCTCCATGGCGAACCTGGAGGGACCAGCCGGCCGAGTTGGCCAGCTCAGTGACGTTGGCAGCGGCAGCGGTCCTGTTCACCGGCACCCCCTGCGGTCCCGTGCCCATTTTGCGCGGGGCGAAGAAGTTCAGCGGTGCGAGCCAGGAAAACGACTGTCCCGCCGTCGTCAGGACGACGGTCCCCGTCGCCGCCGCCACGCCCGTCAGGAATGCCCGACGGGACCAGCGCCCGGGACTGGCGGCGCCGGAAGACTTCTCGACGCCGGGAACACCGCCGTCGGCCGCCCCTCCCGCTACCTCCTCCGTGGACCGCGCACGCCAGTGCGAGGCTATGACCGGAAGTTTGACCGCTACGTGCAGCAGGAGCGATCCCCAGATGACCCATGCAAGCCAGTAATGGGTCTCGCGAAACGGAAACGGCCAGGGATACCACTTGTAGGTGTTGATCAGCCCGGTGGTCAGCTGGACCAGCGACGAGCCAATGAAGAGGGCAATCGAGGCACGCTCCAGGCCATGGACCAAGGACTTAACCGGCGGCCATTTGAGCAGCTCGGGGTACACGGACCACAGCTTGGCCAGCAGCAAGGGAATCGCAGCGATGCCGGCCGTCACGTGCAGTCCCTGGGTCAGCTGGTAGATCCACGACGGGCTGGTGGGAAAGAACATCCAGGACGGCGGATTCTGGAGTCCGTGGCTGAAAAGGCCCGTGAGGAAGCAGATGGTGAAACTGATCCCGAGCCAGCGGCCGACGACCACTGTCAGACGTGAGCTGCGGGTTGGGGAAGCGAACCTCGCGGCCAACGCCTCGGTGAGCTTCTGCGGGTTGGACTTCAGCATTTCTTGATCACTCCACCATTCCGTGGCCCCATGGACCAGCCTAGCTTTAGAGCCGGGAACGCCACGGACCCTTCGGATCCGTGGCGTACCTGGCTATTTTAGTGGGGTGTTACTTGGTGTTGACGGTGATCTTGGCGATGCCGACGAGCATGTCGGCTTTCACGGCGTCGGTCTTGAAGGTTTTGTTCAGCAGGCCGGCGGCGGTGTCGGAGATCAGCACGCGGGTGCCTTCCAGGACCGCGGTGTCGCCGGCCTTCGCGAGGGGCTTGAGGGTGGAGCCGTCCAGGTTGAAGATGTAGGCCTGCTTGGCCGCGACCGTGCCGTTCACCGCGACGTCACCGTAGAGCTTGGAGGTGCCCGGGTCGATGGTGAAGTTGGTCAGGTCCACCTTGGTGTCCCCGGCGGTG
>NZ_MQTQ01000022.1:4821-48910 GCF_020532805.1 Arthrobacter sp. SO5 | reverse complement strand
GTCACCGTTCCACTGTATATGCCCGCCGGCTCCCCCGGACTGGCCCGCACTTGCTGTCGTTTCCGGCCCTCACACGACAACAAGTGGCAGCCAGCCGGGCTGTCACAGGTTTCGGGGAGCACGGATGCCCTCTATAGACTTGGGGCATGACTGAGACCGCTTCTTCCGCTGTGCCCGCCGACTCCCGCTCCGCCTATGGCTACGGGCTCGCCACCGTGTCCACCCGCAACGGTGAAGGCACCGTGCTGGACGTGTGGTTCCCGGCACCGGCCCTGGGCACCGCGGCAGAGAACCTGCGGGACGTCGAGTCCGCGGACCCGGCCCTGACCGAGATCGCCGCCGGCGGGGACGACGCCGACCGCGGCACCGAACAGAAGGTCGTCTTCGTCCAGATCCACCTCGACGAGGCGCCGGCGGACACCGCTGACGCCTACCTGCGCCTGCACCTACTCTCGCACCGCCTCGTCCTGCCCAACAGCATCAACCTCGACGGCATCTTCGGCAAACTCCCCAACGTCGTGTGGACCAACTTCGGGCCCGCCGCCGTCGAGGGGTTCGAGCTGACCCGCGCGCGGCTGCGCAGGCGCGGTGCCGTCACGGTTTACGGCGTCGACAAGTTCCCGCGGATGGTCGACTACGTCATCCCCTCCGGCGTCCGGATCGCCGACGCCGACCGCGTCCGCCTCGGCGCGCACCTCGCCGAGGGCACCACGATCATGCACGAGGGCTTCGTGAACTTCAACGCCGGCACCCTGGGCACATCCATGGTCGAGGGCCGCATCTCCGCCGGCGTCGTCGCCGGTGATGGTTCCGACGTCGGCGGCGGCGCCTCAATCATGGGGACCCTGTCCGGCGGCGGCAAGGAAAAGGTCTCCCTCGGTGAGCGCGTCCTGCTCGGCGCAAACTCGGGGGTGGGCATCAGCATCGGCGACGACTCCGTGGTGGAGGCGGGCCTCTACGTCACCGCGGGAACCCGGGTCCGCGTTCTCGGCGGCAAGGACGCCGACGGTGCGGAATCCGCCAAGATCGTCAAGGCCGTGGAACTCTCCGGCGTGCCCAACCTGCTGTTCCGGCGCAACTCCTCCACCGGCGCGGTAGAAGTCCTCCCGCGCAGGGGCCAGACCGTTGAGCTCAACGACGCGCTGCACGCCAACTAACATTCTTGCCGGAGCCCGGGGCGGACACACCGCCCCGGTGGATCGGCGTGGGAACAGACCGGCCCGGAAGGGCCCGAGGGAGTAGTTACGTGGCACGAAAAGGCAGCTGGCGCCGACGAATCGTTCTCCTGCTGACCCTTGCGCTGGTAGCGGGGGGCATCTACACGGCCGTGGCATTTTTGCAGCGCTCGGAAACGCTGATTACCGAACGCTGCACTGCAGACGGCGGCGATGGGGAGGATCTCGCCCCGGACCAGGCCTCGAACGCTGCCCTGATCTCCGCCGTGGCGGTCCGGCGGGGACTGCCCGCCCGGGCCGCCAGCATCGCGCTCGCCACAGCCATGCAGGAATCCAAGCTGCGCAACATCGGCCACGGCGACCAGGCCGGGCCGGACTCGCGCGGCCTGTTCCAGCAGCGGCCCTCGCAGGGCTGGGGCACCGCGGCGCAGGTGATGGACCCGTATCACGCCAGCAACGCCTTTTACGACTCCCTCGTGAAGGTCCCCGGATACCAGTCCCTGGAGATCACCGACGCTGCCCAGCGAGTCCAGCGCTCCGCCTACCCGGCCGCCTACGCCCAGCACGAGGTGATGGCCAAGGCGTTTGCCTCCTCGCTGACCGGCCAGACCGCCAGAGGCCTGGATTGCTCGCTCCGGGCCCCGGACGAGGCGGGGGATGCCGCCGCCGCGCAGGAGCGACTGACCGCGGCCTTCGGCCAGCTGCCGGCCTCCGCCGACGGCAGGACGCTGACGGTCGAGGCGGACGGAGCCACTGCCTGGGCAGTGGCTCAATGGGCCGTGGCCAATGCCAAAGGGCTCGCCATTGTGCAGGTAGAGGCGGATGGCCACTCGTGGACGCGGCAGGACCGCAAAGGCTGGCAGGCCGCCGACGTGCCGGCCGGACAGATCAGGGTGACCGTCGCGGAGGCGCCGGCAGGCTAACGCCGCCCTCGTCAGCGCGCGTCGGCAGCTGAACTCAGACGAGCACGTCCACTACCGGCTGGACGTAGCTGCGGAACAGCTCAGGCTGGGACACCAGGCTAGAGCTCATGATGATCTTATCCGGCTCGAGGTACCAGGCCCGGGGCTCCGTCAGGGGCAGCTCAATGATGGTCAGGGTGAAATCACGGGCGGCGCGGTCAACCGCGAGCAGCCGGTCATCCACCATGTCCTGGAGCAACTGCACTCCGCCGCCCGCTTCACGCTCCGCCTCCATGGTGGCGTACTCGCTCCGGCGTTCCCGGGCCCAGGACAGCGCCGCGCCGAAGTGCGCCTGCAGCACGCGCCGCAGGGCCGGTGAGTTGCTGAAGGCCCGGAAGCCCGGCGGCCCCAGTTCCGGGGACATCTCGGGGTGGGCCTTCAGGAGCTGGTCCCACCAGGCTTCCCACTCGGTCTTGAGCGCACTGGGGCCGCCAACATCGGCGACGAGATGGGCGTGGTCCGAAGGCCGGATTTTGGGTAAGACGTGACTTAGTGCCGGATGCCCAGCACTGTCCAGGCCGGCGGCGTCGCGGATATAGAGTGCAATAAGCATGGGGCCCGAAGTGTCCATGGTGATCCGCCAGCCAGGTCCGCCTGTGTGGTGCATCCGATTGCCTCCCTTGGCAAGAAGTACGGTTCCAGTGTATTACCCAACTTGACGCACGTTAATGGCTCATCGAGTGCTGCCAAGCCCCGCAAGATGGGATTCCAGCACGTCCCCGCACATCTGGGCCGTCATCCATTCAGGTTGCAGCAGGGCGTGCATCGTGAGGCCATCCAGCGTGGCCAGGAGCCGCTCCGCTTCGGTGACGAGCCGCTGCTGGTCGATGCTCCCCGGCCCGGCGGCAGTGCCGCCGGAGGGGGCCAAATCCATTACCACCCTGCCCACGATCGCAGCTACGGCCCGGTGGCTGCGGTCCGCTTCCGCGGCCAGGAACAACTTCGTTCTGGCGGCGTTCTTGAAGGCCATCCAGACGCAGGCATCGAGGGCCCGCTCCTCATCAAGGGGCAGAAACTCGCCCAGCAGTGTTAACACACCCTGGTGGTGTTCCGCGGTGCCAGGCGCGAGCTCGCCGAGGCGCTCGTCTGCGGCCGCCAGCCGGCCCACGATCCGGTCCACCACGACGCCGAACGCATGGCTGAGCAGCTCATCACTGCTGGCGAAGTAATGGCGGACGGATCCGACGGCCAGTTCCGCCTCGTCGGCGACTTCCCGGAGGGAGGCCCTTTCGAGTCCGTCCGCTGCGACGATCCTGAAGACCGCCTCGACCACTTCCTGGCGCCGCAGTGCGGCGTCGACAAATTTGGGCATTGGTCCTTTTTAGCACGGATGTGCCTGCACGACGGCGGGACGCACCGGCGCACCGGCGCAGGGGCGCAACGGCGCAGGGGCGCAACGGCGGCTGACGGCACAACGACGCCGGCCGCGCACCCAAGCTGAAGGGTGCGCGGCCGGCGTCGTTGTGCCATGGTCCTCGCGGATTAGACGGAAGGGTAGTTGCGCTCCGGCTCGCCGATGTAGAGCTGCCGCGGGCGGCCGATCTTGGTGTTGGGATCGCTGATCATTTCGCGCCACTGGGCAATCCAGCCCGGCAGGCGGCCGATCGCGAAGAGCACGGTGAACATCTTCTCGGGGAAGCCCATGGCCTTGTAGATCAGGCCGGTGTAGAAGTCCACGTTGGGGTAGAGCTTGCGCTGGATGAAGTAGTCATCGTTCAGCGCCTTCTCCTCCAGCCGCATGGCGATATCCAGCAGTTCGTCGTTGCCGCCGAGCTTGCCGAGGATCTCGTGGGCCGTGGCCTTGACGATCTTGGCGCGCGGGTCATAGTTCTTGTAGACCCGGTGCCCGAAGCCCATGAGACGGACGCCGTCTTCCTTGTTCTTGACCTTCTCCATGTAGTCCTCGGGCCTGGTGCCGTCTGCCTGGATTTGGCGAAGCATCTTAAGCACCGCCTCGTTGGCGCCGCCGTGGGCCGGACCGAAGAGGGCGTTGATTCCGGCGGACACGGAGGCGAAGAGGTTGGCGTTGGAGGAACCCACCAGGCGGACGGTGGACGTGGAACAGTTCTGTTCGTGGTCCGCGTGCAGGATGAGCAGGAGGTCCAGCGCCTTCGCGACAACAGGGTCCACCTCGTAGTGCTCCGCCGGGAGTCCGAAACTCAGGCGCAGGAAGTTCTCCACGAGGTTGTGGGAGTTGTCCGGGTACAGCATGGGCTGGCCGACGCTCTTCTTCAGGGCGTAGGCAGCGATGACCGGCATCTTGGCCAGCAGCCGGTACGTGGAGACTTCGACCTGCTCGGCGTTGAACGGATCCAGCGAGTCTTGGTAGAAGGTCGAGAGCGCGGAGACGGCCGAGGACAGCACGGGCATCGGGTGGGCGTCACGAGGGAAGCCGCTGAAGAAACCCTTGAGCTCTTCGTGCAGCAGGGTGTGGTGGCGGATCCGCTGGTCAAAGGCCTCCAGCTCGGCGGGGGTCGGCAGGTTGCCGTAGATCAGCAGGTAGGAAACTTCCAGGAAGCTGGAGTGTTTGGCGAGCTGTTCGATCGGGTAGCCGCGGTAGCGCAGGATTCCGGCGTCACCGTCGATGTAGGTGATTGCGGAGGTGGTTGCCGCGGTGTTCATGAAGCCGGGATCAAACGCGACGGCGCCGGTCTGCTTCAGCAGCTTCGAAACGTCGTAGCCTTCGTTTCCTTCTACAACCTTAATGCGGGGCAGTTCGAGCTCGCCGCCGGCATAGCTCAGGGTCGCGCTGTTGGTCTCGGTCATGGAGTCTCCTCTTGAGGCGTCGGGGCCTCTGTCGAAAGCTGGTCCAACTTCTGGTGAAGCCTCCCACGGAACCCGTACTTCCGGATGTTCCAAAGGCCGGCCTGACTTCTTGTGGAAAGCCACCATTGATAGTCAGTTAAAAACTACCGGCAGATTGCGGGTGGCACTAATCCAAGGCTGTCCGGGACTACCCGAAACGCACCACTTGTGGCACGTTTCACAGTATTGTTACGGCCCGGTAGCCAGCCGTGCGGCCGCAGCGTCGATCCGGTCATCGCTCGCGGTCAGCGCGACCCGGATGAATCCGTTGCCGGCGTCGCCGTAGAAGACTCCAGGGCCGACGACGATCCCTCGCTCAGCGAGCCGGCCCACGGTCTCCCAGGTGGCTTCGCCCGCGGTGGCCCAGAGGTAGAGTCCGGCCCGGGATTCGTGGATCTTCAGGCCGAAGTCCTCCAGGGCCGGCACGATCCGTTCGCGGCGGCCGCGGTAGAGATCCTTCTGCGCCTGGACGTGGGCGTCGTCGCCGAGGGCTACCCGCATGGCCTCCTGGACCGGGTACGGCACGATCATGCCGGCGTGCTTGCGGCTGTTGACGAGATTCGCCATCAGGGCAGGATCGCCGGCCACGAAGGCGGCCCGGTAGCCGGCCAGGTTGGACTGCTTGCTCAGCGAATACACGGCCAGGAGTCCCTCGTGCGAGCCTGCCGAGACCTGCGGGTCCAGGATGCTGGGAATCGGCGCTCCGCCGCGCTGGACATCCCACTCCCCCCAGCCGAGTTCGGCGTAGCACTCGTCCGAGGCGACGGCGGCGCCGAGCTCACGGGCCTGCCCGACGATGCGCCTCAGCGAGGCGATGTCCCGGACGGTGCCGGTCGGGTTGGCCGGTGAATTGACCCAGACCAGCCGAACCCGGCTCCGGGTCGCGGCGTCGAGCTCGTCAAGATCGTCCGCGGCGATCTGTTCGGCGCCGGCGAACGTGGCGCCGATGTCGTACGTGGGATATGCAACGGCAGGCCGGACGACGACGTCGCCCGGCTTGAGGCCCAGCAGGAACGGCAGCCACGCCACCAGTTCCTTGGACCCGACCGTGGGCATCACATGCTGCGGATCCAGCCCGGGCACGCCGCGGCGGCGGTCAAACCACGCGGCCACGGCTTCGCGGAGGGCCGGCGTCCCGTGGACCGTCGGGTAGCCGGGGGCGTTGGCCGCGGCCTTCAACGCTTCCTGAATCACGGACGGGGTGGGGTCAACCGGCGTGCCGATCGAGAGGTTTACCGCTCCCCCGGGGTGCTCCGCCGCCCTGGCAAGGTACGGCGCCAGTGCCTCCCACGGGTAGTCGGGCAGGCTGAGGCCGAAGCTGCGCAGCGCAGATGTCACCGGGACGCCCGCCTTAGTTGTCTTGGTTCTGCGGCGGCAGGGCGGCGATCATGGGGTGGTCCGTGTGGGTGTTGCCTACCTTCGCGGCGCCGCCCGGGGATCCCAGGACGTCAAAGAACTCAACGTTCGCCTTGTAGTAGTCGGCCCATTCCTCCGGAGTGTCATCCTCGTAGTAAATGGCCTCGACGGGGCACACGGGCTCGCAGGCACCGCAGTCCACGCACTCGTCCGGGTGGATGTACAGGGAACGCTCACCCTCATAGATGCAGTCGACCGGGCACTCTTCAATACATGCCTTGTCTTTGACATCTACACACGGCTGCGCGATTACGTACGTCACGTCCAGACCTCTCCACGTTGGTTCCGGCGGCCTGCCGGACAATGTTCCCGGCCTGAGCGCCGGACTACTGACTTCCGAGCCTATTATCTCCCAGCCTGTTCCCGCGAACCTAGCCGGGCGTCACACGGGCCGCGTCCGTCGAGCATGCGCTCCCAGTATGCGCCGTCCTAGTATGCGTCGTCCTAGTATGAAGACGTGACCTCCGATCTGCCCGCGCCCCAACAGTTCCTCTCCGCCGCCGCGCTCGGCACCCGCGTCGTCGTCAGGTACCGGATCGAGGGCGGACTGACGGACGCCCTGGGCGAACTCGTGAACCAGTCCGACGGCGGATGCACCGTCCGCACCCGGCGCTCCGACGTGGTGATCCCGCTGGCCCTCGTGGTGGCCGCGAAACAGGTCCCGCCCGCACCGCCGCGCCGCGGGCCGGCCGGACATGCCCTCCCCTAAACGTGGCCAATGGACATTTAGCCACCATGTCCATTCCCGGCCGCGCGCGTTGGACATGTCCCCGAGGTTTGGCGGGCGAACGCTGGGCATGTCCAGCGGGGGGCCGTTCACGCGGGACATTCCAGGCGGGCAGGACGCGAACTCCGGAGTGCATGTCCAGAGCTACGCGGGGACGGACAGTTTGTTCAGTGCCTCGCGGACCATGGCGATAAACTCCTCGGGCCGGTTCAGAAGTAACGAATAGCTGACGACGAGGGTCGGGATGCCGCGCCTGGTTGCTACGTTCCAGCGACGCCGGTCCTCCTCGAAGCTTGTCCGGTCCATATGGAAGCCCGCACCGTCCGTCTCAATGCCAAGCCTGCCGTCGACCATGAGATCAATGTGGCCCATTCCGGGGACGTTGACCTGGGACTCCACATGGAAACCCGCTCTACGCAGCCAGTACCGGGCCATGCACTCGATGATGGACTGCGATTGCGGCACGATCCTGGCCACCATCCGGCGCGACCTCATGTCATTGCGGCCGGCCAGGCGCTGCCGCAGAGCGGACAGTGGCAGGCCTTTGACGGCGACGGCTGACTCGGCAATGACCAGACCGTGCAGGTCCGGCAGGCATCGCAGGCTCTTCACGACAGTGTCCAGCAGGGTGGGCGGCGCAGCGGACCGGTGGCAAACGAATCCTGGATATCGGCGGCTGTGGGGCACCGCAATGTGAGGTTTCCCGGGCGGTTCAAGAACCCAGAGGCCCTGAAATTGCGCCGCCGTGGCACATGCAGGCTCGGCCGGCAGCGACCGGATGGCGATGAGCCCGGCGTCGGCGCCAGAGACCGCGTAGACGCCGCGGGCCACCCGGGAGACTGCACCCGAGGCCAGGGCCGACTTCAGCTGGAAGTCTGAGACGCCCGCAGCAGCAAGATGTTTGGCGCGGGCGACGCCGTCGTAATGCGAAAGAACTTCAGTGACATTGACCATGCGGACATCATGGGGCCAAATCAAGAGGTAGCGACAGCGCCGTGAACCCCTATGTGCAAAAGAGCATGCCCCCCGTTCCGGACGGGCTTGGGACATGCTCTGAGATCAGCGTTGGACATGCTCTGCGGTCAAGGCTGGGCATGTCCCCCGGAGGGGTCAGCGGATGGACATAGTGCCTTTGCGCTCACCCGCTGCCTGGAAGAATGGGCATGTCCCGCGGGGTGGAGGCTGGATGGGGCCGGACATGCCCTCCCCTGACCGTGACCAGCGGACATGTAGCCAATATGTCCAATCCCGGCCGCTACCGGGGGACATGTCCAGCTGTGGCCGGGCACCGGGCCCTACCCTTGACGCGCCCGGTAGCGCCGGCACCACGCCAACATGGCTACGGTGACCGCCGCGATGCCGAAGATCCAGATGTTGCCGGCGGCGTCCCCGATGACCAGGCGCTTGCCGTTCCCCAGGGTGGACCACCAGCCGGTCAGCGCGTAGCAGAGCGCGCCGCAAGCCGCCGTCGGAATGACCGATCGGAAGGCAGCGCCCAGCCACAGCTCCACAGCACCGAGCAGCAGCAACGCTGCCAGGGCCCCCCAGGGAAGCGCGACGCCGGCCAGCAGCACATCCTGCCGGTGCAGTGCCGTACCTGCGAGGGCAGCAAAAAGAGCTGCCGGCACGGCGGCGGCGATGCCGCCTGCCATACCGGCAGCTCTCTTGGTCACAACGGATCCGTTGTTTCAGCGGTGATCGCCGGAACTAGGACTTGGCGCGGGCCCGGTTGGACTTGGCGCGCTGGTTGACGTCCAGGATGAGCTTCCGGATACGGATGGACTCCGGGGTGACCTCAACGCACTCGTCTTCGCGGGCGAATTCGAGGGACTCTTCGAGGGTCAGGTCGCGCGGGGGCGTCAGGTTCTCGAAGGTGTCCGAGGAAGCGGCACGCATGTTGGTGAGCTTCTTTTCCTTGGTGATGTTGACATCCATGTCGTCGGCGCGGGAGTTCTCGCCGACGATCTGGCCTTCGTAGACCTCCGAGGTGGGCCTGACGAAGAAGGAGCCACGCTCCTGCAGGTTGATCATGGCGAACGGCGTCACAACACCGGCGCGGTCCGCGATCATCGAACCGTTGGTACGGTACTCAATCGGACCTGCCCAGGGCTCGTAGCCCTCGGAGATGGAAGCCGCGATGCCGGCACCGCGGGTGTCCGTGAGGAACTTGGTGCGGAAACCGATCAGGCCACGGGCCGGAACGATGAACTCCATGCGGCACCAGCCGGTGCCGTGGTTGGCCATGTTGGTCATCCGGCCCTTGCGGGCAGCCATAAGCTGCGTGACGGCGCCCAGGTACTCTTCCGGCACGTCGATGGTCATGTGTTCCATCGGCTCGTGGATCTTGCCGTCGACGGTCTTGGTGACAACCTGCGGCTTGCCGACGGTCAGCTCGAAACCTTCACGGCGCATCTGCTCGACGAGGATGGCCAGCGCCAGCTCGCCACGTCCCTGGACTTCCCAGGCGTCGGGGCGCTCCGTGGGGAGCACCTTGATGGAGACGTTACCGATCAGTTCCTTGTCGAGGCGGTCCTTGACCTGGCGGGCCGTGACCTTGGCACCCTTGACGCGGCCGGCCAGCGGCGAGGTGTTGATACCGATGGTCATGGAGATGGCCGGATCGTCGACGGTGATCAGCGGCAGCGGCTGCGGGTTGTCGACGTCGGTCAGGGTCTCACCGATGGTGATGTCCTCGATACCGGCGACGGCGACGATCTCGCCGGGTCCGGCGGACTCGGCCGGAACACGGTCCAGGGCCTTGGTGGCCAGCAGTTCGGTGATCTTGACGTTCTTCATTTCACCGTTGGCACGCGCCCAGGCGACGGTCTGGCCCTTGCGCAGGGTGCCGTTGTAGATGCGCAGCAGCGCGAGACGGCCCAGGAACGGGGACGCGTCCAGGTTGGTGACGTGGGCCTGGAGGACACCGTTCGGGTTGTACGTCGGCGCCGGGATGTGCTCGATGATGGCCTGGAACAACGGTTCCAGGTCCTCGTTATCCGGCGCGGAGCCGTCGGCGGGCTGTTCGAGGGAAGCACGTCCCACCTTGGCTGCAGCGTAGACGACCGGGACGTTCAGGATCTTGTCCAGGTCGAGGTCCGGGACTTCGTCGGCGAGGTCGGAGGCCAGGCCCAGAAGCAGGTCCATGGACTCGTGCACGACTTCTTCGATCCGCGCGTCGGGGCGGTCGGTCTTGTTGACCAGGAGGATGACCGGCAGGTGCGCGGCCAGGGCCTTGCGCAGCACGAAGCGGGTCTGGGGCAGCGGGCCCTCGGAAGCGTCAACGAGGAGGACGACGCCGTCGACCATGGACAGGCCGCGCTCAACCTCGCCACCGAAGTCGGCGTGGCCGGGGGTGTCAATCACGTTGATGGTGATGGTCTCGCCCTTGGAGGACGGTCCGTTGTAGGCCACGGTGGTGTTCTTGGCCAGGATGGTGATGCCTTTTTCGCGTTCCAGGTCGCCGGAGTCCATGACCCGGTCCTCGAGGTGGTTGTGCGCGGCAAAGGAGTTGGTCTGCTTGAGCATGGCGTCGACCAGGGTGGTCTTGCCGTGGTCAACGTGGGCCACGATCGCGACGTTGCGCAGGTCACTGCGCGATGCAGTGGCTACCGCGGTGTTGGTGGTGGTTTCAGACATGCGTTATTGCTCGATTCAGTGGTGAAGTCAGCTGATGTATCGCGACATTTCCAACCGGAACGCACGATGGATAAGCCCCTTTGGCACAGGGCACCTATACCCAGTCTAAGCGCTAGGGCATTTATTGGCCTAAAACCCCCAATCCGGGAGGGAACCGCTAGGGTGATCAGGGCGCGGCATTGGCCCGCTACCCGTGATGAAAATCACGGTATTCTCACAGGTCCATGCCCCACTATGGCTGTGTCAACAGCAAGCCAGCCCGGAGACTCAATGCCCAACGCCTCGGCCCTGCTCCGCCTCGTCGCACCTCTGGTCGCCGCGGTCCTCGTGCTGGGCGGCTGCGGCCAGAGCACCCAGTACAACCCCGACGTGTGTGCGGTGAAGACGGACCCGTCTGCCCCGGCCGGCGGCGCCCCTGCCAAATCGGAGCCCGCCAAGATGCCGCCGTGCTCCGTCATCACGAATCGGGCCGGCGGCCGCGAAGAAGTGGTCCTGGCCAATATTCGGCAGACCGCACTGCTGATTGGCGACTCGCAGTCCGAGCCCGTGGTGAGTTGGCCCCGCGAGGCGCTGACCGCAATGGGGTACGACGTTTTCTTCTGCGGGGCCGGTGGTACAGGATTCGTGGCCGGGAATAACCGAACGGGAAACTACATCGACGCCCTGCAGCGCGGCGACTGGCGGCTGCCCTATGGCGACCCGCCCCTGATCGTGGTCCAGGGCGGAGGCAACGACGCCGCCATCGGCGCCAGCGATCAGCAGATCGCGGACAACGCGGACCGCCTCATTGCCGTCCTAAAGCAGCGCTACCCCGGAGCTACCCTGGCGATGGTCGGCACGCTGGCCCTCGGCGCGGACCACGGCGGCGGCCGCCGCACCGAGGTCGACACCCTGCTCGGCCGGGTCGCGGCCCGCCACAAAATCCCGTTCGTCAGCGTCGGGGACTGGATGTCAAAGTACGACGTGCTCAAATTCGCGGCCGACGGCGTCCATCTGAGCGTAGAGGGCCACCAGGAGCTGGGCGCGGT
The DNA here is from genome assembly GCF_020532805.1 of Arthrobacter sp. SO5. Classification (GTDB taxonomy): domain Bacteria; phylum Actinomycetota; class Actinomycetes; order Actinomycetales; family Micrococcaceae; genus Arthrobacter. The sequence continues at coordinate 37,161 of NZ_MQTQ01000022.1, read as the reverse complement.
GCTGGGCGAGAAGTTCAAGGAGCTCGGACTCCATGCCCGGCCTCCGGGCCTCAGCACCGGCCAGTAGCCACCCAACGCCAGTAGCCACCCACGCCAGTAGCCACTCAACGCCAGAAGCCGGCGCCCGCCCCAACAGGCGGACACCGGCTTCGGTGCGGGGGGTGCTGGCGCAGCTGCACCCCCCGGGTCAGGCAGGATAAGTCAGGCTACGGCAACTTCCGGCGGCAGCATCAGGCGCGCGCCGGGGATGGCGTTGAGCAGTGCCTTGGTGTAGTCCTGCTGCGGCGCGTCGAAGACGTCGTCGGTGGATCCGGTTTCGACCAGCTTGCCCTGCTCCATGACACAGACGTGGTCCGCGATCTGCCGGACCACCGCAAGGTCATGGGTGATGAACAAGTACGTCAGGCCCAGCCGCGACTGCAGTTCGGCGAGCAGGTTCAGCACCTGCGCCTGCACCAGGACGTCCAGGGCCGAGACGGCCTCGTCGCAGATGATCACTTCGGGGTCCAAGGCCAGTGCGCGGGCGATCGCGACGCGCTGGCGCTGGCCGCCGGAGAGCTCATTCGGGTACCGCTGCATGGTGGACTGGGGCAGCGCCACCTGGTCCAGGAGTTCCCGGACCTTCTTCTCGCGGCTGGCCTTGTCCCCGATCTTGTGGGTCCGCAGCGGCTCCTCGATGGTCCTGAAGATGTTGTACATCGGGTCCAGCGAACCGTAAGGATCCTGGAAGATCGGCTGCACCCGGCGCCGGAAGGCGAAGAGTTCCTTGCTGTTCAGCGTGGAGGTGTCCACGCCGTCGAAGATGATCTTGCCGGAGGTCGGCCGCTGGAGATTCAGGACCATCTGCGCCACCGTGGACTTGCCGGACCCCGACTCCCCCACGATCGCCGTCGTGGTTCCCCGCTTGACGCTGAAGGAGACGTCGTCCACGGCCGTGAAGTCCGTGGACTTGCCCAGGCCCGAGCGCAGCTTGAAGACCTTCTTGAGGTTCTGGATCTGCAGGATTTCGTCGGCCTTGGAAGGCTTGACCACGGCTGTTTCGGTCGGGGCGAGCATGTCGTCGGTTTCCACGCCGAGCTCCTTGGCGGCCTGGATGCGCCGGGACGCCAGCGACGGCGCCGAGGCCACCAGCCGCTGGGTGTAGGGGTGCTGCGGGTTCTGCAGCAGCTCCAGCGACGGCCCGGATTCGACGACCTGGCCGCGGTACATGACCACCACCTGGTCGGCACGCTCGGCGGCGAGGCCGAGGTCGTGCGTGATCAGCAGCACAGCGGTGCCCAGCTCGGTCGTCATCTTGTCCAGGTGATCGAGGATCTGGCGCTGCACGGTGACGTCGAGTGCCGACGTCGGCTCGTCCGCGATGAGAAGCCGCGGCTGGCAGGAGAGCCCGATCGCGATCAGCGCGCGCTGGCGCATGCCGCCGGAGAACTCGTGCGGGTACTGCTTGGCGCGGCTTGCGGCATCCGGCAGCCCGGCCTGGGACAGGACCTTCGCGACGTCGTCGGGACCGCTGGGCAGGCCGTTGGCTTTCAACGTCTCGCGGACCTGGTCCCCGATCTTCCACACCGGGTTCAGGTTGGACATCGGATCCTGCGGGACCATGCCGATGCTGTTGCCGCGCAGTTCGATCATCCGCTTTTCGCTGGCGCCGGAGATGTCTTCGCCATCGAACAGGATCTGGCCCGCCGAGACGCGGCCGTTGCCCGGGAGCAGGCCGATTGCGGCCAGCGCGGTGGTGGACTTGCCGGAACCCGACTCGCCCACAATCGCGACGGTTTCGCCCGGCATGATGGTGAGGTGCGCGTTGCGAACGGCGTTGACCTCGCCGTTGCTGGTGGTGAAACCGATTGCCAGGTCCTTGATTTCAAGCAGCGGGCGCTCAACGGCGTCGTCCGCTTCCTGGATTTCAACAGAGGCGCTCATGGTGTCCCCTTTCATCGCTTGCGGGCTTTGGGATCGAGCGCGTCACGCAGGGCATCGCCCAGCATGATGAAGCTCAGGACGGTGATGGACAGCGCGATGGCCGGGTAGAGCAGCGGCATCGGGTTGGATCGGAGCGAGGCCTGCGCGGCCTGGATGTCGTTGCCCCAGGACATGACGCTGGGCGGCAGCCCGATGCCGAGGAAGGACAGCGTGGACTCGGCCACGATGAACGTGCCCAGGGAGATGGTGGCCACGACGATGATCGGAGCCAGCGAGTTCGGCAGGACATGGCGCATGAGGGCACCGAACTTCGAGACGCCCAGCGACCGGGCTGCCGTCACGAAGTCGGCGTTGCGGACCTCGATGACAGCACCACGGGTGATGCGTGCGATTTGCGGCCAGCCGAAGACCACCAGGATGAACACGAGCGTCCAGACCGTCCGGTTCGTCCGGAACATCGGCAGCTGCATGAGCACGATCGCGCCCAGGATCAGGGGCAGGGCGAAGAAGATGTCGTTAATGCGGGCCAGGACGGAATCGATCCAGCCGCCGTAGTAACCCGCCACGGCACCTATGATGCCACCGATCAGCAGCACGCCGAGGGTGGTGAAAAGCCCAACCGTCACCGAGGAGCGCGTACCGAAGATGACGCGGGCGTAGACGTCGCAGCCCTGCTGGGTAAAGCCCAGGGGGTGGCCTGCGGCGGGGCCGGCGTCTGAGTTGGCCAGCTGGCACGCCTCAGACGTCGGGTCGATCGGCGAGAAGAGCCCCGGGAAGAGCGAGACCGCCGCGACCACCAGGATCAGGAACGCGGAGATGAGGAAGAGCGGCTGCCTGCGCAGGTTTTTCCAGGCCTCACCCCAAAGGCTCAGCGGTGCGGCTTCGTCCTTGACCCGGTCCGTTAGCTGGAGCGGGGTCTCGGCGACATCGGCCACAAAGTGCTCGCTCCGACGGCGCGGACGGGTGGCAACGGCGTGGCGTGCGGTGGTGTTCTCAGTTGTCATAGCGGATCCTCGGGTCAAGCCAGGCGTAAAGCAGGTCAACGAGCAGGTTGGACAGGCAGTAGATCAGCACCAGGACGGTGACGATCGAGACCACCGTGGGGCCTTCGCCCGATAGCACGGCCCGGTAAAGCCGGTTTCCGACGCCCGGAATGTTGAAAATGCCTTCGGTGACAATCGCGCCGCCCATCAGGGCGCCGAGGTCGGCGCCGAGGAAGGTAATGACGGGAATCAGGGAGTTACGCAGGATGTGGACGCGGACCACGCGGAACCGGGACAGGCCCTTGGCAGTGGCGGTGCGCACGTAGTCGGCGTTCATGTTTTCAATGACGGACGTGCGGGTCAGGCGAAGGACGTAGGCGAAGGAACCCAGTCCCAGCACGATCGCCGGCAGGATGAGGTCCTGGACGGTCGCGGCGGAGCTGACGGTCGGTTTGGCCCAGCCCAGCTGGACGCCGATGGTGAACTGCAGCAGGAAGCCGAGGACGAAGATCGGGATGCCGATCACGATCAGCGAGGCAACGAGGACTGTGGCGTCAAAGAACTTGCCCTTGCGCAGGCCCGCGATGAGGCCGAAGACGATGCCGAAGACACCCTCGAAGATCAGTGCCATGATGGCCAGCCGCGCCGTGACGGGGAAGACCTCGCCCAGCACCGTGGCGATGGGGCGTCCAGAGAAGTCCTGGCCGAGGTCGAACGTGAAGATGCTCTGGAGGTAGAACAGGTATTGCATCCAGAACGGCTGGTCCAGGTGGTACTGCACCCGCAGCTTGGCGGCCACGGCCTCGTTGACCGGCTTGTCGCCGAACAGGGCCACGATGGGGTCGCCGGGGAGGCTGAAGACCAGGAAGTACACCAGGAGCGTGGCGCCCAGGAAGACGGGAATCAGTTGCAGGAAACGCCTGAGGATGTATGTCGACATCAGCGGGTCACACCCTCGTTGGCAGGCATCCTGTCCAGGGATGCGGCGGAGTTGTTCATCAAAGAACCTTTTCACTATGGATGCAGGCCGGCGCCGGTTCACTCACGGCGGCAGGGCTGCGAAAAGTTCGCCCGAAGAGCCGGGCATCAAGAAAATAAAAATGAGGGGAAGCACGACGACGGCGGAGGCCCCAAAGTGGGCGGCCCCCGCCGTCGTTATGTTCTTACTTACCGGTTACGTTGTAGTACAGCGGGACGCCGTCCCAGCCGTAGTCAACGTTGGTGACCTTGTCGCTCCAGCCGCCCTGGGCAACCTGGTACCACAGGGGGATGGCCGGCAGGTCCGTCAGGAGGATCTCCTGGGCCTTGTTCATGGCCTTGTTGCCGTCGCTGACCGACGCGGCGTTCAGACCGTCGGAGATGGCCTTGTCGAACGTCGGGTTGGCGTAGTTAGCGTCGTTGGAGCCGGCACCGGTCTTGTAGATCGGGCCGAGGAAGTTGTACAGCGACGGGTAGTCTGCCTGCCAGCCGGAGCGGATGGAACCGGTCAGCGTCTTGGCGGTTGCGTCGTTGCGGGCTTCCTTGAAGGTGGCGTACGGCTTGCCTTCAACCTTGATGCCGAGCGTGTTCTTGAGCTGGTTGACCACGGCTTCGACCCATGCCTTGTGTCCGCCCTTGTCGGCGTTGTAGGCAATGGTGAAGGTCTTCTCCGCATCCCACTTCTGGATGCCGTCTGCCTTGGTCCAGGCGTCCTTGGCCTTGGTGGCGTCGAACTTCAGGTTGTCAGCACCCGGGATCGAATCGCTGTAGCCGTCAAGCACGGGAGCCGTGAAGTCCTTGGCCGGCTGTCGTGCGCCGCTGAAGATCACCTTGGTGATCTCATCGCGGTTGATGGCCATGGAGATGGCCTGTCGGCGGAGCTTGCCGGCCTCGCCGCTCCATTCCGGGAGGTATTCCGGGATGGCGATGGTCTGGTTGCCGGCGTACGGCTTGTTGATGGTGCGCTCGCCCAGATCGGACTTGAAGTTCTTCAGCGCGCTGGTCGGGATGGTCTGCAGGATGTCCAGGTTGTTGGACAGCAGGTCCTGGTACGCGGCGTCGTCGTTCTGGAAGATTTTGAACGTCACGCCGGCGTTCTTGGCCTTGCGCGGGCCGTTGTAATCCGGGTTCGGGACGAGCTGGATCTGCACGTTGTGCTGCCAGCCGCCGTCCGCAAGCTTGTACGGGCCGTTGCCGACCGGCTTCTCGCCGAAGCCCTTCGGATCCTTCAGGGCACCGGACGGAACCGGAACAAACGCGGTGTAGCCGAGGCGCAGCGGCCAGTCGGATTCCGGCTGCTTCAGCTCGACCGTGAACGTCTGGTCGTCAACGACCTTCAGGCCGGACATGGTCTCGACCGTGGAGCCCTCGGCGCTGGCCTCGTCATAGCCCTTGATGCTTTCGAAGAAACCGCCGCTAAGCTGGGCGTTCTTGGCAGCCGCACCGAAGTTCCAGGAGTCAACGAAGCTCTTGGCCGTGATGGCCTCACCGTTCGTGAACTTCTGGTCCTTCTTGACCTTGATGGTGAAGTTCTGGCCGTCCTTGCCCTCGATGGACTCGGCGAGTTCGTTGACCGGCTTGCCGCTGGGGTCGTAGCTGACCAGGCCGGCGAAGATCATGTCGATGACCTTGCCGCCACCGACCTCGTTGGTGTCGGCCGGCATGAGGGGACGCTGGGGCTCGGAGCCGTCGGCGAGGATCACCTTGCTGGTGTCACCACCGGTGCTGCCGCTGCCAGATGCGGAGCCGCTGGCACCGCATCCGGTCAGGGCGAGAGCGGCGATAGCCACCATGCCCAGTGCTTTGGAAGTGCGCGAAAAACGCATTCCGCCTCCTATGAGTTGTGGGAGTTCGTGAGGGAAAACTTGTGCTTCCCCGTAAGCAGGCACAGGGGTATCCCCTGTGACGTGGCCTACATGTGGAAGTAGCCTAGCCGCAAATTGTCCGAATGTTGGAACTCTGTTGCCAAACCGTGATCCGACAATTCCATGACCGTTTGCGTCAAGCGCAAAGCATTTCACGTCACGCTCTACTGGCTGGTACTATTCTCCGCGACGTGATCCCGGTTACACCCGATTAACCCGTTCCGGACTGCCGGCGGCCCCCTCAGCTGGCGCCCGAAAGCAGCTGTGCGCGCAGTTCCCGCCGCTCCCGCTGCTTGTCCGGATCCGGCAGCGGAACCGCGGCCAGGAGCCGCTGCGTGTAAAGCTCCTGCGGGTTGCGCAGGATCTGGTCCCTGGTCCCCTGCTCCACGATCCGGCCGCGCTGCATGACGCAGATCCGGTCGGCGAGCACGTCCACGACGGCGAGGTCATGGGTGACGAACAGGCAGGCGAAGCCGAGCTCCTTCTGCAGGTTCTGGAAGAGGTCCAGCACCTTGGCCTGGACGGACACATCGAGCGCCGAGGTGGGCTCATCGGCGACCATCAGCTTCGGTTTCAGCGACAGTGCCCGGGCAATTCCGACCCGCTGCTTTTGTCCGCCGGAGAGCTCGTGCGGGTAGCGGTTGCGGTAGTCCCGCGGGAGCTCCACCTGATCGAGCAATTCCTCGATCCGCTTCTGCAGCCCGGCGCCCTTCGCCTCCCTGGCCAGGAACATCGGCTCTCCGATGCTCTCACCGATCGGCAGCCTGGGGTTCAGGGACGAGGACGGGTCCTGGAAGACCATGCCGACGTAACGGCGCATCTCATGCAGCTGCCGGCCGTTCCTCTTGGCGCCCGAGATATCCTGGCCGACCACCTTCATGGTCCCGGCGGCGACCGGCAGCAGGCCCACGGCGGCGCGGCCGATGGTCGTCTTGCCGGAGCCCGACTCCCCCACGAGCCCGACCACCTGGCCGGGGTAGATGACCAGGTTTGCGCCCTCCACCGCCCGGAACGCCGGCACGCGGCCCTGCTTCGGGTAGTCAATGGCCACATTGGTCAGCTCCAGGACCGGCTCGCCCTCCGGCTTGGCGGTTTCCGCGGCCGCTAGGGCGGCCGCGTTGGCGCGCTCCCGGCGGACCAGTTCCTCTTCGGGGACGGACTCGATGTCAGCGTGCGTGGCAGCGGCCAGGGCGGCCGTGACGTCGACCTCGGCCACCGAGTCCGCGCCGCCCTGCCCAAGGTGGGGGACGGCTGCGAGCAGCGCCTGGGTGTATTCGTGCTGCGGGTTGTGAAAAATCTCCGCGGCCGTGCCGCTTTCCACGATCAGGCCGCGGCGCATCACGGCGATCCGGTCGGCAAGGTCCGCGACAACACCCATGTCGTGGGTGATCAGCACAATCGCGCTGTCCAGCTTGTTCCGCAGGTTCCGCATGAGGTCCAGGATTTCGGCCTGGACGGTGACATCGAGGGCCGTGGTCGGCTCGTCGGCGATGAGCAGCTTCGGGTCGCAGGAGAGCGACTGCGCGATCATGGCGCGCTGGCGCTGGCCGCCGGAGAGCTGGTGCGGGTAGGACCGGAAGGCTTTCTCGGGGTCCGGCAGTTCCACCAGCTCAAGCATCCGCAGGGCACGCTGTTTGGCTTCCTCGGGCGAGACCTCGCTGTGGAGGCGGACGGTCTCCACGATCTGGGCGCCGACGGTGTAGACCGGGTTGAGGGCCGTCATCGGCTCCTGGAAGATCACCGCGACGTCCTTGCCGCGGACCGCCCGGATATTCGCCTCGTTCACGCCGAGCAATTCCTTGCCGGCGAGCTTGACGCTTCCTGTCACACGGCTGTTACTGGGCAGTAGGCCCAGGAGCGCCATCGAGCTGGCGCTCTTTCCCGAACCCGACTCGCCCACGATGGCGAGCACTTCTCCGGCGTGCACCTCGTAGTTCAGGCCGATCGCGGCAGGAACCCACTTCTTGTCCACGCCGAAGTCGACGCTGAGGTTGCGGACCTCGAGTACGGGTTCCCCCTTGCCGGGGGCGGGCGTGATGTCCGGGTCGAGGGCGATGAAGTCAGTCATGATGGGGCTTTCCTTCCACCCGGGCCACCGGTGCACCGGGGATTAGTGCTGGGGCTCGGAATACTGAATTATTAGGGGCATGAGCTCTGCGCCGCACGCCGGTCACGTCGAAATCTTCAAGGCCCGGACGAACAAATGGTTCGCGGGGCTGTCCTGGGCGGTGGCCGCCGTCGGCATAGTGGTCACGGCCGTGACGGCAGGTCCCGTCACATTGGCCGGCACCGCCCCCCTGTTGCTGATCGCGTTCCTGGGCTGGCAGCTGTTCTGGATGCCCGCCGTCGTGGTCCACGACGGCGGGGTCACCCTGGAAAACCCGTTCCGTTCGGTGCTGGTGCCGTGGGCAGCCCTGGTCCACGTCGATACCCGCTTTGCACTGACCCTGGTCACTGCCGGGAAGAGCTACACCTCGTGGGCCGCACCGGCGCCTGGAATCTGGGGCGGCCACAATGCCCGCCCGGGAGACCTGCAGGGCCTGCCGGCAACCACCTACGGCCCCGGCAAGTCCGTCCGCCCCGGGGACCTGAAGTCCACCGATTCGGGCCAGGCAGCCCGGCTGGTGCGCAACCGCTGGCAGGAGCTGGTGGAGAGCGGCCAACTTGCCGCGGGCGACGCCGCCACCACAGCGGTGCAGGTGACGCACCGCTGGGTGGCTGCCGGCGCCGTCGTGCTGCTCCTGACAGCCAGCTTCTGGGCAATCGCCGCGAAGTAGCGCCGGCGTTGCCGCGCCCGCGGCATCGGCAGAACGGGGTACCGGCATCTAGTCGCCCTTGGTTCCGTCAAAGGCCGTAGCTGCGGACTTTTCCACGGCAGGCGCGTTGGCATCCGAGGCCTTCTTGGCGTTGAACTTCTTCTGCCGCGGGTCAAAGGCATCGCGCAGTCCGTCGCCAATGAAGTTGATGCTCAGGCAGATCAGCACGATGAACAGGCCCGGGAACCAGAACAGCCACGGCCTGGTGGCAAAGGCCTCCTGGTTCTGCGAAATAAGCAGCCCCAGGGACGTGTCCGGCGATTTGACGCCGACACCGAGGTAGCTCAATGCGGTTTCCAGCAGGATGGCAGCCGACATGGTCAGGGTGACGTTGACGATGAGCACGCCAACGGCGTTCGGCAGGATGTGCTTGAAGATGATCCGGGCGTTGCTGGCCCCCGAGATCCGCGCCGCGTCGACAAATTCACGCTCACGCAGGGTCAGGAACTCGCCGCGGACCAGCCGCGCCAGGCCGACCCAGCTGACGAGGCCGAGGAAGACGCCCAGCACGAGGATTCCGTTGGCGTTCGCGAAGGCGGCAAACATGCTGCCTTCGTCCCTGCGCCCGGCGATCTGGGCCACGACCGCGGCCAGAAGCAGGACGGGGATGATGATGATAACGTCCGTGATCCGCATCAGCACAGCTTCCACCCAACCCCGGAAGTAGCCGGCAAGGCCGCCGATGACGGCACCCAGGATCCCGGCGATGGCTCCAATGAGGATCATGATGGTGATGGACTGCTGCGCCCCGCGCATGGTCATGGCAAACAGGTCCCGGCCGATCCGGTCCTGCCCGAAGGGGTGTTCCCCCCAGGCGGGCGGCACCAGACCCGCCGTCGGTGCGCCGTCACCCACCAGCGGGGAAACATCCAGGTGGTTGTACTTCCACCAGCCGGGGATTCCTGCTACACCGACGGAGGTGAACGCCAGGATGAAAATGAGTGCGAAGACGGCGAGGCCGATCAGCGCACCGGTGTGGCCGAAGAACCGTTTCCGAACGATCTGCCCCTGGCTGAGTCCTGACGATTCGTGCTCCGGTGGAGCGTCTCCCGGCCCGCGCACGGCCTGCTGTGCCAGGATCTCCTCCTCTTGGGTTGGCTGGCTCATGCTTTTATCCTTACGCGGGGATCGAGTGCGGAATACGCCAGATCCGCTATCAAGTTGAAGACCATGGCGGTGACGGCCACGCAGACGAAGACGCCCATGACCGGGTTCGGGTCGATGTGGGTGATGCCGTCCAGGAACAGGAAACCCATCCCCCGGACGGAGAACACGCTCTCCGTGATGACGGCGCCGCCGATCAGGGCGCCGATGTCGAAGGCGACAATTGTGGCAATCGGTATCAACGCGTTGCGGAAGGCATGGCCCATGATGACCGACCGTTCGGAGAGGCCCTTGGCCCGGGCGGTGCGGATGTAGTCCATGTTCATGATTTCCAGCATCGATGACCGGGTGAACCGTGTGTAACTCGCCAGCGACACGAGGATCAGGGCAATGGTTGGCAGAATCAGGTGCGTGAAGGTGTCGGTTCCCAGCACCCAGAAGTCACCTTCGATATTCGGGGTGCCGGCGCCGATCGTGGCAATCGGACGCCCCCTGACGCGGCTGTTGCTGAAATATGAAGGCCAGGCCTGCATAAAACGGTCCATCACGACGAGACCGCCCACGAGGAACGCGGTGATGCCCGCCACCCTCATCGATTGCCCGCGGTCGTAACCGCCCATGAAGTACCCCACAGCGACGCCGACCAGCACCGTGGCGAGTCCCAACAGGGCAATCATCAGCGCCGTAGCCTGGTCGAGTAGGGGCTGCACGGCGAAGTAGGCGATGACGCCCAGGGCCACGACGATGAGGGACGACTGCAGGGCCCGGCGGTTCCGCAGCCCCGCGACAAGCACCGTCACGGCCACCGCAATGCCGGCTCCCGCCACCGCAATCACGACCGGGCCCAGGCCCGGAGTCTTGAACCATTGCGTGGCGGAAAAATAGATAAGGATGAGCGTGACAGCGGCAAAAACCGCCCCGCCCGTGATGAGCCGCCGCCGCAGCTCGCCTCCCACGGCCACCGCGACGAGCAGCCCGGCGACGGCGCCGACCCCCAGCGCTGTGGGGAGGGGTATTTCCGGGTTCCGCAGGAAGTCGTTGAAGCCGATGGCGCCGTACTCCTTGAGGAGCACCGCGACCCAGAAAATCGGGAGCGAGAAGAAGAGGAAGGCCATGAAGGTCACGCCGTAGTCCAGCGCGCTGTACTGCCGGAGGGCCGTGACGATTCCCAGTGAGATACCGATCAGGATGGCCAGGATGGTGGCTCCGGTGACAAGCGTCAGGGTCTGCACGAGTGCTATCCCCAGCGCTTCGGTAATCGGTTGTCCCGAGACGCTCTTGCCCAGGTCACAGGTACCGGCAAACGGAACGAGGCACTGGGCAGCCCCGGCCAGCCACTTGAAATACCGGATGGGGGCGGGGGTGTCAAGGTCCAGCAGTTCCGTGCGGGCGTTCATCAGCTGCTGTTTGTTGGGGGCGTTGCTGGCCCGCAGATCAGCCAGCGGGTCACCTGACGACGCCGTCAAGAGATAGACGAGAAAGGACGCTCCCAGAAGGATCAGTGCGGCAGTGACGAGCCGCCTGACGATGTAGGTCACCATTGTGTATAAGCCTCGGGATCCAGGTCCGGGTCATCCGGGCCAATCGCAGAATCGCGCCGGGCTCCGCGGTCTTCTCAGGACTGGAGCCGGCAAAGGTACCGGTGGGTAGCCAGAAGGCGCCGGGGCCATGGATCTCGGCCCCGGCGCCCCCCGGCTAGGCGATGCGCTCGCTCAGTGTCGGATCACTTCCGGGACCAGTCCCAGACGTTCCACCAGACTCCGGTCTGGTTCGGCATTGCGGTCACGCCGCTGATCTGGTCAGAGGATGCCTTGACATCCGGCGACTGGAACAGCGGAACGCCGTAAGCGGACTTCCAGATGGTCGCGTCGATCTTCGTTTGAAGCTCATCCTGCTTGGCTTTGTCCGTCGTGACGATCAGCTCGTCCATGGCCTTGTCCGCATCTGCATCGGAGAAGCCGTTGTAGTTCGACCCACCACCAGTCTTGAAGATCTGGGGCGTACCCGAGACCCCAACACCCGAGTTGATCCAGCCAAAGATCGTCGCGTCATAGGATCCGTCGCCAAGGCTCGAGCTCCAGTCCGCCTTCCCCAGTCCGCCGTCGACGATCTTGAAGCCGGCTTTCGTGGCGGATTCGCGGATCAGTGAGTAGGCATCGACCCGGTTGGGATTGTCCTTGTTGTACATGATGCGAATCTCGGGGGTAGCGCCGTTGAGGAGCTTCTTGGCCCCATCGACATCGACATCCTGGTACATCGAGGATCCGTTCTTTGCCGCGGAGTCAGCGTACGCAGCCTGGGCCGGCACAAAGATCTGCGAATCGAGCGGCTTGGCCTGGGGATCGATCTTCTTGATGATCTTGTCCACAATGTCCTTGCGGGGAACAGTCTTCAGGAACGCTTCCCGGACGTTCTTCTCGGCCAGCGGACCAGAGAAGTTCAGGTCGAGGTGATCGTAGGAGAGCTGGTTGCCCAGGAGCAGGTTGACACCGGTGAGCGCCTTGAGCTGCTCCACCGTGTCCGCCGACGCCTGGGGGTTGATGATGTCCACTTCGCCGTTCTTGAGGGCCTGCACCTGGGCCGGCGCCGCGCCGATGGTACGGACGACGATCTCGTCCAGCTTCGGGGACGGGCCCCAGTTGTAGTCCTTGTTGCGGACCAGCGTCACGGACTGCTCCGGCACGACGGACTTGATGATGTAGGGACCGTTGGAGAGGTACAGGCTCGGATCGCTGGGCAGCGTCTTCGACTCAAACCCGGTGCTCCAGAAATCAGCGACGGCCTTCAGCGAGGCGTCCTCCGGCTTCGGCGCTTTGCTGTCACCACGCTTGAGTCCCTTGAGGAGATCTACCAGCGCCTGGGTATCCTTCAGGCCGGCCTGCTTTGCCACCACGTGGGCGGGAATGTCGACGCCGCCGTTACCGGGGAAGCTGTACGCCAGTTCCCAGTCGGCGTAGGGCTTGGAGTACTTCAGCGTCAGGCTTCGTCCGTCGGAACCCAACTCGGGGAAGTCCGTGAGGTTCAGCCCGGAGGTGTCTGCCGCGGTCTTGAAGTAGGTGGTGCCGGTCTTGGCCTCAGCATCGGCGTCATCGTAGTATCCGGAACCTGATGCCCAGGAGAGCAGGAGATCGGCGGCGCTCACCTGCGTTCCGTCGGACCACTTGACGCCTTCGTTGACCGTGTACTTCACGGTCAGCGGATTGTCCGAGACCTTCTCGTACTTGCCGAACTTTTCGTTCCTGACGATGTTCAGTTTGTCGTCGATGTAGATGAAGCTTGAGTGGGTGGCGTAGCCGATGTGTCCGTTGACGTCTGAGTTGCCGTCTGCCGTCCCGGGATTGAAGCTGCTGAACCCGTTGGTTTCGGCAACGGCGACTGATCCGCCCTGCTGGCCACCTGCCGCAGCAGTCGACGAGGTTGACCCGCCGCTGGTGCCGGCGCAGGCGCTAAGGGCCAGGGCAGCTGCTGCTGCCACGCCCACTGCTTGGGAAATACGACCGAATCGCATTCCGCCTCCTTGTTTCTGTGGTGTCGATGAGACCGGGGCCAAAGGCCCCGGACAGACGCCCACACTCCCCCAGCGGCAGTGTGGCCCGTCTCACATGGGATGAAGCGTAAACCCAAAGTGATCAGAGCGCGAGGAAAGTTGACCAGCTGTAAAGTTTGTTATCGAGCTGCAACGTTCGAGCGCGGAGCTGCGCCCAATTCCGCACCGGATAGTGACATGGCGCGGGACGGCGGATATTACGCCAGCTCAGGAAAGGCTTCGATCCGGAAAGGTCGGGCTTTTCGAGTTAATCGTGAATTACACAATGAATTTCAGAGAGCCGTCAGAAGTTGAGCTAAATTCAGCGGCGTCGCCGTCCTGCGAACTTTCACGATTCGCGCGTCCTCCCGCGCGTCGTCGTCGTCCTCAGCAGTGCCGTTTCGTGCCCGACGCCGAGAAACGCCTCCGCGCGGCGCCGGTGGTCCTCCCGCGTTTTCGGGTCCATGTTTTCTAGCTGGGAGATGACCATTCGCATGCGCGGGTTTGCTTCCAGGACCGCGCGGTGATCCTCGATGAACGTCCAGTACAGACCATCCCAATCAGGCATCCACTCCCCCGCGGGCAGGTCTGACATCTTCCGCAGGTAGTTGCTGCCCGACACATAGGGCTTTGTGGTGATCCCTTCCCCCGCGGCGAACTGGCTCATCGCGTAGACGTTGGGGACCATCACCCAGTCGTACGCGTCGATGAACAGCTCCATGAACCATTCGTAGACCCGATCGGGATGGATCCGCAGCAGGGACATGGCGTTGCCGAGCACCATCAGCCGCTCGATGTGGTGAGCGTACCCGGTGGCGAGCACGCGGGAGATGACCATGTCCACGGGCGCCAATCCGGTGGTCGCGTCCCACCAGCCGTCCCCGAGGGCGTGCTGGTGGCCGAGCCGGTTGGAGGTACGCATTTGGCGGCCGCTTGTTCGGTAGGTTGCGCGCATGTATTCCCGCCAGCCGATCACCTGCCGCACAAACCCCTCCACGGAGGCGAGCGGGGTGTTGTGATCGGCGCCGTCGAGCACCGTCCGCACGACGTCCCGCGGGTCCAGCAGTCCGACGTTCAGCGCGGCACTCAGCAGGCTGTGGGCGATGAACGGATGCGCCGTGGAGATCGCGTCCTCGTAGGGCCCGAACTCGTTCAGGCGTTCGCGGACAAACTCCTGCAGATGCTCCCGGGCTTCGTCACCGCTCGTCGGCCAGGAGAATAAACGGGGGTCACCCGGAGCGTCCGGGAACTCCGCACTGACCCAGGCGATCGCGAGGTCGACCTCGTGAGGTACCCCGTCACCAAGCTCGTCGGCGTCCGCCATCAGCGTTTCGATATCGAAGGTCCCCTCGCGCTGGAGGACGGGATGGCGCGCGAACCGGCCTACGACGTGGGGCGTGTAGCCGCGGGGCAGCTTCTTGCGGTTTTCGGCATCGAAGGACCACTTCCCACCGAGGGGTCCCCCGTCGTCGAGAAGGATGTTCAGCCGGCGGCGTTGCCACACGTAGAAGTCCTGCATGCGGGCGTCATGGTGCGAAAACCAGTCATCGATCTGGTCGCGGTCGGTGAGGAAGTTCGGAGTCTCCAGCACGTCTTTCTGGCGCATCTGATAGCCGCCGTCGAGGAGCCCCGCGAACAGATCCTGCTCAAGCCAGTCATCGACGACGTCGAACCAGGTCACCTGCGCCGGGTGACGGTTCCGGACGAACCCGGCGAGCTGATCGTGGGAGCTGTGGCCGGCGTCGCTGCTGAGGACTTCAACCTCGTAACCCTGCTCGCTCAGGCGGCGGGCGAAGCGGCTCATCGACGCGCGGTGCAGGACCAGTTTGTGGGAATGGAACGCGTACTGGCGGAAGAGAAGGTCATGCTCGATGAGCACGAACACGGTGCCGCCAGCCGCTTCGAGATGCTGGTCGAAGAGCTGATGCGGCAAGACGAGGCGCACACACGGGCCCGAATCCATTCCCTAACGATAGCGGTGCCGCCTTGGGCGACGAACCCCGACACACTAGACGTTGAGGCGGAACTCCACCACACGTTCCGTAGCCGAATCAGCGTGCCGCCCGCCCAAAACGATCTACTCCAGCACTGTGGCTAATGCCCACGCGACATGCAATGGACGTCTGACGCTTCAGGTCGGTTCCGAGCTTGAGCAAGGTGGCTTCGATGCCCCGGCCGTCAGCAATGAACCCACTTCGGAACCCATTAGACTCCTCAGCGCTCAGTTGCATCATCTCGGCCGAGCCTAGAAGGCGGTGCTGGGCAGATCCTTCTCGCCATCGACGATCGCGGTGAGGATCCGCGCTGCAACCATGTCTGGATCCAGCGCCGCTCCGAATCGCGGCGCCGACCCGGCGATCGGATGCTCGGACAGGGCGGTGCCCGTGTGGCCTGGGCGGGCGTCCACGATTCGGATGCCCGCGCGACGATACTCGCGCGCCGCTGCGACAACGAAGGCCGCGAGCCCAGCCTTCGACGCCGAGTATGCTGCCAGACCGGGCACGGGTGCCTCGGCGACAACGCCGCTCAGTGTGACCACGAAGGGCTCCCGGCCCTCACGTGCCGAGGCCGCGAGGTAGGGCTGGCTCTGGGCAATGAGCTGGATCGGACTGGTCGTGTTCACAGCGAATAGTTCGTCCACCGTGCCGGGTTCAAGGTCTGATGCGGCGCCGAAGGCGACGACCCCGGACGCAGCCACTAGCCCGTCGAGACGTCCGTGCTGCGCAATCGTGGCATCCAGCACCTCCCGGATCACGGAGGGTGCGCGCAGATCGTGCCCAGCAGACTTTGACGACCGGACGACGATGGCGCCGTTACTCTCCAGCTGAGCGGCAATGCGTGAACCGAGCCCGCCGGTGGCGCCGACCACCAGAACAACCGCACCCTGAAGAGTCGTCATGGGTCGATCCTAGGTCACGTGCTGCAGGTAGCCCAGCGCGGGGCGGTTTCCTGAGGCCGGAGCAATGGGATTCGGCCGCTTCACACAACGTTGAACCCGAGGTCCTGTACTTGGTCCTTCGTCAAGTAGTCGATGGCGTGGAGGCATGCCCGCTGATACGAGAGGTATGAGTCAAGGTAACGCTGTTCACCGTTCAGCGTTACCGAGGTGCCGGAGAACGCGAGCCATTGACTGAACTGTGGCTCGACGTTGCCGGCATGAAGATGGGAGCGCACACAAAAATAAACAGGACTAGGCGCTCAGTAGTGATAGCGCGTCTGGAGGATCACGAGGTCGTCAGCTTCGACGAGGTAGACCAGGCGATGCTCGTCGGTGATGCGCCGCGACCATGAACCCTGCGCACCGTATTTGAGTTGCTCGGGTTTCCCGATGCCGTCGAACGGATCACGCAGGCATGCGTCTATGAGCGTGTTGATTCGCTTGAGGATCCGTCGGTCCACCGCCTGCCAGTATGTGTAGTCTTCCCAGGCGGACGGGTCCCAGACCAAGCGCATTCAGTCCTCTCGGTCGAGCTCGTGGACCTCGGCCTGGCCTCCGCGTGCACGTTCGTAGGCGTCGAGCAGCCGGCGGGCGTTGGCAGGGGAACGGAACAAGTACGCGGTCTCCTGCCACGCGGCGTATTCGGCGGCAGGCATAAGGACAGCGTTACCCTTTCGGGAGACGATCTCAACAGCCTCGTGATCGTCGTTTATGCGCTCGATGAGTGGAAACAACGTCTTTCTCGCCTCACTGGCACTGATCGAAATGATGGCTCCCCTTCCGAAAAGTATGGTACGGGTTTATGGTACCACCGCGGCACGAGCTGATAAGTTGCCGGGCATTCAGCCGATCAGGTATGCGCATCCGCGCCCATCCGAGGCCAGCGCGTCAACGAAGATTCTTGGGTGAAGCCGTCTGGCTCCGGCGCCCGAAATGCGCGGGGAAGTGAGCTGCTGCAAAGAACGCCACGCCGTGTCGAGGTAGAGAAAGTCGCGCTCCGGCAGGGATTGCCGGAAGTCTGTGACGCCCATCGGGAAGCCCGGTTCGAGACCGCACGCATCCGCGTAGGGGTCCGATCCGATCACGGTGAAAGGGTCAGCCAGTGCTTTCCCCGTCTGATCGCTGTCGAACGCGTAAGCGTAGTACCTGATTCCCACACGACGATTCTGAGGCAGCACTTCGCTGAGCAGGCCATCTGCCTGCAATAATGTGGATAACTTGAGGCCCGAACCGGCCGTCGCCAGGTCATTCATCAATCTTCAACGTGTACTGACCTAGAGGTTGCTGGTGGGATGCCGATCTCCTCAACGTCATGGGTGCCGCAGCGCGTCTTTGTTGTCGTGGCGTGCTCGATGCGGCTCACGCGGAACCAGCGCATTTCGTTGCGTAGCTGGCACCAACCAATCAGATACCAATGGCCATTCGTTGAGGCGAAGATTACTGGTTCGACGTCCCTGGTGGTCTTATTGCCATCCTGTGCGGTGTAGCGGATGCGAACCACTTGTTGCTCAGACATCGCTTCCTCAAGGGCCGATCTGACGGCCCGTGTTCCAGGCTGATCCGCATTGACCCAGATGCGGCGTCCTAGTTCATCGACCTTTACTCGGGTCCGAGGATCAAGTACGTCCATGATCTTCCTGATGGCGACCGCGGCAAGATCAGCGTAAGGCGCATCAGGGGCAGCTGAAACCGCTGCAAGAAGAGCCACCGCTTGAGCGGGGGTCCGGCTCACAGGCGGGAGGTTAGCCTGGGTAGCCAGACCATATCCACCGCGAGGTCCCGGACGGGACCAGATCGGAGCCCCACTGTTCTCAAGCGCATCAATATCTCGCTTTATCGTGCGCACAGACACGCCGAACTCGTTGGCCAACCGGTCAGCCGTGCATCCACGAGACGCGCTGCGTCGCAGCATTTCCGACATTGCGTGGAGCCGCTCCACTCGCTTCATGTCTCCCACCCATCACTGATCCATGCCATAAATAGTGCCACACAGTTGTCCGAGAGGCGGGCGAAGATTGTGGCATGACAACAGACACAAGCAATCTGACGATCCTGCTGATTCCCGGCCACTGGCTGGGAGCATGGGCATGGGACGAAGTCCTGGAGCACCTAACATCCTTGGGCCACCGGGCGATCCCGCTGACCTTGCCCGGCCTCGACGAAACAGATACCGACCGGCTGTCCAGGACGCTGGACGAGCAGGCAGCGGCAATCGAACAGGCTGCCACTGGCAGCTCCGGGCCAGTGGTCATCGTGGCGCACAGCGGAGCCAACGCTCCGGTGAGTCTTGCGCTCGATCGGTACCCCGAGCTGTTCAGCCGTGTGATCTGGGTTGACAGCGGCCCGGCAACGTCCGGCGTCGCCTCTGCCCCCGACTTCCCAGAGGATATGGAGGGACTCTCGCTGCCACCCTTCGAGCTGCTCGAGGAGCAGGCCAGCATCGAGGGCCTGAGCGCCATAGTACTTGAGCGGTTCCGGGAACGCGCAGTGTCCGAGCCCGGAACTGTCCTTCGTCAGATCGTGCAACTCACAAATGACGCACGCTTCGACTTACCCACCACCTTCGTTTGCTGCTCAATTCCGAGTTCGCAGGTAATCGAACTGGTCAAGGCCGGTCATCCCATGTTCGCCGAGGTTGCCAATCTCAAGAACGTTCACTACGTCGACCTTCCGACGGGCCACTGGCCTATGTGGAGTCGCCCATCCGACCTCGCTCACATACTTGCATCGGAATCCTCAACCAACTGATACAGCACGCATCTTCCATCCAGTGCTATGCATTGATCTGGCACTCCACCAGTTCGCAGCCAGCCGTACGGTGGAAAAAGCGATGGCCGCTAAGAACACAAGTTCTTAGCGGCCATCGAAAAGGTCTGAGTGAGTCAGTACCTAGACATTGAAGCGGAACTCCACCACGTCGCCGTCGGCCATGACGTATTCCTTGCCTTCGATCCGGACCTTGCCGCGGGACTTGGCCTCGGCCATGGATCCGGCTTCGATCAGATCATCGAAGGACACCACTTCAGCCTTGATGAACCCGCGCTGGAAATCGGAGTGGATCACCCCGGCTGCCTGCGGCGCCGTGTCACCCTGGTGGATGGTCCAGGCGCGGGTTTCCTTGGGTCCTGCCGTCAGATAGGTCTGCAGCCCGAGGGTGTGGAATCCAACGCGGGCCAGCTGGTCCAGCCCGGACTCGTCCTGGCCGTTCATTTCCAGCATCTCGCGGGCCTCTTCCTCGTCCAGCTCGACGAGATCGGACTCGAGCTTGGCATCGAGGAAGATGGCATCCGCCGGGGCTACCATGGCCCGCAGTTCTACCTGCTTCTCGGTGCTGCCGAGGATGGCTTCGTCGGCGTTGAAAACATAGATGAACGGCTTGGCCGTCAGCAGGCTGAGTTCCTTGAGGTGCTCCATCTCCAGCTTGTCGCTCTTGATCGAGGAGAAGATGGTGTCGCCGCGTTCCAGCACGGTCTGGGCAGCCAGGATGGCCGCCAGTTCCGCGGCTGCCCGCTTCTTGATCTTCACTTCTTTTTCGATCCGGGGAATCGCTTTTTCGATCGTCTGGAGGTCGGCCAGGATCAGCTCGGTGTTGATGGTTTCCATATCCGAGCGGGGATCCACTTTGCCGTCAACGTGGATGACATCGGGGTCATCGAACACACGGACCACCTGCGCGATCGCCTCGGCCTCGCGGATGTTGGCGAGGAACTTGTTGCCCAGGCCTTCGCCCTCCGACGCACCCTTGACAATGCCCGCGATGTCAACAAATGACACGGGGGCGGGCAGCAGGCGCTGCGAGCCGAAGACAGCGGCGAGTTTAGCCAGCCGGTGGTCAGGCAGGTTCACGACGCCGACATTGGGCTCGATCGTGGCGAACGGGTAGTTCGCTGCGAGCACCTGATTGCGGGTCAGTGCGTTGAAAAGTGTTGATTTGCCGACGTTGGGCAGTCCGACGATGCCAATAGTAAGAGCCACGAGCATAGATTCTACCCGCTGCAGCTGCGGGTCGCCGCGGCGGCGGGGTCCACCGGCCGGTTCGCTGCCTGCAGGGCGTCGGGCCAAAACTGTCGCAGGGGCATGCCAGAGTGAAGGCATGGACGCTTTTGCAATAATTCTTGCCCTGCTCATGCTGCTCGCCGGCGCCGTTGCCGGCGCCGTTTTCGCGTACGTCCTGCTCCGCCGCCGCAGTGTGGCCGTGGAACAGGACTTCGACGCCGTATCCGCCCGGCTGTCCGACGTCAGCGCCCAGTTCGCGGCGGCCGACGCCGAGCGGCGCCTTCTCGCGGCGCAGAACCGGGAGCTGGGCGAGTCACGGAGCCAGGACGGGAGCGTGCTGCGTGCTTTGGCCCCGGTGGCCGAGAAGCTCACCGCGGTCCAGCACCAGGTCTCGCTGCTGGAACGGGACCGGCTGGAGCAGTACGGCCAGCTTGCCCAGCAGCTGCAGGAGGCCCGGCTGTCCGATGAACAGCTGCTGCGCTCAACGCATGCCCTGGAGTCCGCTTTGCGGTCCAACAGTGCCCGCGGCCAGTGGGGCGAAGTCCAGTTGCGCCGGGTGGTCGAGGCTGCCGGGATGCTCCGCCACGTCGATTTCCACGAACAGCTGCACAGCACCGGCACTGACAACAGCGTCCGGCCCGACCTCGTGGTCCAGCTTCCCGGCCAGAAGCAGCTCGTGGTCGACGCCAAGGTCCCGCTCGCGTCCTACCTTGCCGCCCAGGAACTCGGCGCCGGCGGCAGCCGCCAGGCCGGCCAGCACCAGGGCGCCTCCTCCGGCAGCCAGCAGGCACACCTGCAGGCGCATGCCAAGGCCCTGAAGGCCCATGTGGACGCGCTGAGCAACAAGAAGTACTGGGACATCCCGGGCAACTCCCCTGAGCTTGTGGTCTGCTTCCTGCCGGCGGAGTCGATCCTGGCGGCCGCACTCTCGGCGGACCCGGCCCTGCTGGACTATGCCTTGTCGAAAAACGTGGTGCTCGCCTCGCCCGGGACGCTGCTGGCAGTGCTCAAATCGGTTGCGTTCACGTGGCGCCAGGACGTCCTGACGGACAGCGCCCGGGAGCTCTTCGAACTGGCCCACCAGCTCTACGAGCGGATGGGAACCCTGGGCGAGAACGTCACCAAGCTGGGCGCCTCGCTCAAGACCTCCGTGGACCGCTACAACTCGATGGTCGGTACGCTCGAGGCACGGGTCCTGCCGACCGCCCGGAAGCTCAACGCCCTCGACGCGGAAGGGCTGACCACGCCTGTGTCCGTCGAGGTCACGCCACGCTCGGTGGCGGCCCCGGAACTCCAGCCGTGGAGCGGGTCAGCAGTGGAGTCCGGGGCCGGATCCCTGGCCGAATCCGGGAGCGCGTCCGGAGAGTCCGCGGCCTAGGTATGAGTCCGCGGCCTAGGCCGGCCGGCTCAGGAGGTCTGGGCCGGGCGCGCACCGCGGCCGCCGAGGGCGCGGGTGACATCGCCGGCCTGTTTCAGCGTCGCCCGGAGCTCCTTCGGCAGCGAGAACAGCAGGTCCTCTTCAGCCGTGACGACTTCTTCGACGGAGCCGTAGCCGTAGTCGGCCAGCAGCCGCAGCACGTCCTTGACCAGGACTTCGGGGACGGAGGCACCCGAGGTCACGCCGACGGTGGCGACGCCCTCGAACCAGGCCTCGTCGACCTCGTTGGCGAAGTCCACGCGGTAGGAGGCCTTCGCGCCGTATTCCAGCGCCACCTCCACCAGCCGGACGGAGTTGGAGGAGTTGGCGGATCCGACGACGATGACGAGGTCGGCATGGGGTGAGATTTTCTTGATGGCCACCTGGCGATTGGTGGTCGCGTAGCAAATGTCGTCGCTGGGCGGATCCTGCAGGGTCGGGAAACGCTCCTTGAGGAGCCGGACCGTCTCCATGGTCTCGTCCACGCTGAGGGTGGTCTGGGAGAGCCAGATGACCTTCTCGGGGTCCCGGACGGTGACCTTGTCCACCTCGTGCGGGCCGTTGATGATCTGGATGTGTTCGGGGGCCTCACCGGCGGTTCCTTCGACTTCCTCATGGCCGTCGTGGCCAATCAGCAGGATGTCGAAATCGTCCTTCGCGAAGCGCACCGCTTCCTTGTGCACCTTGGTCACGAGCGGGCAGGTCGCGTCGATGGTCCGCAGGCCGCGGTCCTCCGCGGACTGGACCACCGCGGGCGAGACCCCGTGCGCGGAGAAAATCACGAGCGCCCCCTCGGGGACCTCGTCGGTTTCCTCAACGAAGATGGCGCCCTTCTCCTCAAGCGAGCTGACCACGTGGACATTGTGGACGATCTGCTTGCGCACGTAGACCGGCGGGCCGTAGTGCTCCAGGGCTTTTTCCACCGCGATGACGGCCCGGTCGACGCCGGCGCAGTAGCCGCGCGGGGCTGCGAGCAGCACCTTTTTCGGACCGGACACGGGCGCCGCTGCCAGCACCTCCGCCGGAGTACGCCGACGGCGGGGAACGGTGGGCATCGGAATGGAAACAGCGGTGGTGGTCATCCCCCAATCCTACCGGTGCTGAATGCGCCCCCGTTGAGGGTCCTCAGGCGCGGCGGCGTCCCCCGACGGTGCGCAGCACGAGGCCAAGGACAAGGAGGAGCGCGCCCACCACCGCGGCAGCCAGGACCCATTGCCCGTAGCTCGCTGATGCTGCGGCGACGAACTCGCGCTTGAAGAGTTCAGCGACCTGGTTGCCGCTCCTGGTCCGGGCCACCACTCCCCCGGCGGCGTCGGTTGCCAGCTTCCAGCCCCCGGCGAGCACGAGGGCCCCGGCGCCTATGCCGACCAGGACAGTCCACCGGCGGCGGGCGGCAACAAATGCGAGTGCAAAGGCAACGAGGGCACCAACACCCACGGCGTAGCCCATCGGCGCGAGGGCGGACACCTGCTCAACGAGCTGCCTGTGGTTGGCCTGCCCGATGTTGATCAGCACCTGATCGGGGCCACGAAGGGGAAGGGAGGTTGCATCGGCTACCTGTTTGGCCACCAGCCCGACCAGCGGGGCGACGTCGAGGGTCAGTGCGGAGACGCCGTCGGCCCCCGGCGGCAGGGTACTGGGGTCCGCGAAACTCAGCCGGTGGCTCTTGCGCAGGGTCTCAGTCCACGCCTGCGGGTAGCCGGGCAGGCTGCTCAGGGACGTTGCCGCGCGGTCCAGGATCGGTCGGACGAGGTCAGTCACGGCCGCCGGCATCCGGTCCGAGCCGAGGCTGCCGACGGCGGTCGATGCCAGCCTCTGCTGGAACGCCGGATCCTGGCCAAGCGGACCGGTCAGTGCCACGAAGCCGTCTTCTTGGACGATATTGCGGTCCACCCACATGGCCGGCACCGCGACGGCAGCCATGAAAAGCCCGATGAGCACGGCCAAGGCAGAGACAAAAGTGCGCAAAAGTAAATCCTAGGTTGGGGGCTTTTGGGATAGCGCCATTCTACGGGGGCGGGCCGGGGATCAATAAAGTCCGGCCCTGGTGGTAAAGCTTTGGATAGAGTTGAAACGGACAGCCCACGGCTGCCCGCAGCAGCATCCGGCACCAGCGGCACCAGCAGACAAGAGGACAACCAGAGACATGCACAACGCAATCTCCGCCACGGGGTACCGGCGTGTCTGAGGACGTCGCTGCCGCCACGACCGTTCCGGCCACGACCGTTCCGGCCACGGCCGCCGAAACCAGCCCGGACAACCCGTGGCCGTTGCAGCTGTTGTCGCAGAAACTCAGGATGCACATCGACCGGGCCCCCTCGGCCTGGGTCGAGGGCCAGGTCATCGAGCTGAACCGGCGGGGGAACAACGCCTACCTGACACTGCGCGACATCGACGCAGAGATCTCCCTCCCGGCGTCCGTCTGGACCAAAGTGCTGGACCGCCAGGAGAGCCCGCTGGAACGCGGTTCCCGCGTGGTGGCTCTGCTCAAGGCCGAATTCTGGCTGAAGACCGGCCGGCTGAGCATGTCCGTGAAAGACATTCGTCCGGTGGGGCTTGGGGACCTTCTGGCCCGGATCGAGCGCCTCCGCCACGCCCTCGCAGCCGAGGGCCTGTTCTCCGACGCCCGCAAGAAGCGCCTGCCCCTGCTCCCCCACCGGATCGGCCTGATTACCGGCCGGGACTCGGATGCCAAGAAGGACGTGCTGCGCAATGCGGCACTGCGCTGGCCCGCGGTCGAATTCGAAATCCGCGAGGTGGCGGTCCAGGGCAACACCGCCGTCGCGCAGCTCCTGGGCGCATTGCGGGAGCTTGATGCCCATCCCGAGGTGGACGTGATCGTGATAGCCCGCGGCGGCGGTGCACTCGAGGACCTGCTGCCGTTCAGCAATGAGGAGCTCATCCGTGCCGTCGCAGATGCCGTGACGCCCGTGGTCAGCGCGATCGGCCATGAGGCGGACCGGCCGATCCTGGACGATGTGGCGGACCTCCGCGCCTCGACCCCCACCGATGCTGCCAAGCGGATCGTCCCCGACGTCGTGGAAGAGCTCGCCCGCGTGCGGCAGGCCCGGGACCAGCTCCGGCGCGGAGTCACCCGCCTGGTGGATCGGGAAACGGACAGGCTGGCCTCGCTGCGCTCACGGCCGGTGCTGGCCGCCCCCGAAGTTATGGTCACCGGTCGGCACGACGACGTCGAACGGCTCAAGATCCGCGCGCACTCTGCGCTCACCATGGCGGTAGCCAGAGCCGCTGACCAGCTGGACCATCTCAAGGCGCAGGTCCGGGCGCTCTCCCCGCAGCAAACGCTGGACCGCGGCTACGCCGTCGTGCAGCTCACCGACGGCGGGTCGGCTCCCGGCACCCACCGGGACGTCGTGCGGCATCCGTCCCAGGCGCCGTCGGGTACCAGCTTGAGCATCAGGGTGGCCGGGGGCCGGTTCGCCGCGCAGTCCACCGGCGGCCAGGAACCCACGGACGGCTGACCTGCGGTACCCGCCCGGTGCGCGGACACGTCGAACACCTCAGCATTGCCCGCCCCACCATTCCACCAAACGCCAGGTCCCAGGAGACCAAGACAGGAGCACCACATGGCAGCAGAAGCCAACCCGAACGCCGACATCGAGGCCCTCAGCTACGAGGACGCCCGCGAGCAGCTCATGGGCGTCGTCAGCAAGCTGGAGGCCGGCGGTGCCAGCCTGGAGGAGTCTCTGGCGCTGTGGGAGCGCGGCGAGGGGCTGGCGAAGCGCTGCGAGCAGTGGCTGGAGGGTGCCCGCAAACGCCTGGCCGCCGCCCGCGACCGTCCCGCCCAGGATGGCTAGCCGCGGCGCGGCGGCGGCAGCCGGTCAGGAGCGCTCGACCAGTTCCCGTTCCATCCCGACGTCAAGGTCCGGAACCGGCCACTGCAGCTTGAGACCCTCCATGGCTTCGAGCAGCAGCTGCTGGACGGCGATCCGGGCGTACCACTTTTTGTTGGCCGGGACGACATGCCACGGGGCGACTTCGGTTCCCGTCTTCTCGAAAGCCTTCTGGTAGGCGTCCATGTAGTCACTCCAGAACGCGCGTTCCTTGAGGTCGTTGCTGCTGTATTTCCAGAGCTTTTCCGGCTCGTCCAGCCGCGCGAGCAGCCGTTGCTTCTGCTCGTCGCGGCTGATGTGGAGCATGACTTTGACGATCTTGGTGCCGGCCGCCGTCTGCCGGGCCTCGAATTCGTTGATCGCGTTGTACCGGCGCTCAAGTTCCGTCGGATCCGCCCAGCGGTGGACGCGGTGGATCAGGACGTCCTCGTAATGCGAGCGGTCGAAGACGCCCACCATGCCGGCAGCCGGCACTTCCTTCTCAATCCGCCACAGGAAGTCGTAGGACTTCTCGTCCGGCGTGGGTGCCTTGAAGGACTTGAGTTGGACACCCTGCGGGTTCATGGCGCCCATAACGTGCGAAACGATCCCTCCCTTGCCGGCCGTGTCCATGGCCTGCAGGACCATCAGGATGCGCTTGGTGCCACCGAAGCGGGACTCGGCGAAGAGCTGATCCTGCAGGGTGGTCAGCTTGCCATCGAGCTCGTCCAGGAGCGCTTCGCCGTCGTTCTTGTCCCCCGGGTAGCCCGGCGTGGAGTCCGGGTCGCAGTCCGCAAGCTTGAATCCTTTGCCGGCCAACAGGGTCTCGGCGGGGTGCTGCTTGAATTTCACAACGTCTGTCATGGGAAGCCTCTCCGGTTATCTGCAGCTTCTGCGCGGGTCAGTCCCCGAACCCCGCTGCTCGCCTCAGGCTAGTTCCCCTTGTACCTGCTCAGGAAGTCCGCCATGCGGTTGATGGCCTCTTCGAGGTCCTTCACCAGCGGCAGCGTGACCATGCGGAAGTGGTCCGGGCGGACCCAGTTGAAGGCCCGGCCGTGCGAGACCAGGATCTTCTGCTCGCGCAGCAGGTCAAGCACGAACTTCTCGTCGTCGCGGATGCGGTAAACCTCTGGATCCAGCTTCGGGAAGAGGTACATGGCGCCCCGGGCCTGCTGCGTACTGACGCCGGGGATGGCGTTGAGCATGTCATAGGCCTTGTTCCGCTGCTCGAGCAGGCGCCCCCCTGGGAGGATGAGGTCGTTGATGCTCTGGTACCCGCCCAGCGCCGTCTGGATCGCGTGCTGCGCCGGGACGTTGGCGCACAGGCGCATGTTGGCGAGCAGGCTGATCCCCTCGAGGTAGTCAGCTGCGTCTTTCTTCGGCCCGGAAATGGCCATCCAGCCGGCCCGGTAGCCGCACACCCGGTAGGCCTTGGACAGCCCGCTGAAGGTCAGGCACAGGACGTCGTCGCCAGTCAGGCTGGCCATGTTCACGTGAACGGCGTCCTCATAGAGGATCTTCTCGTAAATCTCGTCGGCGAAGAGCACCAGGCCGTGCTTCTCCGCCAGGGCCACGATCTTCTTCAGCGTGGCCTCCGGATAGACGGCTCCCGTGGGGTTGTTCGGGTTGATCACCACGATTCCCTTGGTGCGCGGGGTGATCTTCGCCTCAAGGTCCTCAAGATCCGGCTGCCAGCCGGATTCCTCGTCGCAAAGGTAGTGAACGGGCCTGCCGCCGGCCAGTGCCACGGACGCGGTCCACAGCGGGTAGTCGGGTGTGGGGATGAGGACCTCATCGCCGTCGTCCAGCAGGGCCATGAGCGACATCGTGATGAGCTCGCTGACGCCGTTGCCCAGGTAAATGTCATCCACGTGGATGTTCTGGATTCCGCGCGTCTGGTAGTACTGCGAGACGGCAGTGCGGGCGGAGAAGATGCCGCGGGAATCGCTGTAGCCCTGCGCGTGCGGCAAGTGTCGGATCATGTCCACCAGGATCGCGTCCGGCGCCTCAAACCCGAACGGCGCCGGGTTCCCGATGTTCAGCTTGAGGATACGGTGACCCTCCGCCTCCATCTGCTGGGCGGCCTGGAGGATCGGTCCACGGATGTCGTAAAGGACATTATGAAGCTTGGTGGACTGCTTGAATTCTGCCATCCATCAAATATGCCATATGGCGGATGGACTTCCGCGGAGACATGTCTCACAGGCCTTTCCAGGCGTCACAGGCCCGGCACTGGACCCCGGGAAAGCGCGACGGCGGCTGCCGGCCCCGCCTACAGGGCAGGATCCGGCAGCCGCCGTCGTACGTCAGAGAGCCCGGGAATTGCCCCTTACTTGACCAGTCCCTTGTCCTTGAGCCATGCGGCCGCTGCGTCCTTGGGGTTCTGCTTCTGGCTGCCGCTGACGGCGCGGTTGAGGTTGATCAGGTCCTCGGTGGTGAGGATCTTGGAAACGGAGTTCAGGGCCTCCTTGGCCTTGTCCGTCATCTTGGCGCTGCTGTAAAGCGGGAGTACCTGCTGGGCGATGAAGTTGTTCTTCGGGTCCGCCAGCACCACGAGGTCGTTGTCCGCGATGGACGGGGTGGTGGTGTAGATATCAGCCACCTGGACCTGGTCCGAGAGCAGGGCCTTCAGCGTGACGGCACCGCCGCCGTCGCTGAACGGTTCAAGCTTCTTGGGCACGCAGTTGTAGTTCTTCTTCAGGCCCGGCAGGCCGTAGGCGCGCTCGGCGAAGGTTGCCGGGGCGCCCACCACGAACTCGCTGCAGACTTTGGCCATGTCCTCAATGGACTTCAGCTGATACTTCTCCGCCGTGGCCTTGGTGACCACCATCGCGTCCTTGTCCTCGGCCTTGGACGCGTCAAGCACGGCCAGGCCCTGGGGCAGCTTGCCTGGCAGCGCCTTGGCAATGTCCTCCGCCGAGACCGCCGTGGCTCCCTTGTCGACGTGCAGCAGCAGGTTGCCGCTGTAGTCGGGGATAACATCCACGGAGCCGTCCTGGACGGCCTTGAAGTACACCTCACGGGACCCGATGTTCGGCTTGGTGCTCGCGGTGACACCGGCTGCGTTGAGCGCGCCGGCGTAGACCTCGGCGATGATCTGGCTCTCGGGGAAATCGGCGGAACCGACCACCAGCGCAGAACCGGAAGCGGCTCCGCTGCTGGCCGGGGCCGAACTCAGCGGGTTGGATGAGCCGCCGCAGGCGGACAGTGCCAGCGCCACGCCCACGCCGGCGGCCAGGCCGCCGAATGCGCGCCTGCCGAGGGCTCGTTGGTTGGATTCCTTCATGGTGTACCTCCTTGAACAACAGTCTCCGCAAGTGCGGGATCTGTGAGATCAACTGCAGCCTGCTGGCTGCGGTTTGGCTGGGACGAGGCGCCCCGGGACAGGAACAGCCTCTGGATAAGGGCAAGAACAAGGTCGACGGCGATGGCGAGACCCGCGATCAGCAGGGATCCGCCCAGCATCTGCGGGAAATCGGAAAGCACCAGGCCGTCGAAGAGGTAGCGGCCCAGGCCGCCCAGGTTGATGTAGGCCACCACCGAGACGGTGGCGATCACCTGCAGCGCCCCGGTCCGGAACCCGCCGTACATGACGGGCAGGGCGTTGGGGAATTCCGCGCGGAAGAGCACCTGCATCTCCGTCATGCCCATGGCGCGGGCGGCGTCCACCACGTTCCGGTCGACGCTGGAGATCCCGGCGTAGGTGCCGGCCAGCAGGGGCGGGACCGTCAGGATCACCAGCGCCCAGATCGGCGGCATCAGCCCGATGCCGGCCAACAGGACGAAGAGGGTGAGCATGCCGAGGGTGGGCAGGGCACGCAGCGCGCCGGCGAGTGCCACGATCGCCACCCGCCCGCGGCCGGTGTGGCCCACGAAGAGCCCCACCGGCACGGCGATGGCCATCGCGATGAGCATCACCAGGCCCGTGTAGAGCAGGTGCTCGGCGAGGCGTACCGGAATCCCGGCGCTGCCGGACCAGTTCGCAGGATCGGCGAGCCAGGCAAATGTCTCGGTGACGACGTTGCTCATGCGGTGCCCCCTCCGGCCTGGGTAGTTGAAAGCCGCAGCGCCGCGGCGGTGGGGTCAGCCTTCGCGTGGCCGGCGCCCGCATCGGTGCCCGCCCCCGGGGTGGCGCCGGCGCGGGTCCACGGGGTCAGCAGCCGTTCGAGCAGGACGAGGACGGCGTCCATGATGAGCGCGAGAATCAGGATCGCGATGATGCCCACCACCACCTCGGTGACGAAATCACGTTGCAGGCCGGAGGTGAAGAGCATTCCGAGATTGCCGATGCCGAGCAGTGCCGCGACGCTGACCAGCGAGATGTTGCTGACGGAGACCACGCGCAGCCCGGCGAACAGCACCGGCAGGGACAGCGGCAAATCGACCTGCAGGAAGCGGGCCAAGGGTTTGAAGCCCATGGCGGCGGCTGCCTGCCGGAGGTCCTCGTCCACAGAGTCGAAGGCATCCAGCGTGGCGCGCACCAGCAGGGCGACGGCATAGATGGTCAATGCCACGACCACGTTGACGGGATCGAGGATCCGGGTTCCGAGGATGGTCGGCAGGATGATGAAAAGCGCCAGGGACGGGATCGTGTACAGCAGCGAGGAGCCGGTGAGCACCACGGACCGGAGCCCCGGGTTCAGCCGGGCCAGCTGGGCCAGCGGGACGGCTATGAGCACCCCGAAGATCATCGGCAGAATGGCGAGGGCCAGGTGCTGGCCTGCCAGGCTGAAGACTTGCGCGCTGTTGGCCAGGAACCACTCCATCAGCGCACGCCTTGCCGGACGTGACGGTTCGACTCGATCACCGCGAGGACTTCGGCCGCGGCGAAAACCCCGGCCGCACAGCCGTGTTCGTCGACCGCGACGCCAAGTCCCGACGGCGAGGACAGGGCGGCGTCCAGGGCACGGCGGAGCGTGTCCCCCGTGCGGAACAGGGAGCCACCGGGAACCATGACCGGGCCTGCTCCGGCTTCAGCGACCGGACCGGCCCAGCCCAGGGGACGGAGCGCGTCGTCGACCACCAACTGCCAGTCCCCGGAGCTACCCTCCTGCCGGAGCTGGTCCGGCGTGACGGTGCGGACGGGGTGGATGGTCACGCCGTCGGACGGGCTGAAGCCCAGGTGCCTGAACCCGCGGTCCCGGCCCACGAAGGATGCCACGAAGTCATTGGCCGGCGCCCGCAGGATCTCGTCCGGGGCGGCGTACTGCGCCAGCTTGCCGCCGAGGCCGAACACGGCCACCCTGTCCCCCAGAATCGTGGCCTCGTCGATGTCGTGGGTCACGAAGACAATGGTTTTGGCGAGGTCGCGCTGGAGCCGGAGGAGTTCCTGCTGCAGCTCGTCCCGGACCACCGGGTCCACGGCGCTGAAGGGCTCGTCCATGAGCAGCACGGGCGGATCGGCGGCGAGGGCCCGCGCCACGCCGACGCGCTGCTGCTGGCCGCCGGACAGCTGGGAGGGGTAGCGCTTGCCCAACGCGGAAGCCAGGCCGACGACGTCGAGCAGCTCCTCAGCGCGCCGGCGCGCGTCGGTCTTGGAGACTCCGTTGAGCCGGGGCACCGTGGCAATATTGTCCAGGACCGAACGGTGCGGCATGAGTCCGGAGGATTGCATGACGTAGCCCATGGAGCGCCGCAGTTTCGCGGCCGGGACCGACGTGACGTCCTCGCCGCCCAACGTGATGGTTCCCGAGGTCGGCTCGACCATGCGGTTGATCATCCGCAGCGACGTGGTCTTCCCGCAGCCCGAGGGCCCGACAAAAACGGTGATGGCCCCCTTGTCGATGGACATGGTCAGGTCATCGACGGCGGCTTGCCCGCCCTGGTACTGCTTGGTGACGCTCTGGAACTCGATCATGGCTTCAGCCATTTCCGGGCTTACCTAACTGTTGACGGCAACATCGGACGGTCCAGCCAACTGATCATAGGCACGGTGATTTTTGGCTGTAAAGCGGTAGACCCCAGCGTAGCCAGCAGCCACCCCAAAAACCGGGGAACTTGCCGGTGGCGCCGCGGCCAACGTTGGGATTCGTAGGCAACCGCGTTTTGGATGGGTGCCGCGGCGAAAATACTTCCGCCGCGGCCGTACTTCCGGTTCAGCTATGCCGCCGGCCGCCCCCTTTGGCCCCGCCGCGGCCGTTTCCGCCGGGCTTCGCCCCCTGTTCCTCGGCCCGCTCGAGGCCGTACCTTGCGGCCGAGCGCTGGCTCTTGGCGGCTGCCGTGATCTTCTGGTGCCATTCCCGTTGGTAGGCCCGGCGGGCGGCCGCGTCGTGGCGCCGGTTCAGGGCGGCGAGTTCGCGCTGCAGCTTCAGGTAGCTAGCCCAGCGGCGGTCATCGAGCGAACCGTCCGCGAGCGCTGCCTGCACCGCGCAGCCGGGCTCGCGGCCGTGCGCGCAGTCGGAGAACCGGCACTGCCCGGCGAGTTCCGCCAGATCGCCGAAGATCTCCTCCATCCCGTCGTCGGCGTCGAACAGCCCGAAGCCGCGCACTCCCGGCGTATCCATCAGGACTGCCCCGCCCGGCAGCGGAACCAGTTCGCGGGAGGTGGTGGTGTGTTTGCCCTTGCCGTCGCCGGCCCGGACAGGTCCGGTGTCCTGGGCCTCATAGCCGACGAGGGCGTTGATGAGCGTGGATTTGCCCGCGCCTGAAGGTCCCAGCAGCACGAGCGTGCCGCCGGTGGGCAGGTGGCCGAGCAGCTCATCGAGGCCGTCGCCCTGTTCGGCCGAGGTGGTCACCACCGCGACGCCTGCGGCCTGGAGCATGACCTGCCCGACGACGTCGTCCGCCGCATCGGCGAGGTCGGCTTTTGTGATGATGACCAGCGGCACGGCCCCGGAGTCCCACGCGGCCACGAGCGTGCGCTCGAGCCGGTTGTGGGTGAGCGGCCGGTCCACCGGCACCACGACGCCGACGATGTCCATGTTGGCGCCGAGCACCTGTGCCGCCGACGAGGCGTCGAAGG
>NZ_MQTQ01000022.1:0-4788 GCF_020532805.1 Arthrobacter sp. SO5 | reverse complement strand
GGCAGCACACCCAGAATGGCGGGCTCCCCCGCCGTGTTGGCGCCAAGCCACACCCAGTCCCCGGCCGCGGGTGGTTCTCCGGAGCGCGGGTAGGGCAGATGCAGAATCCCGTCACCCGCAGCGACGAGCACCAGGGTGCGGTCCACGCGGATGACCCGGGCCGCGGCGGTGCCACCCGGAACGGGGTGGTCCGCGAAGCGTGCCGCGACGGCCGTGGTGTAGCCGTAGCGGGAGGGTCCTGCCGAAAGGTGGTGGTTGATGATTTTTCCGGCGCCAGGAGCGCCCGGATGTGCGGGAGATGTAGTCAACGAAAGCCCTTTGCTGGGGCCCCGCTCCCCGCGCCGCGCTGCGGGTTCCGGCGGAACCGGGCAGCGGCTGAAGGCTAGCGGGTGGTGAAAGCCGGGGCAGGAATAATGACGTTGCTGGCGGCGCGCATCGCGCGCAGTGCATTTGCAGTCATGGTCTCCACCTCCCCGTCGTCCCGGCCGGCGCTTCGGTGCCAGCGTTCCTAGGATAACCATCCGCTCCCCGGCCTGGCTAGGTTCGCGGTGAGGAAAGTTTGCCGTTCAGCGGCCGTTCCCGGTAGAGCCGGAGCGCAGCGTCCACGAGCGAGACTTTGTTCAGCCCCTCGACCTCGGCGAGCGGGATCCAGGCAGCGTGGGTAGTGCTGCCGTTAACCTCGTGCCGCAGCTCACCGCCGGTGATGCTCGCCTCGTAGACGAGCCGCAGGGACTGGAAGTCCCGTTCGCCGCCGTCGATCCGGATCTCGGCGGGCCAGTGCCCGACGTCGATCCCCAGCATGGCTCCGATCCTGGCGTCGTACCCGGTCTCCTCGTACACCTCACGACGGCACCCGTCCACCGGATGCTCGGCGAGATCCAGGCCTCCGCCCGGCAGGGTCCAGCCTTCCTTGGCACCCTGCTTCCAGTAGGCCAGGAGGATGGCCCCATCGCGGATAATGACGGCATAGGCGGCCGGGCGGGTATCGAAATTCAGGCTCATGCCCCCAGCGTAGTAGCCTGCCCTCTCCTGCTCAGCCGGTCCTGTTCACCCGGTCCTGCTCAGCCACGAGCTGGAGCACGCCGAAGACGGGGTCCTGCGCCAGGACACGGACGTCGCTGATTCCCGCGGCAGCCAGTGCCGACCGGAAGGCCGCCTGGAGCCTCGGCACATTCATGCCCAGGCCGCCGCCCAGAATCACCGGACCGTCGATGCCGAGCTTCCGGGCCGTCTGCTCGGCCAAGCCCGCGAGATCGCGCCCGGCGCGGTCCACGAGTTCTTCGCTTACGCCGTGGCCCGCGGCTGCGGCATCGACCACGAGGCGGGCACGCTGGGCCCAGTAGCGGCGGCCGGTGTCCGGCGAATGGAAGAGCGCGATCAGCTGATTAGGATCATCGACGCCGCAGGACGCCAGCAGGGCTGTGGTGAGTTCGTCCGGTTCCCGTCCCTGGTTCATCCGGCTCAGGCTGTGGCGGACAGCCTCGCGGCCCAGCCAGTATCCGCTGCCTTCATCGCCCAACAGGTAGCCCCAGCCGCCGGCGCGTGCTTCCTCGCCGCGGCTGTTCCTGCCCCAGGCGGCCGAACCCGTTCCGCCGATGACGGCGACGCCGGTGCTCACGCCACCGGCGGCCAGCAGCAGCCGGGAATCGTGGACCACGGTGATCCGGGCGCCGGGGACATGCGGGGCGATCAGCGCGCCGAGCGCCGCGGCGTCGGCGTCGGTGTCGATACCGCCGGCTCCTGCGTAGACCTGGGCGACCGTTCCGCCGCCGATCCTGGCAAAGAGCTCCGCGAGGTGGCGGGCAGCTTCCGCACGGCTGACGTTCTGCACGTTTGAGCTGCCGACCGATTCGTCGGCCACCGCGCGGCCCGCTACGAACCGGACGCCGCGGGTCTTGGTCCCGCCGATGTCCAGGCCGATCACCACACCTGCGGCGGGCGGGGAGGAGGGCACGGAGTCCGCGGCCGGCGGGATGTCAGAATGAGTCACCAGAACAGCCTACTGAAGAGCCCCCAGGAGTGACCCATGCCGCACGCCCTCTTCGGCACCCGCATCATTGCGGCCCCCATGGCCGGCGGGACGTCCACGCCCGGTTTCGTCAGCGCGGTGCACGACGCCGGTGCCCTGGGTTTCCTTGCCGCAGGCTACAAGAGCGTTGAGGCCATGCAGGCGGAGATCAGCAGCGCCCGGGCCGCGGGGGCGCGCTTCGGCATGAACCTCTTCGTCCCTGATCCGGTACAGCTCAGACCGTCTGCGGCGCTGCAGGCCGAACTGGAGGAATACCGCTCCCGCCTGCAGCCGGATGCCCGGCGTTACGGCGTCGAACTCCCGCGGCCGCGGTTGGACGACGACGATCACTGGCAGGGCAAGATCGATGCGTTGCTGGCGGACCCGGTGGAACTGGTCAGTTTCGCCTTCGGGCTGCCGGGCGCTGATCTGGTGCGCAGACTTCGCCGGGCGGGCTCCGTGGTTCTGGCCACCGTCACCTCTGAGGCCGAAGCGCAGCAGGCGGCCGGGCAGGGCGTGACGGCGCTCGTGGTCCAGCATGCAAGCGCCGGAGGCCATAGTGCGGCGTTTCAGCCGGGCACCGACGGGTCCGGAGTCGGCCGCAGAGGCGGCCGTCCGGACACGACGGCGGAGCTGGTCGCCCGGGTGCGGTCCGCCGTCGGACTGCCGGTGATCGCGGCGGGCGGGGTGATGGACCGCGCCGGAGTGGAGGCCGTGCTGGCCGCGGGAGCCGAGGCGGCGCAGATGGGCACGGCGTTCCTCAGGACGGCTGAGAGCGGCGCCCGGCAGTTGCACAAGGACGCCCTGGCCAGCCCCCGCTACACCGGAACCACACTCACGGCGGCCTTCACGGGCCGGCGGGCCCGGGCGCTGGTCAATGAGTTCGTCCTGGACCACCCCGGGGCCCCGGAAGCCTATCCGGCCGTCCACCATCTCACGGCGCCCCTGCGTGCGGCGGCGGCGGCCGCCGGGGACCCGGAACGGCTGAACCTGTGGGCCGGCACCGGCTGGCAGCAGGCCCAGGCGGGTCCCGTGGCGGAGGTCGTGGCCCGGCTGCTGGGCTGACGCCTGACCGTGTCCGCGGCCAACCTGCGCCCGCTGGCGGGCTCAGGTCCCCGAGCGCCCCCGGACAAAGCCGGCCAGGAGCGCCGGGCCCTCGCTGAGCACCAGTTCCCGGAACAGCCGCACCGGGTCCGGCTCCGACTCCGCTCCCCCGCGCCGTTCCCGCCAGGCCAGGCCGATCTCCCGGAAGGCGAGACCGGACTTGAGGGGGATCTCCACCCAGCCAAGGTCGCCGGCCTGCGCCTCCACAGGCCGCCCGGGGCCGCCGGGCGGGAGGATACTGACGCCGAGCCCCGCCGACACGAGGCCGCGGACGGTGTGCGAATCCTGGCTTTCGAAGGCGATCCGGGGCCGGAAGCCGGCCTCGCGGAAGAGCGCGTCGGTGAGCGAACGCATGCCGTAGCCGGCGCCCAGCGCCACGAACGGATCCTGCCGGATGTCCGCGAGCCGGGCGCGACGGCGGGTGGCCAGCCGGTGCCGGTGGTGGACGACGAGCCGCAGCGGTTCCCGGTACAGGGCGGCCGAGGAGATCAGCCGGCTCGGCGCGGCGACCGGAGCCGTCAGGGCCAGGTCCGCGTCCCCGGCGGCCAGCTCGGCCAGGCAGCCGTCCCTGGCCCCCTGGCTCAGGTCGAAGGCCGTCTGCGGATGCCGGCTCCGGAAGGCGCTGATCAGCAGCGGCAGCATCGCCTCCCCAAAGGTGTGCTGGAAGGACACCGCAATCCGGCCGCGCACCACATCCGACTCGTGCCGGACCAGGTCCAGCCCCGTCTGGAATTCACCCAGTGCAGCCTCGATGTGTGGCAGGAGCGCCTTGGCGGCGGGAGTCAGCCGGACCCCGCGGCCCTCGCGGATCAGCAGTTCAGTCCCGATGATCGCGCTCGCACGCGCTATGGACCGGCTGACCGTCGACTGCGGCAGGCCCAGCACCTCTGCCGTAGCGGTGACGTGCCGGGTCCGCCCGAGCTCGGCCAGCAGCGGCAGCAGCGGCAGCAGCTGCACCAGTTGCTTGTGATCCGCGTCCATGGGGAGCCGTCCTCATCTGATCCGTATTTGGCATTGATTCTATGAAAATCATGCATTGGAAGCATTCCTTAGTCCAGGCCTATTCTGGGGACATGCCACGAATCGAAGTGCCCAGCCGCTCCGCTGAGGCCGTTCGCGTCCTCGCGGCCCCCGTTGCCGCCAGCGGCTTTCAACGCCCCGACGGTGCGGCCACGGCGTGGGCCGGCCACAGGAAGGGGTCGGCCGCCTACACGAAGATCCTGGCGGGACTTGCGTTCGCCGGCGTCGCGACCTTCGCCCAGCTCTATTCCACCCAGGCCGTGCTGCCCATGATGGCGGCGGACCTGCAGGTGACGGCAGCCGAGGCGGCGCTGACCATTTCGCTGGCCACCGTGGGGCTGGCGGTCACGGTCCTACCGTGGTCCTTCCTGGCCGACCGGATCGGCCGGGTCCGGGCCATGATGTGGGGCATCTCGGCAGCCACCGTCCTGGGGCTGCTGGTGCCGCTGGCCTCAAGCTTCCCGATGCTCCTGGGCCTGCGGATGCTCGAAGGCATGGCCCTGGGCGGCATCCCGGCCATCGCGATCGCCTACCTCAACGAGGAGGTCAACAAGGCCCACGCCGCCATGGCGGCAGGCAGCTACGTCGCCGGCACCACCCTCGGCGGACTCGCGGGACGCCTTGTGGCCGGGGCGGCCGGGGAACTGTGGGGGTGG
>NZ_MQTQ01000021.1:72637-95681 GCF_020532805.1 Arthrobacter sp. SO5 | reverse complement strand
TATTGAGTTCTCAAACAACAGACACACCCGGCACCACCACAACCTCAGCCGTGGATCGCTCCGGAGCAACTTTTCAAAGTTACCGGGCCGCTTCGCCCTTGTCAAATCGTCATCCCGGCCCAGTCTCGCCGTGAGGCATCTGGGTCTTGGTGGCGGTCCAACTCCGGGGAGCAGCGCGGAAATAAACTATACCACCGGTTTGCCCTGGTGACAAAGGGAGCCCGGGGCGGCCTCCCAGCGGGCATCAAAAAGCCCGGAATCACGCGGATTCCGGGCTCCTCGACGAAACCACGACCACCCGTTTCCGGGAGGACGGATCGGGCGTCAGCCCACGGGCTTGAAGTAGACGGCGCCCAGCGGAGGCAGCGTGACGGTGAGGGTGGCCGGCTGCCCGTCCATGCCGGCGTCGGACGCTGTCAGCGTGCCCTCGTTCTGCACGCCGGAACCGCCGTAACTGGCGGCGTCGGTGTTCAGCACTTCCTGCCAGCCGCCGGCGGACGGCACTCCCAGGAGGAAGCCCGAGTGCGGGGCGCCCGAGAAGTTGAAGGCGCACACCACCGGGTTGCCGGCCTTATCGCGCCGGATGAAGGTGAGCACGTTGCGCTCCGCATCGCCGCCGTTGATCCATTGGAAGCCGGCGGGGTCGTTGTCCTGCTCGTACAGCGCCGGGGTGGAGGCGTAGAGCGCGTTGAGATCCTTGGTCAGCAGCTGCATGCCGTGGTGCGCCGGAATATCGGCGAGCCACCAGTCCAGGCCGTGCTGTTCGGACCATTCGGCTTCCTGGCCAAACTCGGTGCCCATGAAAATCAGCTGCTTGCCGGGGTGCGCCCACTGGTAGCCAAAGAACGCGCGCAGGTTCGCCAACTGCTGCCAGCGGTCCCCCGGCATCTTCCGCAGCATCGAGCCCTTGCCGTGCACCACCTCATCGTGGCTGATCGGCAGCAGGAAGTTCTCGGTGTAGGCATAGACCATGGAAAAGGTGACCGTGCCGTGGTGCCACTTGCGGTTGTACGGGTCCTCGGCCATGTACTTCAGGGAGTCATGCATCCAGCCCATGTTCCATTTGATGCCGAAGCCCAGGCCGCCCTGGCTGGTGGGTGCCGTCACGCCGGGGAACGCGGTGGATTCCTCAGCGATCATGACGGCGCCGGGGTGCGTCTTGTACACCGTGGCGTTGACCTCCTGGAGGAAGGAAATGGCTTCCAGGTTTTCCCGGCCGCCGAAGCGGTTGGGCTGCCACTGCCCTTCCTCGCGCGAGTAGTCCAGATAAAGCATGGAGGCGACGGCGTCCACGCGCAGTCCGTCGATGTGGAATTCATCGAGCCAGTACAGCGCGTTGGCCACGAGGAAGTTGCGGACCTCCCGGCGTCCGAAGTCGAAGATCAGCGTGCCCCAGTCGGGGTGCTCGCCGAGGTTCGGATCGGCGTGCTCGTAGAGCGCCTCGCCGTCGAACCGGGCCAGGGCAAATTCGTCCTTGGGGAAGTGCGCCGGCACCCAGTCCAGCAGGACGCCGATGCCGGCCTGGTGCAGTTCATCGACCAGGTGCCGGAACTCGTCCGGGTGGCCGAAGCGGGAAGTCGGCGCGAAGTAGGACGTGACCTGGTAGCCCCAGGAACCGCCGAACGGGTGTTCGGCCACGGGCATCAATTCCACATGGCTGAACCCGAGCCACTTGACGTACTCGACCAGTTCCTTGGCGAGTTCGCGGTACCCCAGGCCAACCCGCCAGGAACCCAGGTGGACCTCGTAAACGCTCATGGGCGCATTGTGCGGATCCCGGGCTGCGCGGGCCTCCATCCACTCGGTGTCTTTGAAGATGTAGGACGGCTCGACGACGCGGGACGCCGTCAGCGGCGGCACCTCAGTGCCGAAGGCGAGGGGGTCCGCTTTTTCCACCCAGTAGCCGTGCTTTGTCCTGATTTCGAACTTGTAGCATGCCCCTGCTACAACACCGGGGATGAAAAGTTCCCACACCCCGGAAGAGCCGAGGGAGCGCATGGCGTATTCCCGGGCGTCCCAGCCGTTGAAGTCACCCTTGACGCGCACCGCGTGGGCGTTGGGGGCCCACACTGCGAAGGAGACGCCGTCGACGTCGCCGAGGGCCGACTTGTAGTGCTGGACGTGGGCGCCAAGGACATCCCAGAGGCGTTCGTGGCGGCCTTCACCGATCAGGTGAAGGTCCACTTCGCCCACCGTGGGCAGGTAGCGGTACGGATCATCGGTAGCCTGCGGAGCCTTGCCTTCGTAGGTCACTTCCAGCCGGTAGTCCGGCACGTGGCCCCGTTCCAGCGGTTCCAGCACTGCCACCCACACGCCCCCGGTCTCGTGCGTCATGGGGAACGCGCCGGCGGCCGTGACCACAGAGACGGCTTCGGCCATGTGCTTCACCGTGCGGATGGTGACGTGGCCGTGGTCATCGAAGTGCGCGCCCAGCACCGAGTGAGGCGCGTGGTGCTCGCCGGCGGCGATTCTGGCCAGGGTTTCCGCGTCCACGGGCAGGGGCGCTCCGGGCCGATCGATGCTTGTTGAACCTGTCATTTTGATACCTTCCGCTTCGGCTTCGGCGGGAACGCCGGTGCCTGTACTTCCGAGGAGACGACGCGATGCGTTCACCGGGATGGCAAGCCAGTCCGGCCTGTTCCTTAGTTCGTAAATAACTTCATAGAGCGACTTGTCAAGCCACAACGCCACGAACAGGGGCGAGTCGCGGTCGATGCTGCCCGGGATGACTTCCGCGTAGCCAGTCAGGAAGGCCTCGGCGCAGTCGTCCACCCAGCTCCCGGGAACGGCAGTCCCGGGATGCTCCCGGACGGCCGCGCCGGCGGCGTAGTCGAAGGAGCGCAGCATCCCGACGACGTCGCGCAGCGGGACGTCGGGGAAGTTGCGTTCCGAGACGGGCCGGAGCGGTTCACCTTCGAAGTCGAGGATGGCCCAGCGGGCGGCCGCCCCGACGGCTCCCGGGACCTGCAGGATTTGTCCGAGGTGCAGGTCCCCGTGGATGCGCTGCAGCGGTCCCGCGCCGGCGCCTTTGAGCCGGGCGAGGAGCTCCTCCAGGGCGGCGCCGTAGGGGCCCACCACGGTCCCGGCCTGCGCCCATGATTGGCGGACGCGCTGGGCAACGCCCGGCGCGATGTCGCTGCCCGGGGCCGATTCGGAGGCGACGCCGAGTGCCTGCGCAAGCCGCTGGTGCACCGTAGCGGTGGCGGCGCCGAGAGCATGGGCCTCCGCCGTGAAGTCCCTGCCCTCGCTTGCCGCGTCGACCGCCAGCCGCCAGGCATCCACGCCGCCAGCCAGGAATTCGTGCGCCACGGCAAGTTCGCCCTGGGCGGCCCGCATGCCGCCGGTGGCCCCGGCCGTCAGCTCCCATTCGCCGGTGACCCAGCCGAGGGTCGCCGGGACTTCGGCGGTGTGCCCCGCTGTCAGGGCGGCGCCGATCTCCACCTCCGGGTTGTGGCCCTCGGAGAGGACACGGAAAAACTTCACAATGGCGGCCGAGGCGCCGTCGTCCACAATCACGGAACTGTTGGACTGCTCACCGGACAGGACCTTGACGGTCCCGGTGGCGAACGGAAACCGGTAGCCGGACTCGGCGAGGTACCCGGTCGCGTTCCCGGCCGGGGTGGTTCCGCCGTTGCGCATGAGGTCAAGCCACGCCGCGACGAACGCCGGGTCATGCACGCCGTCGTAAACCCAGCGGGAGCCGGCCTTCCCGCCGGCTCCGCCGGAGATCTCCCCGATCAGCGCCGACTCCGCCCCGGCCAGGGGCGAACTCCGGAAGCTGAGCGGGACCTGCACGACGTCGGTGCGGTTGCCGTCCGCCGTCGGGTAGTTCACCGCGACTATCGACACTTCGAACTGCGCAGCGCCGCCGGCGCCGGCGTTGACGGGACCGCCGGCCTCGAGCCGCAGGCCGCCGGCCGGTTCGAAGCTGAACTCTGCGCTCTTGACGGGGAACCATCGCTGGCGCGGAAGCCAACTGCCGAGCAGCCCGCTCAAGGCAGGGGTCATGGTGGGTCGGGACATGTCAGCCTTCGATGGACAGGATAGGCATCGCCTGCGTGAACGGGGATGCCGGGTTGGAGGTGGCCGAGCGGATCCGCAGCCAGAAGAAATCGTGGCTGCCCAGGGTCAGCGTCAGGGTCCCGTCGTCGGAGATGGCGGGAAAGGCCTGGCCCCCGAACACGTCCCGGAGGCCGCGCCCGGCAAACCGCGGGATCCGCAGCGTGGTCGCCACCGGGTGCTGGGACAGGTTGAAGGCGCAAAGGATGGTCTCGCTGTCCTCGCCGGCCGAATTACCTTCGGGAAGCTCGCGCAGGTAGGCGAGGACGACGTCGTGGTCCGCTTCGACGTGCTCAAAGGCGCCCAATCCGAAGGCGGGATGGTTCCTGCGCACGCTCAGGATTTGCCGGGTCCAGCGCAGCAGCGAGCCTGAATGGGCGGCCTCGGCCTCGACGTTGGCCATGCTGTAGTTGTAGACCAGCGACTGGATCACCGGCAGGTAGAGCTTCCCCGGATCCGCGCTGGAGAAGCCGGCGTTACGGTCCGGGTTCCACTGCATGGGCGTGCGGACGGCGTCGCGGTCCTCGAGCCAGATGTTGTCCCCCATGCCGATCTCGTCGCCGTAGTACAGGAACGGGCTGCCGGGCAGGGAGAGCAGGAGGGCGTTGATGAGTTCGATTTCCGAGCGGGAGTTGTCCAGCAGCGGCGCCAGCCGGCGGCGGATACCGATGTTGGCGCGCATCCGCGGATCCGGCGCGTACCAGCCGAGCATGGCGGCGCGCTCGTCGGCGGTCACCATTTCCAGGGTCAGCTCGTCATGGTTGCGCAGGAAGGTGCCCCACTGGGCGCCTTCGGGAATCGCCGGGGTATCCTTCATCGTCTCGATGATGGGGGCGGCCTTCTGGTCCCGCAGCGCGTAGTACAGCCGCGGCATGATCGGGAAGTGGAAGGCCATGTGGCATTCCGGTTCCGCTTCGGTGCCGAAGTATTCGACCACTTCGGCGGGCGGCTGGTTGGCCTCGGCGATGATCACACGGCCCGGGTAGCTTTCGTCGACCATCCTGCGCAGCTTGCGCAGGAATTCGTGGGTCTGGGGCAGGTTCTCGCAGTTGGTGCCCTCTTCTTCGAAGAGGTACGGGATGGCGTCGGCGCGGAAGCCGTCGATCCCCTGGTCCAGCCAGAACCGGACGACGTCGAACAAAGCGTCGATGACCTTGGGGTTCTCGAAGTTGAGGTCGGGCTGGTGGCTGAAGAAACGGTGCCAGAAGAACTGGCGCCGGATCGGGTCGAAGGTCCAGTTGGATTCCTCGGTGTCCACGAAGATGATGCGGGCGTCCTCGTACTTCTCATCCGTGTCGCTCCACACGTAGAAGTCGCCGAACGGCCCGTCGGGGTCCTTGCGGGATTCCTGGAACCACGGGTGCTGGTCCGAGGTGTGGTTCAGCGGCAGGTCGATGATGACGCGCACGCCGCGGGCGTGCGCCTCCGCGACGAGGCGCTTGAAATCGCTGATGGTGCCGAATTCGTCCAGGACCGAGTTGTAATCGGAGATGTCATAGCCGCCGTCGCGCAGCGGGGACTGGAAGAACGGCGGGAGCCAGAGGCAGTCGACGCCGAGCCACTGCAGATAGTCGAGCTTCTCAATCAGGCCGTGGAAATCCCCGGAGCCGTCGCCGTTGCCGTCGGCAAACCCCCTGACCAGCACCTCGTAAAACACGGCTTTGCGGTACCAGATCGGGTCATGCGGGAGGCCCGGCGCGTTCAGTTCAAACGTCCCCTTCGGGCTGAAGTGCTGGCTGGGACTGGTCGGGCTGAAACTCACTCGTGCTACCTCCGGATGCTAAGAATGTGTGCGGGTTCGACGTGGGCGTCCAGGCGGACGTAGTTGTACTCGCCCCACTCCCAGCTCTCGCCGGTCACCAGATCATCCACCATGAAGCCACCGTTGCCCGTCAGGTCGGCCGGATCCAGCTCCAGCGCCGCCAGGTCCAGCGAAACGGTGCTCTCCCGGGTTCCGTGCGGATCAACGTTGACCACGATGATCAGGGTGTCCTTCGTGCCGTCAG
Source organism: Arthrobacter sp. SO5 (assembly GCF_020532805.1). Taxonomy (GTDB): domain Bacteria; phylum Actinomycetota; class Actinomycetes; order Actinomycetales; family Micrococcaceae; genus Arthrobacter. Next base: position 89,616 of record NZ_MQTQ01000021.1, on the reverse strand, counting down.
GGAGGGTCTTGTGCTTGGAGTACACCACCGTGGCGTTGTCCGTGCTCTGGTGCAGCGTGAGGTTCTGCAGGTCCCCGAGGGCCGGATGCGTGTGCCGGATTTCGTTGAGCCGGGTCAGGTAGGGCGCCAGTGTCCGGCCGGATTCGGCCGCCACGTCCCAGTCCCGGGCCTTGTACTCGAATTTCTCGTTGTCGATGTACTCCTCGGCGCCCGGCCGGGCCACGTGCTCGTAAAGTTCGTAGCCCGCGTACACGCCCCAGATCGGGCTCGCCGTCGCGGCCAGCGCGGCCCGGATCTTGAACGCGGCCGGTCCGCCGAACTGGAGGTACTGGGTCAGGATGTCAGGGGTGTTGACGAAGAAGTTCGGCCGGAAATAGGCCGGGGATTCGTGGCTGATCTCCTGGAAGTACTCTTCCAGCTCCTCCTTGGTGTTGCGCCAGGTGAAGTAGCTGTAGGACTGCTGGAAGCCGGCCCGGCCCAGCGCGTGCATCATGGCCGGGCGGGTGAACGCCTCGGCGAGGAAGACGACGTCGGGGTGCTTTTTGTTGACCTTCCCGATCAGCCACTCCCAGAACCACACCGGCTTGGTGTGCGGGTTGTCCACGCGGAAGATCTTGACGCCGTGGCTGACCCAGAGGAACACAATGCGCAGGATCTCGTTGGAGAGCCCCGCGGGATCGTTGTCGAAGTTGATCGGGAAAATGTCCTGGTACTTCTTCGGCGGGTTCTCGGCGTAGGCGATGCTGCCGTCCACCCGCGTGGTGAACCATTCCGGGTGGCTCTGAACCCACGGGTGGTCCGGTGCCGCCTGCAGCGCCAGATCCAGGGCGACTTCCAGCCCCAGCTCTCCGGCGCGGGCAACGAACGCGTCGAAGTCCTCGAACGTGCCAAGCTCCGGGTGGATGGCGTCGTGGCCGCCGTCCTTACCGCCGATGGCCCAGGGCGAGCCGGGATCGTGGGGGCCGGCCAGCAGCGTGTTGTTCGGGCCCTTGCGGTGCTGGACGCCGATCGGGTGGATCGGCGGCATGTAGATGATGTCAAAGCCCATGGCCGCGACGGCGTCGAGTCGCTTCGCGGCGGTGCGGAAAGTCCCGGACGTCCATTCGCCGGTCTCGGGGTTGCGGTGCGCGCCTTCGGAGCGCGGGAAGAACTCGTACCACGCTCCCCGGCCGGCCAGCTCGCGCTCGACGAGCAGCGGGTAGGGCTCGGAGACCGTCACCAGTTCGCGGATCGGCTGGCGCTCGACGACGTCGGCCACCTCGGCGCTGAAGCCGGCGGCGAGCCGCACCTCGGGGGCGCGCGACGCATCGGCCAGCACGACGACGGCCATCCGCAGCGTCCGGCGGTCAGCGGAGGGCCGGGCGGGGTCCTCCGATGCTTCGGAAAGCAGGGCGGCTCCCTCGGCCAGCATCAGCTCGACGTCGATGCCGGCCTCCACCTTGACCTCGGCGTTGTGGTGCCAGGTGCCGTAGCGGTCGTGCCAGGCCTCGATGACGAAAGACCAGTTCCCTGTTGCGGGCGGCGTCAGGAGCCCCTCCCAGCGGTCCGTGCCCATGCCGCGCGGTCCGCGCGGTTGCGCGAGGCGGACGCGCTGGCGCTCTTTGCCGCGGGGATCCAGGAGCACTGCACTGACGCCGAGCTGGTCATGGCCTTCCCGGAACGCGGTGGCACCGACCACCAGGCTTTCTCCCGCAACAGCCTTGGCAGGGAACTTCCCGCCCTCAACCGCGGGTTGCACGGCCGTGATCGGAAAACGGCCAAAACGAAGGCCATCCGTGATCAGGGCCTTTGGCTTTTGCTTGGACACGGCACTGGTTCGCGAGTTAGTCGTCACAGCCTCGACGTTAGCGACAAATCGGCCAGATTGCGAAGCCTGCTCCCTTTTTTCGAGCCGTTTTCCGAATGTCAATCCGTCATTTAGCCAAAAGAAAGCCAAAGCGGTTCCGGGGTCCGGTCTTGTCCGTTAGTGTTTCGCAGGTGAAGGCTATCCGCAGGTTTACTGTCCGTACCGTTCTCCCCGAGTCCATCCGGCCGCTGGCCCGGCTGGCCACCAACCTTCGGTGGTCCTGGCACCGGCCCACGCGGGAACTTTTCGAGGGGTTGAACCCGAAGGTCTGGGCCGAGAGCGACCACGATCCGGTGTCGTTCCTCGGGCTGGTCAGCCGGGAAGAACTGCAGCGCCTTTCCGCGGACCAGGACGTGGTGCGCAAGGTCCATTCAGCGGCCCAGGACCTCGACCGGTACCTCGAGGAACCCCGCTGGTACCAGAGCCTCGGCGAGGGCGCGCCGTCATGCATCGCCTACTTCTCGCCCGAATTCGGCATCACCGAGGTGCTGCCGCAGTACTCCGGCGGCCTCGGCATCCTCGCCGGCGACCACCTGAAGGCGGCCTCTGACCTCGGCGTGCCGCTGATCGGCGTCGGCCTGCTGTATCAGGCCGGCTACTTCAAGCAGTCACTCTCCCGCGACGCCTGGCAGCAGGAAACCTACCCGGTCCTGGACCCGGACGGGCTGCCGCTGACGCTGCTGCGTGAGGCGTCGCCGGACGGCAACGGCCGTCCCGTCCAGATTTCCCTGCCGCTCCCGAACGGCCGCCGGCTGCTCGCGCACGTCTGGCGGGCCGACGTCGGCCGCGTACCGCTGCTCCTGCTGGACTCCAACGTCCCCGGCAACGACGACGCCGCCCGCGGCATTACCGACCGCCTCTATGGCGGCGGCGGTGACCACCGCCTCCAGCAGGAGCTCCTGCTCGGCATGGGCGGGGTCAAGGCCCTGCGCGCCTTCCAGAAGCTCACGGGCGGCCCGACGCCGGAGGTGTTCCACACCAACGAAGGCCACGCCGGATTCCTGGGCGTGGAGCGGATCCAGGAAATGATGGCCGGACCGGAGCCGCTGAGCTGGGAAGAGGCCCTGGCTGCCGGACGCGCCTCCACCGTATTCACCACCCACACCCCGGTCCCCGCCGGCATCGACCGCTTCGAGGTCTCTCAGATCCAGCAGTTCTTCGAGGCCGGCCTGGCCCCCAATGTTCCGGTCGGCAAGATCCTGGATCTGGGGCGTGAAAACTACACGGACGGGAACCCCTTCGTGTTCAACATGGCCGTGATGGGCCTGCGGCTGGCCCAGCGCGCCAACGGTGTGGCCAAGCTGCACGGCGTGGTCTCCCGCGGGATGTTCTCCGCCCTGTGGCCGGGATTCGACCACTCCGAAGTGCCGATCACCTCCGTCACGAACGGCGTGCACGTCCCCACCTGGGTGGACCCGCGCGTCTCCAGGCTGGCCCGCGAGAAGTTCGGCTCCGAGGCCGAAGCCCTGGGCCGCTGGGATCTTGCCTACAACGTCAGCGACGAGGACGTCTGGGCGCTCCGCCGCGAGATGCGGGTCAGCCTCGTCGAGGATGTCCGGCGCCGCCTGCGGGCCGCGTGGAAGAAGCGCGGCGCTGCCGATGCCGAGCTCGCCTGGACGGACTCCGTACTGGACCCGGATGTCATGACGATCGGCTTCGCCCGGCGTGTTCCGACCTACAAGCGGCTCACCCTGATGCTGCGCGAGCCCGAGCGGCTCAAGGCGCTCCTGCTGCACAAGACGCACCCGATTCAGCTGGTCATCGCGGGAAAGTCCCACCCGGCCGATGACGCGGGCAAGAAGATGATCCAGGACCTCGTCCGCTTCACCGACGACCCCGAGGTCCGCCACCGGATCGCGTTCCTGCCCAACTACGACATCGCCATGGCCAGGACGTTGTTCCCCGGCTGCGATGTGTGGCTGAACAACCCGCTGCGCCCGCTGGAGGCGTGCGGCACGTCCGGCATGAAGGCTGCCCTCAACGGTTCGCTGAACCTTTCGGTCCTGGACGGCTGGTGGGACGAAATGTACGACGGCCAGAACGGCTGGGCGATTCCGACCGCGAACAACGACGCGTCACCGGAGGAACGCGACGATATCGAGGCCGCGGCGCTCTATGAGCTGCTCGAGACACAGGTGGCGCCCCGCTTCTACGGACTGACGGTCTCCGACGGCGCGGGCGCGGCCGGTCCGTCGCAGCCCGGTCTGCAGAGGGTGCCCACCCACTGGGTGTCGATGATCAAGCACACGATGTCCCACCTTGGCCCGCAGGTTTCCGCGGACCGGATGCTCAAGGACTACGTCAGTGTCCTGTACCAGCCGGCTGCTGTCGCAGGCCGCCGTGCGGTCGCGGACAACTACGCGCAGGCAAGGTCCCTGGCAGCCTGGATCTCGCGGGTCCGCGCGGCGTGGCCCCAGATCCAGGTGGAGCACGTGGACTCCGTGGGGGTCTCCGAAGACCCCCAAATCGGCGACCTGCTCCAGGTCAACGCCTACGTGTCCCTGCACGATCTCGCGCCGGAGGATGTATCGGTGGAGGTGGCCTACGGCAAGGCCGAGGACAGCGATGAACTGGCGGACGTCACCGTGGCTGAGCTGAAGTCCGCCGAGGACCTCGGCAGGGGCCGGCACCTCTTCAGCGGCACGGTCGTGATCGACCGCTCAGGATCCTTCGGGTACACCGTCCGGATCCTGCCCAAGCACGAGGCGCTGGCGTCCAAGGCCGAGCTGGGCCTGATCGTCAACGCCTAAAGGCAGACGGCGGCCGGCGTCGCCCGCCAGCAGTAGCCGAACTACGTGCGGTAAATGTTGATGGAGTAGGCCCGGACGATGTCCCGCTCTCCGGACGCGACGCGCACGCCCTGGCGCCGCTCATGGAGTTCGGAGGTGGTCAGCCGCAGTTCGAAGAGCCGGTGGCCGGTACCTTCGTCGTTGCGCAGCAGCGGCAGCGTGACCTTGACGTCCTGGGCGCTCCCGTTGACCACCACGAGACCGTCGAGGTTGCCGTCGTCGGAGCCGAGCAGAAGCTGGACCACACGCTGGCCCGGATCATTCCAGCTCGCCCCGGACATCAGTTCGCCGTGTGCATCAAACCAGTGGAAGTACGACTGGTTTTCACGGGCCGGATAGTCGTGCGGTTGACCTGAAAGGAATTCCTTGCGCAGCCGGATTACGCGCTTAGTGGTGCGCAGCATCGAGTGCGACTCCTGGGTGCTGGTCCAGTCGATCCAGGTGATGGGGTTGTCCTGGCAGTAGGCGTTGTTGTTGCCCTGCTGGGTCCGGCCGATCTCGTCCCCCGCCGTGATCATCGGCACGCCCAGGGAGACCATCAGCGAGGCCATGAGGTTCCGGCTGGCCTGCGCCCGCCGGGCCAGGACGTCCTCGTCCTCAGTGGGGCCCTCGAAGCCGTGGTTGTAGCTGCGGTTGTCGCCGTGGCCGTCGCGGTTCTGCTCGCCGTTGGCCTCGTTGTGCTTGCGGTCGTAAGACACGAGGTCCGCCAACGTGAAGCCGTCATGGGCCGTGATGAAGTTAACCGAGGCGAGCCGGGACCGGCCGGAGGGCTCAAACAGGCTCGCCGAGCCGGAGATCGCGTCGGCGAGGCGGGCCACCGAGCCGCCGTGGCCGCCGGCGTCGATCGCGGCGCGGTCCGGGAGCCAGAAGCTGCGGACGGCGTCACGGAAGTGGTCGTTCCAGTCCGCCCAGCCGGCCGGGAAGCGGCCGGTCTGCCAGCCCCCGTAGCCGATGTCCCAGGGTTCGGCGATCAGCTTGGTGGCGGACAGGACGGGGTCGGCGGCGATCGCGACCAGGAAGGGGTGCCGGGGATCGAACTCGTTGGCCGCGTTGCGGGCGAGCGTCACCGCGAGGTCGAAGCGGAAGCCGTCGATGTGGAACTCGGTCACCCAGTGGCGCAGCGAGTCCAGCACCAGCTGGACCACGCGGGGCTGGCCGAAGTCCAGGCTGTTGCCGCAGCCCGTTGTGTCCACGTACTTGCCGTGGCCGTCATTGCGGTAGTACTGCATCTCCCCCAGGCCGCGGAAACCCAGCGTCGGGCCGTCAGTGCCGCCTTCTGCCGTGTGGTTGTAGACGACGTCGAGGATGACTTCCAGCCCCGCGGCGTGCAGCAGCTTGACCATGCCTTTGAACTCGTCCTGGACTGCCTGCGCACCGGCGTCCTGGGCCGCCTGCGTGGCGTAGCCGGGGTGCGGGGCGAAGAACGCGGCGGTGTTGTAGCCCCAGTAGTTCGTCATCCCGAGGTTCTGCAGGTGCTGCTCATCCACATGGAAGTGGACCGGCAGGAGCTCCACCGCGGTGATTCCGAGCGCGATGAGGTACTCGATCATGGCAGGGTGCGCCATACCGGCGTAGGTGCCCTGGAGACCTTCCGGGATGTCCGGGTGGAGCTTGGTCTGCCCGCGGACGTGTGCCTCGTAGATGATGGTGTTGCGCCAGGGGGTCCGGGGGCTGAAGTCCGCGCCCCAGTCGAAGTCGCTGTTCGTCCGGACGTTGGTGATGAAGTCCTCGCGCTGGTCGACGGCCCGGCCGTAGGGGTCCAGCAGCAGCGGCTGAGCGCCGTCGACGTCGAAGTCCCGGGTGGGCATGGACAGCGGGAGCGCGTCCTCCTCCGAGGAGGCCCGGAGACCGTAGCGCGAACCCACAGGGATGCCCTCAACGATGCCGTGGTGGACACCGTCGGTCACATTGGGGAGCGTCGTGAGCTGCCAGGCGCCGCCGGGTGCCTCGTAGGCGATCTCCAGGGTGGTCACACCGGGCGCGTAAACAGCCACGTTGGCGAAGGCACCCCGGGGGTCGTCCGCGACCGGCGAACCGGTGCTCGGAACGCTGATCCCCAGCGGAAACGCGCGTGAGGCGTCTACGGTGGAAGCTGTGTCTACTAAAGGCATGAACATTGCTTAAATCTTAGCGGTGCTTTACAAAGGCTCCTGTTTCCGATTTTCCTGACGTTGAGCAGTGTACGTAAGAGCAGCGCTGCATACTGGAATGTAGCGCCGATGTTGGAGGTATTTGTGAGGGTTGCACTGGCTCAAATCATCGCGGGACGCGATCTTGCCGGAAATCTGGCGCTAGTGGCGGACTATGCGGGCCGGGCCAAAGCCGGGGGCGCGGAACTCGTGGTCTTCCCCGAGGCGACCATGCGCGCCTTCGGCAACTCCCTCCTGGACATCGCCGAGCCGCTCGACGGCCCGTGGGCGGCGAGGGTGCGGGCCATCGCCGCGGAGCAGGACATGGTGATCGTCGCCGGAATGTTCACCCCCGGCACTGCGGATCAGGCGCCCGACGGCGGGGCACGCCGCAAGGTCCGCAACACCCTGCTGGTCACCGGCCGTGGCCTCGAAACGAGCTACGACAAAATCCACCTCTTCGACGCGTTTGGTTTCGCGGAATCGGATACCGTCGACGCCGGCACCGATCCCGTTACCTTTGAGTTCGACGGCGTGAGCTTCGGGCTTGCTACCTGCTACGACATCCGCTTTCCGGACCTGTTCACTGAAAACGCAGACCGCGGCGCGGAGGTCAATATCGTCTGCGCCTCCTGGGGATCCGGTCCCGGCAAAGCCGAACAGTGGAAGCTCCTGGCCCGCGCCCGCGCCGCGGATTCCACCACCTTGGTCCTCGCCTGCGGCCAGGGCGACCCCGCCAGCCAGGGAATCGAGGCCAAGGGCGCCGCGCCCACCGGAGTAGGGCACTCCGTCGTCGTGTCCCCGTTTGGAGAAGTCCTCGAAGAGCTCGACGCCGCCCCCGGCCTCCTGTTCGCCGACCTCGACACCGCCGTCGTCAAGGAAGCCCGGGCCAAACTCCCGGTCCTCGCCAACCGCCACAGATTCTAACAACGCGGGGTCACTTCGCGCCCATCTTGGGCTCCCGGATGGGCGCGATCTGACCCCGCGTTGACGTGCCTCGGAATCGTCACGACTCGAGCGCGTCGCAGGAGGAATTGCGCGTCGCAGTTGCCGCGGCCCCCGCCCCGCAGATGATCCGACGCGGCGCATTCAACCTGGCGAGGCGCTAACGCCCTGGCGCTAGGGATATTCGGGTAGCGCCAAGGCGTAAGCGCGCCGCGGGGGCGAAGGTGCGTCGCAGGAGGAATTGCGCGTCGCAGTTGCCAGGCCCCGCCTCGACGTGTTTCGAGAAACATCCGAACCAAGGGACCACCCCGACCCCGAGCACTCAAGGGAAACGTTCCCGCACCTTTCGCCGATTAGCGGGCAACGCTCCCCCACGAGACGTGAGAGAGCGTCTGCCATCCACGACCAAAGGTGAGGGAGCGTCAGAGCCGGTACCGGAGTTTTGCAAGGAGCGCATCGCCGACCAGAGCGGAGTGAGGCCGTCCGCGGCCAAGCGGAGCGGCCGGAGGTGCTTAATCTACGGCAAAGCTCCGGTTCCGGTGGACCCGAACGCAGAAACCGGCGAGGACTACTTGGCGGCGCGCTGGCGGGAGATCTCGTAGAGGGAGATGCCCACGGCCATGGAGGCGTTGAGCGATTCCATGGCGGAGTCGATCGGGATGGAGACGATCTGGTCGCAGTTTTCGCGGACCAGGCGGCTGAGGCCCTTGCCTTCGGAACCCACGACGATGCAGACGGGCTCGGTGGCCAGGGCCAGGTTCGGCAGCGAGACGTCGCCGTCGCCGTCGAGCCCCAGAACATAGATGCCCATGTTCTTGAACGCCTTCAGCGTGTTGTTCAGGTTGGCCGCGCGTGCCACGGGGACGCGGACTGCGGCTCCCGCGCTGGTCTTCCAGGCTGAGGCGGTGACGCCGACGGAGCGGCGCTCCGGGACGATGACGCCGTGGCCGCTGAAGGCCGAGACGGAGCGGATGATCGCGCCAAGGTTGCGCGGATCGGTGATGCCGTCGAGCGCGACGAAGAGCGGGGCATTGGCGACGTGGCCGCGCTTCCAGCTCTCCAGGGTTTCCTCGGCGAGCTCGTAGGCGTCCTGGTATTCGTACGGCGGGATCTGCAGTACGAGGCCCTGGTGGATGGCGTCGTCCGTCATCCGGTCCAGCTCGGGCTTGCCGGTTTCCAGCAGCGGAATGCCGCGTTCGGCCGCGAGTTTGAGGGATTCCTTGACGCGGTCGTCCATCTCGATGCGGATGGCGATGTGCAGGGCCTTCGCGGGGATGCCGGCGCGCAGCGCCTCGACCACGGAGTTGCGTCCCGTGACGACTTCCTCGGTGGCGCGGCCCTTGGGGCCGGAGCGGGCGCCGGCGCTGCGCGGGGCCCCCGGTCGCTTGGCGGCCGAGCGTTCCGCGAGCTGCTTGTTCTTGTGGGCCTTGTGGTACGGGCGGTCCTCCGCCTTTGGCGTCGGCCCCTTGCCTTCGAGTGCTTTGCGGCCGTGACCGCCGGTTCCGACGGAGGGGCCCTTCTTCAGTTTGACCGACCGGCGACCGTTGTTGGCCATAAGTTTCACCCTTTTAACTACGCGATTCGTTGATACGTCTGACTCCCAGTCTACTGACTCGAGGTAAATCCTCGACCGGCGGCAAGGGGAAGCCATGCCCGCCGGGGGTTCTCTGCCCCGGCGGGCGGACGTTTCAGCCGCGCTTCAGGCTCCAGCTTGCGCCGTCCGGACCATCCTCGACGACGACGCCGGCAGCGGTGAGGGTGTCGCGGATGGCGTCCGAGGCGGCCCAGTCCTTGCTGGCCCTGGCCTGCGCCCTGGCCGCGAGCTGCGCTTCGACGAGGACGCCGAGTGCGGTGTTGCCTTGTTCGTCCACAGCCGGCGCCGCGGTGTCATTGAGACCAAGGACACGCAGCATGTCGGTGACGCCGGCCAGTGACCGCCGGGCGGCGTCGAGCTCGCCGGCAGTCAGCGCGGTGTTGCCTGCCCGCACGGTGTCGTGCAGGACCGCGAGGGCCTGCGGGACGTTGAGGTCATCGTCCATCGCGGCAGCAAAGGCGTCCGGGACTGTCCCGTAGCTAAAGAAGCCGTAGCTTACGGGGGTGCCGCCGTCGACGCCGGCGAGGGTTCGGACGGCTCGGCTGATGAAGCCGTCGATGCGTTCCATGGCAGCAGCAGCCTCTTGCAGTGAGGTCGGCTGGTAATCGAGCACCGAGCGGTACTGCGCCTGGCCGAGGTAGTACCGGACCACCCGCGGTGATGCCAGTTCCAGCATTTCGGCCGGGCTGACCGTGTTGCCGATGGACTTTGACATCTTCTCGCCGGCGTAGGTGACCATGCCGTTGTGCATCCAGAAATTGGCAAAGCCGTGGCCCGCGGCCTGCGACTGGGCCATCTCGTTTTCATGGTGCGGGAACCTCAGGTCCAGCCCGCCGCCGTGGATGTCGAACTCGGGGCCGAGGTACTTCGTGACCATCGCGGAGCATTCCAGGTGCCAGCCGGGACGGCCGGTGCCCCACGGCGAAGCCCAGCCCGCCGTCGTCGGCTCCCCCTCCTTGTGGCCCTTCCAGAGCGCGAAGTCGCGGGGGTCTTTTTTGCCACGGGGGTCGGCGTCGGAGGCGCCCTGCATGTCGTCAATGTTCTGCCGGGTCAGTGAGCCGTACTTGGCCCATGAGCGCACGTCGAAGTACACGTCGCCGGAATCATCGAGGGCCGGGTAGGCGTGGCCGCGGTCGATCAGCTGCCGGATCAGGGCGTGCATTTCCGGGATGTGGCCGGTGGCGCGCGGCTCGTAGGTGGGGCGGGAGACGCCCAGGGTGTCGTAGGCCTTCAGGAATTCCTGTTCGTACCGGTAAGCCAGCGCCCACCATTCCTCTTCGCGGACAGCGCCCGGCCCGTCCTCAAAGTCCGGGGCGAAGGAATCCGCGGACTTGGCGAGGATCTTGTCGTCGATGTCGGTGACGTTGCGGACGGAGGTGACGCGGAACCCCCGGTACTGCAGCCAGCGGGTGAGCTGGTCAAAGGCGATGGCGGAGCGGATGTGCCCGACGTGCGGCATACCCTGCACGGTGGCGCCGCAGTAGTAGAGGCTCACTTTGCCCGGAACCAGGGGGGCGAAGTCGCGGACTTCGGCGGATGCAGTGTCATAGAAGCGCAGGGTCACCGCTCCAGATTAGCCGATGGGGTCCGGCCGCCGGCGTCCGCGGGGGCCCGGCCGGTGCGCCTCACTTGCAGTACTGGCCGATCTTGTTGTTCTCTTCCGTAAGCTGTTTGGTCTGCTCAGCACTCGTGGCGCCGAGTGAGGTGCCCGCCACCTGTTTCATGACCTCCGCCATCTTCTGGATCGGGGCCGCCACCTCGGGAGCCACCTTGTCCGCGACTTCCTGGTAGTGCTTGGCGATCTGGTCCGCCTTTTGCTGCTGGTTTCCGGTCGGGACGAAGGTGTCCTGGTTGAGGAATGCGCAGCTCTCCGGGACGCTCATCTTCGGCGTCCCGGCGCAGCCGGTCAGGAGCAGTCCCGTCGCAAGCACGACGGCGGGCAGCAGCATGTTCACGGGGGTCTCCTCTGGGTTTGCGGGAAGGGATCCCTCAAGCCTAGGCGACGGAGCCCGGACGTGCCTGGCTGGCTGGTCCACTGGCGGGGTAGACGAGCGCCGTCGCCGTTGCCGCGATGCCTTCGCCGCGGCCGGTGAAGCCGAGGCCGTCGCTGGTGGTGGCCGAGACGCTGACCGGGGCTCCGGCGGCCTCGCTGAGGACGGCTTCGGATTCCTCCCGGCGCGGGCCGAACTTGGGCCGGTTGGCGACGAACTGCACGGCGATGTTCCCGATTTCGAAACCCGCGCCACGGACGATCCGGGCGGCCGCGGCCAGCAGGGTCACCCCGGAGGCGCCGGCGTACTCTGGCCGGTCAGTGCCGAAATGCGTGCCGAGGTCACCGATTCCGCAGGCGGAGAACAGCGCGTCGGCCGCCGCGTGGGCGACGGGATCGCCGTCGGAATGGCCGGCCAGTCCCCGTTCCCCGTCCCAGAACAGTCCCCCGAGCCAAAGCGGCTGGGGTGCGTCGTCGGGGGCGAAGGCATGGACATCGATGCCGATGCCGGTCCTCGGGATGATAGGCAGCGGGGCATCCTGGGTTCCGGACATGCTCATCCTTCCACCCAGCGGGCGCCCAGCGGGCCCTCGAGGAGACCCTCGGCGATGATCAGGTCAAGGGGCGTGGTGATCTTCAACGATTGGCTGGCCCCGCGCACCGCGTGGACCGGAACACCGAGGAGTTCCACCAGCATGGCGTCGTCGGTGACAGCGGCTGCCTGGCCCGCGTCGAAGGAAGCTGCTGCGTCGTGGGCGCGCTGGAGGGTGGCCAGCTCGAAGCCCTGGGGTGTCTGCACTGCTCGGAGAGTTTCCCGGGCTGCGGTTCCGGTGACCAGCTCCGGGGCGATCGCTGCGCCATCGCCGGTGGTCGCTTCCACCGTTTTGACCGTGTCCACCACAGGTATGACCGGGATGACGGCGAGGGCGCCGGCCGCCAGCGCGTGCGAAACCCGGTGGAAAACTGCCTCGGGTGTCAGTGCGCGCGCGGCGTCGTGGACGAGGACGGATACCGTGTCTGGCAGGAGCGCGGCCAGGGCGGCGCGGACCGACTCGGCACGGGTCGCACCGCCGTCGACCACCGTCACGACCGGGAACTGCCCGCCGTCGCCCCCGCGCTGCCGCTCCGTGTTCAGGTCCTGAGCGAAGGCTTCACAGAGGTCGCGCAGTTCCTCATCGCCCGGCGGGATCGCGACGCAAATCTGCCGGGCGATGCCCGCTGCGGCGACGCCGCGCAGCGCGTGGGTAAGGATGCTGTCCCCGCCGAGCGGAACTTTCGCTTTTGGCATGCCGTAGCCCAGGCGCTGGCCGGAGCCGGCCGCCACGACGATGACCGCGGTGACGGGAGTGGTCGATGCAGAGTCCATGCGCTCAAGACTACGGCGCGGGGCTCCGAATCCGGGCAAGAAGAAACCCCGGCAGCCTCAGGCCACCGGGGTTCGATTCTTATCTGTGCTAGGAAGCCAGAACTTCGTCCAGAACGCTTGCAGCCTTCTCTTCGTCCGTCTTTTCAGCCAGTGCCAGTTCTGAAATCAGAATCTGGCGGGCCTTGGCCAGCATGCGCTTCTCCCCTGCGGAGAGACCCCGATCGTGATCGCGGCGCCACAGGTCGCGGACGACCTCTGCCACCTTGATGACGTCACCGGAAGCAAGCTTCTCCAGGTTTGCCTTGTATCGACGCGACCAGTTGGTGGGTTCTTCAGTGAACTCGGCCCGGAGCACTTCAAACACGCGCTCCAGACCTTCTTTGCCCACTACGTCCCGGACCCCAACTAGGTCAACGTTTTCTGCTGGAACTTCAATGGTCAGATCACCCTGAGCCACCTTGAGCTTGAGATACATCTTCTCTTCGCCCTTGACAGTGCGCATCTTGATTTCTTCAATTTTTGCTGCACCGTGGTGAGGGTAAACTACTGTCTCGCCGACCTCAAAAACCATGTGGACATTCCCCTTTCCCGCAGACCAGTTTATCACGATTAAGGCATATGACTGCCATGGATCGAGCCCCGGAACCGCATGAATCCGCGGAAAATGGGCCAAAACGACCCCCCGGGACCCCTTGACGGATGCGGATATTAGTGCATTGACCGGCCGTTGCCAAGGGTCCACGCCTGGTCCGCCATAGTCCCGCCACACTCTAGCCCGCGGGGCCGCGCGGGGTGCGCCGGCGTCCGGCCGAATCCTCGTTTGCCGCCGATTGCCGATAGGCTGGGGCTGAATAATGTTCAAAGACTCTCAAGGAGTGCGTGACGTGCGTTTCACTGCGATGAACCGAGGCCGGCGCGGCAAGCTGGCAATGGCAACGGCTGCACTTGGCATCGGCCTGCTGTCGGTAACGGGCTGCGGCTACATCAATCCTCAGCAGACCTCCGAGCAGTACTCCCCGTCGGACGGAACGAGCACGGAAATCGGGGCGCTGCGGCTGCGCAACATGATCGTCATTTCCCAGGGCGAGGACAAGCCGGGCCGTGTGGTTGGCGCCGTTTACAACTCTTCCTCCAACGACGTCAAGCTGACCATCAAGGGCGCCGGCGGTTCACAGGTCCAGGTGCCGGTGAAGAAGAACTCCTACACCCTCCTCAACGACTCCACGGACGAGGCGATCCTCAGCACCGCCGGCGCCATGCCCGGCTCCGTCGTTGAGGTCACCATCACCGAAGACGGCACCAACCAGAGTGCGCAGTTCAAGGTGCCTGTAATGGATGGCACGATTGCCGACTACAAGCAGTACCTGCCGACGCCGTCGCCCACGGCCTCACCGAGCGGCACGGCAACGGCCACCCCGACGCCGAGCACGACGACGACCCCTTAGTCTTCGTTCAGAAAACTAGTCTTCGAACACAAGAAGGAGGGGCACCCGGTTGGGTGCCCCTCCTTTTGTGTGCGGCCTGTGTGCGGCTGCGCGCAGTTCCCGGCTTAGGGCTCGAACTTATAGCCCAGCCCGCGGACCGTGATCAGGTAGCGGGGCGCGGAGGGGTCCGGCTCCACCTTGCTCCGCAGCCGCTTGACGTGGACATCGAGGGTCTTGGTGTCCCCCACGTAGTCCGAGCCCCAGACCCGGTCAATCAGCTGGCCCCGGGTCAGCACCCGGCCGGAGTTTCTCAGCAGCATCTCGAGCAGCTCAAATTCCTTCAGCGGCAATGAGACCTGCTCGCCGCCGACGCTGACCACGTGGCGTTCGATGTCCATCCGGACCGGGCCGGCCTGCACCGTGCTGGCAACAAGTTCCTCGGGCTCGCCCTGGCGGCGCAGCACGGCCCGGACGCGGGCGACGAGTTCGCGGGAAGAGTAGGGCTTGGTGACGTAGTCGTCGGCGCCCAGTTCCAGCCCCACCACTTTGTCGATTTCGGAGTCCTTGGCCGTCAACATGATCACCGGGACGGAGGACCGCTGCCGCAACTGCCGGCAGACCTCGGTGCCGGACTGTCCGGGCAGCTGCAGGTCCAGCAGGACCAGGTCGGCGCCGTTGCGGTCGAACTCGGTGATCGCCTCGAGCCCGTTGTCGACCACAGCGACCTCGAACCCTTCCTTGCCCAACAGATACGACAGCGGGTCGCTGAAGGATTCTTCGTCCTCGACTATCAAGATCCTGCTCAAGCGCTAGCTCCTTGCTCATGGACGCCGGCGGCGTCGATTCTTTGTGGTCCCGGGGACCCGGTGGCGGTCTTGGCCGCCTTGCGCGCCGCGGGGGCATCGGCGTCGTCCTGGCCCTCCATCTCCGGAAGCCGAATGGTGAAGGTGGACCCCTGGCCGGGCTGTGACCAGAGGGTCACCTCGCCGCCGTGGTTGGAAATGACGTGCTTGACGATGCTCAGGCCCAGCCCGGTGCCGCCGGTGTGGCGGGACCGGGCCGCGTCCACGCGGTAGAAGCGTTCAAAGACCCGCTCCTGGTCCTCCGGGCTGAGGCCTTCGCCCTGGTCCGTCACGGACACCGAGACAAGGCCGTCCTTGGCCCGTACCCCGATGCCAACCCTGGTGTTGTCGGGCGAGTAGCGGATGGCATTGTCGATCAGGTTGCGCAGCGCCGTGACCAGGAGGTCCTGGTCACCGTAGACCATGGCCGCCGCATGGCCGCCGATGACGAGCTGGATGTTCTTGCTTTCCGCCGGCAGCTGGGAACGGTCCACGGCCTCGGACACCACCGTGTTGATGTCGACGGGCCGGGACCGCTGGGCAACATTGGCGCCTTGCAGCCGCGAGAGTTCGATGATGTCCTGCACCAGGGCGGCGAGCCGCGCTGACTCTTTCTGCATGCGCTTGGCGAAGCGGCGCACGGCCTCCGGATCATCCGCGGAGGATTCCAGCGCTTCGGCCAAGAGCGAGATGGCCCCAACCGGCGTCTTGAGCTCATGGGACACGTTGGCCACGAAATCGTTCCGGACTTCCTCGGTGCGGGTGAGCTCGGTGCGGTCATCGGCCAGCAGCAGGATGTATTCCTCGGCGATCATCGCCGCCCGGACCTGGACCACGATGGTCCCCTGCCCCAGCGGGCCGCGCGGGAGCTCGAGCTGACTCTCGAGGATGACGCCGTCGCGCCGCACCCTCGCCGTCATTTCCAGGAGCTGCTGGTGCACCACGGTGTGTCCGCGCACCAGCCCGTAGGCATAGGCGGCCGGGCTGGCCCGGACCACGCCGTCGATCGCATCGACCACTACGAAGGCCCGGCCGACGACGGCGAGCACTTCCGCTGCCCCCTCGGGGATAGAAGGCTCGTCGTACTCGACATCCACGAGTTTCCGCTGCTCTTCGCTGACCCTAAACGCGAGCACGCCGAAAACCCCAAGCGCCAGGCCGATGAGGCCGGCGACCACGCCGATAAGCATTGGATCCACGGCTCCAGCTTATGCTCTGGCCCGTGGCGCACACGTAATCTCCTGCTATTCCGGCGGTGGTTCAGCTAACGTTCATCTAGTGGGGCGTAAGAGTTCACCGGACACTGGGAGACTTGGCAGTTGAACGCCGCAAGGTGAACCGAAATGGGCCTGCCGCTGTGGCGGCCGGCACCATTTCCGAGGAAAGGACGCACACGTGCGTAAGGTTTTTCAGGAAGAGCTCGCCCAGGTTGGGGAACAACTCGTCGACATCTCCAAGCTGGTCAGCGAGGCTATCGAGAAGGCCACGACTGCCTTCGAAGGTGCCGACATCGACTTGGCCGAGGATGTCATCGCGGCCGATGCCCGGATCGACTTCCTGCAAAACAGCCTCGACGAGCGCGCCATCGACATCCTCGCACTGCAGGGCCCGGTGGCCAGCGACTTGCGGATGATCGTCGGCTCGCTGCGGATGAGCGCCTCCCTGGAGCGCATGGGCGACCTCGCCCGCCACCTCGCCCAGCTGGCCCGGCTCCGCTACCCCGCGGCGGTGGTTCCCGCCCAGCTGCACGAGACGTTCAAGAATTTTGCCGCGCAGGATCTGCTGATCGCCGAGAAGCTCACTGTGCTCCTGGAAACCCGCGACCTTGAGGTGGCGCGCGACATCATGAAGGCCAACAGCGCCGTCAATGATCTGCACCTGGGCGTCTTCAAGGCGATCGCCCGCAGCGACTGGCAGGAATCCCCGGCCACCACCGTAGACGTCGCCCTGGCGAGCCGGTACTTCGAGCGCTTCGCGGACCACGGCGTCTCCGTCGCGCAGAAGGTGACCTACCTCGTCACCGGCGCGTGGCAGCCGAACAGCATCGAGCACAG
>NZ_MQTQ01000021.1:0-72601 GCF_020532805.1 Arthrobacter sp. SO5 | reverse complement strand
CACCTTGGGGGTGACCGGCCGCCGTCGCCGTTTTCGGTGGGATGCGAAGGGCGTTACTTCTTGCCTTGGTTCGCGACTGCCTGGATGGCCGCGGCCGCGGCCTCCGGGTCAAGGTAGGTGCCGCCCGGGTTGAGCGGCTTGAAGTCCTCGTCCAGGTCGTAGACCAGCGGGATCCCGGTGGGGATGTTCAGCCCGGCGATGTCCTCGTCGCTGATGCCGTCCAGGTGCTTGACGAGCGCGCGCAGCGAATTGCCGTGGGCCGTGACCAGCACGGTTTTGCCGGCCTTGAGGTCTTCCTTGATGTCCGATTCCCAGTACGGCATGAGCCGGATCAGGACGTCTTTGAGGCACTCGGTGCGGGGCATGGCGTGGCCGAGGTCCTTGTAGCGCGGGTCCCCCGCCTGGGAGAACTCGGAATCGTCGGCCAGGGGCGGCGGCGGGGTGTCGTAGGACCGGCGCCACAGCATGAACTGCTCCTCGCCGAATTCGGCGAGGGTCTGGGCCTTGTCCTTGCCCTGCAGCGCGCCGTAGTGGCGCTCGTTGAGGCGCCAGTCCCGCTTGACGTCGATCCAGCCGCGGTCCGCTTTCTCGAGGGCCAGGTTCGCCGTGTTGATGGCCCGCTTCAGGCGCGAGGTGTACAGGATGTCCGGGAGGATGTTGTTCTCCACGAGAAGCTCGCCGCCGCGAACCGCCTCGGCACGGCCCTGGTCATTGAGGTCAACGTCCACCCAGCCGGTGAACAGGTTCTTGGCATTCCAGTCGCTGTGGCCGTGGCGCAGCAGAATCAGCTTGTAAGTCATGGTTTTCATCCTAGCTGAGCGGTCCCGGGCCCTGCCGAGCGTGACATTCCGGGCCGCTTCCACTCCACCTCCACCCCAACACGGGGTCACCTACGGCCCATCCCGCGGCTCCACACGGGCCGTAGGTGACCCCGCGTTGGAGGATAGGCTGGGAGGTGTGGTGCAAAAAGCTGAGCGCGTGGGTGTCCCCCGGATCACGGGTGGCCGCACCCGCGGCGCCGGGCCCGTGGGCAACGTGACGCGTGGAACCACCAACCCCAACCGGATGCGGCGCCTGGACCGCTGGCTGACCGGGCCGCAGGCATGGCGGCTGCGCGCGGCGGCCGATCCCCTGGTGGTCGATCTGGGCTACGGCGCCTCCCCGGCCACCGCCGTCGAACTCTTTGAGCGCCTGTCCGTGATCCGTCCGGACGTGCGCGTGGCCGGGATTGAAATCGAACCCGAGCGGGTCCGGCTGGGCCGGGAACTGGAGCGCCCCGGGCTGAGCTTCCAGCTGGGCGGCTTCGAACTCCCGGTGGCCGGCCGCCCGGTGCTGGTGCGCGCCTTCAACGTGTTGCGGCAGTACGAGGAGTCCGACGTCGCTGGCATCTGGCGGCTGGTGCAGGGCCGGCTGGCTCCGGGCGGCTTGTTCATTGACGGCACCTGCGACGAGATCGGCCGCAAGGTCACGTGGGTGGCGCTGGATGCCGGCGGGCCGGTGAGCCTGAGCCTGTCCCTGCGCTTCGGGAGTTTCACGCTGCCCTCAGAGGTGGCGGAACGCCTGCCGAAGGCCCTCATCCACCGGAACGTGCCGGGCGAGAGAATCCATTCCTACCTGCAGGCCATGGACCAGGCCTGGCTGGAGGCGGCGCCGCTGGCCTCGTTCGGCAACCGGCAGCGCTGGTCGGCCATGTGCCGGGCCCTGCTCGACGGCGGCTGGCCAGTCCAGGACGGACCGTCGCGTTGGCGGCTAGGAGAACTGACCGTCGGCTGGGACGCCGTCGCGCCGGGAAACTAGCTCACCACGGGCCGTAGGGACCCGCGTTGCGGTTGCCGCCGCGGCCCGCGTCCTTGACGGCGGGACGCACATCGGCGAGGTATACGGACGCTGCGGTCACGGCCGCGAGGCCGAACAGGCCCAGCGGCCCCAGAAGCCCGCCGCCGCCGCCCAGCAGGGACAGCAGGCCCACGGCCAGGGCCCCGCCGGTCAGGGCCAGCCAGAAGGTCTTGGTCCGCTTGGACACGGCCTCAAAAACCGGTGACTTGTGGCGGAGGCAGTCGAAGAACGCCCACACCTCAAGGGCAAGGGCTACGAGGGCAAGGAGAAAATAGATCCCTGTTTCGACATAGAAAATAAGCGCTCTGGCGTCCATTCCCCCAGCCTATCCGTCCAGCGTTGCCAATGCGCGCTCCAAATCGGCCCAAAGGTCCTCGACGTTCTCGATCCCGACGCTCATCCTGACGAGGTTGTCAGGAACACTGGCCGGCTCGGCCACGTGCCGGCGCCGGCGTTCAATCAGCGACTCAACCCCGCCAAGGGACGTGGCGGGCAGCCACAGCCGCAGGGCCCTGATCATGCGGTCCGCCGCGTCCGCACCGCTGAGCCCGCCGTGTTGTCCCTCGACGGGGGATACCTCGATGCAGAGCACAGAGCCGAAGCCCCTCATCTGGGCCCGGGCCCGCTCATGGCCGGGATCGGTGGCGAGGCCGGGGAAACGGACGCTGCCCACCCGCGGATGCGTGCTCAGCCGCTCGGCCAGCACAGCCGCCGAAGCCTGTGAACGCTCGATGCGCAACGCCAGGGTGCGCAGCCCGCGCAGGGCCAGCCACGCCTCGAACGGGCCGGCAATGCCCCCGTGGATGGTGCGGTGGTGCAGCAGCGTGGCACGGAGGCCGGCGTCGGATGTCACCAGGGCGCCGAGCACGACGTCGGAGTGGCCCGACAGGTATTTCGTCACCGAGTGCAGGACGACGTCGGACCCGAGCGAGAGGGGCTGCTGCACGAGGGGCGTGGAGAAGGTGTTGTCAGTGACGACGACGGCGCCCGCCTGGTGCGCCGCCGCGGTCAGTGCCCGGATGTCCGCGACGCCGAGCATGGGGTTGGTGGGGCTCTCCAGCCAGAGCATGCTGGCAGCTTTCCCGCCTGCCGGCGCGAGTTGCGCCAGGACGGCGTCCGTATCGGTGATGTCCACGGTCCGCAGTTCCAGGAAGCCCTTTTCCGCGAGTTCCGTGGCCATCACCAGCGAACCGGCGTAGCTGTGGGTCGGCATCACGAGCACGCCCTGCGCCGGGACCAGGGACAGGGCGGAGCTGGCGGCGGCCAGCCCCGAGGCGTACAGCAGGCCGGGCAGCGTGGCTCCCTCAAGCTGTCCCAGGGCCTCCTCGAAGGGGTCCCAGGTGGGATTCGAATACCTGCCGTAGCCACGGTCCCCGTCGCTGAGGGGTCCTGTGCCGAAATAGGTGGAGGACAGCACCAGCGGCGGGTTGACGGGCTCGTCCCGGCGGCGCGCGGGACGGCCTGCGGCCACCACCACCGTTTCAGCGGAAAGGGAGGCTGCCTGCTCTTCGGAAAGACTCATGGTCACAGGGTACTTTGGCGCCGCCCAGGGCAGCCAAGGCGTTAAGCGAAGGCACTATGGTGTCGGTGATTGTCGGTAGTCTAGAAGTGTGACTACCCAGAACCCCGGACTGTTTATCGCCTTTGAAGGCGGCGACGGCGCAGGCAAGTCCACGCAGGCGGCCGAACTGGCCGGGGCCCTTGAGTCGCGCGGCCTGACCGTGCTGCGGACCCGCGAACCGGGCGGCACCCCGATCGGCGAAAAACTGAGGTCCCTGGTGCTGGACCACGGCCACGGCCACATCGATGCCCGCACGGAGGCCCTCATCTTCGCGGCCTCCCGCGCCGCCCACGCCAGCCAGGTGATCCGCCCGGCCCTGGACCGCGGCGAGGTGGTCCTCACGGACCGCTACATCGATTCCTCGGTTGCCTACCAGGGCGCCGGGCGCGACCTCGGCACCGAAGCCGTCCGCGACCTCAACGAATGGGCCACCTCGGGCCTGCAGCCGGACCTCACGGTGCTGCTCGACGTCGATCCCGAACTCGGGCGCCTCCGCCGCACCGCAGGCGACGCCGCGGAGGACCGCCTGGAATCCGAGGCGGATGAATTCCATGCCAGGATCCGGACCGCGTTCCTCGACCTCGCCGCTGCGTTGCCGGAGCAGTACCTTGTCCTTCCCGCCCGCCTCCCGGTCGAAGAACTCGCCGCCCGGATCCTGGCGCGCGTCGAGTCCTTGCTTTCCCTCCCCCGCCGGGTGAACCGGGTGACCCGGGTGACCGCATGAGTGTGTGGGAGGACCTTCAGGGCCAGCCCGCCGTCGTCGCGCAGTTGCGCCAGGCCGCCCTGGGCGAGGCACTCACGCACGCCTGGCTCTTCACCGGGCCGCCCGGTTCCGGCCGCTCCAACGCGGCGAAAGCCTTCGCGGCCGCCCTGAACTGCGACCAGGACGACGTCAGCCTGCGCGGTTGCGGGGAATGCGCCGCGTGCCGGACCATCCTCGGCGAAACCCACTCCGATGTCGCCTTTGTGCGTACCGAGAAGGTCACCATCACCATCGATGAGGCCCGTGAGCTCGTCTCCACTGCTGGTAACCGGCCGTCCTCGGGCCGGTGGCGCATCATTGTGGTGGAGGACGCGGACCGGATGGCCGAGCGGACCACCAATGTGCTCCTCAAAGCCATCGAGGAGCCCACGCCCCGCACCGTCTGGATGCTGTGCGCACCCTCGCCTGCCGATGTGCTCGTGACGATCCGCTCCCGCTGCCGCTCCGTGGCCCTGCGGCTTCCGCCGCCCGCCGACGTCGCGGCCCTGCTGGTCAAGCGCGACGGCGTGGACCCGGCCGTCGCCGATCGTGCGGCCCGCGCCGCGCAGAGCCACGTCGGAATCGCCCGCCGTCTCGCCAGGGACCCGCAAGCGCGGGAGCGCCGACTCGAGACCGTGCGCTTTCCGCTGGGCCTCGGAGGCGTCACGGCCGCGGTGCTGATGGCGGAAAAGCTCGTCAAGATTGCCACCGAGGAGGCCAACAGCTCCAATGATGAGCGCGACGCCGCCGAGAAGGTCGCGCTGCTCGCCACCCTCGGCGCGCCCGAGAGCGGCACGCTGCCGCCGGCGATGCGGGGCCAAGTGAAGCAGTTGGAGGATGACCAGAAGCGGCGGGCCAAGCGTTCGGTCACGGACTCCCTTGACCGGACGCTGACAGACCTGCTGTCCTTCTACCGTGATGTGCTGATCATCCAGATGGGGAACGCCGTTGAACTGGTCAACGTTGAACTCAGGAACGAACTCGATGATTTCGCCCGCCATTCCACCGCTGAAACCACCCTTGCCCGCATGGACGCCATCAACAAGGCCCGCAAACGGATCACCACCACCAACGTGGCCCCGCTGCTGACCATCGAGTCCATGGCCGCCAGCCTCCTCTGAGACCTGGCCGATCGGCCCCACCGGCCGGCCCACGTCGCTCCCTTCCGATCCGCCAAGGAGAACCGCATGAAGCCTGCAAGACCAAGGCCTGCCAGATTCCGGTCAGTAGCGACCGGCCTGCAGGCTGCCGGCGCCCTCGCCCTGGCCCTGGCGCTTGCCTCGTGCAGCCTCTTCGGCGGAAATCCGGGAGCCAACGACGCCGGTAAGCCGGATCCGGCGATCGCTGCCTCGGCGCCTGCCGAGCTCCGCAGCTTCTACTCTCAGCAGGTGGACTGGACCAGCTGCGAGAAGGACTTCAAGTGCGCCAAGATCAAAGTGCCGCTGGACTACAGCAAGCCTGACGGGGACACCATCGAGATCGCCGCCCTCAAGCTCTCCACCAAGAGCAACAACAAGGGCAGCCTGCTGATCAACCCTGGCGGACCCGGGGCGTCGGGCTACGACTTCGTCAAGGACGCCGGCGCCACCTACTTTTCCGACAAGGTCCGCGCCAACTACGACCTCGTGGGCTTCGATCCGCGGGGGGTGAAGCGCTCCGCCCCGGTCACTTGCCTCACCGACCAGGAACGCGATGCGTCCCGTGCCAAGATCTACCAGCTGAACACCGACGCCGGACTGGAGGCAAACCTCCAGGACAACAGGGTAATCGCGGCAAAGTGCGTCGAAAAGACCGGGCCGGTCCTGGCCCAGATCGACACCGTGAGTTCCGCCAAGGACCTCGATATCCTCCGCGCCGCGCTGAACAACTCGAAGCTGAACTACATGGGATTCTCCTATGGGACCTTCCTGGGCTCCACGTACGCCTCGCTGTTCCCGGACAACGTCGGCCGGATGGTCCTGGACGGCGCCCTTGATCCCTCCCTCAGTTATGAGGAGCTGACCGCCGGGCAGGCCAAGGCCTTCGAGAAGGCCCTCCGCGCATACGTGGAGCGCTGCCTCCAGGGCGGCGGCTGCCCGCTGAGCGGGAGCGTGGACGACGCCATGCAGCAGATCAAGGACGTGGTTGACGCCGTGGAGGCGAATCCCCTGCGGGCCAAGGACGGCCGCATCGTCTCGGCGTCGACCGTCGTCACGGGCCTCATTGTTCCGCTCTACAACGACGACAACTGGCCTCTGCTCACCCAGGCCCTGAGTGCGATCATGAAAAATGATCCGACGCCGTTCCTGAAGCTTGCCGACCTCAACGCCGACCGCGAACCCAACGGCATCTACTCCTCCAACACCACGTTCGCGTTCGGCGCCATCAACTGCCTGGACTACCCCATGGTGTCGGATACGGCGGCGATGCGGGCCGACGAGGCGCAGCTGCGGCAGGTCTCGCCCACGTTGGGCTACTACTTCGCCTACGGCGGCGCCAACTGCAAGGACTGGCCATACAAGAACGTGCGGACGCCGGCACCGGCGGAGTACAAGGGGTCATCCGAGATTCTGGTGGTGGGGACCACCGGCGACCCGGCGACCCCGGTGGAATGGGCAAGTTCCCTGCGCAAGCAACTCGGCAACGCCGCCCTGCTGACCTGGCAGGGCCAGGGGCACACCGCCTACGGCCGCTCCAACGACTGCATTAAGAATGCCGTCGACGGCTACGTCGTGGACGGCAAGTCACCGGCGGACAACACTGTCTGCTAGGGCCTGCCGGGGGAAGCGGGCCGCCTGCCCCGGCTCATTTTGACCCGGGCGCCGGGACTCCATTACAGTTATCTCTTGCATGATCCGCCCGGTTCGCCGGGGTTCATGCGGTTGCTTCCTTAGCTCAGTTGGTAGAGCGTCTCACTCGTAATGAGAAGGTCATCAGTTCGATTCTGATAGGAAGCCCGAGAAGAACCCCCGGAAATCAACGATTTCCGGGGGTTCTGTCGTTTTTCAGAGTACCGTTCCTGGTCGCCAAGAGCGCGTGAGAACTTTTCGGGACCCGCCTCGCCGCGGGGCGGAAACGTGCCCGCCGCATTTCCTCTGGAAACCTCGGCACCGCAGCCCTACCATGAAGCCATGTTGGGCACCCGCACGGTGAGGACTTTTGCGGACGGTTTCGGCGGCGAAGTGATCAGGCCGGGCGACCCGAAGTACGACGCTGCGCGTGCGGTGTGGAACGGTCTGGTCGACCGCAGGCCCGGCCTGGTCGTACGGCCGAACGGAACGGCCGACGTCGTGACGGCCTTGCGGTTCGCCCGCGAACAGGACCTCGTAGTTGCCGTGCGCGGCGGCGGCCACAGCATCCCCGGCTTCTCGACATGCGACGACGGGATAGTCATCGACCTCTCGCGGATGCGCGGCGCCACGATCGACCCCACACAGCGCACGGCTGTCTGCGCCGCCGGCGCGCTGCTCTCAGAGTTGGATGATGCAGCCCAGTCGGTTGGCCTCGTGTGCCCCGTCGGCGTTGTCTCCCATACCGGCGTCGCCGGACTCACGCTGGGCGGCGGGATGGGCCGCCTGCAGCGGAAGTTCGGGCTGACGATCGACAACCTGCGCTCGGTGGAGTTTGTAACGGCCGACGGCGGGATCGTCCGCGCCTCGGCGGACGAGAACCCCGACCTCTTCTGGGGTGTCCGCGGGGCCGGTGCAAACTTCGGCGTCGCGACGTCGTTCGAATACGTCCTCCATCCACTCGACCATCCGATCACGCACGGGACAGTCGTCCACCCGATCGACCGCGCCGGCGAGCTGGCACAGCTCTTCACTGAGCTTGCCGAGACGGGACCGGACGAGCTGTGGCTCGGGTTCTACATCCGCCTGGCGCTCCCGGTGGAGGATTTCCCGCCAGGGATCAGAGGCAGACCGGTGGCCGCCCTCTCCGTTTTGCACTGCGGGCGGCCCCGCGAGGCCGAGCGGGATCTCGCACGGCTTCGTGCGTTCGGGCCGCCGGTTGCCGGCTCGATCGAGCCGAAACCCCACCTGGCCGCACAGCGCCTCGCCGATGAATCCTCGGCGTGGGGCCACCGCTTCTACATGAAGAGCGCCTTCCTCCGCAGTCTGCCCGGGGAGCTCGTCGAACTGGCGGTCCAGCAGGCCCACGGGATTCCTGAGGGAGCCGGGGGCGAGTTCGGTTTCTGGTCGTGGGGCCGGGCGATCGCCGAGGTGTCGGAAGATGCGACCGCGTTCACGGGCCGCACGGCGGCCTACTGGATGGGCGCCGAGATCCAGTGGGACGATCCGGCGCTGGACGGGCCCTGCCGTGAGTGGGCCCGGGCGGGAATGGCCGACGTCGAACGTTTCGCCACGAGGGGCCGCTACGTCAACGACGTCGCCGAATCACGGGAGGACGCGCGGACGATCTACGGCGACGGGAAGTACGAGCGTCTGGTCGGGCTCAAGCGTGCGTGGGACCCGGACAACGTCTTCCGGATGAACCAGAACATCCGCCCTTAGCCTGCGCAGCCTGGAAGCCGGCCAAGAGCCCTGGCCGGGCGAAATCCCGGCCCGGCGTGGTGTTGGCGCCTACGATGGTCCGGATGAGGATCACCAAGCGCGCAGGCTACGCCTCCGCAGTTGCCCTGGCTCTGGCGTTTCCGCCGATCGTCCTCGCCGTGCCCGCAGTGGCCGAACCGTGTGGAGCGATCGGTGGCGTTATCCCGGTGCTGATCTGCCCGATCCCGTCCCCAAGCGGCCCGCCGGCGCCACCAGCGCCGCCGCCGATGCCCCCAGCACCGGCCCCACCTGCGGGCACCGCCGCACCAACGACGTCGGCCCGGGTACTGCCCCCGGCACCGGCACCGGCTGCTCCAGAACCAGCCGCCGCCCTGGCCCCGGCCGCGACTGCCGGTCAGCCGGTGACGGTGCCACCGGCAGTGGACCGGAGCGTCCCGGCGCCCGCCGAACAGACGGCCTCCGCTGCCCCGTCCTTTCCCGCGGCCGCCCCGAGGCAGGCTCCCGGAGTACCAGCGGAGCCCCCGATGTCCGACGCAAACGACGGCGGTGGCGCTCCCGGCCCATTCCTGCTGTCACTCGGTGGCCTCCTGCTGATGGTCTGGGCCGGGGCCGGCCTCCGACGGCGCGCCTGAGAGCTACCTGGCGGTCAGAACCGGGTTCACCGGGGCCGTCGCGGCATCGACCTGCAGACCGACGGTGCGCTTCTGGCCTGTGCTGATGGTGGTGGCCCAGTCGGAGCCGGTGCAGGTGACGGAGACCCTGGCGATGAACGTGCACTTCACACCCCAGGAGTTGGCCACCCTCGTGACGTTCGGATCCGGCCAGGTCACGGACCAGGTGAGGGCACTCCGCAGTCCGGTGACATCGATGTTGGCGACGTAGCCGCCGTTCCAGGAACTGGTGACCCGCCAGCCGGCGCTGACGGCTGACCCGGGCGACGGGGCGGGCGACGGCGAAGGGGTAGCTGTCGGCGTCTGCGTCGGCGTCGCGGTCGGTGCAACCGTCGGCGACGGCGAAGGGGTAGCTGTCGGCGTCGCGGTCGGTGCAACCGTCGGCGACGGCGAAGGGGTAGCTGTCGGCGTCGGCGTGGCGGTCGGCGTCGTACCCGTCAGGATGGGCGCCAGCGCGGCCAGCTTCGCCGCCTCCGGGGTGCGCCAGTCCGCCTGGACGAGGCCGCCGGTGATGCCGCTGTTCGGGTTGAAGGCCCAGTAGGCGTAGCTCATCGAATGAGCGCCGAGATAGGACACCATCTGATCCATCCACTGCTTGTCCGAGGCGGTCTGCAGCGCGGACCCGAACTCGCCCAGCAGGACCGGGGCAATGCCCTGTTTCTGGAGGTAGCCCCAGTTCTTGTCCCAGACGGCGGGCAGGTTGTTCGGGTAGTTGGCGTCGCTGAACCACTTCTGCGGGTACAGCGAGGCCGGATAGTCGTGCGGCGAGTAGACGACGCGGTGTGGCGTGGCCAGTAGCACGGGCTTCGCGCCGGCGTCGGCGAGCCCGCCGCCCCACCAGGTGGCGCCGCCGCTCCCCTGGTTCTCGATACCCTCGACCAGGATGAGCAGCTGCGGGTTTGATGCCAGAACGGCATTGCCGCCCCGCGTGGCCGCCGCGTGCCAGTCGGTCGCGGCCGCCCCGCCCCACGTCGCTGCCCCGGCGGGCTCGTTGTGGAGGTCGGCGCCGATCACGGTGGGATCATTCTTGTAGCGTTCGGCGAGCATCTTCCAGTCAGAAATCCACCTCGACTCCGGGTACGCGGAGGTGTACCAGAGCGGCGATTGGTCCGCACTGGACGGGCGGTGGCGGTCCAGGATGATCTTGAGGCCGTTGGCCTTGGCCCGGGCGACGACAGTGTCCATCAGGACCAGCGGCGCCTTGCCCTCGAGCGCGTAGGCCCGGTTGGCCCAGTAGTTCATGTTGCCCTTGATGGACGTTGCGGCGAGGCACTCGTTGGAGTACGGCAGCCGGACGGTATTGAATCCCATGGACTTGATGTTGGCCAGGGCGTCGTCGATGGTGAGCGTCCCCCACAGTCCGTGCGGCATGCAGTCGGAGGTCTCCATCCCGAACCAGGACGTGGCCTTGATCGTGTATGCCGCGTTGTTCGAATCGCGGATGGTCCCGCCGTCGGTGTGCAGCCAGCCGGTCGACGGTGCTGGGGCGGCCGGCTCGGCAGTGATGGCGGCCCCGCTGGGACCGGCTGCCTGCGCCGGGACGGTGAAGGCGGAGAGAGCGATCGCTCCGGCCAGCACGCAGGTGGCAACGCCAGCCGCCACGGCCTTGGGCCTGACGCCGGAGTGGCGTGGCTGGTTCGACAAAAGCTTCAAATTTCCTCCAAAGGATGGTGGCGCGCACTTTTTCACGGGCGGCAAACAAAAACTACCAAGCGCACCCGTAAAAATATGCAGTTCGCTGAATATTTCCTGCCCGTGCCGCAGAACAGCCCCGGCAGGAGAGCCGGGCTTCCGTGGCCTTGTCTTTGGGCGGACCTTGGACAACCCTAGGGACATGGAAGGGCCCGGGCGGATGCGGAACGGTCATGCCGCAGTGCCCGGCGTGAAGCGGCACATCGTGTGGGGCCCGGTGGTCGGCTTCGGCCTGGTCAGCCTGGCCGCGGATGTGGTCTCCGACGGCGCCCGCCCGCTGGCCGGTCCGCTGTTGGCAGAGCTTGGCGGCTCCGCCCTGCTCGTGGGCCTCGTGACGGGCGCCGCCGAGGCCGCCGCGCAAGGGCTGCGGCTGGTCTTCGGACCGTGGGCGGACCGGACCCGGCGGTACTGGACCTTCACGATGGCCGGCTACACGCTCACCGCCGTCTGTATACCCTTGCTGGCTCTGACGCCCTTCCTCGGGGCGGCGGGGCTGCTACTGGCCGGCGCACTCATCATCGGAGACCGGGTGGGCAAAGCCGTCCGCAGCCCGGCCAAGACCGTCCTGCTGGCCGCTGCTGCCAAGCCGGTAGGCCGTGGCCGTGGCTTCGCGGTCCACAAATCCCTCGACCTCGCCGGGGCCCTGATCGGCCCGCTCCTGGTCTCCGCAGTGCTGGCCGCCACGGGCAGCATTTCGGTGGCCCTCGCTGTGCTGGCCATCCCGGCGGCGGCGGCCCTCGGACTGTTGGTCTGGCTCCGCCGCCGCGTCCAGGATCCGGGCACGGTCCGGGCGACGCCAGCCGATGCGGCCGGAGCTGACGCTGATGCTGGCGGGGCGGCCCCCGACGACGACGCCGACGCAGCGGCGCCTGCCTCCGCCGGCCGGCCGCCGTCGTTGTTGACAGGAAGCTTCCTGCTGTTCGCCATCGCAGCTTTCTTCTGGAGCGTGGGGCTGGTTGCCTTCGGCGTCATATCGTTCCATCTGACGACGACGGCGGCCGTTCCCGTCGCGGCTGTCCCGCTCTTCTATGCGGCGGCGATGGGGGCCGGCGCCCTCGGCGCCCTCGCCAGCGGCGTCCTGTACGACCGGGCGGGCGGGGCCGTGCTGCTCGGCCTGCCGGTGCTGATCACTGCCGTGCCCGTGCTGGCGCTGGCCCCTGGCGCAGGGCTGGCCCTTGCCGGCGTCCTGATCTGGGGCGCCGCTACCGGCATCCAGGACTCCACGGTCAAGGCACTGATCGCCGATCTGGTCCCCGAACTCCGGCAAGGCACGGCCTATGGCGTCTTTGCCGCCTTCGAAGGGGCCGGGGCGCTGGCCGGCGGGGTACTGTACGGCGCGCTGTACGGCAGCCGGGCGCTCCTGATCGGCGTGGTGGCCGGCCTGCAGGTGCTCGCCTTCGTCGTCCTTCTTTTGACCATGCGGAAAGCGCGCCGGTCCCGGTTGCCTGTTCCCTGGCTCTAGCGCGAGGACCAGACGGACGTGGCTCCGGAATGGCCGGTGACGATGCTCTGGTAGATGAAGAAGGCGCCGACGGCGGCCCCCGCCACCAGCAGGACAATGCCCACGCCGCGGTTGGTCCGCAGGCCGCCCAGGAACGCGAAGCGCCGGCCGATCGGCTCGTAGGTGACAACGATCATCGCAACAACCACGGCAAAGAAGATCACGGCCACGGCCTTGAGCACGTCACCCTGCTCGGCGTGCTCACGAATCAATGCCGACGATGGCCGGGACTCTTGCAGCTGTTCGCCGGCCTGCGCGGTCAGCAGCGACAGGGGAACCATGCCCAGGGACAGCAGTGCCAGGGGCCACGCGAGGTAGCCGCGCCAGCGCTGGGCTGCGGCGTAGATGATCGCGCCCAGTCCCGCGACGGGCGCCAGCACCACCACGGCGTGGATGAGCAGGATATGGGCCGGGAGCCCGCCGATCTCGATCAATTCTGCTCTCCTCCGAAGAATGTGCCTGCCCGCGGCCCAGGCCCCGGGCTCGGCTTCTATGATTCTTGCATGGGAGAGCTGGAGCTGGCGGGCATTGCGGCACGGCTGTACGCCTTGGCGTTCGACGACTTCGTGGCCGCCCGGACCGCCGCTGCCAAGGACGCCACGTCCGCCGGCACTGCGGCAGACGTGCGCTCCCTTTCCAAGCCGTCCGTCGCAGCCTGGACGGTGAACATGTTCGCGGCCCGGCACCCCGATACGCTCCACGAGCTCTCCGCACTGGGGGAATCCATGCGTGCCGCGCAGTCGGCCCTCGACGCGGCGGAACTGCGGAAACTGAGCCACGAGCGGCGGCAACTGCTCTCCCGCGCCGTCAAGGAAGCCCAGGCGGCGGCGCAGCAACAGGGCCGCAGGATCAGCGCGGCCATCGCAGCGGAGGTCGAAGAGACGCTTCGGGCAGCGACGGCGGATGCGGGTGCAGCGGCCGCCGTGCAGAGCGGGCGCCTGCTGCGTGCACTGTCCGCAGACGGGGTGGACGCCCTGGACCTAGCCGGCGCCGTCGCACTCCCCGGCCTTGCCGTGCCCTCAACAGCAGCTCCGGTGCCCCCGGACGCGTCCGGCCAGCTTCCTTCCGGGTCCTCCCCGCCGGACAGCGCCATGGCAACGGAGAAATGGGAGCAACCCCGGCTGCGGGCAGTACGGCAGGAGCCCCGCACGGCCACCCCCTCGGCCTTGGAACGCGCGCGGGCCGCGCTGCAGGACGCCGAGCAGGCCGCTCGCCAGGCTGCTGAGGAATCGGGACGGCATGAGGAGGAACGGGCAGCCGCCGGCAAGCACGCGGCCGGGCTGGCCGGGGCCGCGCGAACCTTGCGGGAGCAGCTGGAACAAACAGAGCTGGACCTCAAGTCGGCACGTCAGCGGCAGGAGCTGGCGGCGGCCCAGGCTCAGCAGGCGGTCCGGGCTTCAGTCAGGGCACGGCGCAAAGCGGACCTTGCCCGCGAGCGGGTCCTGCGGCTTGGCAACACGCCGGAGTGATGCGGCGTTAGTGTCACAGGCCGGCTGCACACTTAATTCATGGAGACGAACCAGTGCTTTGAAGCGACATCTTTTGACGTGACGTACCTGGACACGGAGTGTGGCCGGATCCGCACCGAAC
Source organism: Arthrobacter sp. SO5 (assembly GCF_020532805.1). Taxonomy (GTDB): domain Bacteria; phylum Actinomycetota; class Actinomycetes; order Actinomycetales; family Micrococcaceae; genus Arthrobacter. The sequence continues at coordinate 58,518 of NZ_MQTQ01000021.1, read as the reverse complement.
GTTTCGCGGAGGCCGCCGAGGCAGAACGCTTCGCGGACCGCCGCATAGTGGATGAGGACGGCTGGGCCGTCATCGACGCCGTGCCGCTGCGGCGGGACCGGCAGGCTGCCTGACACGCCGGAACGACACCCTGGCGGCAGAAAGGGCCCCCACCCGTCCGGGTGAAGGCCCTGCTGCGGCGTCGGCCAGGCCGCGGACTCAGCAGCCAGCGTGCCTGGCCGTTGACCTGCTCAGTTACGCGGGTGGCTTAGGCGAAATCGGAGACAGCCGGGTCCGCGCCGATCCGGCCGGCACCCTCCGCCGAGTTGTCCAGGCCGTTGATGGCCTGCACATCGGTCTCATCCAGGCTGACATCCAGCGCGGCGTAGTTCTCGCGGATTCGGGATTCGGTCACGGACTTGGGGATGACCACGTTGCCGATGGCCAGGTGCCAGGCGATCACGACCTGGGCCGGAGTGGCGTTGTGCTTGGCTGCGATCTGGCCGATGACCGGGCTCTCCAGCAGCTCGCCGCCCTGGCCGAGCGGCGACCACGCCTGGGTGAGGATGCCCTTGGAGGCGTTGAATTCGCGCAGTTCGGCCTGGTTGAAGAAGGGGTGCAGCTCGACCTGGTTGATGGCGGGCACCACTCCGGTCTCGTCGATCAGGCGCTGCAGGCCTTCCTTGGTGAAGTTGGAGACGCCGATGGTCTTCACCCGGCCCTGCTTCTGCAGCTCGATAAGAGCCTTCCAGGTGTCCACGTACTTGTCCTGCTTGGGCTGCATCCAGTGGATGAGGTACATGTCCAGGGTCTCCAGGCCGAGGCGCTCCATGGAGTCCTCGAAGGCCTTCAGCGTGGACTCGTAGCCCTGGTCCGCGTTCCACAGCTTGGTGGTGATGAAGATTTCCTCAGGCTTGAGGCCTGAGCGTCCGATCGCCCGGCCCACGCCGGCTTCGTTGCCGTAGATCTTGGCGGTGTCGATGTGGCGGAAGCCGGCCTCGAACGCCTGAACAACCACCTTTTCGGCCACGTCATCTTCAACCTGCCACACCCCGAAGCCGAGCTGGGGAATGGTGTTGCCGTCATTGAAAGTCAGTACCGGTGAAAGAGTCATAGAACTATCCTGCCAACGTCACAGCCCACGGGCCAGCGCAGAAGCGAGGCTAAGCTACGCGCGTAACGGGGAATACCCGGCGGCAAGCCGGGTGCCGCCGTGTTTCTGTTCCTTGTCTTTAGTTCCGGGGCGGGTCCCCGGCCAGCCGCCGTTCGGCGTCACTGACGTGCTCCAGCACCGCTTCGGCGCGGCGCCGCACCGACTCTGCCCCTGCGGAGACGGGCCCGACGGCGAGCCGGAGCATCGCCGCGGCTTCGGCCGTCGTCGCCAGGGAGTTGCCGGCGGTCGACAGCGCCCGGTGGACCCCGGACAACGCGCCGGGGATGTCCAGGCCCTCGCTCGGGGACCGGCGCTGGGCCTCGACGCAGATGCTCCGGACCCGGCCCGAAAGCGCCGAGAGTTCGTTGGCGATTTCCAGGAGCTCGGCATAAAGCGCCTCGTCCTCTACGCCCTCGAGGATCTGGTGGTAGCGGTCCAGGCCACGGATGAAGCGGTCATGGGCGCGCCGCCAGAGGCCCTTGCCGAGCTCGGCGTCGTCTTTGCGTCCCTGCCGGGCGGTGCTGAAGAATCCCAAGGGTGTCCTAGAGGTACTGGCCGGGGCCATGTTCCGGATCAGCCGGCGCCGGACGCTGCGAGGCATCCGCGCCGGGCTTAGGCGCCGCGGCACGTTGCGGTTCACCGTCTTCCCCGATAATGACGCCCGGCGCAATCACCGTTCCGGGCGGTAACTGGCGGAGCCGCAGCTGGGCGTTGGCCTGTTCCCGGGCGGCGTGCTGCGCCGCAAGGGCCGTCTGGATGCCATGGAAAAGCCCCTCGAGCCAGCCGACCAGCTGGGCCTGGGCAATGCGCAATTCCGCGTCCGTGGGGGTGGTCTCATCGGGGAACGGCAGATTGATCCGTTCCAGTTCAGCGACGAGCTCCGGGGCCAGGCCGGCCTCGAGTTCCTTGATGGAGCGCCGGTGGATTCCGGCGAGCCGGACCCGTGCGGCGTCATCCAGCGGGGCAGACTTCACCTCGTCCAGCAACTGCTTCATCATGGTTCCGATCCGCATCACCTTGGCCGGTTCATCCACCATGTCCTGGAGCTGGCTGGCTTTGGGCCGGGCCGCGGCGGGCCTGTCTCCGGGCGTTCCCGGTGCTCCCCAGCCTCCCGGTGCTCCCGCGCCGGCTGCCGGTCCTGGCGTTCCAGCCGCGGCAAATGGCGGCGCCTGGCTGCCATCCCGGGCGGGTTCGGGATCCAGCGCGGTCCCCTCGACGGGACCGCCGTTGGCAGGCTGCGTGGCGTTCGGATCGCTCATGGCTTCATACTCTCACGAGCCGCGGGCGGCGAACCGGGCGCCGCAACGCGGCACCCGGGCCGCCGACGCCGGAAACGGCGGAAGACGCCGTCGAGCACGATGGTGCACAACGGCGCCTTCCGGAAAGCAGCGGCCGATCAACACGGCCCGGTCAACCAACACAGGCAGCATTCGCCCGTCAGCAGCACCGGCTCTGCGGGTTGCTGTCCTGGCGGTCCGTGTGGTCCCGCCAAAACTCCCGTTCCGTCAGCGGCGGAATGCCCTGTCCCGCGGCTGCATGATGCTCCAGGTACTTCGTGTAGGCATCCGCGCCCATCACGCCGCCCAGGTACCGGGCGAAACCCCGGAACCCGTCAATCACCGCGTTCATGTCCGCGGCCGCATCAGTGCTGCCCGGCCTTTTCGAACCGAACATCGGCCGGGAGTTTTTCCCACTCGGCCATGAGCTCCCGCTCTGCCGGGGTGGGGATCACGCCGGCGGGGGCGAAAATGCGCGACGCGACGGCGGGGTCCTCGTGATTCGGGTTCGGCACACCGCGCGTTGCGTTGCGGAATGCCTTCACCGTCGCCAGGACCGCCGTGATGATGACGATGATGCTCAAGACCACAAAGATCACCGACAGCCAGCCCTGGATCATGGTGTTGCGGACCACGGCCTCCATCGCCAGCTGGGTCTTGGCGGTGCCGAAGGAGGTCTTGCCGTCCGCGAGGGCCTTGGCGAAGGCCGCGTTGTTAGCGAAGTAGCCCACGGCCGGCACCGGCGAAAAGATCTTGTAGAAGCTGGCCGTGATGGTCACGACGGCCGCGAAGGTCAGTGGAAGCGCGACGATCCAGAGGTACTTGAAGGACCCGCGCTTGGCCGCGATGGCCATGCAGACCGAGAGGGCGATGGCAGCCAGCAGCTGGTTGGCGATGCCGAACAGCGGGAACAGCGTGTTAATGCCGCCCAGCGGATCGGTGACGCCCATCAGCAGGACGGCGCCCCAGGCCGCGACCATGATTGCGGTGCACAGCCACGCGCCGGGGCGCCAGGAGTGCTCCTTGAACTTGGGAACGAAGTTGCCGATGGAGTCCTGCAACATGAAGCGGGCCACACGGGTGCCGGCGTCGACTGCGGTCAGGATGAACAGCGCCTCGAACATGATGGCGAAGTGGTACCAGAACGCCATCATGGCCGTGCCGCCAATGAACTGCTGCATGATGTGTGCCAGCCCGACCGCGAGGGTCGGGGCGCCGCCGGTGCGGGAAACGATGCTCTGCTCGCCAACGTTCCTGGCCGTCTCGGCCAGGAAATCCGGAGTGATGTTCACGCCGGCCAGTCCCAGGCTGTTGACCCACTGCGCGGCGGTCTCCACGGTCCCGCCGGTCAGGGCCGCGGGGGCGTTCATGGCAAAGTACAGGCCGCGGTCAATGGAGATCGCGGCGACGAGTGCCATGATGGCTACGAAGGATTCCATCAGCATGCCGCCGTAGCCGATGAATCGGGTCTGGCGTTCCTTCTCGAGCAGCTTAGGCGTGGTGCCGGAGGCGATCAGGGCATGGAAGCCGGACAATGCACCGCAGGCGATCGTGACAAAAAGGAACGGGAACAAGGAACCTGACAAGACCGGTCCGTTGTCCCGGCTGGCGAACTCGCTGAACGCCGGGACCGTGACTTCCGGACGGACCACGATGACGGCCACGGCCAGCATCGCAATCACACCGATCTTCATGAACGTGGACAGGTAGTCGCGGGGTGCGAGCAGGAGCCATACGGGCAGGACCGCGGCGATGAAGCCGTAGATGATGAGTCCCCAGGCGATGGTGACCTTGTCCAGGTGGAAGACGGCCGCGCCCCATTCGGTGCCGGCGACGGCGCCGCCGCCGATGATGGCCGCCATGAGCAGCACGAAGCCGATGAGGGAGACCTCCATGACCTTGCCGGGCCGGAGGTAGCGCAGGTACACGCCCATGAACAGGGCGATCGGAATGGTCATGCCCACGGAGAAGACACCCCAGGGGCTCTCGCCGAGGGCGTTCACGACGACGAGGGCGAGGATCGCGACGATGATCACCATGATGAGCAGTGTCGCGACCAGGGCAGCGGTGCCGCCGATCACGCCGAGCTCTTCGCGCGCCATCTGGCCCAGGGAGCGTCCCCCGCGGCGCATGGAGAAGAACAGCACGAGGTAGTCCTGGACGGCACCGGCCAGAACGACGCCGATGATGATCCAGATCGTGCCCGGAAGGTACCCCATCTGGGCTGCGATGATCGGGCCAACCAGCGGGCCGGCACCGGCGATGGCGGCGAAGTGGTGGCCGAACAGGACGTTGCGGTCCGTACGGACGTAGTCCTTGCCGTCGGCCTTGTACTCGGCCGGGGTGGCGCGGCGGTCGTTCGGCTTGGTCAGGTAGCGCTCAATGACCTTGGAGTAGAAGCGGTAGCCAATCAGGTACGTACACACAGACGCGAAGACAAACCAGATGGCGTTGACGGTTTCGCCGCGGACGATGGCCAGCATAAACCAGGCAACACCGCCCAGCAGGGCGATCGCAGCCCAGAGTGCGATTTTTGCCGGCGTCCAGGTGCGATCCTCGGCGTCGGCGACGCCCGGGTCTATCCCAGTGGGCGGGAGCGCCGGGTCCGGCACAATGCCATCATCGACTTGTAAATTACTTTGCGTGCTGTGCGGCATGATGCCCACGTCTCCTCCTTGAGAATCCCAACTGGGCAAATCCACTCGACAAACCTGCCCCAAGGCACCCTACCAACCTGGCAACCGCGGGGTATGGATTGGCGCCCGCGGTGCGCCGGGCGGCCCGGCGGGGGCGTCGAACGGTAGGGAAACGCCAGGAAGAAGGGAAGCGCTAGAGCGGCGGGTTGGCCAGTTGCATGAGCCGGGCCTCGCACAGGTCCAGCCAGCGGACCTCCGCTTCGGTCTGGAAGATGAGCGAATCCAGGACCAGGAGGCGGGCGGTGTCGGCGTGGCGCTGCATCGCCGCGGTGTCGCGCCGGGCCTTGGTGTACTCCTGCAGGGCGCGGATGGAGACCGCGCGCTGGGCCTGGATGGTTGCCCCGACGTCGACTCCGGGAAGGGTCAGCCCCAGCGCGAGTTTAATGGCCAGCTCATTGCGCGGCGGATTGGCGCGCGAAACGGGCGACGTGAACCAGGCCCGGACCTCGGCCTGGCCCTCCGGGGTGATGGAGTAGTTGACGTGGCCCGCGCCGTCGGCGCCTTCCTTGCGGACGAGGCCGTCGCGCTCCAGCCGGTCCAGGGTGGTGTAGACCTGACCAATATTGAGCGGCCAGGACGAGCCGGTACGGTCCTGGAACTCAAGCCGCAGCTGATAGCCATAGCGTGGCCGGTCCTGCAGCAGTGCGAGGAGGCTGTGGCGAATCGACATGGGGCTCCCGGAGGTAGCGGGACGACAGCATACACGCGCCCCAAGACGCGTGTATACCGCGTATGGAATTACCGTACCGGCATTTACGGTCCGGACGCAATCCGGCGTATGCCATACCGGGCATACGTCGTCCCTGCCGCCCCTGGCCGGCCGCCGCCTACATAACCAGCAGGATCTTGCCTACGTGATCCCCGCTGTCGAAGTAGCGGTGCGCGGCGCGGACCTCGTCCAGCGGGAAGGTCCTCGCCACGAGCGGCCGGATCCTTCCGTCTGCCAGCAGCGGCCAGACGGCGTCGCGGACCGCGTCCATGATGACGGTCTTCTCCTCGACCGGGCGGGGGCGCAGGGCCGTGGCAATGATGGCGGCCCGCTTGCTCAGGAGCCTGCCGAGGTCCAGCTCGCCCTTGGCACCGCCCTGCAGCCCAATGACCACGAGCCGGCCGTAGTCCGCCAGGGCCTCGACGTTCTGTTTGAGGTATTTTGCGCCGACGACGTCGAGGATGACGTCCGCGCCCTTGCCGTCGTTCTGCGCACGAAGGCTCTCCGGGAAGTCCTCCTCGGCATAGTTGATCGCGATGTCCGCTCCCAGGAACGCCTTTGCCGTGCCGACCTTCTCCGCGGTCCCCGCCGTCGCAGCCACGCGGGCGCCGAAGGCTTTGGCGAGCTGGATGGCCATCGTGCCGATGCCGCCCGTGGCGCCGTGGATGAGCACGGTCTCGCCCGGCTGCAACTGGGCCGTCATGATCAGGTTGGAGTAGACCGTGGCCGCCACTTCCGGCAGGGATGCGGCGGTGACCAGGTCAACGCCGTCGGGAACCCGCAGGACCTGCCCCGCCGGAACAGCGACCTGCCCGGCGTAGCCGCCGCCGGCCAGCAGCGCAACCACCTTGTCCCCGATGGAGAATGGCTTGCTCACGCCGGGGCCGAAGCCGGCGATCCTGCCGGAAACTTCCAGTCCGGGGATCTCGGAGGCGCCCGGGGGCGGCGGGTACAGGCCCTTCCGCTGCTGGACGTCGGCACGGTTGAGTCCCGCGGCGACGACGTCGATCAGCACCTCGCCGGGGCCGGGCACCGGGGCCGGGACCTCACGGATCTCCAGGGCCTCGGGCCCGCCCGGCTCTGAAATGTAGACAGCCTTCATGGAGAACTCCGATTTTCTAACTGACTTCGTGCAGGGATGCTCCTGCGGCACACCACGTCCGGCAGCACCACTCCCAGAGTATGCGGGGTAGCTGCGACCGTCCGCGAGCGCCGCCGCGTTTTTTGTGGCTGTCCACCGGCTGTGGAACACTACTGGTTAGGGAAGGTTGTCCGAGCGGCCGATGGAGCTGGTCTTGAAAACCAGTGTGCGGTGACCCCGTACCAAGAGTTCGAATCTCTTACCTTCCGCGAAATGATGCCCCTGGCTAATGCGCTTGCCGCAGAGCCGGGGGCATTTTTGCGTTCCGCCGGTGGTCGGCCCTCGGGTTATCGAGAGCCCCAGGCGACAGCACGGCCACCTGGCCGCGCTACAGCGTGTCGAGGGGCGCAAAGCTAATCCACGCACCGGAGGACAGTACTTTCGGACGGGTCGCCACCCTTACGGATCCCACCGGAGCCGTGTTCAAGATCGTCGCCGAAAATCGCTGAGGCCTGGCCCCAGCGGATCGGGCGCCCGGAAAAACTTCAGAAAAGCTGAGGAAAAACTCCAGGAAAACTGCTGCAGTAAATGCCGGCCGGCCTCTTCCTTCCCGGAAACTGGCCGGTATTCTTTTGGCATGCCCGGCGCCCGGAGCCGCCGCGCGTAGGACATTTGCGCAGTTCACAAGCTCTGCCCACACCGTCTCTGGGGCCGCCTTTGAGGTCTCCAGGGAGCCTGTGAGGCGTTCCGCTGGGGGCCGTCTCGCCGAATGCACATGCAGTCCACCTTATGTTCATTCACCACTGATTTGCTGTGCCCGGAACTGCTTGACCAGGAGCAGACCGGCCGGTCCGCGGGCCATCTTCCCGGACACATTCCACCCAGCCCATACCTGGGCACCCTCATGAGAGTTAGAGCGGATGAAATACACACCTTGGAAAACAGCGCTGGGCACAGCACTGTCTGCGGCGCTCATAGCAGCGCCGCTGGCAGCCGTGCCGGCGTTCGCCGTGGAGGTCTCCCCGGCAGCGGCCGGCACTTCGCCGGTCATCATCAGCGAGGCCTACCTCAGCGGCGGCAGCGCCGGAGCGGCCTACAAGAACAAGTTCGTCGAGTTGTACAACAGCTCGGACGCCCCGGTCTCGCTGGACGGCTGGTCCATCCAGTACCGCTCCGCCACCGGCACCGCAGGACCGAGCACCACCGCGCCTCTCGCCGGCACCATCCCGGCCAAGGGGTATTACCTGTTCAAGGGCGGCAGCAACGGCACTGTGGGGCTGGATTTGCCCGCCGCCGATGCCACGGCCACCGGATTCAACCCGGCGGGCGGGGGCGGCACGATCGTCCTGGCCAAGCAGTCCACGGCCCTGAACCCTTTGGCCACCGGCTCGGTCATCGAACCCGCCAACGTTGCCGATCTGCTCGGCTACGGCAGCTCCAACACCTTCGAAACCCAGGCCGCCACCGCGCCGTCGGGCAACACGGACGTCAAGAGCATGAACCGCACCGGTGGTGCGGACAGCAACAACAACGCCGCCGACTTCACGCTCAACGCCGCCATCACGCCCAAGGCCGCCAACGGCACCGCCGCTCCCGGACCGGTTGACCCCGGACCGGTGACTCCCCCGGCGCTGAAGAGCATCGCCGAGATCCAGGGCACCGGCACGGCCAGCCCGCTCGCCGGCTCGCCCGTCACCACCCGCGGCAAGGTCACCGCGACGTTCCCGACCGGCGGCTTCGCCGGCTTCTATCTCCAGACCCCCGGCACCGGCGGCGACCTGACGCCCGCCAACCACACGGCGTCGGACGCCATCTTCGTCTACGCGCCGTCCGCCGTCGCGTCCGTGCAGACCGGCGACTACCTCGAAGTCACCGGCGATGTCGCCGAGTTCTACGGCATGACCCAGCTCAACGTCGCCGGCGCTGCCGGGGTCACCAAGCTCACCGACGCCGCCCCCGAGGTCAAGGCCACCGGCTTCGCCCTCCCGGCGGACGAGTCATTCCGCGAATCCCTGGAGGCCATGCTGCTGACGCCGCAGGGTCCTGTCACGGTCGCTGACAATTTCTCGCTCAACCAGTACGGCGAGATCGGCCTGGCCGGCGGCACAACCGCGCTGGAGCAGCCGACCGCCGTCGCCCCTTACGGTTCCGCCGAGTACACCGCCACCGTTGCGGCGAACGCCGCGCGCGGCATCAAGCTCGACGACGGCGCCAGCACCAACTTCCTCAAGGACGCCAGCACCAAGGCCCTGACGCTGCCGTACCTGACCACCGCGGACCCCGTCCGGGTGGGCGCGCCGGTGACGTTCAAGACCAACGTGGTGCTCAGCTACGCCAACAACTCCTGGAAGTTCCAGCCGCTGACCCAGCTGACCGCCGCCAACGCGGACGCGGTCCAGCCGGCCGGATTCGGCGCCACCCGCGCTGAGGCCCCGGCGTCCGTGGGCGGTAACCTCAAGATTGCCTCGTTCAACGTACTGAACTACTTCCCGACCACCGGCGACCAGGTCTCCGGCTGCACGTTCTACCCGGACCGGGCAGGGAACCCCATCACCGTCAAGGGCGGCTGCGACGTCCGCGGCGCCGCGAACGCCGAGAACTTCAAGCGCCAGCAGGACAAGATCGTTGCCGCCATCTCCAAGTCCGGCGCCGACGTCGTCACCCTGATGGAGGTCGAGAACTCGGCCAAGTTCGGCAAGAACCGTGACGATGCCCTCGCCAAGCTGGTTGACGCCCTGAACATCGCCACGCCCGGCATCTGGGACTACGTCCGCACACCCGCGAACGCTCCCCCGCTGGCGGACGAGGACGTCATCCGCACCGCGTTCATCTTCAAGAAGGCCGTCGCCGAACCCATCGGCGAGTCCATCATCCACAACGACACCGCCGCCTTCTCCAGCGCGCGCAAGCCGATGGCCCAGGTCTTCAAGCCCGTCGGCGCCGCCGATGACAAGAAGTTCATCGCGATCGCCAACCACTTCAAGTCCAAGGGCTCGGCTGCCACGCCGGACGACACCGACAAGGGCCAGGGCAACTCAAACCTTGCCCGCACCGCGCAGGCCAAGTCCCTGCTCGCGTTCTCGGATGACCTGCAGAAGTCCAAGGGCACCGATAAGGTCTTCCTGATCGGCGACTTCAACTCCTACGCCAAGGAGGACCCGCTCAACGTCCTCACGGGCGCCGGGTACGTCAACCAGGACGAAAAAGCCAAGAACGCCGACGGCACCGCGAAGCACTCTTACCTCTTCGGCGGCCTCGTGGGCTCGCTGGACCACATCCTCGCCTCCCCCGCAGCCAATGCCGCGGTCACCGGCGCTGACATCTGGAACATCAACTCGGTGGAGTCCGTGGCGCTGGAGTACAGCCGCTACAACAACAACGTCACCGATTACTACGCTCCGAACCAGTTCCGGGCGAGCGACCACGATCCGGTGGTGGTGGGCCTGAACCTGCCCGTCACCCCGGCCAGCGTTGACCTGAACTTCCTGGGCATCAACGATTTCCACGGCCGCATCGATTCCAACACCGTGCTGTTCGCGGGAACCATCGAGAAGCTGCGTGCCGCTGCCGCCCCGGGCGCCACGGCCTTCATTTCGGCTGGCGACAACATCGGCGCCTCGCTGTTCGCCTCGGCGATCGCCAAGGACCAGCCGACCATCGATGTGCTGAACGCCCTGGACCTGCGGACTTCCGCGGTGGGCAACCACGAGTTCGACGGCGGCTGGGCCGACTTGCGTGACCGGGTCATCGCCGGCGGCGCCAACGCCAAGTTCCCGTACCTGGGTGCCAACGTTTACAAGAAGGGCACCACCGAACCGGCCCTGCCGGAGTACACCGTGCTGGACATGAACGGTGTGAAGGTCGCCGTGATCGGCACTGTCACGCAGGAAGTGCCTTCCCTGGTCACCCCCGCGGGCATCGCCGATCTCGAGTTCGGCGATCCCGTGGACGCCATCAACCGCGTCGCCGCGAAGATCAAGGCCGGCAAGCTCGCCGACGTCATCATCGTGGAGAACCACGACGGCGCCGGTTCCGGTGCCCCCGAAGGCGCCACCCTGGAGCAGGAAGTCGCCGCCGGCGGACCCTTCGCCAGGATGATCAAGGAGGTCACTCCGGACGTTGCCGCGATCTTCAACGGCCACACGCACAAGCAGTACTCCTGGGACGCCCCGGTACTGGATTCTGCCGGTCAGCCGACGGGCAAGACCCGCCCGATCGTCCAGACCGGAAACTACGGCGAGTACATCGGCCAGATCCAGCTGACCATCGACACCAAGACGATGTCCGTGACCGGCTACAAGGCGGGCAACGTCAAGCGCACCACCACCGCGGAGCAGCCGGCCGCCGACCTCGTGGCCGCCTACCCTCGGGTTGCGGCGGTCAAGGCCATTGTTGACAAGGCCGTCGCCGACGCGGCAGCGGTCGGCAACCAGCCGGTCGGCAAGGTGACCGCGGATATCACCACCGCGTTCGCCGGTTCCCCAGCCGTGCGTGATGACCGTGCCAGCGAATCCACCCTGGGCAACCTGGTGGCCGACTCCCTCGTGGACGCACTCAAGGCGCCGGAACTCGGCGCCGCCGAAATCGGCGTCGTCAATCCGGGCGGTCTGCGCAATGAGCTGTACTACGCCCCGGACGGCACCATCACCTACGCCGAGGCCAATGCGGTCCTGCCGTTCGTGAACAATCTGTGGACCACGTCCCTGACCGGGGCGCAGTTCAAGACGCTCCTGGAGCAGCAGTGGCAGACCAACGCTGACGGCACGGTTCCCAGCCGCGCCTACCAGCAGCTGGGCCTGTCCAAGAACGTCAACTACACCTACGACGCCGCCCGCGCCGCCGGAGACCGGATCACCTCCATCCGGGTCAACGGCAGGGTAGTCGACCCGGCGAAGTCCTACCGGATCGGCACGTTCAACTTCCTGGCAACCGGCGGAGACAACTTCCGCATCTTCAAGTCCGGCACCGGCACCAAGGACTCAGGACTCGTGGACCGTGACGCGTGGATCAAGCACCTGCAGACCCACAACCCGGTCTCGCCCGACTTCGCCCGCCGTTCCGTGGCAGTTGTGAACACCACTGCCGCCCAGGTCAAGAGCGGGGAAGCCATCACCCTGGCGGTCTCCAAGCTGGACCTCACCTCGCTGGGCAGCCCGGCCAACGCCTCGCTGCGCGCCGAGTTCACAGATGCCAAGGGCACCGTCACGGCTCTGGGGACGGTACCGGTTACCGCCGGCGCCGCCACAGTGGATGTGAAGGTTCCCGCGGGCGCGGCCGCCGGCACGGGCACCCTGGTGCTCACCGCCGTCGAATCCGCCACTGTGGTGAAGGCGGACGTGCTGGTCGCCGCCAGCGCGCCCGTCCCGCCGACGTGCACCGCCCCGGTTCCGCCGAAGAAGTGGTACGACGTGTTCGGGTGGATCAAGTACACGATCGCCTGGATCCAGTACCAGAAGTGCCTCAAGGGCTAGTTTCCTAGCCCCGCACCAGTGAGCATGCCCTCCCCTGGGCTGCAGCGGCGGACATAGTGCCAAGATGTCCGTTGCTCGGCCCGGGGGTGGGGCATGCTCATTTTTCGTTGCGGGGGTCTGATGCCGAGGTCTGCTGCGCGCCCCTAGCGTCCCAGGATGCCCCGGGCGATCTCGTCGGCGTCCCGAAGGGTGCGCTGGCCGCTGCGGTAAACGGGGCCCGACGTCGGCCGGGCCTCGGCCGCGATGGCGATCCCCCACTGCGCAGCGGAGAGCTGCAGGCCCAGGACGTAGAGGCCTTCCGTCACGGAGCCGTTCGCACGCAGCGGCCGGTACGGGTGCGGAGTGACGTCAAGCCCGGAGGTCTGCACCGGGACACCTTCCACCGTCATCATGAGGCGCGGCCGGACCAGGCCCTCGGCGAGCAGCTGTTCCAGCAGGGGCGACTCGTTGACTGCCACCCGGTTGGCCGGCGCGAGCGCCTCGACCATGGCCACTGCGCTGACCGGCCCGCCGCCGACCCAGGGTGACGCGGCCGTGAAGGTCCCGGACTTGCGGTCCACGGCAAATTTGGGGTCCGGCCCCACAAAGCGGACGACGCCGGCACGCACCAGGGCGGCGAGCTGTGCGGCACGGAGCGCGGGCGGGCCGCTGGCGAGTCCTTCCACGAAGGATTCGAACCAGCCACGGAGCCCGGCGACCCACGATTCGTCGGTGATGCCGCCGTCGGCCACCGCCGTCTTGAGCGCCGCCCGGCCGTGATGCAGGGCCCCGATGGCCATCTTCACCGGATCGTCCTCACCCAGCGCCGAGCGCCGGGCGTCATCGAGCAGATACTCGACGACGGCGGCGTCGAGCTCCGCCCGGGAACCAAAAGACCTCCCGGCCAGGGGCGCTGCAAGGCCCAGCAGGTCCAGCCGGTGGGCGGGGCGGACATGCACATCGAGCACCGAATCCACGGTGTCTTCCCACTTGGCCGTGGAGTGCGCGTGCGGACGCAGGGCTTCCGCCAGCGCGGCCAGGAACGCCCGGGGATCCGTGAGAAGGGCGCCCGGCTGCGAGCGCGCGAGTGTCGAGTAGTAGGCCCAGATGGCGTCGCGGTGCAGGAGCGGCCAGAGGTCGTGGTCGAAGGCGGGCTGGATGCCGGCCTCGGCGAACCTCGCGAGCGCCTTCTCGGTGCAGTAGCGCAGGGTCACGGCGGCCGGATAATACCCGGCGAGGCCGGCCTTGGCCCGGTACGGGGTGCCGCGGCGGGAGGCGGCGATGATGAGCGGTTCCCGGCCGGAGGGCACGTAGCTGAGCCCGCCGTCGTCCGCGGTGCGGAACCGGCCGCCGCGCCCCTCGGTCAGCTGGCCCATCGCGTCAAAGAAATTCAGGCCCATTCCGCGCACCAGGACCGGTTTGCCGGCCGGCACGCACGACCAGTCGACGTCGGCCGGAGCCGCCGGCGGCAGGTAGAGCAGGCCAAGCTCGTTCGCCGCGGACTGCAGCTCCCGCTGCTCCGGGTTCAGCCGCGACGCGAGGTGGCCCAGGGCCAGCACCACGGAGTCGGCGCCGAGCACTGCGCCGTCCGCAAGCCCGACGTCGAACCTCGCTCGGCCGCCACCCTCGCCGGGAGCTGTCTCGCAGACGGAGGTCGCCGTCGTTTCGTGGAAGTCCACCGTGACGCCGTCGGGCACCCGGGTGAGCAAGTCCTCCACGGTGGAGCGGAGGTAGCGCCCGTAGAGGGCGCGGCTGGGGAAGTCGGCGGAGCCCAGCCCGGCGAGCTCTGTGCGTTCCGCGGCGGTCAGCGAGGGGCAGGGGCTCGCCCGCTGGAGCTCGCGCCAGCGGTCGAAAGTGCTTCCGGCCAGCGGCCGCGCAAGATCCTCATCCTCCGGGACGATTGTGGGGTAGAAGGACTGCGTGTTCATCAGGTAGAGCCGGGACTGGCCGGGCTGCCAGACGTGCCCTGGACCGGCGGGATAGGGATCGACCACGTCGATGTGCAGCGTACTGCCGGGCCCCTCCGGACTCCAGTTGGCGAGCAGGCGCTCCAGGACACTCGTGCCCCGGGGACCGGCGCCTATCAGTGCCGTCCGGATGCTCTGCGATGTACCCACGGCATCCAGCGTATCGGTACGCCGCCGTCGTCCCGGACGGCGGCGGTGACTTGCTACCGGCGCGACGATGTTGCTTGGATGGAGCGATGACCGCCACCGAAGCCGCTCGCCCGTCCGTGCCCGCCCACCCGTCCGGCACCGCCGCAGCACCAGCAACCGCCGCAGCACCGGCAACCAGCCCCGAACCTGTTGACGAGAACATCTGGCTTGAGGACATTTACGGCACGGAGCAGCTGGCCTGGGTCCGCGAACAAAATGCCCGCACCGAGGAGCTCCTTGAGGATAGCGAGTACGCCGAGCTCGAGGGCCGCATCCTCGAGGTCCTGGACTCCACGGACCGCATCGCGATGGTCGGCAAGCACGGCGAGTGGTACTACAACTTCTGGAAGGACCAGCAGAACCCGAAGGGCCTGTGGCGCCGGACCAACTGGGAGAGCTACCGGGACGGTTCCCCGGAGTGGGACATCCTCCTGGACGTGGACGCGCTGGCGGCCGCGGAGGGCCAGGAATGGGTCTTCCATGGAGCCAATTTCCTCCGGCCGGCCGACGGCGAGCCGCACCGCCTGGCACTGCTGGCGCTCTCGCCCGACGGCGGCGACGCGAACCGCTACCGCGAGTTCGACGTCGGGACCCGCCGCTTCGTGGACCCCGGCGCCGGCGGCTTTGACCTCCCGACGGCGAAGGGCAACGCCGTCTGGCTGGACGCAGACACGCTGTTGGTATCCAGCACGGCCGAGGGACTGCCCAGCACAACGTCCTCCTATGCCCGGACGGGAGTCAAACTGCGCCGCGGCGGCTCCCTGGCATCCGCCGAGCGCCTGTTCGAGGTCCCCGAGGACCACATGATGGCGCTCGTGGTCCACGACTCCACCCCGGGCTTCGAGCGGACCTTCGCCCTGGACTGGATCAGCTTCTTCGAAAAGACCACGTCGGTACTGCGCGACGGGCAGTGGGTTCAGCTCGACGTCCCTGCCGACGTGAACGTGAGCTCGCACCGTGAATGGCTCCTGTTCCGGCCGCAGCGGGACTGGACAGTCGACGGGACGAGGCACCCGGCCGGTTCCCTGCTCGCCGCCGATTTCGAGTCCTTCCTGGCCGGCAGCCGGGAGCTGTCCGTGCTGTTCACCCCGGACGGGCACACCTCGCTGCAGTCCTGGAGCTGGACGCGGGACTTCCTGCTGCTGAACCTGCTCCGCGATGTGTCCTCGGAGATCCGGGTCCTGGACCCGCAACAGCCCGGCACCGACGCCGCCTGGGCCGCCACAGTGCTGGACGCCTGCCCGCCGCTGCACGACGTCAACGCCTACGCGGTGGACGACGAAGACGACGCCGAGGCCACGGATGACGACGCGACCGGCGGCACCGCCGCGGCGGTGGAGCGCGAGGCTCCGGGCGCGGGGAACGACTTCTGGCTCGTGGCCACGGGCTTCACGACGCCGAGCACCCTCACCCGGGGCACGCTCACGCGCGTAAGTGACGCCGGCGGTCTCCGTGTGGCCAGCACGCACGCGGTGATCCGCACGTCGCCGTCGTTCTTCAACGAAGCCGGGTACGAGGTCCAGCAGCACTTCGCGGTGTCCAAGGACGGCACGCGCGTGCCGTACTTCCAGGTGGGGTCCAAGGATCTCGTGCTGGACGGCCAGAACCCCACCCAGCTCTCCGGGTACGGCGGCTTCGAGATCTCCCGGACGCCCGCGTACAGCGGCGCGGTCGGCCGCGCCTGGCTGGAACGGCGCACCGCGGAATCGGCCGGTGCCGAGGGCGACGCTCCGCACAGCCGCGGCGGCGTCTACGTCGTGGCCAACATCCGCGGCGGCGGCGAATACGGCCCGTCCTGGCACAGGGCAGCGCTGCAGGAAAACCGCCACAAGGCCTACGAGGACTTCGCCGCCGTCGCGGCAGACCTGGTCTCCCGCGGCGTCACCTCCCGCCAGCGCCTGGGCTGCGTGGGCGGTTCCAACGGCGGGCTGCTGGTGGGGAACATGCTCACCCAGTACCCGGAGCTCTTCGGCGCCGTGTCCTGCGGCGTGCCGCTGCTGGACATGCGCCGGTACAGCAAACTGTCCGCCGGGCACTCCTGGATCGGCGAGTACGGTGACCCGGATGTGCCGGAACAGTGGGAGTTCATCAGGACGTTCTCGCCGTACCACCTGCTCCGGGACGGCGTGGAGTACCCGGAGACGTTTATCTGGACGGCCACCTCGGATGACCGCGTGGGTCCGGTCCAGGCCCGCAAGATGGCGGCGCGGATGCAGGCGATGGGCATCCCCAACGTCTGGTTCCACGAGGCCCTTGAGGGCGGGCACGCCGGCGCCTCGGACAACCGCCAGGCCGCAGCACTGCAGAGCCGCAGCCAGCACTTCCTGTGGCGGGCGCTGGCGGGCCGGGTAGCCTGACCCGGGTCCCCTCCCAGAGCAACGCAGGGTCACTTCCGGCCCATCAGGCGGCCCGACATGGGCGCGGAGTGACCCCGCGTTGGCCGTTTTGCGCTGCATGGCACGTTCTGCGTATCCTTGGTGGGCTAGTTGATAGCAATTGGAGACGTGCCAGAGCGGCCGAATGGGCTTCACTGCTAATGAAGTGTGGGGCACAACTCCACCGGGGGTTCAAATCCCCCCGTCTCCGCGTTTGGCCCCGGTCCCAGGACCGGGGCCTTTTGCGTGCCATGGCAGGATAGGCCCATGTCGAGCAACCCCGTAAAGAGCACCCCCGCATCGAGCACCAGCGCGTTTGACGCAATCATCGTAGGCGGTGGCCACAACGGACTGGCCGCGGCAGCCTACTTGTCCAGGGCCGGCCGCAAGGTCCTGCTGCTGGAAAAGCTCGAGCATCCCGGCGGCGCCGCGGTGTCAGCCCGGGCGTTCGACGGCGTCGACGCCCGGCTTTCGCGCTACTCCTACCTCGTCAGCCTCCTGCCGCAGCAGGTCATCGACGACCTCGGCCTGCGCATCGAGCTGGCCCGGCGCCGCTATTCGTCCTACACGCCGGACCCGCACCACGGCGGCCGTGCCCTGCTGATTGACAACGGGGACGACGGCGCGCCCGCTGCATCTTTCGCTGCCATCGGCGCTCCGGACGGCGAGTTCCGCGCCTTCACAACGTTCTACGCCGGCTGCCGCCAGCTCACCGAAGCCTTGTGGCCCACTATGACCGCACCGCTCCTGACCCGGTCCGAGGCGAAAAACCTCGCAGCCGGGGCCGGGGCCGGTGGCGTGTGGGAAGCGATGATCGAGCAGCCGATCGGACACGCGATCACCGGAGAACTCCGGCACGATCTGGTCCGCGGCGTGGTGCTGACGGATGCGCTGATCGGCACGTTCGCCCGGGCTGATGACGAGGATCTCCAGCAGAACATCTGCTTCCTGTACCACCTGATCGGCGGCGGCACGGGCGACTGGGACGTACCCATCGGCGGCATGGGTGCAGTGTCCGGGGAGCTGGAACGCTCCGCCCGCGACGCCGGAGCGATGATCCTGACCTCCGCCGAGGTCACTGCGGTCCGCCCAGGCGGCGTGGTCGGCTACCGCCACGATGGTGCCGAGCACGAGGCCACGGCACCGTGGGTCCTAGCCAACGTCGCCCCGGTGGTGCTGGACCGGCTCCGGCACTCCGGCGCTGCCCCGGGCTCCCCCGCGCCGCGCCCGGGGCAGAACCCGAACCACCTGCGCGAGGGTGCCCAGGTCAAGGTGAACCTGCTGCTCAAGAGGCTCCCCCGGCTCCTGGACCGCAGTGTCAGACCGGAAGCGGCGTTCGGCGGGACCTTCCACGTCAACGAGAGCTGGGCCCAGCTCGACGCCGCCTACCTCGCCGCCGCATCCGGCACGGTGCCGGACCCGTTGCCGTGCGAGATCTACTGCCACTCGCTGACCGATCCCAGCATCCTTTCCCCCGAGTTGCAGGCGGCGGGAGCCCAGACCCTCACGGTCTTCGGCCTGCACGTCCCGGACCGGCTGATCACCGCGGACAACAACGAGGAAAGGCGCGCTGAACTGCAGGACGCCGTCCTGAAATCTTTGAACTCGGTCCTGGCTGAGCCCATCGAGGGACTGCTGCTGACCGGCCCGGACGGACGGCCCTGCATCGAAACCAAGACGACGCTGGACATCGAACGGGCGGTGGGCATGCCGCGGGGCAATATCTTCCACGGCGGCCTCGACTGGCCATTCGTCGAGGACAACGCGCCCCTGGACACCCCCGCGCAGCGCTGGGGTGTGGCGACCGACGACCCGCAGATCCTGCTCTGCGGCTCCGGCGCACGACGCGGCGGTGCCGTCAGCGCCATCGGCGGACACAACGCCGCGATGGCGGTGCTGGAGGCCGGCAGCTAGCGACGGCCCCCGGGATTGCCGCCGTGGCTCTGCTGATCCGGGTGCTCGAGGCCAGCGGCACCCGGCAGGCCGCCGCGGTCAGCCGGCCTGCCCAAGCACCAGCGGAAGCACGGCGCCGGCGCCGGCGAGCCGGAGTGCCCGTCCGCCGACTGTCACGGTCCAGCGGCTGTCAACCAGATCGTCGATGAGCATCACGCTGTGGCCCTGGATGGCTGCCAGGGCCGCTTCCAGCTCCGGTCCCACCACGAGGCGGTCCCAGACGCCGGCGAGCCGGTAGGCGCTGTTGCCGCCCCGCCCGCCCGTAGGCCCGCCGTGTTCGAGCTGCAGCTGTCCGAGGTACGGGATGCGGCCGATCTCCGAGATGCCGCGGGCCAGTGAATCCACGAGGGCCGGTTTGTTGCGGGACGGGACGCTGATGATCGCGGCGGGACGGCCGGCGCCGCTCCAGCCCGGCGTGCGAGCGTCGCCCGCACCCCACTCGCGCAGGACCTGGACGCAGGCCTGCAGCATGCCGGGGTCCACTGTCCGGTCCGGTGCGCCGGCGGAGAAGGTCTCGCGCAGCGCGCCGCCCCAGCCCAGGTCCGTGAGCCGTGCCAGCGCCCGGCCGCTGGCAACGCTTTCCGCCGGCTTGATCTTGCCCTTCACGGGGACGCCCAGCCGGTCCATGCCGCTGGGCCACTGCAGCCGCGGTTCCATCGGCACGCCCGCGCGGCTCAGCGTCTGACCTGCGGCTTCCGTGGCGGAGGCGGCGATGTCTGCCGGGAACCACTGTCCGGCGCAGTTGTCGCAGCGGCCGCAGGCGTGCGCGGTCTCATCATCCAGGACCGAGGTGATGTACTCCATCCGGCAGCCCGCCGTGTCCTGATAGATCACCATGGAATCCTGCTCATCCACCCGCGCCTCGGCAATCCTGCCGTACCGCTCGGCGTCATAGTTCCACGGCCGGCCCGTCGAGCGCCATCCGCCGCCTACCCGCTCCACGGCGCCGTCGACGGCCAGCACCTTCAGCAGCAGCTCCAGCGGGGTGCGGCGCAGGTCCACCCGCGCTTCGAGCGCCACGGTGGAGACGGCGGTCCCCGCTTCGGCGAGGGCCGTCAGGACCGCCGCGGCCTTTTCCTCCGAGGGCATCGACGCCGTCGCGAAATACTGCCAGATGTCGCGGTCCTCGGAGCCGGGCAGCAGCAGCACGTCGGCGTTGGCGGCGCCACGGCCGGCACGGCCCACCTGCTGGTAGTACGCCACGGGAGAGGACGGAGCGCCCAGGTGCACCACGAAGCCGAGGTCCGGTTTGTCGAAGCCCATGCCGAGGGCGGACGTGGCCACGAGGGCCTTGACCTGGTTGTCCTTGAGGAGCTGTTCGGCGCGTTCCCGGTCCGCGGGGTCCGTGCGGCCGGTGTAGGCGAGGACCTCGTGCCCGGCCTCGGCCAGCAGCCGGGCAGTGTCCTCGGCGGCGGACACCGTGAGGGTGTAGATGATGCCGCTTCCCGGCAACTCGGTCAGGTGCGTCAGCAGCCAGCCGAGCCGGTCGCGGGAGTCTGGCAGGCTCAGGACACCCAGGCGGAGCGACTCACGGCCCAGGGCACCGCGGATGGTCAGCACACCTGCGCCCAGCTGCTCCTCGATGTCGTGGACCACCCGCGAGTTGGCCGTAGCGGTGGTGGCCAGCACGGGAACGGAATCCGGCAACTGCGTGATCAGGTCCGCGATGCGGCGGTAGTCCGGGCGGAAGTCGTGGCCCCAGTCCGAGATGCAGTGGGCTTCGTCGATCACCAGGAGCCCGGTGCGGCGGATCAGCTCGGGCAGCTGGTTCTCACGGAAGGCGGGGTTCGTGAGCCGTTCGGGGGACACGAGCAGGACGTCGACCTCGTCCGCCGCGAGCTGCTCGCGGACGGTGTCCCAGTCCAGCTGGTTGGCGGAGTTAATCGCCACGGCGCGGACCCCGGCCCGGGCGGCGGCGGCCACCTGGTCGCGCATGAGCGCCAGCAGCGGGGACACAATCAGGGTGGGCCCGGCACCGCGGCGGCGCAGCAGAAGCGACGACACAAAGTAGACGGCCGATTTTCCCCAGCCGGTGCGCTGCACCACGAGGGCCCGGCGGCCGCCGTCGACCAGGGCTTCGATAGCCTCGAACTGGCCGTCGTGGAACTCCGCGGCCGGGTGCCCGACGAGCTCGCGCAGCACTTCCTGGGCCTGCTCCCGCGTCCCGGCGGACCTGCCGCCGCCGGCAGAACCGCCGGCGGAACCGGCGGCAGCAGCGGGGGCGGCAGCGGGGGCGGACGGGGAAAGGACTGCAGAGTTCTGGTGATCGGCCATTGCTTCAGTATCCCAGCCGCCTCCGACACCGGCGAAGCCCAGAGCACCGACATGTGGACAATCACACCGCGCCAGCACCGCGCCGGCGCCGCCAAGCCCCTGTTCCTCCACAGCCCGCCCTCCACAGCCCGTCCTCCACAGCCCAGACCCGCCCTCAACGTAAGATAAGACGCGTGACTACGGAAAAGACAAAGACTTTTGACCTCTCGGCCTCCTTCAAGGCCTAT
The DNA here is from genome assembly GCF_020532805.1 of Arthrobacter sp. SO5. Lineage (GTDB taxonomy): Bacteria > Actinomycetota > Actinomycetes > Actinomycetales > Micrococcaceae > Arthrobacter. Next base: position 37,188 of record NZ_MQTQ01000021.1, on the reverse strand, counting down.
GACGTGCGCGGCATTGTGGGCGAATCGATCACCGCCGAGATCGTCGAAGCAGTCGGCGCCGCGTTCGTCGACGTTCTGGAGCTTGCGGGCCAGACCGTGCTGGTCGGCGGGGACATGCGCCCCTCCTCCCCCGAGTTCAGCAAGGCCTTCGCCAACGGCGCCGCCCGGCGCGGCGCCAACGTCCAGCTCCTGGACCTCATCTCCACGGACGAGCTCTACTACGCGTGCGGGTCACTCAACGCCGCCGGGGCCGTGTTCACCGCGAGCCATAACCCGGCCGAATACAACGGCATCAAGTTGGCCAAGGCCGGCGCCGTCCCGATCTCCTCCGAAACCGGTCTCAAGGAAATCCAGGCCCTGGCCGAGCAGTACCTCAACGCCGGTTCCATCCCCGCTGCCCCCACCCGCGGGCTCATCGGCGTGCATGATGTCCTCAAGGGCTACGCCGAATACCTGCGCAGCCTCGTGGACCTCCGCGGCACGCGCCGGCTCAAGGTGGTCGTGGACGCAGGCAACGGAATGGCTGGCCTGACCACCCCCGCAGTGCTGGGCGACGCACTCCTGCCCCAGCTGCCGCTGGAGATCATCCCGCTGTACTTCGAGCTGGACGGTTCTTTCCCGAACCACCCCGCCAACCCGCTCGAGCCGGAGAACCTGCGCGACCTGCAGGCAGCCGTCCTCGAGCACGGCGCGGACATCGGACTTGCGTTCGACGGCGACGCGGACCGCTGCTTCGTGATCGACGAAACGGGCGAGCCGGTCTCCCCCTCGGCCGTCACCGGAATGGTAGCCCGCCGCGAGATCGCCCGCGCGCAGGGCCTCGGCGAGGAAAACCCCACAATCATCCACAACCTGCTGACCTCCCGCGCCGTCCCCGAGCTCGTGGAACGCCACGGCGGCCGGGCAGTGCGCACCCGGGTGGGCCACTCCTTCATCAAGGCCGTCATGGCTGCCGAAGGCGCCATCTTCGGCGGCGAGCACTCGGCGCACTTCTACTTCCGCGACTTCTGGAACGCCGACACCGGCATGCTCGCGGCGATGCACGTCCTGGCCGCCCTCGGCCAGCAGGAGGGTCCGCTGTCCGAACTCGGCCGCGAGTACGAGCCCTATAGGTCCTCCGGGGAGATTAACTCAGAGATCGAGGACAAGGCCGCAGCCGTGGAGCGGGTCCGCGCAGACTTCCAGGCAGAGGACGTCGAGGTCGACTACCTGGACGGGAGCACCTTCATCGCCACGGACGGCAGCTACTGGTTCAACCTGCGGCCCTCCAACACGGAGCCGTTCCTCCGGCTCAACGTCGAAGCCACCGATGCCGCCACCATGGAGCGCGTCCGCGACCGCGTCCTGGCGCTGGTCCGGGGCTAAGCAGGATGTCAGAAACACCGGCAGAAGTTCTGCAGGACATGCCTTCCGAATCATCCGACACCCCTGCTGGCTCCTGGCGCGACTCGGTGCCCGAGGCGAGTGCGACGGATCTGGAGAACCTGCTCGGCACCGGCGTCGGCTCCGCCCAGGAGCAGCTGGAACGCAACGGAGGATTCCTGCCGTTCGCGCTGGTGGTCGAGAACGACGGCGAGGTCCGGCTCGTTGCCGTGACCCCCGCCGACGCGGTCGCGGGAACCGACGCGGACTTCGATGCTGATTCGATGATCAGCGATCTCACCGAGCTCCTCCGGCAGCACCGGGATGAGTTCCGCGCCGCCGCCATCGTCTGCGACATCACGCTGCTCGAGGAGGACTCGGATGCCATCCATGTGGCCGCCGAACACCGGGACGGCTCACTGTTCGCCGCTGTCCTGCCCTACGCCGCCAATCCCGCGACGCACGAGCTGGAGTTCGGCGAGCTCTCCGCCGATACCAACGAGCCCGGTGTCTGGGTGGACTAGACCGGCCTAAGCTGAACTATGAAGATCAATGCCTTCGCGGATGTGAGCCTGCGCGCCATGATGGTACTCGCGGCCGCCCCCGACGGCGGGCTGCTCACCACCCAGAGCATCGCCGACGCGGTCGGAACCCCGTACAACCACGTCAGCAAGGCGATGGCGAAACTGCGTGAACTCGGGATGATCGACGTCGAGCGGGGGCGCCGCGGCGGCGCCCGGATCAGCCGTGCCGGGCGCGTCGCCACGGTGGGCCAGCTCCTCCGCCAGCTCGACACCCGGCTGGACCCGGCAGACTGCGTCGCCCCTGGCGGGACATGCCCCCTGATCAACGAATGCCTCCTCCGCAGCGCCCTGGCCCGCGCCCGCGAAGCTTTCTACCGCGAACTCGATGACATTGTGGTCGCCTCCCTGCCGACCACCCGCCAGATGACCCCGGTGTTCCAGTCCATCGGGCTGCGCCCCGCCCTCTGAGCCGCGCCCGCTGAGACGCAATCAGCCGCGCCCGGGAATCCGCCCGATTTGAAGTTGCTTTCTACAACCTGTAGAACAGGGTATAGATACTCGTATTTCAAATGCAGGTATTTCATCGGTCCGGTTGAAGATCCCCGGGCCACTATCTCAGGAGTCAACATGCTCTCGGACAAGTCCTTTCCCGTCATCGAGGCCACCTTGCCGCTGGTCGGTTCCCGGATCGGGGAGATCACCCCCAAGTTCTACTCCCGGCTCTTCGCAGCGCATCCGGAACTGCTGGACGGGCTCTTCAGCCGCTCGAACCAGCGCAACGGCAACCAGCAGCAAGCCCTGGCCGGAAGCATCGCCGCCTTCGCCAGCCACCTCGTCAGCAACCCGGGCACCCTGCCGGAGACCGTTCTCGCCCGCATCGCACACCGCCACGCCTCCCTCGGCATCACCGAACCGCAGTACCAGGTGGTCTACGAGCACCTCTTCGCCGCCATCGCCGAGGACCTGGCCGAGGTCATCACCCCGGAAATCGCCGAGGCCTGGACCGAGGTGTACTGGCTCATGGCCGACGCGCTGATCAAGCTTGAAAAGGGCCTCTACGCCGCGCAGGCCAACGGCGTGATGTGGACCCCGTGGAGGGTTGCCGCCAAGGCCCCCGCCGGCACGGGCTCCATGACCTTCACCCTGGAACCGGCGGACGACACCCCCATCACGCCGGCCCTGCCGGGCCAGTACGTCAGCGTTAAGGTCACCCTGCCGGACGGCCTGCGCCAGGTCCGCCAGTACTCCCTCTCCGGCGACGCGGGCGCCAGCCGCAGCTTCACCACCAAAATCGACGACGGCGGCGAGGTCTCCCCCGTGCTGCACAACACCGTCGAGGTCGGCGACGTCCTGGAAATCTCCAACCCCTACGGTGAGATCACCCTCAAGGAAGGCGACAGCCCGGTGATCCTGGCCTCCGCCGGCATCGGCTGCACCCCCACGGCGTCCATCCTGCGCTCCCTCGCCGAGTCCGGCTCGGACCGCCAGGTCCTGGTCCTGCATGCGGAGAGCGATCTGGAGAGCTGGGCACTGCGCTCCCAGATGACCGACGACGTCGAACGCCTCGATGGCGCCGACCTCCAGCTCTGGCTGGAGCGCCCGGAAGCCGGGGCCAGGGAAGGCTTCATGACCCTGCGCGAAGTGGACCTTCCCGCCAACGCGTCGCTGTACCTCTGCGGACCGCTGCCCTTCATGAAGCACATCCGCAACGAGGCCATCAACGCCGGCATCCCGGCCACCAAAATCCACTACGAGGTCTTCGGCCCGGACATCTGGCTCGCCAGCTAAATCCCCGCGGCGACAGCTTAGCGACGACGGCCCCGCACCCATCATTAGGTGCGGGGCCGCCGTCGTGCTGAGTAGTGGAACTAGCTCAGGCGTGCCTTCAGGCCCGCGAGCTCGGAACGCAGGGCCTCGGGCAGTGAGTCGCCGAACCGGGCGTACCATTCCTCGATCGAGGCGAGCTCGGCCGCCCACTCCTCGGGGTCGACGCGGACTGCGTCCTCCACGTGGGCGTGGGTCAGGTCCAGGCCGGTGAGGTCCAGCGAGTCACCGGTCGGCACGTAGCCGATGGGGGTCTCGACGGCGTCCGCCTTGCCCTCGATGCGCTCGATGGCCCATTTGAGGACGCGGGCGTTGTCGCCGAATCCGGGCCAGGCGAAGCCACCGTCCGCCGTGCGCCGGAACCAGTTGACCAGGAAGATGTGGGGCAGGCGTTCCTGGTTGGCCTTGGCGGAGAGGTTGACCCAGTGGTTCAGGTAGTCGCCGGCGTCGTACCCGATGAACGGCAGCATGGCCATGGGATCGCGCCGCAGCACGCCGACCTGCCCGGCGGCCGCCGCCGTGGTCTCCGAGGACAGCGTGGAACCCATGAAGACGCCGTTGGACCAGCTGCGGGACTGGGTCACCAGCGGAATGGTGGTCTTGCGGCGGCCACCGAACAGGATCGCGGAGAGCTCCACGCCTTCCGGGCTGAAGTACTCCTCGGCCAGCATGTCGATTTGGGAGATCGGGGTGCAGAACCGCGAGTTCGGGTGGGCCGCCGGCGTGTCCGACTCGGGGGTCCAGGAGTTGCCCTGCCAGTCGGTCAGGTGCGCCGGGACCTCCTCGGTCATGCCCTCCCACCAGACACCGCCGTCGTCGGTCAGCGCGACGTTGGTGAAGATGCTGTGGCCCTTGGCGATGGCGCGCATGGCGTTGGGGTTGGTGCCCCAGCCGGTGCCGGGGGCGACGCCGAACAGGCCGGCCTCCGGGTTGGTGGCCCGCAGTTCGCCTTCCTTGCCGATCCGCATCCACGTGATGTCATCCCCGAGGGTTTCGACTTTCCAGCCCGTGATGGCGGGATCGAGGAGCGCGAGGTTGGTCTTGCCGCACGCCGACGGGAAGGCCGCGGAGATGTAGTACTTCTTCTGCTCCGGCGAGGTGAGCTTGAGGATCAGCATGTGCTCGGCGAGCCAGCCCTCGTCGCGGGCCATGACGGAGGCGATGCGCAGGGCGTAGCACTTCTTGCCCAGGAGTGCGTTGCCGCCGTAGCCCGAGCCGTAGGACCAGATGGACCGCTCTTCGGGGAAGTGCACAATCCACTTGTCCGGGTTGCACGGCCAGGCGACGTCGGCCTGGCCGTCGGCCAGCGGAGCGCCGAGGGAGTGCAGGGCCGGGACGAAGAAGGCGTTCGTGGACGTGATGCGGTCCAGCACCTCGGTGCCGATGTTGGCCATGATGCGCATGGAGGCGACAACGTAGGCGCTGTCCGTAATCTCCACGCCAAACTTGGGGTCCTCGGCGTCAAGGTGGCCCATCACGAAGGGGATGACGTACATGGTGCGGCCGCGCATGGAACCGGCGAACAGGCCGCGCAGCTTATGCTTCATGTCCGCCGGCGCCATCCAGTTGTTCGTAAACCCGGCATCGCGTTCCTTCTCGGAGCAGATGAAGGTCTGCTCTTCGACGCGGGCCACATCGGCGGGATCGGAGAACGCGGCGAAGGAGTTGGGGAAGAGCTCCTCGTTCAGCCGGGTCAGTGTGCCCGCGGCCACGAGCTCATCCGTGAGCCGGGTGTTCTCCTCTTCGGTGCCGTCGACCCAGTGGATCCGGTCCGGCCGGGTCAGTTCAGCCACCTCTTCAACCCAGGCCAGCAGGCCAGCATGGGTGGTGGGTGCTTTTTCAAGCAACGGCAGTCGCGCCAGATCGGCCATTACGGTTCCCTTCCTCGGGTTCAGTCGTGTGTCCTAAATGCTAGGTGGCGCTCGGGGCCCCGTTTCGGGCCCGGACATGGCCTGACCCGCGGCGCAGGAATCAAAATCGCGCGAATTCAAGGAACAGGCGGTCCGATTCGTCTCATTTATGTGACTAAGGTCACGTAGACCGGTCTAGTCGGCCAGATTACACCAGCTTCGATTTGTAACTACAGCCCCACCTCGCGTAAAGTAATTCGAGGTTCGAGGGAGCGAGAAGTTCCCAGAAGGCCATGATGCGCCCATAGCTCAGCTGGATAGAGCGTCTGTCTACGGAACAGAAGGTCAGGGGTTCGAATCCCTTTGGGCGCACGAGAAACAAAGATCCGCACCGGTCCGCCGGTGCGGATTTTTTGTTTAAGCTCCCTTCGCCGCATACGGCACCGCTCCGGGCGTCTATTTCCTGGCCCAGAGACCTTCGGTTGCGCTGAGTGCTCGTCACCGTGTCCCGCGGGACGCCACTACACTCTCGATCCGGAAGCCTGTATACACTCCACACAACGCATAGCTAAGGAACATGATGAAAAGCATTCATTTGTGGAAACTCACTCTTCCAACCCTATGCCTCTGCACGCTCCTGGCAGCCTGCGGAACCCCACCCTCGGGTGGGCAAAGTACTGGCGCGCCAACTTACGAGTCAAGCAGCTCCACGGCCGCATCGCCTGGTACCAGCGCCGCACCTACCAGCCCCACACCACCCCCGGGAGGCTGCCCTACGTTCCTTCCATCGGCCCCTTGTGCTAACTACGTTAGCGTTTCGGGGACCTCAAAGGGCACAGATCTACCCTGGGTGGCATCCGGAAGCGTCAAGGTTCAATTGGCCTCCGTGAACGGAACCCGCCACCTGAGCGTGCAGGACAAATGCGGCCCCCTCAGCGGGCCAGTGACCATCACACGGAGCACCATGGTCGTCGGCGAAATCGCGGTAGGCGCCGTGGGGTGCGAGGGTGACATCAGCACCCAACACCTATGGGTCATGGAGTTTCTGAAGCGACCGATCGAAATGACTTTCAGCGAAGGCATTCTGAATTGGCGAAGCGGACCGGAAACGCTCAACTTCAAGAACGAGTAGCCGTCAAAACCGGCCGAGCCTGTCTTCGCACAGCCTGCCAAAGCCCAGGGCATCCATGAAGCCGGTGAAGACCGCGACTCCGGCGTGGGAGATCAGCGACTGCCGGTGAAAGCGACCGGGAAGGACGGCTCAAACCCGCTACAACAATTAGGACCGACGCCCGGCCGGCAAGCACGAAGGGGTGAACGGGTGGAAAACGCGCAACGCATCCCTGCTGCGAGCCTCCAAAGCTGCGCTTCAGCGGGCTCGTCACCACCCAGAAGCACAGCCGCCGCGTCGTCTACAGCATCGCCGACGGACACCTGACGCGCCTGGTCATGGAAGGCCTGAACCACGCCGACCACAAGGTCACCGGCGAACCCGCCCACGACTGACCCTCCGGACCGCCGGTGGGGATCTGACGCGAAAGGAAACGTGATGCGCACGCCCGCGCCCACACCGGCGCCGGGAGCGTCGTGCCGGCACCGCTGGTCCTCCATGAAGCCTGCAGCGCCCTTGCACCTGCACAGTCCTGCCCACCTGCCCGGCCCGTCGACTGGGGCCACCATGCGCCCGAGACCCCAATGAGGGCCGCTTTCCCTTCACCTTCGCCGAGACCGCCGCCGCAACGGCACCGCCAAGCACCACAGCAAAGCAGCCAAGGCGGCGCTGCCTCAACTCCCGATGCCGCCCAGAGCGTTGCCGCTACGGAAGCCTGACCGTGCCGGTGATTGCGGCCGCGTTTAGGCAGCGTGCGGAGAGATCGTCACGCTGAGCTCGGAGTCTAGAGCGACGGCGACTCGCTCCAGTACGGGGATCGTGGGCACGGCTCCGCCGGCCTCAAGGCGGGAGAGGGCCGACTGGGTCATGCCAGCCCTGGCGGCGACCTCCGTCTGTGACAGACCCAGCGCGAGTCGGCGTTCGCGAACGGCCTGGCCGATCAAGAACGCCCGCCGTGCCTCGTCGTAGCCTTCACGATAGTCCGCACTGCCCCGGCGCTGGTGTGCGACCTCTTCATAGGAGTTATGCGTAGGGTTCATCTCAACTTTCCTCACGTTCGTAGATGGTATGCGCGGCACCATGGGACTCTTCGCAGGTCCGCTGCGCTCGTACGGCCCGTTCGACCTCGTGCGTCTCAGCACTGCGGGTCTTGTGGAACGTGGTAAGCAAGACCACGCGACGACCCGGTGCCAGCCAATAGGTCACTCTGGTCTGCTGTCTGAGCAGACGGAACCGCAGCTCGCGAACCTTCCCGCCGAGATGGCGAGCATACGGTTCGCTGAGGGTCTCGGCGCGTTCGGCAAGCAGGCCCACAAGGAAGTCGACACGACCAAAGTCGCGGTCAGTGAGGCTTTCCAGCCATGCCCGCACCTCGGGTTCGATCTCGACTCCGTACAGATCCACCATGCACCCTACGCTATATACATTTCACGCTATATTGAAGTGTGACTGACGACGATCGAGCATCGTGCCCGTCCCGTAGATGGTTCCTCGAAGGACCACTGTCCGCCTAGGGATTGAAGGTGGCTTTTCGTTCAGGGAGCATCGGCTGGTGGGCAGCTGACCGGACCGTGTTTAGAAGACCGGTCAGTTTTCGGTCCACCACGTCATCGCCCCACGGGAGCTTCCTATTGGCGAACCAGCCCAAGCGATCGTAGGCAGTCGCTGATACCAACGTCTCGTCGCCGGCTGACGTGACCCGGACGTCAATGCCTACTGGCAATCGACTGGAGCCCATCGGTATCCCGGAGAGACGAAACAGAAAATCTGATCCGGAGTGAGCCTGTATTCCGGATTCGGTCTGGGTGGCTCGAAGTCCCGCTTTATCCAAAGACGCCAGGATCCGGCCAGACACAGAGGCTGCATCGACTTCCACATTGAATTCGTCGTCCATCGAATAGATCTTCACAAACGCCCCCGATTTCATGCCCGGATCCTCCAAACCATGACTCCAGCATGGGTCATCGTCAGTCGATAGCCGTCAGGGGCTACGGCCACGAAGCGTCCCGCTGAAGGATCCCCTTACGGGCCGCATCCGGCGCCAAATAGCCCCGCAAGAAGACCGCCATTTACCGCCGAAGGTCACAAATCTCTTCCATGAATTGGCTCGCTTGTAGCAGATATGGTCTTTTCGATACGAAGTCCGGACGAGCAGTCGGCCATTGTCGGATTTGCATCATAAGTAAATGCGGCTATCGGGCACCGCTACGCTTCGATGAAGATCCATCGGGCGCGAAGAAGGGCAAGCTCCGTGAACCCTTTTGCGGCCAACGGGCAATACATAGTGTGAGCACAGACAACGACATCATCAGGCGGTCCCGGGACAGCCCCGCAGTTTTCGGGGATTTGTACGACAGACACGCTTCAGTCATTTACAGATACGCCGCACGAAGGGCTGGTGACTTCGCCGCCGACGACGTGACGTCCGAAACCTTTCTGGTCGCCGGGGAGAAGCTGGAAACCTACGACCTCGACAGGGATGACGCCCGGCCCTGGCTGTTCGGCATCGCCACCAACCTTCTCCGGCGGCACGCCCTAAGCTCCTGACGACAAGGGGTGGCCGCGCTACGCGGCCACCCCTTGGTCAACACTCGCAGGGTCATCGTTCAACCAGAGTTGCAACAGAGCAGAGACGGCCGGACACCATTGGGGGTGACCGGCCGTCTCTTGACTGCTTTAACTCCCAAGCAAACCGCCACTATGAACCGCCATTCTCGGCTAACAGTCACGGGCGTCGGCACCGTCTCTGTAAGAAGGTGGGGGCGACGTGTGTCTGGCTGTGATGGCCCGGAGGTGGGCTAGGACGGTTTTCACGTTTGCTCGTTCGAGGGTTTCGGGGCGGCCCAGGCAGTCGATATGCCGGCCGGGTCCAAGGCCGGAAATCGGTCGGAGGACAAGTTCGGGATGATGATGCATATCGAGGGTGTAGCGGGGCATTAAGGCCACGCAGTCGCTGGCGGCGACAACGGCAGCAGCGACGAAGAATTCGTTGATCCGGTGTCCGATGCATGCTTCGCCACCTGCGATGCCGGCGATTTGTTCGATGGCGTTTTCGAGAGGAAAGCCTTGGTGGACGGCCACCCAGATTTCTCCGCGGAGGTCTTCCGGGTCAATGGATTCTTTGGCCGCTAGCTGGTGGTCCTTGCGGATGACGAGGTCCAGGGGTTCGAACAACAGCGGTTCCACGCGCACCGATGCCGGCCACGGCGGACTGCCCGTCCACCGGTGGGCGATGACCAGGTCGTGATCCTGGGTGAGGGCGGGAAAGCTTTCCTGGGCCACGTCGAAGTCGCTCAGGGTAACGCCGGGCTGGCCCGGGGCGTTCAACTTGGTGAGTAGAGGGCCGAAGAGGGCCAGCGCAGCACTATGGAATGCCGTGACCGCCACTACGCCCTGCGGTTCGCTCTGGAACTGCGTGACCGCCTGCTCCGCCCGTTCAAGCGCCACCTCCACTTCCACAGCCGCCAGGGCCAAGGCGCGCCCGGCATCCGTCAGGGCGGTCCGCCGTCCGTCTTTAAAGGTCAGCGGAACAGCCACGCCGCGCTGCAGGGCGCTGAGCTGCTGCGACACCGACGAAGGTGTGACGTGGAGGGCTGCCGCGACAGCGGCGATGCTGCCCCTCTCGCCCAATTCCCTCAAAGCGCGAAGCTGTCCCAATTCCATTAGTTCAAACTAATGCATGGGCCTCAAAACGAGCCTCTGGTGCTAATGGATGTATGTGGGGAACGATTGGCCGATGGGTACTTTTCTTGTGCGGTTCCGGGTCGATCTCCTGCTGCTTTTGGTGGCGGTGTCCTGGGGATCGACCTACCTGGTGGCAAAGGAACTCGTCACTGCGAGCACGGTGTTGGCCCTTCTGGCTCTGCGGATGCTGCTCGCGGCCGGGGTCATGGCTGCAATCGCAGGCGTGCGGCGCAATCGCTTGATCCGTAAAGAGGTGTTCGCCGGCATACCGATCGGGGTGCTGCTTGCAGCGGTCTTCGTCTTCGAAACATTCGGGATCGCGCATACCTCTGCAACGAATGCTGGGCTCATCATCAGCCTCACGATGGTCTTCACCCCGGTCCTTGAGTCCGTCGTCTTGCGCCGGCGGCTACCCGCCGCGTTCTTCGCAGCCGCCATAATTGCGGTAGTCGGCGTGGTTCTGCTGGCCGGCAACGGCACCTTCGACCTTCCCAGCTTTGGAGACCTTCTCGTGCTGGGCGCCGCGGTCGTTCGCGCCGCGCACGTTGTCTCCATGCACAAACTCACCGGCGGCAAAGCCATGGATTCGCTGCACCTCACGACCGTGCAGCTGGGAACCTGCGCCCTTCTATTTACGACAGGCTCGTTCATTTACGGGGATTCCATCCCGCACTACCTCTCCCGGATGGACACAGGGCAGGGAGTGATGTTCCTCTACCTGGTGCTCATCTGCACCGTGTTTGCGTTCTTCGTTCAGATCTGGGCGGTCAGGCGAACCTCAGCATCACGGGTCAGCCTCCTCCTCGGCACAGAACCGGTCTGGGCAGCCGTCATCGGAATAGTCATCGCGCACGACAGCATAGGGATCGCCGGGTACGTCGGCATTGCCCTCATTCTCACCGGAACTGCCTGGGGCCGAGTAACGGAACAGCGGCACCGCCAGCCAGAGCGGGAGATGCAACCTCTCCGCTCAGAGCCGAGGGCAGCGATCTCGGAGAACGAAAACGCGGGGCTCTAACTGAAAATCTCTGCGAGATCCCGGCCAACGACCGGCCGCGCACTTCAGGTTGGCATCAAGGGCAAAACCGCGATTTCAAGCTGCGATTTAGCCGCCATCTGAAGTAACAGTCACACACGTCGATCACGGACACACTTACTGTCCAACAAGCCCCGCTCCGACACCCGAGGAACCCAGCCGTGGCCCGGCGCCGCTCCGGCGTAGTCTTTTGCCATGACGGCACAACGTGAGCAGGAATTCGATGTCATTGTGATCGGCGCCGGCGCCGTGGGCGAGAACGTGGCCGCCCGCGTGGTCCGGGGCGGACTCACGGCGGTGCTGGTCGAAGCCGAGCTGGTAGGAGGCGAGTGCTCCTACTGGGCCTGCATGCCCTCCAAGGCCCTCCTCCGGCCCGGCACCGCGCTCCACGGGGCCCAGAGCGTTCCCGGCGCGGCGGAGGCCGTCACCCGGACCCTGGACGTGGCTGCCGTCCTCAAGCGCCGCGACTACTTCACGTCGAACTGGCAAGACGACAGCCAGGTCAAGTGGGTTCAGGAGACCGGGATCGAGCTGATCCGCGGCCACGGCTGGATCACCGGCCCCCGGAAAGTCGAGGTAGCCGGGCTGGACGGCAACAGCTACTCCCTGTCGGCGCGGCACGCCGTCGTACTGGCGACGGGGTCCACCCCCACTATGCCGCCCATCGAAGGACTGTCCGACGTCGAGTACTGGACGACGCGGGAAGCGACCTCCGCCCGCGAGGTTCCCGCCCGGCTCGCCGTGCTCGGCGGCGGAGTGGCCGGCACAGAACTCGCCCAGGCCTTCGCGCGGCTGGGCGCCGCCGTGACACTCGTGGCCCGCGGCAGCCTGCTCGGCGCATTCCCGGCGGAGGCGTCGAAGCTCGTCGCGGCCGGGCTGCGCGCCGACGGCGTCGACCTCCACCTCCACACCGGGACGAGCAGCGTCAGCGAGAACGAGGACGGTTCCCTCACCCTTGCGCTCGACGGCGGACGCACCGTCACCGCGGACAAGCTCCTCGTCACCACGGGCAGGCACCCCGCCCTGGAAGGACTAGGGCTCGAAAGCGTGGGACTTGCCCTGGCCGAGGGCAAGGGCCTGAGGCTCCGCACCGACTCCACCGGCCAGGTCATCGGCGCGGCCGGCGACGGCAATCCCTGGCTCTACGCGGCCGGCGACGCCGCCGGGAAGGTCTTGCTCACGCACCAGGGCAAGTATGAGGCCCGGGCCACGGGCGACGCCATCGCGGCCAGGGCCAGGGGTGAACTCAACGGCAATCCGGTGCCCTGGAGCCGCTACGCCCGGACGGCCGATGACCACGCCGTGCCTAACGTGGTGTTCACGGACCCGGAGCTGGCCAATGTGGGCCGCAGCGTCCAGCAGGCCGAAAAGGACGGTTACCGGGCGTCCTCCGTGGAACTCCCCATCCAGGTGGCCGGGTCCTCGCTGCACGCCGAACACTACGAGGGCTGGGCGCAGCTGGTGATCGACGAGGACCGCAGGCTCCTACTCGGCGCCACCTTCGCGGGGCCGGACGTGGCCGAACTGCTGCACGCCGCCACCATCGCGATCGTCGGCGAGGTGCCGCTGGACCGGCTCTGGCACGCTGTGCCGTCCTACCCGACCATCAGCGAGGTGTGGCTCCGGCTCCTCGAAGAATACGGGCTCTGAGCCGCTCACCGCCCTCTGCCGGGCGGCGGCTGCTGCGTCCCGCGCATTCTATTTGAACTGACCGGTCAGTTCGGTTAGCCTTGGTAGACATCCATCTGCGAAAGGCTCCCTTTGCTCCGCGTGCACCACCTCTCAGTGAACGGCAGACGGGACAAGCTGCTTCCGGCCACCACCCTTCAGGTCAAGCGCGGCGAACTCCTGCTGGTTTCCGGCAACCGCCAGGACCAGCGCACCGCCCTGGCCCTGGCCCTGACCGGACGCATGAAGCCCTCCAGCGGCCGTTTCACCTGGGACGGCAGCGCCAGGATCAAGAACCTCCGGCAGGCGAGCGCCGTGGTGGATGCCCCCGGGGTCAACGAGCCGGAGCAGCACCTGAGCGTGCGCGACCTCGTGACCGAGGATCTGGCCCTCGTTCCCCGGCGCTACCGCGGCGGGCTGCTCAGCAAACCCTGGCTCAAGGTGAACCGCTTCGAGGACATCGCCGGGTTGTGGACCGAACAACTCACGGCCGCCCGGCGGATCCATCTCCTCACGGCCCTCGCCCTCGCCAACCCGGCCACGGACCTGCTCGTGGTGGATTCCCCGGACCGCCACGGCGCCGATCCCGCGGACTGGCTGACGCGACTGGAGGACCTGGCGCACGACGCCGGGCGGCCGCTCGCCGTCGTCGCCACCGTCACGAGCATCCCGGCGGGCTGGGACGGCCGCTGCGCGGCCATCGGCAACGCGGCCGCCACCGACCCTGCCGGCATCCCCGCTGAAGACGACATTTCCCCTGAACAACCAGGTGCCCTCGAATCATTCGAGGCCTTAGAAACCGAGGACGTTAAGTGACTGTGCTGCGGCTGGCCCGCTCCGAACTCAAGCGCATGACCGGCGGGCTGTTGCCCAAGCTGACCATCCTGGCGCTGACCATGGTGCCCCTTCTGTACGGCGCCGTGTACCTGTACGCCAACTGGGATCCCTACGGCAAGCTGAACCAGATCGACGCGGCGCTCGTGGTGGAGGACACCGGCGCCCCCGCCGCCGACGGATCCCGGCTTGAGGCCGGTAAAAAAGTCGCCGACAGCCTGGTGGACGGTCACGTCTTCAACTGGCAGACGGTCTCCGACACCGAAGAAGCGGACAAGGGCGTCAGCGACGGCAAGTACGCCTTCGCCCTGAAGATCCCCAAGGATTTCTCCGCGAACCTGGTCTCCCCCGGCAGCTTCGACGCCGCCAACCAGGCCATGCTCAATGTCACCACCAACGACGCGAACAACTACCTGCTGGGCACCATCGTGGACAAGCTCACCACGGCCGTGCACACCACGGTGGCCACCGAGGTCGGAGAGGAAACCGCGAACCAGCTCCTCACCGGCTTCGGGACCATCCACTCCAAGATGCTCAAGGCATCCGACGGCGCAGGGAAACTCTCCGACGGCGTCGCCAGCCTCCACGACGGGACAGTCACCCTGCACCAGGGCACAGGCGAGCTCAGAAACGGCGCCGCGGAGCTCTACAAGGGCCAGCTTAAGCTCCGGGACGGCGCCAACGCGCTCAGCAGCGGCGCCGGCCAGCTCGGCGCCGGACTCACCCAGCTCAAGGACAAGACCGCCACCTTGCCGGCCGATTCCCGGGCACTCGCGGACGGCGCCGCGCAGGTGGCGGCCGGGAACGCCGCGCTCAATACCAAGATGCAGGCGCTGGCCGGCCAGGTGGCCGCCAGCGATCAGGCAGCCGCCCAGGCACAGCGCAACCGGGTGGTCGCCTCCAACGGCCGGCTCGTCGGCGCCGGAACCATCACCCCCGCCCAGGCAGAGGCAATCCTGGCGGACTTCGATGCCAACCCGGCCCCGCCCGGGTCCGCGGGCCCCGCAGCTGCCCTCAAGACCGCAGCAGGGCAGATCCAGCAACTGGCGGACGGGTCCGCTGGCGTCAGTGCGGGCGCAGCCAGGCTAGCGGCAGCCACTCCCGCCCTCGGCGGGGCCATCAGCCAGGCATCCACCGGCGCGGACCAGCTCTCCAGCGGCGCCGCAACCCTCGCCGCCGGGCAGCAGAGTGCACTCGACGGTGACGCAAAACTCTCCGAAGGCGCACAGAAGCTCGACGACGGTGCCGCGCAACTCGAGACCGGGGCCGCCACGGCCTCCGACGGCGCGGGCACCCTTGCCGCTGAAATCGCCAAGGGCGCCGGGCAGGTCCCCAATCCCGACGACACCCAGAAGAACAGCGTCGCCAAGGTGATGGCGGATCCGGTGGCCGTCAGCAACGTCTCACAGGCCAAGGCCGGCTCCTACGGCGCGGGGCTCGCCCCGTTCTTCCTCACGCTGGCCCTGTGGATCGGCGTATTCATGCTGGTCCAGGCGATGCGGCCCGTTACCCAGCGGGCGCTGGCGTCCAACGCCCCCGCGTGGAAAATCGCCGTCGGCGGCTGGCTTCCCTTCCTGGCCGTCTCGGCCCTCCAGGCGAGCCTGCTCACCCTCGTGGTCGATGTGGGCCTGGGCCTCAACCCCGCCCACCCCTGGCTGATGTGGTTCCTTATGCTGGCCGCTGCCATGGCGTTCAGCGCGATCATCCAGGGCGTCGTCGCCTTGCTCGGCACGCCCGGCAAGCTCGTGGTGCTCATCCTGCTGGTGCTCCAACTGGTCTCCTCCGGAGGCACGTTCCCGTGGCAGACCACACCCCAGCCGCTCCACGTGGTACACCAGCTCCTGCCCATGGGGTACGTGGTCAACGGCATGCGGCACTTGATCTACGGCGCGGACCTGGCCGTCATCCTCCCCACAATGCTGGGGCTGCTTGGCTACACATTGCTGGGAATTGCCATGTCCACACTCGCCGTCCGGAAGCACAAGTTTTGGACCCTGAAGACCCTGAAACCGGAGATCGCCGTATGAGCACGGAGGCAGGCGCCACCGGGGTCCCCGGCGACACAGAGGCGGTCGACTCCGGAAAGAAGCTCCGCCCGGCCCGCACCAACGCGACCCGGCAGAAGCTTTTCGAGGCTTCCATGGAACTGATCGGCGAGCGCGGCGTTGCAGGGGTGACGGTCGATGAGATCGCCGCGTCCGCCGGGGTGTCCAAGGGCTCCGTCTACTACAACTTCGGCAGCAAGTCGGACCTGGTCGCCCAGTTCCTGCGCCACGGGGTGGACATCCTGCTGGCACGGCTGCTGAGCGTCAAGGACGAATCGGCGGACCCGCTCGTGGCGATGGAGGGGATGATCGGGCAGGCCATGGATTTCATGGCGGATTACCCCGCGTTCGCCCGGCTCTGGGTCAGCGAAAACTGGCGGACCCGCAGCGAGTGGCAGGACACCTTCGCCGAGCTGCGCGGCAGGCTGCTCGCCGTGGTGGGGGCTGCTATTGACGCGGTGGCTGCCGCATACGCGGTGGACCCGAAGGTTTCGCGGGGCAGCCTGGAGACAGCCATCTTCGGGGCCTGTTTTGTGGTGGGCCTGGACCGGCAAACCTACAACCCGGAACGGACACGGGAGCAAAGTGTCGCCGCAATCATGGCGTCCGTGCGCGGCTACGTGATGAAGTAGCCCTTCTCGGGGATGATTGTCCACATGCGTCACATGGGTAACAGCGGCAAGATGGCCATCGGAGCGTTTCTGGCTGCCCTCGCGTTGCTGGTGCTGACCGTCGTGACCCTGCACGGGACGGTGGCGCTGTGGTTCCTGGCCGCCTCCGTCGCCGCCTATGTGGCGTGCGTGTCCGAGGTGGTCATCCGACGGCGCCACAGGACGCTGGTGGCCAGTGGGATCGGCAGCATCCTCTTCATCGCGTTCGGCATCGCGTTCCTGCGGCAATGGGGGCTGGCTTTCAACGCCGATCCGGACGCGATGTCCACCCGGGTGGATTCCGAGCATCCGGACCTGTACTTCTACCTCGCCGTGGCCGCCGGTGCGCTGACATTGCTGCTGCTTTTCGCCGGCACGGTGCTCCCCGGCAGGCGCCGGGGGGCCGCGTCTTCCCCGCGACGCCGCCCCGCGACGGCCTCGCGGACAACATCCCGGACGCCTACGAACCGGACAGCTACTAACCCGGCAACCAGGAATCCGGCAGCTGCGAACCGTGGCCAGGTTTCCCGGGTTTCAGGCCCACGGGGCGCACCGGGCGGGACCTCGACCAAAGGGGCAGCCCCGCGGCCCGCAGCCAAGGCCCCGGCGAAATCCGCCGCTCGTCGCCCCTCCGCGACCACTTCGCCCCGCCGCTAAGCGCGCATCCGCAGATTCCACGGCCGGGCCACCGCCGTCGTCAGGCCGGCCAGCGGGACCAGCCGAGTGAGCGGCGCAGCGGCGGTCGACGGGTTCAGAGGTTCCGGGGGTGGTCGTCCCTGGTTCCGTCGTTGTCCGGATTTACGGTCTGATCCTCGGCGGGATTCCGTGCACTGCGGTCCCGGCGCAGCTCGCCGCCCGTTGCCCCGCCGGGCGTTTCCGCCTGGACGTCGCCGCGTTCGCTGGTGACCACGTCCGGATCCACTTCGTCGGCCTTGCGCAGCTGTTCCTGGGCGCCGGCCCGGACGTCCTCGGCCTCTGCCTGGCGGTCGCGGGCCTCCTCGCGCAGACGCTCGGCCTCGACTTCCGCCTGCTTGGCGTCCGCCTCGGCACGTGCGGCCTTCGCCTCGCGCTCCCTGGCGCCAATCTCGTCGGTCCTGGCTTTCTCGCGCATCTCCACGGCCCGGTTTCGGTCCTCGGCTACCTTGCGCCTGCGGCTGACCATGATTGCCGCTGCGGCGATGGCGAGCACCACAACGACGCCGATGATGATCCCGATGAGCTGTCCTGAATCCACGATGATCCACCTTTTCTCTGGGCCCCAATGAAAATCAAGGGGTAAACAGGATCAGTAAACCGCAGAATCGACCGTGAGGCCATGCACTAGGGGCCGGATTATGGACGACGGCGGCCCCACTAGCCGCTACTTGGGGCGGGGAACCTTGAAATGCGTGAGCCGGGCATCCTGTCCGTCCAGCTCCGCCCAGGTTTTCTCGGTCTCCATCACGGTCAATGCGCTCGTGGGGTACCGAGTGGCGGCGTCCATATAGGCATCATGGTCGGAATCACGCGAGGCCAGGTGCATGGCCAGGTCCTGGACGCCGGGCATGTGGGAAATCACCATCAGCGTGGTGACGGTGTCCGGGACATGGTTGATCACCGCGAGCATGCGCAGCGCGGAGGCGGCGTAGAGACCGTCCTCCAGCTTCGGCGTCGGAGCCTTGTCGCCCAGCTCGCTGCATACCCAGGTGCAGGTCTGCCGCGTCCGGAGCGCACTGGAACAGAGGATGAAGTCGGGGACCACGCCGTGCTTGAGCAGCCATTGCCCGGCCAACGGCGCCTCCCGGTGGCCGCGTTCCTCCAGCGGGCGGTCGTGGTCCGCGACGCCGCCTGGCCAGTCCGCCTTGGCGTGCCGCATGATCACCAGCCGTTTGATGTGATGCGCACTCATGGGTCAAGCCTAGTGCTGACGCCGTTCCCCCGGGCATCACACCGGCGCCGGGGTCAGTCGTCCAGGACGAACGTCACTTCCAGCACGACGTGCCACGCGACCACAGCGCCGTCGTTGACCTCCACCTTCTGGTCCTTGACCCAGGCGCCCGTGACATTGCGCAGAGTCTTGTTGGCCCTTTCGATCCCCTCTTTGATCGCGTCGTCGAACGAGGTCTTGGAGTTCGAGCTCAGGGTAGTAATACGTGCAACAGACATGGTTCCTCCCAATAGTCGGATCAACGCTCAGAGCCTACGCCGGAGCCCCGAAACCCAACAGAGTCCAAGAGCCGCCCGATGCGCGAGAAACGATCACAGGACGAGCGAAAGCGCCCGTCCCCACAAGAGGGACGGACGCTTTGCGCAGGCCAGAAGCTAGATCGAGTATTCCGGAGCGGCCCAGACAACCACCTCGGGGTGCTCGTAGAAGCGGTAGCCCTGGCCTCGCACCGTGCGCACGGTGTTGGCGAGACGTCCAAGCTTGGAGCGCAGCCGGCGGATGTGCACGTCGATGGTGCGCTCATTCGGCACCTCTTCGGCGTTACGCCACAGGCCCTCGAGGAGCTCGTCGCGGCCCACGGTGCGGGTGCCGTTCTCCACGAGGTAGTTCAGGAGCTCGAATTCCTTGAACGTGAGGTTCAGGGATTCGCCGTCGAGGTGCACCTCGCGGCGAGCAAGGTCGATGAGGACGCCGGTGGGGCGCAGATCCTGCGGCTGCTGGAGCCGGCCGGTCTCGGCACGCTGGCGGGCGCCGACAGTGGGGTCACCGAAGGTGGAACGGACGACGTCGAGCGCGGAACCCGGGGTGCTGGCCGGCGCAACGGCGACTGCCGCGTAGCTTTCAGCGCCGGCCACCAGGGACTGGGCGTAAGCCCGGATCTCCTGGGCCAGCTTGGCGATGGAGGTTCCGGCCGCCGCGGCGGTCTCCTCGTCGATCCCCATGTACAGCACGAAGCCCCGGGCCACGTTGTCGGCCGGGACAGGGCGGAGCGCGGTGCCCTCACCCGGGGCGATCACGGGAGTCGGCGCCGTGGCGGGCGACGCGGGAACGGCCCGGAGCTGGCCGTAGGAGTTCGGGTTATAGCCCTGCGCTGCGTAACCCGGGGCCGGGAAGCTGCTGCCGGATCCCGCGGGGACGAACGGCGTGCGGCCGCCGAAGCCTTGGCGGATACCGGAGGCCTGGCCGGCCTTGCTGGCGTTACGGACGGAGATGTGGACGTATCCGGATGCAACTGACATGGATTGCTACCTCAAAAGTGAATGGCCGTGCGCGGATCGAATGCTGCATTTCCCCGCAATGGAAGTGGGGAGGGGCGCCCTACGCTGGACTGGGGGCGAATGCCTAGAAAACTATCTGGGGTGGAGACGTTTAGGCGTGCATTCGACAACAGCGCATCTCGAAACCAGCGGGTGTGCTGGTCCAGGAAGCTGCGGCTGCAGGTGCTGTTGAGTTCTTGTTCACAAGTGAAGTGTGCAACGTAACAATGAAGACTTGCAAGTAACAATGGGCCGCCAAGTCCACACTGTGAGACTAAAAGCGGAAATGTAGTACAAATCACAGTTCTTCCACGCCGAGCGAAAACCAAGTGTTTTGCAGAATGGACGTTCGGTAATTAAGGTAGGCCGAAGATCGTTCGGCACAAACAGCGTTACGTTCAGTTTTATTCACTCGAAATCAAGCCGTCGAAAACCTATGTCTACTTAGCATTAAATGTCCACTGTCCCACAGGGTGGTCATTGCATCCAGCTCACGACGCTGGGGTTCACAGCTTCCGCACAGTATCTCCAAAGCCGCACCTCACCGGAAAGACGGAAGGTTGTCCCATGGCCACCTCGCACTCTTTGACCAACAACCTTCCCCAGCTCTCGCATCCGGACGGCTCCCCGATCCGGGCGCTCGTGGTGGATGACGAGCCCAGCCTCTCCGAGCTCATGAGCATGGGGCTGCGGATGGCCGGGTGGTCCGTCGCGATCGCGGCCGACGGCCCCGCGGCGGTCAAGCTCGCCAAGGACTTCCGCCCCGACGTGCTGGTTCTGGACGTGATGCTCCCCGGCTTCGACGGCGTCGAACTCCTCGGCCGGATCCACGCGTTCGCACCTAAGGTCCCTGCCCTGTTCCTCACCGCCAAGGACGACGTCCAGGACCGGATCACGGGCCTCGCCGCAGGCGGGGACGACTACGTCACAAAGCCCTTCAGCATGGAGGAAGTCCTGTTGCGCCTGCACCGCCTCGTGCAGCGCTCCGGCGTCGCCGCGACGGACTCCGCCGAACTTGTGGTGGGGGACCTTGTCCTCAATGTCGATACCCGCGACGTCACCCGGGCCGGGGAGGAACTTCACCTCACCGCGACGCAGTTCGAGCTGCTGCGCTACCTCATGGAGAATCCCAAGCGCGTCATCAGCAAGGCCCAGATCCTGGACCGTGTCTGGGACTACGACTTCGGCGGCCAGGCCAACATCGTCGAACTGTACATTTCCTACCTCCGCAAAAAGGTCGACGCCGCCCACCCGCCCATGATCCACACCGTGCGGGGCGCCGGCTATGTCCTGAAGCCGGCGGACTGATCCGTGCCCACACCTTCCGGTGAGGTCCGCGCCCCCGGGCGCGACTGGCGCGACCCCTCCACCTGGCACCTGCGCACCCGGCTGGTCCTGGTCGCCATGGGCCTGCTCGTGGCGATCTGCGGCGCCGTCGGGCTGTTCAGTTACGCCTCCATGGACCTGTTCCTCACGAAGCAGCTCGACGCCCAAATCGGCCAGGCGTCCGAGCGTGCCCGCGAATTCGGCCGCCCCGCGCAGGGCATTGCCGGCGGCAGGCCCGATCCCCTGGACGCCAGGGGCCAGGGCGTTGGCACGCTCAATGCGCGGATCCTCAACGGCGCCGTCAGCCGCGCCGGCTTCCTGGCCGGAGACGCCACGCGGAAGAGCCTCTCCCCCGGCGACGATGACGTCCTGCTCGAACTCGCGCCCAACGGTATCCCGGCGGACCGCACCCTGTCCGCCGGCGACTACCGGCTCACGGCGGTGCGGGCTCCCTATGGCGACGTGATCATCACGGGGCTTCCGCTGGCGGAGAAGCAGAACACCCTCGCCTCGCTCGTCTGGACCATGCTGGTCGTGTCCGGCGGGGGCCTCGTCATCATCGGACTCGCGGGCACGGCGCTGATCCGCCGGACCATGCAGCCGCTGGAACAGCTGTCGGCGGTGGCCACCCAGGTCTCCCGCTTACGGCTCGACGCCGGCGAGGTGGCACTCGCGGTGCGCGTGCCGGCGTCGGCAGCCCACCCCGGCACGGAAGTGGGCAGCGTGGGCCATGCCCTCAACCAGATGCTCGACAACGTCTCCAACGCGCTCGAGGCCCGGCAGCAGAGCGAAACGAAGGTGCGCCAGTTTGTCGCGGACGCGTCCCACGAGTTGCGCACCCCGCTGACCGCCATCCGCGGCTACACCGAGCTGCTGCGGATGAGCGAACATTTCACGCCCGACGGTGAGCAGTCCCTGGCCCGGGTGCAAAACCAGTCCTTGCGCATGAGCACCCTTGTGGAGGACCTGTTGCTGCTGGCACGCCTGGATGAGGGCCAGCCGCTCAAGCCGAGCGACGTCGACCTCACCCAACTGGCGATCGAGACGGTCAGCGACGAGAAGGTCATGGCGCCGGACCACACTTGGCAACTGGAGCTCTCCGAAGAGCCGGTGATGGTCCGCGGCGATGCGGCGCGGCTCCACCAGGTGCTTGCCAACCTGCTGTCCAACGCGCGCAAGCATACCGAGCCCGGGACGACCGTGGTCACGGGGGTCATGCGCTCCCCCGGCGGCGGCGCCGTCGTGACGGTCACGGACAACGGCGCCGGGATCGACCCGGACTTTGTGGGCCGGATCTTTTCGCGCTTCGCCCGGGCCGATCCCTCGAGGCATAACCCCGCCGCGGCCATGGTCCGGGCCGGCAGCCCGTTGGCCGCCGGAACGCCGGTGGGAGCACCGACGCAGGGCACCTCCGAAGGGACCAGCGGACTGGGACTCTCCATCGTGCAGTCGATCGTGGAGGCCCACGGTGGAACCGTCGGTGTGACCTCCCGGCCGGGCAGGACGGAGTTCGTCGTCCGCCTTCCCGCCGCAGGCCCGCCATTTCGACGGTTCCCTGCGCGTTAGACGTTCGGCAGCATCGAGTGGGCGCGGCGCCGTCGAAGCGGGGTCATGAGAGAGCCGCCACGCACAAGTCGACGCACCGCCGTAGCCGTTCCTGTTATCAAAATGTGACTTCTACGTGGGACTCCTGTACCGTTTTTAGGGTGCGGCCGCTACTGTGGCCGCATATCCGGACTGACGCCAAGCTCTGCCGCTTGCCGGATTCCGCTCGACCAGGCAGAGGCGGGGAACCCAGAGTTCCCGGGCATCCAGCAACTTTGCACCCTTGGGGTGAAGCCGACACGTGAGGTTCCGTGCGGCCGGATATCGCATCCGAACCCGACAGCTAACTCCGCAGGCGTTGAGAGGCGATCATGACTGACTTCAAGGTACACCCGCGCCCTGAGGGGGATTCACGGACATCCCGTGCGGCGTCCTCCCGCCACCGCGCCGAGCCCGCCAAGCCCGCGTCGGCCCTGTCCCGGTTCACCGCCGGCCTTGGATCCACCGGCCGCCGCGCCGCCCTCGTCGCCACCGCCTGTGCGGTGCTCGTCGGGGTTGGCGCATCCGGCCAGGCCGCCGACACCGCCAACCACAGCGCCAGCGACGCCAGCTCGACCGCGGCCCCCAGCACCGCCGCGCCGCTCACGCACCTGGACTTCGAACGGGTCCGCGTCACTTCACAGGAAGCCCTGCCCTCCGTGGCCGGCGTCGCGCCCCAGTCCGCCAAGGTCAAGCCCGCCGAGGCACCCGCACCCGCACCGGCGCCTGAGCCGGCGCCTGCACCGGCGCCTGCGCCCGAGCCGGCAAAGCCCGTTGCCGTCGACGATCCTGCCGGTGCGCAGGCCTACGCCGCCGCCCAACTGGGCAGCTACGGTTGGGCGCCGAGTGAGATGCAGTGCCTCCTGAAACTCTGGACCAAAGAGTCCGACTGGAAGACCACGGCCACCAACGCCAGCAGTGGCGCCTACGGAGTGGTCCAGTCCCTGCCCGCCGAGAAGATGGCGAGCGCCGGCGCCGACTACCGGACCAACTACCGGACCCAGATCAACTGGGGCCTGAACTACGTCAAGCAGCGCTACGGGTCCCCCTGCGGTGCCCTGAACTTCCACTACGCCAACAACTGGTACTGAGCCCGCAGCCCCCAAGGGCCGGCCTGCGCTGAGGCGTCTAGCCGTTGGGCCTGCCGGGGAGGCACTGCACGGCCCATTTGTTGCCGTCGGGATCGGCAAAGTAGACGAACTGCCCCCAGTCCTGGACGTCGACGTCGCTGACGTCCACGCCGTTGGTCTTGAGCTGCTGATACGCGGCCTGGATGTCGCTGACCACAATCTGCAGACTCGGGGCGGTCCCGGGCGGGGCATCGGTGAGCCCCTCGCCAATGGCGATCGAGCAACCGGAGCCTGGCGGGGTCAGCTGGACGAAGCGGACGCCGTCCGAGGGCCGCTCGTCGTAGTCGGCGTTGAAGCCGACTTTGTTGACGTAGAAGTCCTTGGCGCGGTCCACATCGGACACGGGGACAAAGACGAGTTCAAGTTTCCAGTCCATGGCGCACAGGCTAGCCCGGACCATGGATTTCCGGAAGGGACCAACGGCCGGCCCAGTCCGGCGGCTCCGCTGACGCGGCTGTTCAGCCGGCGATGCCGTAGAGGCGGTCCCCGGCATCGCCCAGGCCCGGCACGATGTAGGACTTCTCGTTGAGCCTCTCGTCAATGGATGCCAGGACGATGGTGACGTTGGCGTCGGCGAGCTCTTCCTCCAGCTTGGCCAGGCCCTCCGGGGCGGCGAGCAGGCAGATGCATGTGACGTCGGAGGCGCCGCGCTTGAAGAGGAACTTGATGGCCTCACGCAGGGTACCGCCGGTGGCCAGCATGGGATCCAGGACGAAGATCTGGCGGTCTGTGAGGTCCTCGGGGAGGCGCTCGGCGTAGGTGATGATGTCCAGGGTTTCTTCATCCCGTGCCATGCCCAGGAATCCGACCTCAGCGGTGGGGACCAGCTTGGTCATGCCTTCGAGCATGCCGAGGCCGGCCCGCAGGATGGGGACCACCAGCGGGGTGGGTTTGGTGAACGCTGTGCCGACCGTGGTGCTGACCGGGGTCTCGATGGTCACCGGTTCGGTGCGGACCTCGCGGGTGGCCTCGTAGGCCAGGAGGGTGACGAGTTCCTCGGTGAGCTGGCGGAAGACCGGCGACGGAGTGTTCTTGTCCCGCAGAACGGTGAGCTTATGGGCGACCAGCGGGTGGTCCACAACGAGAGTGCGCATGGGTCAAAACTATCACCCGGCCGGCGTGGGTCCGCCCGTGGGACCGCCGGCGCCGACGTCGTCCTTGTCCCCTTGAGCGCCGCCGGCTGCGGCACCGTCGCCAAGGTGCGCCTCGTTGTCAAAGGTGGGCGCGGGCCCCGCGTGTTCGCGGTGCCGCAGCACATGGAAGAGCCGGTGGGCCAGGATCACGATCCCCAGCCAGGCCAGCCCCAGCAGCCACCCGAAGATCACATCCGTCATCCAGTGGTGGCCCAGGTAGACCCTGCTGAGGCCCATGGCCGCAACGAAAATCACACCCGCCGCGATCAAAGCCACGCGGGCCATCATCCGTTTCACCTGCAGGCAGGCCAAGTACACGACCACCCCGATCACCACGGTGGTGTTGAGCGTGTGGCCGCTGGGGAACGACGGTGAGTTCTCATAGGGTGGGACCGCGTCGGCGTGGTCCGGGCGGGTCCGGCCCACCAGCCTCTTGCCAAAGGCGGTGGCGGTGATGGACACCGCCGCCGCGCCGCCGACCAGGATCAGCGGCCGCCAGGTCCGGCTGACCCAGATGAGCCACGCCGTGAGGATGCTGGCCAGGATCGGCATGCCGATCCCGCCACCGATATTGGTGAAAGCCGTCACGGCCGAGTCCAGGGCCGGGCTGCGCAGTTGCTCCACCCAGGCCAGCGTGGGCTTGTCCAGGCTCGCGAGGCCGGCGTCGTCCACGACGTTGTCGTACACCTCGGCGCCGAGGAAGGCCAGGAAGACGACCACCAGGCCCCCGGCCAGCAGGGTGATCCACAAAGCGGCGTAGGGGACTACCCATTTCCCCCAACGCTCAGTTAAGGCGTTCACGACCGTCTCCTACTCTTCTCTGTTGCACAGCCTACTTAGCGTCGAAACTATCATTGAGCCATGACATCACCTGAGCCCCGCCATGCCGAATGGATGGGCCTCGCCCTCGACGAGGCCCGGCGGGCGCTTGCCACCGGTGACGTCCCGATCGGCGCCGTCGTGATCGGGCCCGACGGCGCGGTGCTCGGGTCGGGGCGCAACGAACGCGAAGCCCTCGGGGACCCGACGGCGCACGCCGAGATGGTGGCCATCCGCGAGGCCGCGGCCCGGCTGCAGATACGAAGCGCCCAGGCCGGAAAACCGGGAGACGGCTGGCGTTTGGAGGACTGCACGCTGGTGGTGACACTGGAGCCCTGCTCGATGTGCGCCGGGGCCGCGGTGCTGGCCCGGATCCCCAGGGTGGTGTTCGGCGCCTGGGACGAAAAAGCCGGGGCTGCGGGCTCCGTGTTCGACATCCTCCGCGAACGCCGGCTCAACCACTGGGCCGAAGTGTATGCGGGGGTCCGGGAGCAGGAATGCGCCGCGCTGCTGCGGGACTTCTTCGCCGGACACCGCGGACGCTGAATCCCGGACACCCCGGTTCTCCCTCTTCCTCATTCGCATCGCCCGAGCCCTACAGGCCGGCAGGGGATGCGCCCGCGGACACCGCCAGCGCGTCGATCCGTTTCTGCCGGGTGGCCGGCGAATCGAGGCTGAAGGCGCGGAAGTCGCCCAGGTCTTCCCGGATCCAGGCCTCCACCTCGGCAATCCGCCGCATCACCGCGGGGGTCGGGGCGTGGAACAGCCAGGGCACAATCCGCTCCCTGCCCGGTTCGTACTGCCAGAGCCCGATGATCCGGCCTCGGTCCAGGATCGGGTGGTCCGGGAGGTCCGCCTGCAGCGCCAGGGAGGCCATGACCTTCTTGTCCCGATCGGCCTCGTCGAGCAGGTCCGCCGCGTTGCGGCGCAGCAGCACGAGCGAATCCGTCCCGGCCAGCAGCTGGATCTGCTCTCCCGCGGATTCCTCGAACGCAGCGAGGCGGCCGACGTCGTCGGGCAGCATCCACATCCCCGCTCCCCCGGCGGCGGTCTCCGCGGTGGGCACCTCCACGGCGCCGACGGCGGCCAGCGCGGCCCTGCTCTGTGCCACGGTAAAGCCCGTGAACCATTGCGACTGCTTGAACGTGGCTCCGCCGGTCCACCCGAGGTACCGGCGGACCAGCTCGGTGCGGGCGCCGTCGTCGTCAAACGGGCTGGGCGGAAGACCCCAGGCCTCGTAGGCGTACCGCTGCTGGTCAAGTCGTCCGTTGGCCGGGACGCGGCGGATCCGCCCCTGGGACTGCAGGATTCCGAGGGCGGTGGGCAGCGTAGTGGTGGCGCCCTTTCGCTTGCCTTCCTCGCCAAGGTTGCGCACGGAATCGCCGAGCTCCTCCTTGAGCTGGCGCGGATCCAGGGGCGCGCCGGCCTCGGCTAGCGTGTGCAGTACCTGCTCCTCCAGCAGCGCGATTTCGCCGCGGTCGACGCCGAGCCGGCCGAGCACCCTGAACGTCGCCTCCGCCGCGTCCAGGCTTAGCTGCAGCGACCAGGCGAAATCGTCACGGCCCAGGACATAGGTGCAGCCGCGCGCCGTGGGGAGTTCGAGGATCCGGTGCGAGAGGACGTCGGCATCCACCTGTTCGCGGCGGATGCCGGCCCGGGCAAAGAGCGTGAGGTAGGGGTTGGCGCCGCCCACGGAACGAGCCCAGCCCGCCCGGGCAAAGACCTGTTCGGCGGTACAGCCGGCCAGCGAGCCGTCCAGACCCTGTTTGTGCCAGGCCCAGGCCCGGAGCCGTTCCGGGGTGAGCGTCCCGGCCGGAGGCATGTGCGCGGTCACGGACTCGGTACTCAGCGGCTCAGGCGTCATGGGGTTCCTAGCGCGGGTCGAAGCCGAGGGAGTAGGCGGCCCAGGCATCGGGGGTTTCGCGCAGGGTAACGTCCAAGCCGGCCAGCTCTCGCCCGTCCTGTCCCTCGCGGATCCGGGCTGCCACGGCGTCTGCGATGTACCGGGCCAGGGCCTCGGTGGTGGTCAGCTTCCCGGCGAAATCTGGGTGCTCGTCCAGGTTCTGATAGTTCAGCCCAGCAAGGATCGAATCCAGCACTTCGCCGGCCTCGCCGATATCGATCACGATCGAGTCCTCATTCAGCGTGCGGCGGCGGAAGGTCACCTCCGTGACGAAAGTGGCGCCGTGCAGGCCCTGGGCGGGGCCGAACGCCTCCCGCGGGAGGCTGTGGGCGATCATGAAGTTGCGGCGGACGGTCAGGCTGAACACGGACGTTACCTCGTAGCTTCTGTTGTGGCGGGTTCGGTGGCGGGGTCTTCACTCACCGGGTACTCAATGACGTGGCACAGCGCTTCCCGCGTGCCGTCCGAGAGCTGCTGGACGACGTCGGGCAGCTCTGCGAGCGGGGATGAGCCGGTCAGGAACACGTCAAAGCCCGGATCGCGCAGCAGGGAGACGGCGAGCCGGAGCCGGTCGGCGTTGGTGCGGCGGTGGCGGCGTGCGCGGGCCACGACGCCGACCTGGCTGGCACGGATGGACAGCCGGCGTGCGTGGAAGTCTTCGCCCAGAGGCACGGTGACTTTGCGGTCGGCGTACCAGGACATTTCGATGACGTCGCCGTCGTCTCCCGCGAGCTGCAGGGCGCGCGCAAGGCCAGCCTCCGAGGCGGAGCAGTGGATGACGATGTCGCAGTCCGGCAGGGCGTCGTCGGGGTGGCTGAAGTCAACGCCGAGGGTTTCGGCGAACGCGCGCTTGGCGGGGTCGACGTCGACCAGTTGCAGCCGTCCCAGCGGAAAGTCGCTGAGAAGCTTGGCCACCATGCCGCCGACGAGCCCTGCTCCGATTACGGTGACGCGGTCGCCGAGGCGCGGGCCTGCTTCCCAGAGCCCGTTGATCGCCGTCTCGACGGTGCCGGTCAGCACCGCGCGGCGGGCGGGAACATCCTCCGGGACCACAGTGAGCGACTCCACCGGAACGACGTAAAGGTCCTGGTGCGGGTACAGGCAGAAGACCGTTTTGCCCAGCCATTCAGCCGGGCCCTCTTCGACGACCCCTACGGACAAATAGCCGAACTTCACCGGTCCGGGAAAGGAGCCTTCCTGGTTCGGCGCGGCCATTTCCGCGGCGACGCACTCCGGAACTCGGGCGTTGTGGACCACGAGTTCGGTGCCTTTGCTGATGCCCGAAAACAGGGTACGCACGAGGGCTTCATGCGGTCCGGGCGCGGGCAGGACCTCACGCCGGAGCTCACCTTTCTCGGGTCCGACGGTCCAGTAGGCGGTGGCTGCGGTCTGCTGGTGGGTCTGCTGTTGAGAGTTGCTCATCTTGCTGACGAATCTAGTCCCGTGGGGCTGCGCGGGGAAGTGTTGTCCGCCCCGGCGTGCCGTCGCGTCCGGCACGGAGGGCGCCGTTTTGGGGATGAGCGCATTGCTCCGGTACCCTATACAGGTTGGTGACGTGTCCGAGCGGCCGAAGGTGCAACACTCGAAATGTTGTTTGGTGAAAGCCAACGTGGGTTCAAATCCCACCGTCACCGCCAGATAGCGAGGCCCCTGCTTCCCTTTGTTTACAAGGCAAGCAGGGGCTTTTGCTTTGCCCGTGCCGGCGTGCCCGGCCGGAAAGAGTCTGAGGCCCTACATGCCACCCGGCCGCTGGTCACCCTTGTGGGTCCGCAGGTTATCCTGCACCTTCCCGAACATATCCTTGATGGCAGTCTCCGTGCTGGTGAGCTTGTCCGGTTGGACGTAGACCTGCTGGGTGGGCGGCAGGCTGTAGTGGGCGGGCATGCCGCCCGCGCCGTCCACACCGGCCAGGACGAGAGTCACTCCGCCCTCCTTGCGCGCGATGGCGCCGATCCGGCCAAACACCAGGGTGAACTCGTCCGGCTCGAAGCTCACGGTCAGTCCGACATGTGTCCGGTCAAGATCGCTTGCCGTGACGGCCTTCTCGTTACCGGTCCCCGAATAGCTCATGTCCATCTCCTGTGGCGTTGGTGGCGTTGTACGCGAGCAGTCTATGTCCGGGCCCCGGAGGGCGGATAGGCCCGCACTGGTGCACAATGCCTCTATGACCAATGACGCTCCCCGCCCGGTCTACTTCCTCTCGGACAGCACGGGCATCACCGCGGAAACGCTCGGCAACACCTTGCTGACCCAGTTTCCCGAGAACGACTTTGACCGCATCACGGTCCCCTTCATCACGACGATCGACCAGGCGCGGGCGGTGGTCAACGTCATCGACGGGCTGGCCGTTACCGGCCTGCGTCCCATCGTCTTCTCCACCGCGGTGGGCAGCGAGATCCGCCAGACCCTCGCCAAGTGCGAAGGAATCGTCGTGGACCTGATCGGGACGCACGTCGGCGTGCTGGAGAGCGCCCTTGGCACGACGGCCAGCGGGGAACCCGGACGGGCCCACGGGCTGGGGAACGCGGCCCGCTACCAGTCCCGGATGGCCGCCGTCGAATACGCCATGGAGCACGATGACGGCCAGAGCCTGCGCGCCCTCGAAAAGGCGCAGGTGATCCTGGTGGCCCCGTCCCGCTGCGGCAAGACGCCCACCACCATGTACCTGGCGCTACAGCACGGCATTTTCGCGGCGAACTTCCCCCTGGTGGACGAGGACTTTGAGAAGGAAGGGCTACCCCGCCCGCTCCGGCCCTTCATTTCGAAATGCTTCGGCCTCACCACCAACCCACTGCGCCTGAGCCAAGTCCGCACCGAGCGCCGCCGCGGCTCACCGTATGCGTCGCTGCGGCAGTGCGGTTTTGAGCTGCGCAGCGCCGAGCGTTTGTATGTGTCCCACGGGATTCCGTACCTGAATTCGGCCAGCGTGTCCGTGGAGGAAATGGCCGCCACCATCCTGCAGCGGATGAATCTCAAGCATTAGGGAAATTTTTCACAATCACTGTGTGGCGCAGGTCATGTGGAAACACCGGCGCAGACCTGTCAGTGTGGGGAAGACTTCCGCCTATCAGCCGGCCTTCGCCGGACGCAGGGCGGCGCCCCGGCATGCCACCCAACTGCAAAGGAGCAGCAACCATGACGACAGACATCCTGTGGTTCTCGGACCTCGGACTCAAGGACCTGGACCGGGTAGGCGGCAAGAACGCCTCCCTCGGCGAAATGGTTCAGAATCTGACCTCTGCCGGCGTTCAGGTACCGGACGGCTTCGCCACGACGGCGGACGCCTACCGCAGCTTCCTGGCAGATTCGGGCCTGGGTCAAAAGATTGCCGACAGGCTGGTGGGCCTCGATACCGATGATGTGACGGCGCTGGCCGCAGCGGGCCAGGAGATCCGGGGCCTGATCCGCGAGACGCCGTTCCTGCCCGATTTCGAGACGCAGGTCCGCGCCGCCTACCAGCAGCTCGTGGACAAGCACGGCGGTTCCGAGGACCTCTCCTGGGCCGTCCGTTCCAGCGCGACGGCGGAAGACCTCCCGGATGCCTCCTTCGCCGGTCAGCAGGAGACGTTCCTGAACGTCCGCGGCATCGAGAACATCCTGGTGGCCATCAAGGACGTCTTCGCCTCGCTCTACAACGACCGCGCCATCGCCTACCGGGTGCACCACAAGTTCGAGCACGCCGAGGTGGCACTCTCGGCGGGAATCCAGCGGATGGTGCGTTCCGACGTCGGCGCTTCCGGCGTGATGTTCACCATGGACACCGAATCCGGCTTCCAGGACGCCGTGTTCGTCACCTCCTCCTACGGCCTGGGCGAGGCCGTGGTGCAGGGCGCGGTCAACCCGGACGAGTTCTACGTGTACAAGCCGGCGCTGCTGGCGGGCCGGCCGGCCATCCTCAAACGCGGCCTCGGCGAAAAAGCGCTCCAGATGACCTACACGAGCAACCGCGAAATCGGCCACACCATTGACTTCGTTCCGGTCGAGGCGTCGCTGCGGAACCGCTTCAGCCTCACGGACGACGACGTCGAGCAGCTGGCACGCCATGCCCTCGCCATCGAAGCCCACTACGGGCGCCCCATGGACATCGAATGGGGCAAGGACGGGATCGACGGCGGCCTGTACATCCTGCAGGCGCGCCCGGAGACCGTGCAGTCCCGCCGGCCCACCGGCCAGCGGACCCGCTTCCGCCTGCACGAGACCGGCCGGGTGCTCTCCGAAGGCCGCGCCATCGGGCAGCGCATCGGTGCCGGCCGCGTCCGGATCCTCACCGCCATCGATCAGATGGCCGCCTTCAAAACCGGCGACGTCCTCGTCGCGGACATGACGGACCCGGACTGGGAACCGATCATGAAGCGCGCCTCCGCGATCGTGACCAACCGGGGCGGCCGGACCTGCCACGCGGCCATCATCGCCCGCGAACTGGGGATCCCCGCCGTCGTCGGCACCGGGGACGTCACTGACGTCCTCTCCGACGGCCTCGAAGTGACCGTTTCCTGCGCCGACGGCGAGACCGGCTACATCTACGAGGGACTCCTGGACTTCAGCGTCGAGGAAACCGAGATCACCCAGCTGCCCGAGGCCCCGGTGAAGGTCATGATGAACGTCGGCACCCCGGAGCAGGCCTTCACCTTCGCGCAGCTGCCCAACCACGGCGTGGGCCTGGCCCGGCTTGAGTTCATCATCAACCGCCAGATCGGCATCCACCCCAAGGCGCTGCTGAACCTGGACGAGCAGCCGGCGGACGTGGCCGCGGAAATCCGCGAGCGGATTGCGGCGTATGACAGCCCGCGGGATTACTACATCAAGCGCCTGGCCGAGGGTGTGGCCACGATCGCCGCGGCGTTCGCACCGGAGCCGGTCATCGTCCGGATGTCCGATTTCAAGTCCAACGAATACGCCAACCTCATCGGCGGACCGGCGTACGAACCGCACGAAGAGAACCCGATGATCGGCTTCCGCGGCGCCTCCCGCTACCTGGAGCCGTCCTTCCGGGACTGCTTCGACCTGGAGTGCGAGGCCCTGTCCTTCGTGCGGAACGAGATGGGGCTGACCAACGTCAAGCTGATGATCCCCTTCGTACGCACCCTGGACGAGGCCAGCGGCGTGATCAGCCTGCTCGCGGAGAACGGCCTGCGCCGCGGCGAGAACGGCCTTGAGGTCATCATGATGTGCGAGCTCCCGTCGAACGCCCTGCTGGCCGACGAGTTCCTGGACTACTTCGATGGGTTCTCCATCGGCTCCAATGACATGACCCAGCTGACCCTGGGCCTGGACCGGGACTCCGCCATCGTCGCGGGCAGCTTCGACGAGCGCGACCCGGCGGTCAAGAAGCTCCTGAGCATGGCGATCAAGGCCTGCAAGGAGCGCGGCAAATACGTGGGCATCTGCGGCCAGGGACCTAGCGACCATGCGGACTTCGCCCAGTGGCTGGTCAGCGAGGGCATCGACTCCGTCTCGCTGAACCCCGACACCGTGGTGGACACCTGGCTCCGGCTCGCCGGCACCGCAGCGGGCGCCGGGGCAGGCGCCGGGGCGAGCTAGGGTTCTTCGCCGGAGCCGCGGGAGGCCGCGGGGCAGGTTCGCGCCTGTCCCGCGGCTACCCTGAGTCATGACCGATCAGCATAGGACCTGGCACGAGGGGCACAAAGCCACCCTGACCAAAGGCCAGCGCGCCGCCGACATCATGCGGAACGGGATGGGGAGTTGGCCCTTCGTGGGCGGCTTCATCGGCTTCATGCTGATCTGGGCCGCCATCAACACCCTGGCGCTGGCCACGAATTCCTGGGACCCGTACCCCTACATCCTCCTGAACCTCCTGCTGTCCATGCTGGCCGGACTGCAGGGTGCCATCCTCCTCATCGCCGCCAAACGGCAGGACGCGATCGCCGCGGCGATGGCCCAGCACGATTACGACACGAACGTGAAGGCCAAAGAAGAGATCGAGCTGCTGATGACCATCAACAGCCAGCAGCTGGAAATCCTGCAGGAACTCAGAGAGCTGGCCACGGTGCGGGCCGTCAGCTGACCGTCTGGCGGGCGGTCAGCCCGCGGCCATATTGACGGCCCAACCGGTCCTGAGTACGGTCGTGCGCATCAAGCCCGCATCCGCACACCCGCATACCCGCATCCGCACAGGAGGCTCCATGGGCAGCGCCGACTACGAATTCCAGACCGTGTGGCGGGTGGCTGGCAGCCCGGATGAAGTCGCCGCCGTGCTCGCTGACGGCACAGGCCTGCCCCGCTGGTGGCCGTCCGTGTATCTGCGCGCCGAACCCCTGCCCCGTTCCACTGACGGCGACGCCGGCATCCCTCCATCCGTGCGTCTTCACACCAAGGGCTGGCTGCCCTACACGCTCCGCTGGATCCTCACCGTCACGGAACCGGTCACTAACCGCGGTTTTGCGCTCGCCGCTGCAGGCGACCTCAACGGAACAGGCCGCTGGATCTTCGAGCAGGACGGCCCGGAGACCGTCATCACCTACGACTGGCGTGTCAGCGCCGCCAAGCCGCTGCTCCGCCGGCTGAGCTGGCTCATGAAACCTGCCTTCGCGGCCAACCACCGCTGGGCCATGGCCCGCGGCCAGGAAAGCCTCGCCCTCGAACTGCGACGCCGACGCCACGGCAGCGAACCCTGGTCCGTCCCCGAGCCCCCGCCGCCCACCTTCCGGCGGCTGTTCCGCCGAGGTTAGGGCCGGACAGCGGCCGGGCACCTGCCCTGACCACCTCCACTGGGCACCTGCACTGGCCACCTCCACTGGACATTTGCACAGGACCGGCCCGGTATTGCCGTCGACTAGCCCATTGAGGCGCGGCTTCCTTTCGCGGTTAGCTGGGTCACATCAGCGTTTGCTCCCTTGACCTAGGACACATCGTGACTTTGCAGACAGATCGGGCCGGCGGCGCCCCGGCAGCCCAGACCAACGCTCAGACCCGCGGCGGCGACGAGCTGCCCGCCGGCGGACTCTGCGCAGAAGACTGCCACTTCTGCTGGGGACCTGAGACGGACTGACACCCCGACTGCAGCCGGCGGCTGCGCCACAGGCTTTCGCAGCGCGGTAGAAATGCGCCGCTAGAATCAAGGGATAGCCCGCGGACGGTAAGAGCCTGCGGCGCAATCGTGACTTGCCGCTGCCGAAGCCGCCACTGAAGCCGCTGCCGAAGGGAGTGTTCCGTGCGCACTGCCAACCGGACACCCTTCCACGGTTTGCGCTCGGCCCTGGTGGCGCTGACGGTTGTTTCCCTCGCCGCCGGGGCCCACGTCACCGCCGGCGGCCACCTCCCTTCCCCCGGAATCGTGCTGGCTCTCCTGGCCCTCACCGGGCTGGCCTCCACGGCCGCGACCCGTCTGAAGCTCAACGCCCCGGCCCTGGCGGCCCTGCTGGGGGCCGGTCAGCTGGCGCTGCACGCATCTTTCACCTCGCTGAACGGGCCAGGATCCGGGTCCGGGTCCGGCGCCACCGTGCCGCACCACACCGGCTCGGCCTGGGTGCCCGCCGTGGCAGACCACACCCGGCTTCATGAGGCGGACCCCGGCCTTTCGCTGCTGATGCTCGCCGGCCACGCGCTGGCAACGCTCGCCTGTGCCGTCCTCCTCGCCAGGGGCGAGGACGCCCTCTGGTCGCTCTCCGCATGGCTCCGCCCGCTCGTCCACCTCCCGGCCCCGGTAACTCCCGACGCCGTCGCGGCGCCGCCCGCAGCTGGCCGGCACGAGGAGTCTGTACCGCTGCCCTGGCGCAACCTCCGCCCCGATTGCCGCCGCGGGCCGCCCGCCGCCGCCGTCGTCGTCGTCGTCGTTTATTGACGTTCCTCCCTGACTCTCTTCCCTGCCGCGGCAATCCGCCACACAGCTCAGCCGCGCCGCCACCCCATTTTTGTGCGCCTGCCCGCAGCGCCAGCGCACGCCCGAAAGGCACTCTCCCATGCGCAACACCAAGAACGCGGCCGCCCTCCGCCGCGCCCTCTCCGCCGCTGCCGTCGCCGGCGGAACCGCCGTGCTGATGCTCGCCGGCGTCTCAGGCGCCTCGGCCCATGTCGGCGTCACCCCGGACAAGACCGCCGCGAACTCCTACGCCTTGCTCACCTTCGGCATCCCGCACGGGTGTGAGGGATCCGGCACCACCAAGGTGACCATCACGCTGCCCGCCGAACTCAACGACGCGCAGCCCACCGTGAACCCGAACTGGACGGCCCAGAAGGTCATCGATCAGCTGCCCGAGCCGAAGAAGCTGGCGGACGGAACTTCGATCACCAAGCGGACCAGCCAGATCGTCTATACGGCGAAGGCCCCGCTGGACCCGGAACTCCGGGACGCCCTGGTGCTCTCGGTCAAGCTCCCGGACGCTGCCGGAAAGACCCTCTACTTCCCCACCCTGCAGGATTGTGAGCAGGGCCAGACCGACTGGTCGCAGGTTCCGCAGGAAGGACAGGACGCGCACGCCCTCAAGTCCCCGGCTCCGTCGGTCGCCGTTAGCGCCGCCGCCGACGGGCACGGCGCGGACGGGCACGCCACCGACGGGCACACCACGGACGGGCACGGCGCCCCGGCGGCCGCCGCCTCGGACACGGCACCCGCCGCGACCTCGGTACAGGCCGCGGCGGTGACGGACGACGGCGCGCAGGCCCGCAGCTGGGCCGGACTCATCGCCGGGATCGGAGGACTGGCCCTGGGAGGCGCGGCACTGCTGCGGCGCCGCGGCGCCCCCAAGGACTAGCTGACCTCGATTGATGCCCGGAAATCACAATCCGGGCATCAATCGGGCGCTGCCGTCGTGGCGTCGTTGACTCAGGCAACAGCGGGCACCAAGGTGGTGCCATGACGGCTCAGCGAATCATCAACGGACTCGTATTCACGACGGCGGCTGCCGCGGCAGCGCTCCTGCTCAGCGGTTGCGGGGGCAGCACCGCGCAGTCCCAGACATCGAGCGCACCGGCGTCCTCCCCGGCCAGTTCGGCGAGCCAGCCGGCGGCGGCATCCGGCGCGGCCAAGGGCACCACCCCTGCGCCGGCGGCGCCTCCTGCGCCGCCCGCCCAGGCGACCGCCCAGTCCGGCACCGCGCTGTGCAAGGCAGCCGGGCTCGCAGCAACCACCGATGCCACCGGCGGCGGCGCGGCCGGCAGTGTCTACATGCAGCTGATCCTGACGAATTCCGGCGCCGAGCCGTGCCTGCTGAAGGGTTTTGCCGGCGTCTCGCTGACCGCCGGCGCAAACGGGGACCCGATCGGCGCCCCGGCGGCGCGCGAGGAGTCCACCCCCGTTGCCGACGTGCTGCTGGCCCCGGGCCAGGCCGGAACGGCCACGCTGCGCTACACCCAGGCCCGCAACTACCAGGACTGCACCGTGGTTCCGGCGGCAGGTTTCCGGGTCTACCCGCCCGAAGACACCGCGTCCCTGTTCCTCGCCGAACCCCATGACGCCTGCAGCAACGCGGGCATCAACGTGTTGACCATCGGGGCGTTCACGGCCAAGTAGCCCTCGCGGCCCGGCCGCCCCCGCTTCCCGCGGCGGCCGGAATCCGCACCCCC